>NZ_KE384547.1:1608230-2326853 GCF_000426625.1 Psychrilyobacter atlanticus DSM 19335 | reverse complement strand
AAAAACATTATTATATAGTTTTGAATGTTTAACCGTAAAGGTCATCACCAAAACACTAAGATTTATTTAATAAATCAAGGGTTTTGTGATAACAATATTCAATAAGAAAGTAAGCTTGGTAAGAAAAGCTACGGGGGTACACCTGGTCACATTCCGAACCCAGAAGTTAAGTCCGTAAACGCCGAAAGTACTTAGGGGGCAGCCCCTTGGGAGGATAGGAACTTGCCAAGTCTTTCAAAATGCTTCTTTAGCTCAGTTGGTAGAGCGCTCGACTGTTAATCGAGTTGTCACAGGTTCAAGTCCTGTAAGAAGCGCCATATGTTTAGCAAGAATAGCTATGGGGATACACCTGGTCACATTCCGAACCCAGAAGTTAAGTCCATATACGCCGAAAGTACTTAGGGGGCAGCCCCTTGGGAGGATAGGAACTTGCTAAACTCAATTTGGGGATATAGCTCAGTTGGGAGAGCGCCGCACTTGCACTGCGGAGGTCAGCGGTTCGACCCCGCTTATCTCCACCAAATAAAATTTTAATCAGGATCTTTTCCTGATTTTTTTATATATTTGACACTTTTTGTAAATAAAGGTATAATGTTTAGATACTAAATGTGTTATGAATTTAGGTTAGTGAGTTAAAAATATAAATTTTATAGGAATAAAAAAGGAAAGATATAGAATTTGTTTGTTCAAAATTGTGATGAGATCTTTAGTTATAAAAAACTTATGAGAGATCTAGGAGGAATAAAAAAATGATTTACATATTAGCGTTTATAGCTGCAATGTCGCTGCTATTTACAGGATTAAAAAATACTTTAAGAGCATTACCGATAATAGCAATAGTTTCAGTTATAATTTTCTTTTTGGGATCAGCTTTTATTACATTTTTACCGGTTATTATTATATTGATTGTATTGAGGATGATATTTGGAAAAAAGCAGCCTCAAAGAAATACAAGAACATATTATTATAAAAGTAAAAATTCTGGCAATACTCAGGATTTTGAGGATTTTTTCAGACAGGCAGCAGGAGGAAACTATGGGAACTACCAAAGACAAACAAATGGCGGTCATCCTGGTTATGTTGTAAATAAGGATAAATATTATGCTGAATTAGGAGTAAATAAGGATGCCACTCCAGAAGAAATAAAGAAAGCTTATAGAGGGATGGCAAGAAAATATCATCCAGATAAAGCTAACAACTTAGACGAAACAACAAGAAATAAATATGAAGCAAAGTTTAAACAAATAAATGAAGCGTATGAAAATTTGAAATAATAATAAGGGTTACAGCATTAAGTTGTAGTAACCCTTATTTTTTTATGCAAAAAATTATTTTTTAGAAAAATAACTGGTATTTTGTCGGATACAGTGGAAATTAAAATACGAATTAGAGTATATTGAAAATAATGAGCAGAGAATATGAAATTTTAATTATTTATGAAAAAGAAAATAGCTAAAATATAAACTAAAAAAATTATAATTTCCTTAGAAAATAAAAAAAATGTTTAGAATAAAAGTTTAATTTAAATTTAAGAAAAAAGAAAAAAGGTATTTATAAAATAGAATGGTATAACATTAAGGATAAATTTTGTTTCAAATGTTTATTTAAATGATCACAAATTGATATTTAAAAAGAAAAAGGCAATTTGTTTTAGATTTTAAAGTTATTTGGTTTTTAAGTATTGAAAGATTACAACTTAATTATTAATTAGTTTGATGCTCTAAATATAGGCTGGACTGTTTGTTTTGCAAACACTTTGACGCAAAAGAGCTTAACAAAAAAGTGGAAATACGGTATAATGTCATTGTAAAGTGAAATTAATAACTAAGAAATTATGGTTAACGTAATTGATTTATAATTAGAAGGAGGAGCAAAAATGTCTTGTAAAAACACGTTAAAGCAAGAATGTTTTAAACAATTAGATGAATTTATAATTGGATTACCTGAAAAAAATGGAGCACTAATATCAGTTCTACATAAGGCTCAAGAAATATTTGGATATCTTCCAACGGAGATTCAAGAGTTTATTGCTGACAGGTTAGATCTACCTTTAGCTAAAATATATGGAGTAGTAAGTTTTTATTCATTCTTTACGATGACTCCTAAGGGGAAGTATCCTATCTCTGTTTGTATGGGAACAGCTTGTTTCGTAAGAGGAGCAGATAAAGTTTTAAAAGAATTAGAAAATAAATTAGGAATTAAAGCAGGGGAAACAACACTAGATGGATTATATTCAATAGATGCTTTAAGATGCGTAGGAGCTTGTGGATTAGCACCTGTTGTATTAGTTGGTGAAGAGGTATTTGGTAAAGATGAAGCCCGTGATATCGATGGGATCTTAGCAAAGTTTAATTAAAATGGGGGGATCAAAAGATGTCTAAAAAGATAACTTCAATGGAAGAATTATTAAAAAAAGCAAAAGAGTGTGAAGAGTTAATAAAAATCAGAAAAAAATGAAAAGATTTAGAGAATGTAATTAAGATAAAGGTGGGAGTATCATCGAAAGATGAAACTGCTATAAAAAATGCCGACTTAGTTATAAAATCTATAGTTGATATGATTGAAACGGAAGATATAGAAAATGTAGCTCTGTATAAAACGGAATTTTTAGGGTATGGAGGGAAACTTCCAAGTTTAGAAATTATTATTCCTGATAAGGGAAATGTAGTTTTTGGAAATGTGGATTCTAATGAAGCTATTAGATTGATAAAAAAATACCTTAAAGACACTTCTGAAATAGAGGAGTTTTTAGTAGACAATAATGGTACCAAAAGATGTAATCACTAATTTTAGGAGGTAAAATTGATGGCTTATAAGAAACATGTCCTAATTTGTGGAGGGACAGGCTGTTTATCATCAAAAGGTGGAGCAATAGCTGAGAATATAGAAAGTTTACTGGTAGAAAAAGGTATGAATGAAGAAGTACAGGTAATCAAAACGGGATGTTTTGGATTTTGTGAAAAAGGACCAATCGTAAAGATCGTTCCTGACAACACATTTTATGTAGAAGTGAAACCTGAGGACGCTGGTAGAATAGTAGAAGAAGATCTGATTAAAGGTGAAAAAATAGAAACTTTATTATTTAGAGACCCTGTTACTAAAAAAAGAATAGAAGATTCTGATCATATGGAATTTTATAAAAAACAAAAAAGAATAGCTCTTAGAAACTGTGGATTAATAGATCCAGAAAATATCAATGAGTATTTTGGAAATAGAGGATACCAGGCATTAGGTAAAGTATTAACAGAGATGACTCAGCAAGAGGTAATCGATGAAATGAAGTTATCTGGTCTCCGTGGAAGAGGGGGAGGAGGATTCCCTACAGGTTTAAAATGGCAATTTGCATTAAATAATGATGCGGATCAAAAATATGTAGTATGTAATGCTGATGAGGGAGATCCCGGAGCATTTATGGATAGATCTATCCTAGAAGGAGATGCCCACTCTGTAATCGAAGCAATGGCAATTTGTGGATATTCTACTGGTGCAACTAAAGGATTGGTTTATATAAGAGCTGAATATCCATTAGCTATAAACAGATTGAAAAACGCAATGGCTCAAGCTAAAGAATATGGGATGTTAGGGGATAATATCTTAAATTCAGGATTTGATTTTGATATCGAGATTAAATATGGAGCTGGAGCATTTGTATGTGGTGAAGAGACTGCTCTTATTCATTCAATGGAAGGAGAAAGAGGAGAACCTACTTCAAAACCTCCATTCCCAGCTGAATCTGGATACTGGGGAAAACCAACAAATGTAAACAATGTAGAGACTTTTGCTAATATTCCAGAGATCATCTTAAATGGTGGAGAATGGTATAAAGGTATAGGAACAGAAAAATCATCTGGAACTAAGGTATTTGCTTTAGCAGGAAAAATAAATAATGTAGGTTTAGTAGAAGTACCTATGGGAACTACCCTTAGAGAGGTAATCTTTGAGATTGGTGGCGGAATTAGAAATGGAAAGAAATTTAAAGCTGTTCAAACAGGAGGACCATCTGGTGGATGTCTTACTGAAAAAGATTTAGATGTTAAAATTGATTTTGATTCATTGACAGCTATCGGATCGATGATGGGATCTGGTGGAATGATTGTACTAGATGAAGATGACTGTATGGTTGCTGTATCTAAGTTCTATTTAGAATTTACAGTAGAAGAATCTTGTGGAAAATGTACACCATGTAGAATTGGAAACAAGAGGTTATTAGAGATGTTGGAAAAAATAACTAAAGGAAATGGAACTATGAAAGACCTTGAGTTATTAAAAGAATTATCTGAAACTATAAAGGATACATCATTATGTGGATTAGGTCAAACTGCTCCTAACCCTATCCTTTCAACTTTAAATAATTTCTGGGATGAATATGTAGCCCATGTAGTAGATAAAAAATGTCCAGCAGGATCATGTGAAGATCTATTGACTTATTCAATCAACGACAAGTGTATCGGATGTACAGCATGTGCTAGAGTATGCCCGGTTAATTGTATTGCAGGAAAGGTTAAAGAGATGCATGTAATCGATGCTGAAAAATGTATCAAGTGTGGAGCTTGTTATGATAAATGTAAATTTGGAGCGATAGATAGAGGGTAATCAAAATTAAGAAGGATAGTGTCTTGTACCTATTCTAAAAAAGGGAGTGTGTAAAAAACCAATGGAATTAATAAACGTTATCATAGATGGTAAATCAATAGAAGTTCCCAAGGGAGCAACGATACTTTCCGCTGCAGAATCATTAGGAATTTCTATTCCTACATTATGTCATTTACAAATTGGTGGAAATGGTTATAAAAATGATTGTGCATCATGTAGAATATGTGTTGTAGAGGTTGAAGGAAGAAGAAACTTAGCACCTTCTTGCGCTACACCAGTTCACGAGGGAATGGTAGTAAAAACTAATACAATGAATGTAATGCAAAAAAGAAGAACTATAATGGAATTATTATTATCGGATCACCCTAAGGACTGTTTAGCATGTTCTAAAAATGGAGAGTGTGAGTTACAGGACTTAGCTATTCAATTAGGTGTAAGAGAGGTAAGATTTGAAGGAGAAATGTCAACTTATAGATCTGACTACTCACCTTCTATCATAAGAGATATGGATAAGTGTATCATGTGTAGAAGATGTGAAACTATGTGTAATGATGTTCAGACTGTAGGAGCATTATCAGGAGTAAATAGAGGATTTGATTCAGTAGTTGCACCGGCATTTGAACAAAACTTAGAAGACAGTGTATGTACTTACTGTGGTCAATGTGTAGCTGTATGTCCAGTAGGGGCACTACATGAAAATGATCATACTTGGAAGTTAGTTAAAGACTTAGCTGATCCTAAGAAAAAAGTAATAGTACAAGTTGCACCAGCTGTAAGAGTAGCTTTAGGTGAAGAATTTGGAGAGGAACCAGGAGTAAATGTAGAAGGTAGAATGGTAACAGGACTTAGACAATTAGGATTTGATCAAGTATTCGATACTAACTGGGCTGCTGACCTTACTATAATGGAAGAAGCTTCTGAATTTAAAGATAGATTAGAAAGATTTTTAGCAGGAGATAAAGATGTAAAATTACCATTGTTAACTTCTTGCTGCCCGGCATGGGTAAAGTTCTTCGAGCATAACTATCCTGATATGTTAGATGTACCATCTTCAGCTAAATCACCTCAACAAATGTTTGGTGCAATTGCTAAAGGTATCTGGGCTAAGGAAGAGGGAATTGCAAGGGAAGATCTTATTGTAGTATCTGTAATGCCATGTCTAGCTAAAAAATACGAAACTTCTAGAGATGAATTTAAAGTGGATGGAAATCCAGATGTAGATTATTCAATCTCAACTAGAGAATTAGCTAAGTTATTAAAGCAGGCTAATATAGATCTAGGAATATTAGAAAATTCAGAGTTTGATAATCCATTAGGAGAATACACAGGAGCTGGAGTTATATTCGGTAGAACTGGTGGGGTAATTGAAGCCGCGACTAGAACTGCATATGAATGGGTAACTGGAGAAACTTTAGAAAACGTTGATTTCAAAGCTTTAAGAGGATTTGAAGGATTCAGATCAGCTACTGTAAAAGTAGGAGACTTAGACCTTAATATCGGAATAGCTCATGGTTTAGGAGAAGCTAGAAAGATGTTAGATATGATAAGAGCAGGAGAAGCTAATTATCATGCTATAGAAATAATGGCATGTAAAGGTGGATGCGTAGGTGGAGGGGGACAACCTTACCATCACGGAGATTTCAGTATAGTTACTAAGAGAGCAGAAGGACTTCAAAATATAGATGATGAGAAAATCATAAGAAAATCTCATGAAAATAAATTTGTACAGTCAATCTATGAAAATTATTTAGACAAACCATTGAGTCATAAAGCTCATAAGTTATTACATACTAAATATTTTCCAAAGCATAAAATATAAAATAAAAAGTCAGCGAATTTCGCTGACTTTTTTTATAATACCTTAAATTTATATGAAATTAAAGAAGAATAAAGATATCATTATTTAAGTATAAATAGAGTGTGGTTGATCAAAATACTGAAATGTAAAGTAGTTCTTAAAAAATTGAAAAATTCTGACGAATATGCTATACTTCTAGGTAATGAACTGAGGGGTGATGAAGGATGAAATTAGTTTCACTTATATTAGCGGCAGGAAAAGGTACAAGGATGAATTCTAACTTACCAAAGGTTGTTCACAAAGTTAACGGAATACCAATGGTAAAAAAAATAATTAATATATTAGATGAATTAAAAGTAGAAAAAAACATATTAATATTAGGTCATAAAAAAGACATTGTTTTGAAAAATGCAGGAGAAGAAAATACCTATGTTGTTCAAGAGGAACAGTTAGGTACAGGGCATGCAGTAATGATGGCAAAAGATGTATTAAAGGACTATGATGGAGATGTAATGGTAGTGTGTGGAGATACACCACTATTGAGATCAGAAACACTAAAAAAACTTTATGATAAACATATAGCTACCAAGGCAGTTACAACTATTTTAACATCTGTCTATGAAGATCCTTTTGGATACGGAAGGATAGTAAAAAAAGATGGTCTTGTAAAAGCCATAGTAGAGCAAAAAGAAGCTGATTTTGAAATTCAGGCGATAAAAGAAGTAAATGCAGGTGTATATGTATTTAACAGTAAAAAGTTATTTGAGTCACTATCTAAGATGGATAATAATAATGCCCAAGGGGAATATTATTTGACTGATGTAATAAAAATTCAGGTAGAGCAGAAAGAAGTAGTGGAAAGTTTTATCTTAGAGGATAATGAGGAGATCTTAGGAGTTAACTCTAAAGTTCAGCTGGCTCAAGCAGAAAAAGTACTTAGAATGAGAAAAAACATTGCTCTCATGGAAGAAGGAGCAATTTTAATAGATCCACAGACTACATATGTGGAAGATAGCGTAAAGATAGGTAAAGATACAGTTGTTTATCCAGGAGCAGTTCTTTGTGGAGAAACTGTTATTGGAGAAAATACAGAGATCATAGGAAATACTAGAATAATAGATTCTAAAATAGGCGGAAATGTAAGGATAGAATCTTCAGTAATAGAAGAATCAATAGTAGAAGATAGAGTTACTATAGGACCATTTGCTCATCTAAGACCTAAAACCCACTTAAAAGAAGAGGTACATATAGGAAACTTTGTTGAAACTAAAAAATGTACATTAGAAAAAGGCGTTAAAGCCGGGCATTTGACATATTTAGGAGATGCTGAAATAGGTGAAAAGACCAATATAGGAGCAGGAACCATAACTTGTAACTATGACGGGGTTAATAAACATAAAACAGTAATAGGGAAAAATGTATTTGTCGGAAGTGATACAGAATTAGTAGCACCTATAAATATAGGGGATTCAGCAGTGATAGGAGCAGGATCGGTAATTACTAAGGATGTACCTGCTAGAGCATTAGCAGTGGCTAGAGGAAAGCAGTTTATTAAGAAGGAGTGGACTAAATAACCATGATTAAAAATGTCAAAGATGTAAAGATTTTTACTGGAACATCAAATGTTAGTTTAGCAAATAAAATTGTAGAACATTTAGGAGTACCTTTAGGAAAATCAGAAGTACTTAGATTTGCAGATGGAGAAGTTCTTACTAAGATCAACGAACCAGTTAGAGGTTGTCATGTATTCGTAATTCAACCAACAACAATACCTGTAAATGAATCTTTAATGGAATTATTGATATTTATCGATGCATTAAAGAGAGCTTCAGCGGCTAAAATAACTGTAGTTATGCCATACTATGGATATGCAAGACAAGACAGAAAAGCCAGCCCAAGGGAACCAATCACATCTAAATTAGTTGCAAATTTACTTACAACAGCAGGTGCAACAAGAGTAATGACTATGGATTTACATGCAAACCAAATCCAAGGATTCTTCGATATACCGGTAGACCACTTTAAGGCATTACCTCTTTTAGCGAGAAACTTTATTGAACATGGATTAAAAGGAGATGACGTAGTAGTAGTATCTCCAGACATCGGTGGGGTAAAAAGAGCTAGAGAATTAGCTAAATGGTTAAACTGTAAAATAGCTATAATCGACAAAAGAAGACCAAAACCTAATATGTCAGAAATCATGAATATAATAGGAGAGGTTGAAGGGAAAACAGCTATCTTCATAGATGATATGATCGATACAGCAGGAACTATCACTAATGGAGCACAGGCTATCATGGATATGGGAGCAGTAGCATCTTACGCTTGTTGTACACATGCAGTATTTTCTGGGCCAGCAATAGAAAGATTAGAAGCTTCTCCGCTAAAGAAGATAATCATAACTGATTCTATTGAACTACCTGAAGAAAAGAAAATATCTAAGGTAAAGATTTTATCTATCGATAAATTATTTGCAGAAGGAATAAAAAGAGTAATTGAACATAAGTCAATAAGTGAATTATTTGAAATAAAACAATAATTTAAAAAGGAAGTCTCCGGACTTCCTTTTTTTTTACTCATCTTGAGAAAATTGAGAAAATATGATAAAATGTTAAATAAATGTCATAAAAAAAGAGGTAGTTATGAAAAAATTATTTGAAAGCAGTAATTTAAATTATGAAGAAATTTCAAATATGGTAGCTGATGGAGACCTGATAATTTACCCAACCGATACAGTGTATGGATTGGGGGCAAGTATTGAGATGAAAGAATCATTGGATAGGATTTATGAAGTGAAGGAAAGAGATCAAAAATCTCCCTTAATAGCTCTTTTAAGCGATAAAAAATATGTGGAAAAAGTCGCTGTAATAAATGAGCTCAATAGAAAAGAAATAGAAAAATTAATAGAAAATTTTTGGCCCGGTGGCTTGACAATAATTTTAGATAAGAAAAGGATAATCCCCTCTAACATGGTATCTAATGGTACTAGTGTAGGAGTAAGAATCCCAAATCATAAAATATCTATAAAAATTATAGAAAGCTGTGGGGGAATACTAGCTACTACAAGTGCTAATATATCAGGGGAACCTAGCCCTAGATCATATGAAGAACTAAGTGAAGAGATAAAATCTAGAGTAGAGATAGTGGTAGATGATAATGAAACACCTAAAGGGGTAGAGTCAACTATAATCGATATGAGAGGTACTCCTAAGATATTACGAGAGGGTCACATCACACAAATAGAAATAGAAAAAATAATCGGGAAGATGAAATAATGGAGGGAATATGAAGGGGCAAAATATGAATGGAATGCAAATGAGAAATATGTCAGGTATGATGGGTATCCAAAATGCTATGCAGAGAATAGGAAAAGGAAAAAGAAAATATACTGTAAAGATCTCTAAACATAATAAAAAGTTTTTAGGTAAATTTGTAGAAGAGATTCAAAAACAAATGGGTTCTGAAAATAATCCTCAAATGAAAGGTGTTTTAGACTTTTTAACATACTTAAAAGCTGAATGTAATAAAAAAGCTATAACTGAGATCAAGATGAGTTTTGATGAATTAGAATTTTTAAAGAAAATGGTAGTGGATTCTGTTAAAGGTATGGAAGGTATGACTTACAAATGGTATCAAATTATCAATAAATTAATGGTGAAAACAATGATTAAATCTAATAGAAGTTTATTAGAAGAGTTAAAGTAATTAAAAAATTAAAGTAGAATGAAAATATAAAACAAGAGGTAATTAAATTTAAATTTAGTTATCTCTTGTTTTTATATATAATTTTTTATAAGAGTAGAATAATCTTGTGCTATACTTGTAATGGGTAAAATAAAAAAGAGGTGACTTATGAAAAATAAACCAAAGGTAGTGGTACTAGGTGGTGGAACTGGTCTCTCTAACTTATTGAGAGGGTTAAAATATTTTCCATTAGATATCACTGCTATAGTTACAGTGGCAGATGACGGTGGATCTTCTGGAAGACTCAGAACAGAATTTAATATTCCGGCACCAGGTGACATAAGAAATGTTATGATAGCACTGAGTGAATTTGAAAGTAAGGGAGAGGAACTCCTAAATTATAGATTTGGCGGAACCAGTGATCTGGCCGGCCATCCAATAGGTAATCTTATGCTGACGGCCATGATAAATATGGAAGGTAACATAGTCGATGGAATAAAGGCACTAAATGAAGTGTTGAATATAAAGGGAACGGTATTACCGGCTACTTCTAGCAGCTGTACTCTAATTGCAGAGATGGAAGATGGTCAGATAGTAATGGGAGAATCTAAGATACCTGCTGTCAATAAAAAAATAAAAAAAGTGTATTTTGATAAAAAACCTAAGGCAGTCAGGGAAACTGTATCAGCTATCGAACAGGCCGATATGGTGATAGTTGGGATTGGAAGTCTCTATACAAGTATTATGCCGAATTTAATCATTGAGGAAATAAGAGATGCTGTATTAAAATCAGATGCTCATAAAATATATGTATCCAATGCTATGGAACAGCCTGGAGAAACTGCAGGTTATAGTGTGGGAGACCATATAAAAGCTATATATTCCCATGTGGGAGAAGAATTTTTTAATTCTGTCATAGTAAATAGTAAAAAAATTCCAAATAATATTTTGGCAAAATATAAGGAACAGGATGTTAAGGAGATAAAGATAGATTTGGAAAATCTAAAAAAATATTCTCTTAAAATAATTCAGGAACCACTCATAGAAATAAGTGAAAATGAAACAGTAAGACACAATCCATTGAAATTAGCATCAACTATATATTCATTGGTATTAGGAAAGATGAAACTGTAAAAAAGGGGGATTAAGAGTGTATAAATATATATTTGGACCGGTACCTTCTAGAAGATTAGGAGTTTCTCTAGGTGTGGACTTGGTTATGGCTAAAACATGTAATTTGGATTGTATCTATTGTGAATGTGGATCTACAACTAAATTTTATAATATGAGAGATAGCTATATAGATATAGATAGATTGATAGGGGAACTTGAAGATGTATTACAGAATTTGACTCCCGATTATATAACTTTTTCAGGAAGTGGAGAACCAACATTAAATAAAGATTTAGGTACAATAATCAAAAAAGTAAGAAAGATATATAGTGGTAAAATAGCAGTTATAACTAATTCCAGTCTTCTAAATAATTTAGATGTAAGGGAATCTTTAGAAGAAGCAGATCTAATCATTCCATCTTTAGATGCAATATCAGAAGATGTATTTAAAAGGATGAACAGGCCTATCGAAGGTTTATCTGCTATAAATATCTTAGATGGGATGACTGAATTTTTATCTGTAACTAAAAAAGAGGTGTATCTAGAGATCTTTATAGTAGAGGGAATAAACGATGGCGTGAAGGAGCTAGAAAAATTTGTAGAATATCTCAAAGATAAAAAAATAACTACAATTCAATTGAATACTTTGGCTAGACCTGGAGCTGTACGAGAGGTAAAGCCAGCTACTATAAAAAGGTTGTCTGAAATTAAGGATTATTTTATAAGTTCGGGTTTGAAATCTGTGGAAATTATAAAAAAATATACATCTAGGGAAGAACTTCCCAAATACAGTGAAAAATTGGAAAAACTAATCTTAAATATGCTTACTAAAAGAAAATATAGTATCGATGAGATGGTTGAATTACTCCAAAGAAACGAAGTAGAGTTGTTTAAATATTTAAATATTCTACAAAAAGAAGGTAAGGTAAAAATAGTTATTGAAAATGATCAAATCTATATAAAATCTTAAAAAAAAATAATTGACAAAATTTGTATTTTTTTATATAATTAATCGTATCTCTGTGAGAGATATAAAATACTCGTGGTTGGATTCCCGAGTGGTCAAAGGGAGCAGACTGTAAATCTGCCGGCTCAGCCTTCGAAGGTTCAAATCCTTCTCCAACCACCATTTTTTAAAACTGCACAAATTTCTTAAACTAAATATTTAAGGGAAGGGTGTGGATTTTTTTTTTAAAACAGTGAATTAGGCCATGGGGTCATAATATAAATTCAAAAATAAATTAAAATTTTTAGGAGGCTTTAACAATGGCAAAAGAGCAATTTGACAGAAGTAAACCACATGTAAATATCGGAACAATAGGTCATGTAGACCATGGAAAGACAACAACGACAGCAGCGATCTCAAAAGTATTATCTGATTTAGGATTAGCTAAAGCAGTAGACTTCGCAAACATCGACCAAGCACCAGAAGAAAGAGAAAGAGGAATCACAATAAACACAGCTCATATCGAATATGAAACTGCAAACAGACATTACGCACATGTAGATTGTCCTGGCCATGCTGACTATGTTAAGAACATGATCACAGGAGCAGCACAAATGGATGGAGCTATCTTAGTAGTTTCAGCAGCAGACGGTCCAATGCCTCAAACAAGAGAGCATATCTTACTTTCTAAGCAAGTAGGAGTACCTTACATCATCGTATACTTAAACAAAGCTGACATGGTAGACGACGAAGAATTATTAGAATTAGTAGAGATGGAAGTAAGAGAATTACTAACTGAATACGGATTCGACGGAGATGACTCTCCAGTAGTAATAGGTTCTGCATTAGGAGCATTAAATGGAGAGCAACAATGGGTAGACAAAATAATTGAATTAATGGCAGCGGTAGATTCATACATACCAACTCCAGAAAGAGCAATTGACCAACCATTCTTAATGCCAGTAGAGGACGTTTTCACTATCACAGGTAGAGGAACAGTAGTAACTGGAAGAGTAGAAAGAGGAGTAGTAAAAGTAGGAGAAGAGATTGAAATCGTAGGAATCAAAGATACAATCAAATCTACTTGTACAGGTGTAGAAATGTTCAGAAAGTTATTAGACCAAGGTCAAGCTGGAGATAACATCGGAGCATTATTAAGAGGAATCAAGAAAGAAGACGTAGAAAGAGGACAAGTTTTATGTCACCCTGGAACAATCAATCCACATACAAACTTCACAGGAGAAGTATATGTATTAACTAAAGAAGAAGGTGGAAGACATACTCCATTCTTCACAGGATACAGACCACAATTCTACTTCAGAACAACTGACATCACTGGTGCAGTACATTTACCTGAAGGAGTAGAAATGGTAATGCCTGGAGACAACATCGAAATGACTGTTGAATTAATTCATCCAATCGCAATGGACGAAGGATTAAGATTCGCAATAAGAGAAGGTGGAAGAACAGTAGCATCAGGTGTAGTAGGAAACATTACTAAGTAATTAGTGTATCTTATTCACAGATGTAAGAGTTCAACAACTTTTATATAGAGAGGAGATAACCGTTTGGTTATCTCCTTTTTTTTATTTGTTAAGATTTTATTATTGGATATATATTGATTATTAGTGAAAAAATATAGATGGGTGAATAGATAATAAAAAATGACCTCTGATACAGAGGTCATCTTTTATTATCCTATATTTAATGCTTTTTTTAATTCTTCTACCTTGTTTAATCTTTCCCAAGGAAGATCGATATCAGTTCTACCAATATGTCCAAAGGCAGCTAAATCTTGATACTTGAATTTAGGATTTCTAAGTTCAAGGGCTCCCTCTATTCCTCTAGGTGAAAGGTCGAAAATCTTCATTGTAGCTTGAGCTAATGCAATTTCTTCAACAGTTCCAGTTCCAAAAGTATCTACTTTGATAGATGTAGGATGATCTACTCCTATTGCATATGAAAGTTGTACTTCACACTTGGTAGCTAATTTAGCTCCTACGATTGTTTTTGCAACCCATCTAGCAGCATAAGCAGCTGATCTATCTACCTTTGAAGGGTCTTTTCCAGAGAATGCTCCCCCACCGTGACGGAAGAATCCACCATATGTATCTACGATGATCTTTCTACCTGTAAGTCCTGCATCTCCATGTGGCCCACCAATTACAAATCTACCAGTTGGGTTGATATGGAAGTGATTTACTTTTTTTACATCTAATTCATATTTCTCTAAAACAGGAGTGATAACTAGTTTTATAATATCTTCTTTGATAGTTTCATTTGAAACTTCAGGGTTATGTTGAACAGAAACAACAACAGTTTCTACATGATCAACATTTCCGTTTTCATCATAGGCTAATGTTACTTGAGATTTAGCATCTGGTCTAGCCCATGCTAATTCACCGCTTCTAGTAATAGCAGTTAACTTTCTGATGATCTCTCTAGATAAAACAAGTGCTAGTGGCATAAGTTCAGGAGTTTCGTCTACTGCTCCTCCGAACATGATTCCTTGGTCACCGGCTCCACCTGTGTCTACACCTTGAGAGATGTCAGGTGATTGAGAATGAATTGCATTTAATACACCACAGTCTGAATCAAATCCCATCCCTTGTCTATATCCGATCTCATCGATTTTGTTTCTAACGATTGTTTGGATATCTACGTAGGTAGTTGTAGTGATCTCTCCTCCAACTACTACTTGTCCAGTTGTACAGAAAGTCTCACAAGCTACTCTTGATTTTGGATCTTCTGCTAAACAAGCATCTAATACTGCGTCTGAAATTTGGTCTGCGATCTTATCTGGATGTCCTGGTGATACACACTCAGATGTGAAATAAGTTTTGTTTGTCATTTGTTTATTCCTCCTAATATATTAATATATATGTTAATTACGATAATTTTTTAAAATGGATACCAAAATCCGCTGAGATAAAATTTATTTATTAAAATTCCTGCAACTGCTCCTACTAGTAGGAGTGCAACGGCTAAGAAATCAAATTTACCATATTTTTTTCCATTGTACCAAGATCTGGTTTTTTCAGATCCAAATCCACGTAGGTTCATAGCATTTGAGACTACTTCTACCCTGTTTAACGAGGATAAAACCAAGGGAATAAGGATGGTGTTATAGTTTTTAAATCTATTTATAAGACTGTCTTCTCCCTTTCTAAAGGCTACTCCACGAGCTTCTTGAGCGTGCATAATATTTACAAACTCATCTCTGACATCAGGGATATACCTGAGGGCTATATTGACTGCATAGGCAATCTTATATGAAACACCGATCTTATTTAAACTACTTGCAAACCTACTAGGATGGGTAGTGAAGATAAATATGATGGTTATAGGCAGTATAGATAGATATTTTAGAGATAGCATTATTGCAAACCACAGTGTTTCATAGGTAAGGGGTCTCCCTAAAATATTAAATATAGGTGTATATTGATCTATAAGTTCCGAACCATAGGCAGGAGTTATTAAGATCAAAAATAAAGAGTTAAAGAGGGTAAATATTAGTAAGAATATTACCAATGGTTTAACTTCTTTAAATGTAATGTTTGCCATTCTTATGATGTAAGCTCCACCTAAGATAAGTCCTAAAAATACTCTGATGTCTGTAAACAGAAAGGCTACAGCTGTCCAAACTAATAACATTAAGAGTTTTATACTTCCATCTAAAGAATGGATTGGAGACTTTTTATCGATATATAAAGTTCCTGTTGTAGTCACTTATACCATCTCCTTATGATCATGATTTATAAAAGTTTCCAGCATTAATTTTTCATCTATATTAAGTACTTGTGCTAATGTTGAAACAGATATCTTCTTCAAATTTGCCTGATTTAAAATTTCTGTATGAGATAATACGTTTGAAACTGTATCGTCACAGATAATTTCTCCATTGGATAAGACAATGGCACGGTTACTGTATTCCAGGGCCAGGTGCATATCGTGGGTTATAAAAATGATACTTAATCCGGTTTTGCTTAAGTTTTCTATAAACTGCATAAATTCTAAATAATGTTTATAATCCTGTCCAGCTGTAGGCTCATCTAAGATAAGGATACTAGGGTCTAGAGCTAAGATTGTAGCGATACTCAGTCTTTTTTTCTGGCCATAGCTGAGAGCTGTTATAGGCCAATTTCTAAAGGCATGCAGCCCGCAGATCTTTAGAGTGTTTTCTGCTTTTTCTAAGATCTCATCTTTTTTATATCCACGGAGTTTTAATCCAAAACTTACCTCATCCAAGAGGGTTTCCTGGGTAATCATATGATTTGGGTTCTGCATAACGTAACCAATTTCCTGTCCTCTTTTTCTAATACTCCAGCTATCTATATTTTCTCCTTTATAGGAGATAGTTCCAGTTGATTTTTTGCAGATACCTGTGATGACCTTGGATAGTGTAGATTTACCTGCTCCATTATTTCCTAAAAGAGAGATGATTTCTCCTTTGTATAGATCAAAATTTATATTTTTAATGATGTTGTCTTTCTTATTATATGAGAAAGTTAGATTTTTAACTTCTAATATTTTTTCATTATAAGATGTAACTTTAGGTTTTACATTTTCTATCCAGTTATCTATACTTTTTTTGATATTTGGGATATTTAAACTTTCTATATTTAAGATGTCTAAGTCTTTAAGACTGATATCAGCATGTCTCATAGTTTCAATATACAGAGGTTCACGCAGTCCAAAACGTCTCAATGATCCGTTTAAGATTAATTCTACAGGAGTACCTGATGCAACTATTATTCCGTTATCGACGATGATTATCTTATCAAATTTTTCAGCTAGAACATCCTCTATCCTATGTTCTATAACAACGATAGTTTTATTGGATCTTTCGTGGACTGATGAGATCAATTTCATAGCAGATCTTCCACTTGCAGGATCTAGATTTGCCAAGGGTTCATCAAAGAGAAGAATAGGTGCTTCACTCATTACTATTCCTGCTAAGGAAGCCCTTTGTTTTAAACCACCACTCAGTTCTTGAGGACTCTTGAAGATATGATTTTCCATGTTCACTTTTTTTAGAGCCGTCATTACATTTTGTTTCATGATATCTACACTAACATTACTGTTCTCGTCTCTGAATGCAACATCTTCTCCTACACTCAGGCCTACAAACTGACCATCTTGATCCTGCAGGATGGTAGAAACATGACTGCTGATATCGAAGATACTGGTTTTATGAGGTTCTATATTGTCTATCTTTAATCCCCCGCTGATCTCACCAGCATAAGAAAATGGGATCAATCCGTTGAGACAATGTCCCAGGGTAGATTTACCTGATCCAGAAGGACCAGCAATGAGGACTTTTTCTCCCCTCTGTATAGATAGGTTTATATTTTTTAATGTTGGAGTACCTAAACTCCTATACTGAAATGTAAAATTTTTAAATTCAATAATTTTTTTTGCTTCGTTTCCCATTTGTATCTCCTTAGTTAAGTTTTATTCAGCTGTTAAGTTTTTATGCTTGCCCTTTCTTTTGGCTAACATAATTACAGCAGGAATTCCCAGCCCAGCTGTTACAACAAAGTTTGAAGCTGTGGCTATAAGGATTTGAATCCATACTTTATTTGAAGGCTCACCGTAGAAGAATACATCTCCAATATAGGCTGCAAGACCCGCTAAGATCATTCCGATCACTGCATATATATATAGTTTAACTATATGTTTTTTATTTAAAATTCCGTGTTCAGGGTCAAAACTTTTATCTAGTTTTATAAATCCCATGGAAAATCCTATCATAGCAGACAGCATAACCCAGCTCCACCATACTCCCCCATACATCATGGTATCATTTAGAGCATGACCGATAAATCCCACTAAAAATCCAACCACTGGTCCGAATAGTGCACCAAATATAGTAAGCAGTGTAACTGCTATCCTAAGAGATGTGTTGGGCCCGATAGGCAGTGATACAGCAGATAGAACACCATAGAGTGCTGCTCCTATTCCTATGGCTACAACATGTTTTGTAGTTAACTTCATTTTATTCCTCCTAATATTTTTTCAAATAAAAAAACCTCTTATTTTTACAATAAGAGGTCGAATGTTTTATTCCTCTTATCTTCACGACTTAAAATCGCTTGGATGTAGCACCTTCCCTAAATGGGGGTTGCCGGACGTCATAGGGCCAATTCCCTCAGTCTCTCTTAATAAGATGTTGCATATTTAATTTTAATTATCTTTAACAGAATAATTATACTATATTAAAAGTAGTTTGGTCAACTTTTTTAATTTTTTTATATTTTATCTTGATTAATATGGTAAGATTAACAAGAGAGTTTAAAATTGAGGAGGGAACGTTATGAAAAAAATAATTTTAGTTGTTTTTATCTTATTATCTGTATTGAGTTTTTCAGATAATGATAGAATGACGAAGGAATCGGAGCCAAAATATAAATTTTCTTTAGGGTTTTTAGGAGGGTATGGGACCAGCCTTTACCAAATAGACGAAAAACAACCGCGTTATATACCGTTTATAACTTTAGAAAGGGGAAACCTTTATATTAAAGGTGCTGAAATAGGTTATAACCATAAATTAAATTCAAAATTGACTTTGACTGGATTTTCACAACTTTTTGGAGGGATAACGCTCCAAGGGACTGCAGGGGCAATAGGTACAACCCAATTAAAGAGTTCCGATATGGAAGATGGCTATAAAGGGATAAGCAGTAGAAAGACCCAGGTGGAATTTGGATTGAGATTGGATTATGATACCAATTTTCAAAAGATAAAACTTTCAGGTGAAGTAAGGGGAGGGCAAAGAGGAGGATCAGGAAAAATATCTGCATTGAGACCTTTTGTAATAACAAATAAATTATTTATTATCCCACAGATCAACTTGAGTTTATTGGATAAAAATATGGTGAATTATTATTTTGGCGTAAGTGAAGACGAGGTAAATGACCCTAGAAACAATAAAATAGATAGTGCTTATAACCCTGATGGATTTGCATATGCTTCAGCTGTAGGAGTATCGATCAGATACAGTGTTACTCCTAAATTTTCAGTATTTAGTTTAGCGGAGATACAGTATGTAGGGGATAAAATTGGAGATTCCCCCATTGTAGATAATAGAGCAAATCATTCTGTTGGATTAGGTATGAGATATGATTTTTAAAAAATAAATATAGTCAGTTTAATGAACCGTGACAGTTGTTTGTCACGGTTTTTAAAATTGAAAAAATGCAGATGTGATGTTATACTAATAGTACATAAAAAATGTGATCCATGGGAGGAAAAATGGTTGGTAAAACTAGATTAATAAATATTTTAGATAAATTTAAAGATATGACAATCGCAGTAATAGGGGATATGATGTTAGATGACTATATTATAGGAGAGGTTACAAGAATATCGCCAGAAGCTCCAGTACCTGTAGTGAATGTAAAGGAGGAAAGGTTTGTTTTAGGCGGTGGAGCCAATGTCCTAAATAACTTATCTGCTCTTTCGTGTAACTGTCATTCCTTTGGGGTAATAGGAGATGACGGTAATGGAACTAGGTTATTGAATGAATTAAAGAAAGAAAAGATAAATACAGTGGGAGTAGTAATTGCAGAAGATAGACCTACCATAGTAAAAAGGAGAATAATCGCTCAGCACCAGCAGTTATTGAGACTGGATTGGGAAGATAAAAAAGATATAACTCCATACCATGAAGAACTGATCATTGAAAATTTGAAGCCTCATTTAGATAAATTAGATGCCATAATCTTATCGGATTATGATAAGGGAGTACTTACACCTAGTTTAGCAAAAAGAGTTATTGAAATAGCACGTGAGAACAACATAATAGTAACTGTAGATCCGAAACCAAGTAATGCCATAAACTATATAGGAGCTACATCTATGACTCCTAATAGAAAGGAAGCTATGGAATGTATGGGGTTATCTAAGATAGAAGATACAGAGAAACTTGGTTTAGAATTAAAAGCCAAATTAAACTTAGAGAACTTACTTCTTACTAGAAGTGAGGAGGGAATGAGTATATTCTTAGAGGATGAGATTATAAATATTCCTACCTTTGCTAAGGAAGTATATGATGTAACTGGAGCAGGTGATACTGTTATTTCTGTATTTACACTGGCAGCAGCAGCAGGAGCATCATGGCATGAGGCAGCAAAGATAGCTAATGTAGCAGCAGGAGTAGTAGTTGGAAGAATGGGGACATCTACTGTAACTAAAGAAGAAATAGTAGAATTTTATGAAAAAATTTACCATGAATGGAAGTAGGTTGAGACTATGTATAGGATAGGAAATGGATATGATGTTCATAGATTGATAGAGGGAAGAAAATTGATATTAGGCGGTATAGAAATACCATTTGAAAAAGGATTGCTGGGACATTCAGATGCAGATGTATTGATCCATGCTATCATGGATGGATTATTAGGAGCTTTGGCTTTAGGAGATATAGGACAGCATTTTCCAGATACAGATGAGGCCTATAAGGGAATATCCAGCATAAAACTATTAAATCATGTCAAGAAACTTATAGATGAGAAAGGTTTTGAGATAGTGAATATTGATTCTCAAATAGTGATGCAGCAGCCGAAATTAAAACCTTATATTGTTGAGATGAGGAAAAATTTAGCTGAAGAATTAGAATTAGAATTAAACAGGGTAAGTGTAAAAGCTACAACTGAAGAAAAATTAGGATTTACTGGAGAAGAAATAGGGGTAAAATCCTATGCGGTGGTGCTATTGAAAGAGAAAAATAAATAGGTTGAAAAGGTTTTTGGAATTATTTCAAAAGCCTTTTTTTTGATTTTTATAAAATAATTACATTAGAAATCTCATTAAAAGATTATTATTTATACTATTTTAGTATAAATATAAAAAAGAAGCTTGTTTTTTAATGATTTTTAAGTTATATACAATACTGATTAAATACTTATATTTTGTTTTTAATAAAAATTTTATCAATAATTGTTAAAAAAATCACGACTATGTGTATGAAGGAGTTGATAGGAGGTATTTTGTGATTTACGAAAAGAGAGACTTAATGTTGTTTTCACTTATATATTCAGATGTTTGAGAGGGAAGATATCCAGCTCCTAAATTAAGCCACGACATCCTTTATAAGTTATTTTTTTATTCTGCTGACAGAAAACAAAATGTATTTAAATTGGAGAGGAACTCCCTAAAAAAAATAATTTTAGAATCAGTGCATCTGTTAAAGTTGGAAAATCCCAGAATAAAGGCTGAAAAAAGAGTAGAAAATACACTCTTATATTTTTTATCAAAAGACGGGATTTTAAACCTAGAAAGATTAAAATCTAAGATAGATGAGGAATTTGAGATCTGTGAAAAAGAGGGAATAGAATATATAGGATATTTTTCTAAAAATTATCCTGAAAATTTAAAGGAGTTGAAAGATCCTCCCTTTATGATATTTTACAGGGGCTATTTTCCCGATGAGAATGAGTTGGAAAAATCTTTAGCTATAATTGGCAGCCGAAAACCAGAGAAAAAATATGGACAAGAAGTGGCTAAAAGGATGGGGGTCTTGCTAGCCCAAAACAATTGGTGGAATATCAGCGGATTAGCCCTTGGGTGTGATGAGTGTGGTCATCTGGGAAGTCTTGAGGGAGATGGGAAAACTGGGGCGATATTAGGTCAGGGGTTAGGAACTCCTATATATCCTAAAAAAAATAGGGAATTAGCAGAAAGAATATTAGAAAAAAATGGATTTTTGATGTCGGAACTCCCACCAACAACTTCTAACTTGTCTATATTTTTTATTTTGAGGAACCGCCTCCAGTCTGGGATGACTCAGGGGATCTTTGTGGTGCAGACAGGTAGATCTGGTGGCACCCTTCATACCATCAAATATTCTTTGATGCAGGAACGAAAAACAATTATTTGGGATCCAGGTCATATAGAGGAACTGAAGGGGGTGGATGAAGTTTTAGGAAATAAAATATTGATTGAGGATAGAAAAGATAAGTTGGGAGTTTCTATAGGAGGAGACTTGAGGAAAAAAATATTGAAGATAAAACAGGCCAAAGAAATCTATGAAATTTTAAATGAAAAAAGTTCAAAAAAATGTATTATATTTCATAATAAAACCTTATTTTAGGGTGAAAAATCTGTATAGCTATAGTTAACATATTTATGGAGAAAAAACGTTATTTTGGGTCTCAAAGGAGAAAAGTAATTAATTCACAACACTAATTGTTGTATTAGTGAACGAATTGTGGTAAAATTAAGGGCAAATTTCGAAAAAAATAATTAAATATAAATTAACAAAAAGGAGTGTTTTGTAGATGAAACTGTTTACGTTCAAAGGCGGGGTTCACCCTTCTGAAAACAAGGTACAGACTGAAAATGAAGCTATTCAAACTTTTGACGCACCGAAGATGGTACATGTAGCATTATTGCAACATATTGGTGCACCACTAAATGCCTTGGTTAAACCTGGGGATAGAGTATTGAAAGGTCAAAAAATTGCCGATAGTGAAGCTTTTATGTCAGCACCGGTTCATTCATCAGTGAGTGGAGTAGTTAAGAAAATTGAATTTTTACCATTTCCACTAAGTGGAAAGGTAAATACTATCATTATTGAAAATGATGGAGAAGAAGAATTAGCAGAATTAACAACGATAAAAGATTGGAAAACAGCACCTAAAGAAGACCTACTTGCAATGATTAGAGAAAAAGGAATAGTTGGAGTAGGAGGAGCATGTTTCCCGACTCATATAAAACTTAACCCGCCAAAAGATGTGACTATCGACACTTTAGTGATGAATGGAGCAGAATGTGAGCCGTATCTAAATGCAGATAACAGACTTATGTTAGAAGATCCTAAATCAATTATTGAGGGAATAAAAATCATCATGCATGTCTTAGGAGTTAAGAATGCTAAGATTGGTATTGAAAACAATAAGCCAGAAGCTATAGCTTCTATGATAAAAGCTAGTGAAGGGGATAATGGTATAGAAGTCTGTCCTCTGAAAACTCAATACCCGCAAGGTGGAGAGAAGCAGCTTATCAAAGCTATCTTAGATAGAGAGGTTCCAAGTGGAAAATTACCTTCTGCTGTAGGAGTAGTAGTACAAAATACTGCAACGGCAGCTTTAGTATATGAAGGAATTGTTAAAGGAATGCCCCTTATTGAAAAAGTTGTAACTATCTCAGGAAAAGCAGTTAAAAAGCCTATGAACTTAAAAGTTAGAATAGGAACTATGTTTAGAGATATGTTAGATTATGCAGGTGTAGAGAGAGAAGAGGTAGACAAACTTGTTATGGGTGGACCTATGATGGGAATGGCTCAACATTCTGAAGACGTACCAGTAGTTAAAGGGACATCTGGTTTATTAGCTCTTACAACGGCAGAAACAAATCCTTGTAAGGCTAAAAACTGTATTCTTTGTGGGAAATGTATAGGAGCCTGTCCAATGGGATTAGAGCCTCTTATGTATGCTAAATTAGCTAAATTTAATCAATGGGAAGAGATGGGGAAATATAAATTAATGGATTGTATCTCATGTGGATCTTGTTCATATATTTGTCCGGCAAACAGACCGTTGACGGAAGCTATCAATATTGGAAAAGCTAAATTAAGAGCTATGCCAAGAAAATAATTCTTCCTTATTTATGGAATCTCATAATTATTTAAATTAATATAATAAAAATCGAGATGTAAAATATGAAGAGTAAATTTAATTGAAATTAGGAGGCAAAAAAGTGGCGAAATTGTTAAAGATGGGTCCTTCACCACATGTAAGAACTAGTGAAACAGTAGAAAAAGTAATGTACGACGTAATAATAGCACTATTACCAGCATTACTTATGGCAGTTTATGTATTTGGAATACAGGCACTGACTACTACTTTGATTGCAGTTGGAACATGTATGGCAACTGAAGGAATTATGCAAAAAATAATGGGTAAGGATATAGATATAAAAGATGGAAGTGCAATTATAACGGGTATATTATTTGCATTCGTTGTACCAGTAACTATGGCGTATTGGATAGTTATAGTTGGATCTGTAATTTCTATCCTATTAGGAAAGATGTTATTTGGTGGATTAGGACATAATATATTCAATCCTGCATTGGTTGGTAGAGCGTTTGTTCAAGCGTCTTGGCCTGTAGCTATAACAACATTTGTATTAGATGGTCAGGCAGGACCAACTATGTTAGATGCTATGAAAAGAGGATTAGACGGAACACTAGTTGCAGCAGGAAATCCATATGTGAATGCCTTATTAGGTAAAATGGGTGGAACGATTGGAGAAACTTCAGCATTGGCCCTTCTACTAGGGGGAGCTTACTTAATCTATAAAGGACAAGTAAACTGGAAAGTACCGGCTATTATAATAGGGACTGTAGGAGTCGGAGCATTTTTATTCGGCGGAGATCCAATAATGCATATGTTATCTGGAGGATTATTCTTAGGAGCATTCTTCATGGCAACAGATATGGTAACTTCTCCATATACTGAAAAAGGTCAAATGATATTTGCCTTTGGAATAGGAGCTTTGGTAACTTTAATCAGATTTAAAGGTGGATATCCTGAAGGTATGGCATACTCTATCTTAATAATGAATGGAGTTGTACCGCTTATCAATAAATACACTAAACCGAAGATGTTTGGAGGTGTAGCAAAATAATGAATAGATTAGTACATTATGGTGCTGTATTATTAGTAATAGCAGCGATTGCAGCTGGACTATTATCTAGTGTAAATACAATAACTGCACCACAAATAGAAAAGATAAACAAAGAGATAGTAAATGAAGCTAGAAAAGAAGTGATGCCATTGGCATCAGAATTTAAAGAATCAGAAGAGATAACAGCTGGAGAGGAAACATTTATTCCAGGTTATGATGCTACAGGAAATTTAGTAGGGTATGCAAGTACTGTAAAAACTAATGGATATTCTGGTGTGATAACTTTCGTATTAGGATTAGATACTAAGGGAACTATCACTGGTCTAAAGGTTACAGGGCAGTCAGAAACTCCTGGATTAGGAACAAATGTAGACAATGCTGATTGGCAGGCTCTTTGGATTGGTAGAGATGAATCTTATGAATTTGATAAAAGTATAGACGGTTTTGCAGGAGCTACAATATCTCCTATGGCTGTATTTACTGGAGTAAAAAAATCAACTAAAGCATTTGAAGCAGAGGTGAAAAACTAATGGCTAAGAATAATTATATAAAACTTTTAACAGATCCATTAATTAAAGGAAATCCGGTATTTGTATTATTACTTGGATTATGTCCTACACTAGGTGTAACTAACTCTGCTATAAATGGTATGGCAATGGGACTAGCAACACTAGTAGTTTTATCATGTTCAAATGTAATCATATCAGCTATAAAAAACTTGATACCAGCAAAGGTTAGAATACCAGCTTATATCATTGTAATAGCTACTTTAGTAACTATCGTACAGATGGTAATGCAAGGGTACCTTCCAGATCTATATGCAGTATTAGGGTTATTCTTACCTCTAATAGTTGTTAACTGTATAATCTTAGGAAGAGCTGAAAGTTTTGCTTCTAAAAATGGAATATTTCCTTCATTATTAGATGGTATTGGAAATGGATTAGGATTCACTTTAGCACTTACAGTATTAGGTGCTATCAGAGAAATTTTAGGAAATGGAAGTTTCTTCGGATTACAATTGACTCCTCCAACATTCCAACCGGCGTTAATATTCATATTAGCACCTGGAGCATTTATAACAATTGGTTTTATCATAGCGACACAAAATTTTATTAAGATGAAAAAGGAGGGATAATCGATGGATTTAGGAAATTTATTTGGAATCATATTTGGTTCTATATTTATAAATAACTTTGTATTTGCTAAATTTTTAGGGATATGTCCTTTCATGGGTGTTTCTAAAAAGGTAGAATCTTCAATAGGAATGGGGATGGCTGTTACTTTCGTAATGACATTAGCATCAGCAGTAACTTGGGTAGTACAAAACTATCTATTAGTTCCTTTTGGATTAGAATATTTACAGACAATAGCATTTATATTAATAATAGCTTCATTGGTACAATTTGTTGAGATGGCAGTACAAAAGACTTCACCTAACCTTTATAAGGCTTTAGGAGTATTTTTACCACTTATCACAACTAACTGTGCAGTACTAGGGGTAGCAATTTTAAACATTCAAGAGAAGTATAACTTTATTGAAACTGTTGTAAACGGTATGGCAGCAGCAATAGGATTTACTATGGCACTTATCTTACTTGCAGGAATAAGAGAAAGATTAGAGTATGCTGATGTACCAAAACCATTCCAAGGTGTAGCAATAGCCTTTGTCACAGCTGGATTATTAGCTATGGCATTTATGGGATTCTCTGGGATGAAAATATAATTTAAATAATTAATCTATGACATAGATTTGGAGGTTAGAAATGATATACGCTATATTAGTATTAGGAGGAATAGGTCTTACTATGGGACTATTCTTAGCCTTTGCTTCAAAGAAATTTGAGGTAGAGATAGATCCTAATGTTGAAAAAATAATGGATATATTACCTGGTGCCAATTGTGGTGCTTGTGGATTCCCTGGATGTGGAGGGTATGCAGAAGCAGTAGCATTAGAAGGTGCTAACCCTGCATTATGTGCTCCTGGTGGTTCACAGGTTGTAAATGATATAGCAGCTATTATGGGTGGAGAAGGTGCTGACCCGAGTGCTGTAAAGCAGGTGGCTAGAGTAAAATGTCAAGGAGATAACTCTAAGACAACTAAGATATATGATCTTAATACTGAGATGAAAACATGTGCTACATCTACCCTTTATTTTGGTGGAGATAAGTCATGCTGGCATGGCTGTTTAGGATATGGAGACTGTGTAAAAGTATGTCCTGCTGATGCAATAGAGATTAATGCAAGAGGAATTGCAGTTATAAATGAGGAAAAATGTATCTCATGTACTAAGTGTGTGAAGGAATGTCCTAAAAATATCATAGAGATGATGCCGGAAAATCAAAAAGTAACGGTACTATGTAACTCTAAAGATAAGGGCGCTCAAGCTAGAAAATCTTGTACTGTAGCATGTATCGCATGTGGAATGTGTGTGAAGGCATGTCCAGTAGAGGTAAAAGATGCTGACGGAAACATAACTAAGGCTATTACAGTAACTAATAACTTAGCTAAAATTGATAAAGATCTTTGTATCAACTGCGGACTTTGCTCAATGAAGTGTCCAACAAATGCAATAATAAATGAGATTAAAGAGGTTAAGAAAGCTGAAGTAATCGAAGAAAAATGTATTGGTTGTACAGCTTGTGCAAGAGTATGTCCGGTTGCTTGTATTGAAGGAGCAGTTAAAGAAAAGCATAAAGTTGACCAGGAAAAATGTATTGGCTGCGGGCTTTGTTTCGATAAGTGTAAATTCTCTGCAATTAAGATGAATGTAACTGAAATAAGAAAATAAACCTATAGTAATAATCTTAAATAGGGATAGATAAAAAAGCAGAATCATAGATTTATGGTTCTGCTTTTTTGATATCTATTTGTTATGTATTTATATATCAAATAATAAACAAATTTTGCTTCTATTCCGAGTTAAAAGGTGATACTATTAATGAATGTAAAAAGTTTAGAGGGGGGTTATAGATGAAAAAGGATCTTATTATACTACATATTGCGGTGTTACTTTTTGGGTTATCGGGACTTTTTGGTAAACTCATAGAGGCGCCTTCCCAGGTGATTGTAAGCGGCCGGGTTATATTTGCTACAATATTTCTTTATATTGTTCTTAAGTTTAAAAATGAAAAGGTAGAGATGACTTCTCCAACTTCAAAAAAAATTATAATTTTGCAGGGGTCATTATTATTCCTTCACTGGTTTTCATTTTTTCAGGCGATTAAGTTATCTAGTGTAGCACTGGGACTACTATCTTTTTCGAGTTTTCCTATTTTTACAACTTTTATGGAACCTTTATTTTTTAAGGAAAAATTAGAGCGGGGAAAAGTCATTACAGCTATCATAACTTTTATTGGAATTTCCATGGTAATACCATTAAATGGGATAGATGTTCAGATGTTAAGCGGAATAGGTATGGGTGTATTTTCTGGATTTTCATTTGCAGTACTGGCTATAATGAATAGAAAATTTTCAAGCTCAGTGTCGGGGATTAAACTTACATTTTATCAATGTCTGGGAGCATCATTTTGGTCGATACCTGTTTTATTGTTATGGAATAAAGTTCCATCGGGAAAGGATATATTTTTCATGCTGATATTAGGAGTAGTTTTTACAGGGGTAGCTCATACTCTTTTTGTTATATCACTGAAGAGGATTAGTGCAAGTACAGTGAGTGTTACTACTTGTTTAGAGCCTGTATATGCTATTGTATTTGCTGCCTTTATATTGGGAGAAATACCTACTCTGAAGATAGTATTAGGAAGTAGTATAATCATACTGGCAGCATTCATAGCTACTAAAACAACAGTTTTAAAGGATAAACCTGCTGTATAATTTTATAGAGTAAAAAAACTAGAGAATCAGCCATAGCTGATTCTCTAGTTTTTTTACTTAACTTATTATAACTCCTTCAGTACTACCTTGATCTCATAATATTCTATATCATTTGGTAATTCATCTTTGATTGGACGGAGCATAGTTCCGCCGACCTTGTCTATAGCAGCCAATATTGTCTTCTTTTTTTGGCTGTCTACGATCCTGGAGAGGTCAACTTCTAATCCTTCATCCATACATTTAAACAGGTGACTAAGGATAGTATCAAACTTACTTTTTCTTTCAGCTGCAATTTCTGCTACAGTTTTTCCATCTAAAAAGAATTGATAGGAGATTCTGTGGGTACTGTCTTTGGTGCTTGCCTTCTTAGGTTTAGTTTCTTTTTTTACAGTTTCCCTCACTTCTATTGGAGTGGTATCCCCCTTTATCTCTTTTATTACTTCTAAAAATTTAATTCCATATTTTTCATATTTTTTTTCTCCTACACCATTTATATCTAACAGACCTTCATAGTCAGTAGGAAGATATCTGGCCATCTCCTGGAGGGTTTTATCAGAAAATATAGTATATGGAGGTTTCCCTTCACCTCTTGCAATATCGGCTCGAAGTTTACGAAGGAGATCAAAGCTACCTTCCCATTCATAGGTAGTTTTTCTCTGGATTTTAGTTACTTTTCTGGTGAATTTTTCCTTACTCTTTATGAATTCAAAGGCTTTTTTAGTCAGTCTCAAAGTAGGAAATTCTGTTTTAGTAACATCTAAATACTCATCTCCTACTAGTAGGTCAACTAGAGCTCTAATGTCTTTTTGAGAATAATCTGAGAGCAATCCATAGGTAGAAGCTTTATCTAAATTCCAATTAAGGATACTCTTATTTTTAGAGCCACCCAAGACTCCTACAATCATATTTATTCCAAATCTCTGCTCAGTACGATAGACACAAGAAAGTATTTTTTGAACCTCAACTGTGATATCTTCTACCTCACCGTCATCTAAACAGTTACTGCAATTATTACAGTTGTCTATCCTGTCATCTCCGAAATATTCCAAAATATATGATCTAACACATTTGGAGGTATGGCAGTAGTTCACCATGGAGCTCAATTTTTCACGTTTGATATTCATAATCTCTTCAGAGGATTCAAACTGATTGTTATTTATAAAAAAAGTCTGAGTCTGGATATCTTTAGGGTTAAATATCAATATACAGTGAGAATCTAACCCGTCTCTTCCAGCTCTTCCAGCTTCTTGATAGTAACTTTCTAAATCCTTTGGCAGGTTACTATGGATAACAAAACGGACATTGGATTTATCGATTCCCATTCCAAAGGCGTTGGTCGCTACCATGAGGGTTAGTCTGTCATTTATGAAATCGTCTTGATTTTTCTGTCTCTCGTTATCAGACAGTCCGGCATGATATCTTCCTACTTTGTATCCACGTTCAGATAGTTCAGAATAGATAGAATCAACTTCCTTTCTTGTAGAGGCATATATAATTCCACCTTCATCGCTATGTTCCTTGAGATATTTTTTGATATAGGACAGGCTGTTAACACCTTTTATAGTAGTAAACTTCAGGTTTTTTCTGTCGAATCCATTTATGAATACATTGGGTTTGAATCTCAGATTTTTTATGATATCTTCCCTGACTTTAGGAGTAGCAGTAGCAGTAAATGCTGTAACTATAGGATCACCAGGCAGCTGCTTTATAAAATTAGGAACGTTGAGGTATGATCTTCTAAAATCATGTCCCCACTGGGAGATACAATGTGCCTCATCTATAGCTATTTGGGAGATTTTCTCCATTCTGATCCTGTCTATGAACTCTGAATTTTCAAATCTTTCAGGAGTAACATAGATGATCTTATGGGTTCCGTTTGAGATTTCCATATAGATGGTATGCATCTCTTTGGGAGTAAGGGTACTGTTGATATAGACAGAAGAAACCCCTAATGTGTTCAGTGCATCTACCTGATCCTGCATAAGGGAGATCAGAGGAGATACCACAAGGGTTATTCCATCAAATATCAGAGCAGGAATTTGGTAACAGATAGATTTACCTCCTCCAGTTGGCATAATTCCCAAGGTGTCCTGTCCCTCTAGGATATTTTTAATGATGGGTTCCTGCCCCTCTTTAAAGGTAGTATATCCAAAATATTTTTTTAAAATTTCATAAGCTTTATCCACTATTATCTCTCCTTTTCTTTGTGTGCTCAGTGTCCAAAATTATATTATCAGTTATGATTAATTGGATGCAACGTCACGTTGCTTTTCTACTAATTCTTTCGCCACTAATTCCAGCATAAATAACTCTCTGTCTATATAAAGACCAATATTTTCAGGCTTATTTTTGATAACTTCTTTATTGTGGGCAATAGCCTCGTAGATATTTACCCATCTGGCATCCATACCGTTATTGATCTCATAATCTTCTAAATTAGTTTCTCCTAATTCCTTGTGGATATCACAGATGAAAAAATGCGAAATCATATTGATATAGTCATAGTCTTTTTTATGAATAGGTTTTATCTCATCATAGACACCATATTCATCTAATATCTCTATGTTTTTAGCACCTGTCTCCTCATTGATCTCTCTTTTTACACCCTCAATCAGATCTTCACCTTCATCGACTCCTCCTCCAGGGAAGCTGTAGTCATCATACCTTTTTGTATATAGCAATAAGATATTTTCGCCGTCTAATATAATTCCTCTGGCAGCAATTCTTTTATATGTTTTTTTATCTTCTAAATTTATATTTTCTGAAATAAATTTTCTAAGTATTCTCATTTTTTACCTCCAATAATAGTTTTTTATAATATATATATTATATCATACTCATAGAATAATTCTGCTATTCTCATTCTACTTATAAAGAAGAAAAAATGCCTTTCTAAATATTAGTAAAAGTAATAAATGTTAAAGGTTTTATTGGTTAATCTATATGTTTAAGGAGTTTGTAATTAAAATTTTGTCATTTTTTAATTAAGTGGTATAAGTATAATGAAGATAGCTGATAGTTTATAAAAAAATCAGATTACAGGGGGAAGAAAAAATGGAAAAAAATAAAGAGAAGCAACTAGAATCCTATGTAGAGTATTTAAAAAGAAGTATTGTTCACTTATTCGATAAGGGATTCAAAATTTATGTAGAGAAAAAACCAAAAACAGATGAAGAGATAATGGTTCATTTAAAAGCCTATGCTGAAAGCAGAGAAGAAAAAATTATTCATTATAAAAAAGAAGAAAGACTTTTCATTGAAAGAGAAGGAATTACCTACGAGATAGAGGTGGATAGAACCAATATATCCGGGCATGCATTTTTAGGAGCAGGTGTAGCATGGGGAGCTAGCGCTACACCGTGGGTGATAATAGCCACAGAGGTGAAAAAAAGATAAGAAAAAAGCGTAGAAATTCTACGCTTTTTTTCTATGTTTAATACTAATCTAGAAACTGTTAATTTCTAGTTCTTCTGCTACAAGTTCTAATATAAATAATTCTCTCTCCAGGTATCTGCTCATATGCACTGGTTTTTCTTTCTGAACTTTTTTATTATGCGAGATAGCATCATGGATATTTACCCATACAGCTTTAATTCCCATCTCCTGCTCATAATCTTCCAATTGAGGTTTTCCTAGATTAGAATCAGCACTGCATATAAAAAAATAAGAGGACATATACATATAATCTATCTCTTTTCTCTTTAAAGGCGGAATAATTTCATGATAGATCCCATAGTCAGAAATTATCTTAATATTAGTGGCACCTGTCTCCTCTTTTATCTCCCGAATTAAACCTTCCCTGGGAGTTTCATCTTTTTCTAAACCTCCCCCGGGGCAGCTATAATCATCGTGCTTTTTTATGTATAAAAGTAAAATTTTATCGTCTTTTAAAATAATTCCCCGGGAAGACGGCCTTTTATAGACTCTTTTATCTTCAAGAATTGTACAGTCAATATCCTTTAATAGCTTCATAGAATCCCCCTCAAAATCTTATTACCTATTATAATAAATGTATCTATTTTTGATTGTACCATAAAAACTAAAAAACCCAACCTTTAAACAGGATGGGTTTTAAAAATTATATATACTTATTAATAATATAGATCTCTCTTACTATTTTTTATCTCCTCTAATTTTACCTTTAGAGAAGCTTTAGTTTCTTCAGTTAATCTAGATGTACCGACACTAGAATCGATTAGATCATACCCTACTTTTTTAGTCTCTTCACTGGCGTAATCTTCAAGGTATTCAGCCAAAGTCAGAATAGCATTAGGAGTACAGAAATTATGGATAAATCCAGGTTTTGAAAATTCCATAAAGTGTTCCCCCGTACGGCCGAGTCTGTAACAGGCTGTACAGAATGAAGGGGTGAATCCATTTTCCATAAGTTCCTTTAAGATATCATCCAGGTCTCTAGAATCACCTATTTTAAATTGTTCCTTATCTAGATCCTGATTGCATTTATTTTTCTTATTAGAATATCCCTGTAACTCTATTTGAGTACCGGCATCGATTTGAGATACACCAAGCTCCATACATTCCTTTCTCAGTTCAGCGTTTTCACGGGCTGTAAGGATAAGTCCTGTATAAGGAACTGCTAATCTTAAGATAGCTATGATTCTTTTTAATTCCATATCGTTAATTAGATATTTATCATCATGGTTGACTCCAGAAGCTTCATTTAATCTAGGAAACGATATTGTATGGGGTCCTACACCAAAATTATCTTCCAGGTGTTCCACATGCTGCATCAATCCTAAAACTTCGAATTTCCACTTATAGATACCAAATAATGCTCCAATACCTACATCGTCTATTCCTGCTTTCATAGCACGAGACAGACCAAATAATCTCCACTTAAAGTTAGATTTTTCTCCCTTTGGATGAACCATTGCATAAGACGGCTCATGATATGTTTCTTGGAATATTTGATATGTTCCAATCTCTGATTCCTTTATAATTTTAAAATCCTCAATAGTTTGAGGAGCTGCATTTATATTGACACGTCTGATCTCTCCATTACCTTTTTTTACCGAATAAGTTTTATTTACAGTATCTCTGATATATTCAGGAGAATAGTCAGGGTGAGTACCGTATACCTGGATAATTCTCTTGTGTCCTTCATCTACTAGAGCTTCGATTTCTTGTCCTAATTCATCCAGGGACAATGTTTTTCTTGTCATCTGCTGGTTATGAACATTGAATCCACAGTATGTACAAGAGTTAGTACATTTATTTCCTAGATATAGGGGAGCAAATAACACTACTCTATTTCCATAGACATCCTCTTTGATATGTTTTGCAAGTGCAAACATCTCATCGATCTTATCCTGATCTTCGGTATTTAAAAGAACAGTTGTTTCTTCTAAACTAAGTCTTTCACCTTTTTTTGCCTTTTCCATAACCCTGTAAAAATCTTCATCTGTAGGGTTAGTTAATAATAGAGATTCGATTAAATCAGAATTGATAAAACTTTCCTCTTTAACCTCCTCTTTCCATGCTAAGTTATTCATCTTATACCTCCAAAATTTAATAATTTGAAGATTAATATAAAAATCACATATTTTCAAAAGAAAAAAATGACCTTCAATCATCTCCCTTTTACTTAGAAATTTAATAAATCTCCTTGTAATTAGGATAAAGTAGGTTATTTCTTGGTAGCAGTCTTTACAGACACACCTTTAAGATTACCCATTTTACCTGATAGTGACCCTATTTTATCATTATCTGTTTCTAAAATCAACACAATAACAGAAATACCAGCTTCCCTGTAGGGAATTCCCATTCTAGAGATTATAATGTCTGAAAAATCCATTAATATACTATTTATACTGGCTATACTATCTCTGTTTTCAACAAATATCGACATAGTGGCTATTCTTTTATTCATAATTCACTCCTTTATGGCTTACAGCCAAATTGATAATTATTTAAATTATATCATATATTTTAATGAGTTTTGAGGAGAATTATGGGAGGGAAAGTAAAAAAAGAGTTTTTAATATTTTTTTGATAAATAGATATCATCAATTTAATAGTGGCTATTTTAGGATTCTTTTTTATATGTGATAAAGGAAAGGAAGAAAAGGAAATGTATAAGCAATATATAGAGGGGTGACATTTATGATAATCTTAAATATATTTATTCAGGTAGTGGGGGGACTGGGGATGTTTCTCTACGGTATGAAAATCATGTCTGATTCCATTCAGGAGTTAGCCGGATATAAACTGCGGGAAATGATTTCACGTATGACTTCTAATGTTTTTGGAGGAATACTCACAGGAGCTTTAATGACAATTATAGTTCAGTCTAGTTCCGTAACTACTGTTATGGTTGTGGGATTTTTAAATGCCGCCCTCATGACTCTTCAGCAGGCAGTAGGAGTGATACTGGGAGCAGGAATAGGGACTACCTTAACAGGGTGGATATTGGCTCTTGAGATAGATAAATATGGACTGTTAATAATAGGGGTAGGGACCCTCACTTTTTTGTTTATTCAATCTGTAAAAATAAAAAAAAGGGCTTTGGCAGCAGTAGGTATTGGAATGATTTTCTTTGGGTTGTATATTATGAAGTCAGGAGTTACACCTGTAAAGGATATGCCACAGTTTATATCTTTTTTTTATTTATTTTCAGCTGAAACATACCGTGGAGTTATTTTTTCGGCTCTTATGGGAGCATTTGTTACCTCCATATTGCAGTCTTCTGCGGCAACAATTGGAATCACTATGGCTCTTGCAACCCAAAAAGTCATAACACCAGAGACGGCAGTAGCTTTGGTTTTAGGACAAAATATAGGAACTACTATAACAGCTTATTTAGCTTCTCTGGGGGCAAAACTTCATGCAAGAAGAGCTGCCTATGCTCATATAATAATAAAGATAATAGGAGTATTTATTATTATTCCGTTATTTTATATATATACATCGATTATAGCAGAGATCGTTGATCCTAAAGAAAATGTAGCAAAGTATATTGCTCTTTCTCACACTATTTTTAATATAGGATTGGTTTTTATCTTTGTACCATTTATTAATATTTTTTTAAAGTTAGTTGAAAAAATTGGAAGGGAAAAAAAAGAGGTGGAAACAGAATATTCTTTAGAAAAACTTTATAATTTTCCAGGAATAATTCTTGAAAAAGAAAAAATGGAAATTATTCAAATGTCTAAACGCTTCAGGGATGACATGGCACTTTTTTTCTTAATACTTACCGATAAGGAGGAAAGTAAAAAAATAAAAAGATTATTTGATGGTGAGGAGTATCAAGACAGAAAGCAAGAGAGTATAAGAAAAGAACTAACTGAACTTTTAAATGCTACAAACTCCCACCAGATATTGAATGAGTCCAGGATGATCTTAGGAGTATCTGATGAATTAGAATCTATGGGAGATTATGGGGCTAGTCTAGCAAAAATATATATTAAAATGAAAAATACTGAAACAAAACTTTCTAAAGAAAGTTTACGAAAGATAAAGTGCTGCCATATGGATGTGATGAATTCTCTTGAAATTATAACTGAATTGATTGAAAACTCTAACACCTATGAACTTCAAAGGCTTAAAGAAAAATGTGATACTACTTCAGCATCTCTTTCTAACGTAAATCCATTAAAAAAAGAGGGTTATTCAAATCATATTCGTATGGAAATCTTAGCAAAATATAGAAGGATAAATAGACATATTTCCTACATTGTTGAAAAAATCTTGGAAAAATTAAAATTTGAGGGAATAAAATAATTAAAATTTAGAGATTTATTTTAAACAGTCTTATAGTTGACTTCCAGAAAAAGTAGAGGTATTCTAGATATGATAGAGATTATCTCAACTCATGACAGATTCTCTCTAAAAAAATTTAATTTCAGAATCAAAAAAAGATGATGAAAAACTGGGGGGAATCATGAGGGTATGTATTTTATTTGGAAGTTTAAGAAGCAGCAGTAACACCGGATTGTTGCTAGAACCTTTTGTAGATGAATTAAAGCAGCTTGGAGCAGATATTGATTATATAACACTTAAAGATAAACATATAGAGCCTTGTACAGCATGCTGGACATGTCAAAATATTTTTGAAGAGCCTGGCTGTCCAAAGGAGGATGATATGAATATAATATATGAAGCTGTTTTAAACTCCGACTGTATTATATTTGCAACACCTATCTATTCGTGGTATTGCACACCGCCTATGAAGGCAGTTATGGACAGACTGGTTTATGGTATGAATAAATACTATGGAGATTCCAAAGGTCCCTGCCTTTGGGAAGGGAAAAAGTGTGGATTGGTTACCACATGTGGCTATGAGATCGAAGATGGAGCAGGAGTTTTTGAGGAGGGACTGAGGAGATATTCCAGACATTCAAATTTAGAGTATATAGGAAAGTTAGCTGTTCGGGATATTGACGGGAAGAAATATTTTCAAAGTAAATCTACAGTGGAAGCTGCAAGAAAGTTTGCCGGAAAAGTTTTTAAATCACTTTAATCGGTAGTTTTATATATCATTTAATCTTAACAGAGAAAGGCTCTCAAAATTGGGAAACCTTTTCTAATTATTGAAGAAATTATAATTCTAAGATATTGTAAAAATATGTTTGAGAGTAATATTAATAATGATATTATAGCAAAAAAAAGCCCCCTCAGAATTTTCTGAGGGGGCTCATTAATTTTTACAGGTTAACTTCTTTGTTGATAACAATTTTCTTTCCTGCTTTTCTCCATTCAGCAAATTCAGCTACAGCTGTAAATAATGCGTCTGTTGAAGAGTTAAGACCAGTTTCTACTGAATCCTGGATTACTCCAATTACGAAACCTACTCCAACTACTTGCATTGCTACTTCATTTGGGATACCAAATAAACTACAAGCTAATGGGATAAGAAGTAATGATCCACCTGCTACACCAGATGCTCCACAAGCACTGACAGCTGATAAGATACTTAAGATAAGAGCAGTTCCGAAGTCTACTTGTATTCCTAATGTATGTACTGCTGCAAGAGTTAATACAGATATTGTGATAGCTGCTCCTGCCATGTTTATTGTAGCTCCTAAAGGTATAGATACTGAATACATGTCTTTATCTAATCCTAATTCCTCACATAATTCCATGTTTACCGGGATGTTAGCAGCCGAACTTCTAGTGAAGAAAGCTGTAAGTCCACTTTGCTTTAGACATCTGAATACTAATGGATAAGGGTTTTGTCTCATCATAACAAATGCGATAGTTGGATTAACTACTAATGCCATGAATGCCATAGATCCTAACAATAATCCTAATAATTTACCATAAGCTAATAGTGAACCTAATCCACTAGTTGCGATTGAGTTGAATACTAACCCCATGATACCGAATGGTGCTAAGTGAATAACCCATCTAACAACTTGAGATAGTGCGTTTGAGAAATCTGTGATCATTGTTTTAGTAGAAGCTGGTGCATGCTTTAATGCTACTCCTAATAATAATGCCCAAACTAAGATTCCGATATAGTTAGCATTTGATAATGCATTGATTGGATTGTCTACAACGTTCATTAATAATGTTTTTAATACTTCACTTACACCACTTGGAGGAGATACATTTTCTACTCCTTTTCCTAGAGCGATAGTTACTGGGAATATAAAACTTCCTACTACTGCAACTACACCGGCTAAGAATGTTCCGATAAGGTAAAGACTGATAACTGATTTCATATTTGTTTTTTGACCAGGTTTATGTTGTGATACTGCTGACATTACTAAGAAAAATACTAAGATAGGTGCTACTGCTTTTAGTGCTCCTACAAATAATGATCCTAATAATCCAACTGGTGCAGCTGCCACTGGTGCAGTGATCGATAAGATAATACCAACGATTAAACCGACAATTATCCTTTTTACTAAACTTAATTGATTCCATTTACTAAACATAATTACACCACCTTTAAAATTTGTTTGTTCATTTATACTAATCAGTTAATTGATCTCCTTTAATTTGTTTTTGGAGTGTTTAACTGATAGGATACTTTTTTTAGATCTTTTATCTTTTTTGGGCAACTATAAAGAAACGATGACAAATCAGATCTATATACCCCTGCTTCCTGATAAACTGATGTATATGAAATAATTGTTTATAGTATTTATCTACACTGAAATCCGGAACCTGCCAGGGGATTGCTTTTAGATAGTATGCTATTGCACCGATATCATAAAATCTTGTTTTTACTTTATCTTCCTTTAGTTTTTTCAATTCGAAACCACATGATCTCAGGCTTTTAGAGGCTTTATCTAAGCTCCAATCTTCATATTGATTTGAATCTGCTCCTAAGAGAAGGTTCAAATCAATGTCGTTTAACCCTCCGACCTGCTGGGTTATAAAATATCCTTCCGGTTTTAAAATTCTCATAACTTCAAGGGGGGAGAAAGATTCATGGCGGTTGATTATTAAATCAAACCTTTCTGAAGGGATAGGAAGTGCAGCATCTTCCTCTACAGGAAAAACAGTTATTCCCATAGGCTCCAGTCGTTTCCTGGCTTCTTCAATATTTGGTTCATACCCTTCTGTAGCACAGGTATCTTTAGGTAAAAAAGTTAATGAAGACAAGAATTCACCGCCACCAGTTCCCATATCTAAAAGAGAAGGTGCGCAACTGCAGTAGTCAATTATTTCATTATAATAATTCCAACTTAATGGGAACTCCTTCATCCGTCCATAACGTGTTAAATAATTAAAACTCCACCCTCTAAATTCTTTCTCGATATCTAAAAGATACCTTTCAAATTGTTCTTTTTCATCTATATTCATTTTATTCCTCCTATTCATAATCAATAATTATTTTTTCAAATATTCATTAGAATTATTGAGGAGGAGGCCTCTTAAGTTGTTACAACCCATCAAATCTATAGAACCTAAACATAGTATCACTCCTAATTTTTTATTACATAAGTATATTCTATTTATACTGCTATATTCCTTGAATTTTAAATAAAAAATTCTAAAACGTTATTACTAAAAGCTATTAATCTCTATAAAGGGGAAATTTTTTACAGAGTTCTGCAACCTCATTTTTTATGGCTTCTAATATTTTAGGAGAACCGCCGTTGTTTAAAGATTTTAGAATTAAGGCAGCGACTTCTTTCATCTCTCCTTCTTTCATACCTCTGGTTGTAAGGGCAGGAGTTCCTATCCTGATACCGCTGGTTACAAAGGGACTTTTAGTATCGTATGGAATACCATTTTTATTTACCGTGATATTAGCCTCTTCAAGGATCTTCTCAGCTTCTTTCCCAGTAAGATCTTTATTAGTAAGGTCTACCAAGATCATATGGTTATCGGTTCCTCCGCTGACAATTCTTAAACCTCCTTTTTTTAATTCCTCAGACAGAGTATGAGCATTTATTATTACCTGTTTCTGATACCCTTTGAATTCTACACCTAAGGCCTCGTTGAAAGCTGTCGCTTTTGCAGCAATTATGTGCATGAGAGGACCACCTTGAATCCCCGGAAAGATAACTTTGTTGACCTTTTTTATTATCTCCTCATCATTGGTAAGGATCATTCCTCCCCTGGGACCTCTCAAAGTTTTGTGGGTAGTAGTAGTAACAACATGAGCATGAGGCATAGGAGATGAATGTTCTCCTGTAGCCACAAGACCTGCAATATGTGCCATATCTACCATAAGATAAGCTCCTACCATGTCTGCAATTTCCCTGAACCTCTTAAAATCTATAGTACGGGAATATGCACTAGCTCCGGCTACGATTATACGAGGTTTTACCTCTAGAGCCATCTCTTCTACTTTTTTATAATCTATCATCTCTGTATCCCGGTCTACCCCATAAGAATAAACCTCATAGTCCTGCCCTGAAAAATTAACATTTTTACCGTGGGTTAAGTGTCCTCCGTGGTCTAATTTCATTCCCAGGATGATATCACCGGAGTTTATTAATCCTCTGTATACTGCCATATTTGCCTGAGAACCTGAATGAGGCTGGACATTTACATATTTTGCTTCGAATAGTTCTCCTGCTCTTTCTATGGCAAGTTCCTCTGCTACATCTACAAACTGGCAGCCCCCATAATATCTTTTTCGTGGATAACCTTCAGCATATTTGTTTGTCATGACACTTCCTGCGGCCTCCATTACAGCCTCTGAGACAAAATTTTCAGAAGCTATTAACTCCAAACCAAACTCCTGACGTTCTTCCTCTTTTTGGATTGCTTTCCAAAGTTTTTCATCGTTCATTTTTAATCCTTTCATTGTGTATCCTCCTTTTGGGTAAATAAAAAAAGCCCTAGACATATTCCATCTACGGCTTTAAATTCAATAAAATTAAAGTGGTATTGCAGATATAGATTTACATCAAAAATTCAAAAAGCATATGATATTTTTTATGGCATTTAGAATTTTGGGAGGATATAAATCTTTTAGTCATGGCCTTGTTCTCCTTTGAAATTTTTTATTTGCTAAAGAATACTCCATAAAAAAAAGTTTGTCAAGAAAAGATAAAACTCTCTACTCTTTCAAAGGAATTTCTAGAAAAAAACTAAGATTTTTTCTTTTTTAATCTGCTAAATTTGAAGCAAATTCCTGTCCGAATTTATAGCAGAGTTCCTTACTTTCATGGTTTAAATTCCAATTAACTTTTATTCCTTCATTGACTAATTTTAAAGAGGTGAAATTTAAATTTTCATTGATAATATCTAAGTTTTTTGCATTCCAGCCGTAACTTCCAAAGGCTGCGACATTTTTATCCTTAAAGTTCAGACCTTTTACAGCTTCTAATAAGGCAGCCATTGATGGCAGTATTCTGTTGTTGATAGTAGGTGATCCGAATAAGACAGCTTTAGATTTGAATATTTCTGTCAGGATCTCACTTTCAGTATGTTTGGCACTGTTGATCAATAAAATATTTGTAGAAGGGGAAATACTTCTAATCCCATCAGCTATAGATTCTGCCATCTTTTTAGTGGTTTCCCACATGGTATCATAGGTAATTAATATCTGATCCTCTTTATAGTTATCACACCACTTCATATATTTTTCTACGATTTGAAGGGGATCTTTTCTCCAAATTACACCGTGTGAAGTACAGATTTGATCAATTGTTAAGTTCAAGCTTAATATTTCATCAATTTTTCTTTTGATTAAAGGACTAAATGGTGTCAGGATGCAGGCATAATATTTTAATGCTTCATAGCTTAAGATATCCTGATCACACTCATCATTAAATAATCCGTTAGCTCCATAGTGCTGTCCGAAAGCATCATTACTAAAAAGTATATTATCTCCACTTAGATAAGATGCCATTGAATCCGGCCAGTGTAACATCTTCATCTCAACAAATGTTAATTTTTTCTCCCCTAAGTCCAAAATGTCCCCAGTCTTAACCGTTCTGAATTCAGCATCTATCTTGTGGTAGGCCTTTATAATCTCTACACCCTTATCTGTACAATAGATAGGTGTATTAGGAATCTCTTTCATCAGTGCACTTAAAGAACCACTGTGATCAGGTTCATTATGATTCATAACTATATAATCAATGGTACTTAAATCAATCTCTTCTTTCAACTGCTCGATCCATTGGGTGCTAAACTTTTCCATTACAGTATCTACTAAAACTATTTTTTCATCCCTTATTAGGTAGGAATTAAAAGAGGTTCCATGGGGGATATCTAATTCCTCCCCGTGAAACTTAGTAATATCTTGATCAACGACTCCAACCCACTTGACACTTTTACTGACATCAACAAATTTTTTCATATTATTTTCTCCTTTTATACAAAACGATAATATGTTTTTATATGTTCTTGAATTAGTATTTTTTCCTTTTTTTCTAATAAATTTCAGGATTAGTATTGAGGTGTTATAACACCTTTTTCAGCCACCTAATAGCTTAGTTGTATTGGAATAAAGTTTTTTTATTTAGTATCTGATTGGGATAATAACCCTTTTACCACATCGTCAAATGTATAGTTCTTAAGACTTGCAAGTTTAGGAAGAAGGCTTGTCTCGGTCATCCCAGGGCAAGTATTAACCTCTAAAAAATAGATTTTGTCATCTGATAAGATAAAGTCACTTCTAGAAGCTCCACTTAATTTAAGTTCATCATGGATAAGTTTGGCGTTTCTCATAGCATTTTTATAAACCTTTTCTGAGACCTTTGCAGGATACTCATAATCTGTCTTACCTTCAGTATATTTTGACTCATAGTCATATGTTCCGTCATGTGGAATTACTTTTAAAACTCCAAGAGCTTCTCCGTTTAAAACTCCTGCAGTCAGTTCCACACCCTTTATATACTCTTCTATTATGACACTTCTATCTGATAGCTTTTCCAAAGCCACTTCAGCATCTTCCATATTTTTACAGATATAAAGTCCTGTACTAGATCCTTCTTTTGATGGCTTTATTACTATAGGAAACTTATCTATATCTTCCTTGTTTATATAAGTCTTGGGGATTCTTATTCCTATGCCGCCTGCTATTTTTTTAGTTATAATTTTATCCATTGCAATTGCACTTGGAGCTGCTTTAGACCCTGTATATTTTTTTCCTAAAAGATCAAGTAATCCTTGAACTCTACCGTCTTCTCCACATCCACCATGCAGAGATAAAAATGCTATATCATATTCATTTTCAATAAATGATTTAACTAGATTTTTACTTGTTAAATCTACTCCATATGCATCATATCCCTGTCTCATTAAGCTTTTTAATACTGCACTTCCTGTTTTCAGCGATACTTCCCTCTCCGTTGATGTTCCACCCATAAAAACTGCAATTTTCATCCTTTCCTCCTATAATAATTATTTTTTATCCTCTTCTACAGATTCTTTATATCTGGTTGCTTTTACAAATAGATCGGAAGGGTTAACAGTTATTTCATGTTGTTGAATAACATAGCCATGATCAAACAAAATATCCCTCACCATTGCACCGATAAGTTGTTTAAACCTGGTTAATTTCACATGATTTTTTAATGGAAAATTATTTATAAGATCTTTTTGTAATCCAGTGACAGCAGGTTTTTTTAGATACGTAGCCGTTTCCATTTTAATTAAACTTTCTCTTGTTTGAAGAAAAGTCCAAATATCTTGGGATAATTGGCTATATTGTCCTATCAATAGATCGTTAAATTTCTTGTCTGTATACAAAGCTATTCCTCCTTGCTTTAAACCCTATCAGATTGAGAGGGTCTTAATTTTAAAGCGTCTTATATTTGTAATGTATTCTATTTTAGATATACTAAAATTTAACTTTTTCCCTTTAATATTGATAGATCTTTATAAATTTTTTAGAAGTTATTAGTTATTTTAAATATTCTTTTATCTTTTATACGATTAAAATTAGAGTATTAAAAAAATAGATGAATAATACTAAACTTGGGGACTATTCCTTCCATTTCTTCGTTATAATATTAAAAAAATTCCTTAAAAAATCAAAACGAAATAAAAAGGATTATTCTTTTTATTTTAGTAAAAAACAATTAAATATCTTGGATAATAAATATCTAAAAAAATTATAAAGTAGATGTTTTTAATTTTATTTATAACTATATTCTGGAAAAAGGGAGGAGAGACCATGACGGTTAGAGAAAGATTCAATGCAGCTTTTAAAAGGGAACCTACCGAAAAGGAGATAGAGATATTAAAGCGAGTAGATGATACATGGTATGGAGAACATATGGATTGGAATTCTTCCCTTTTGTAAATTATTTTTGTGATTATTATTTTGAGATGTATCGTGAAAACTGTTTTCTGAAACTCCCCAAGGAAGAATAATATAAATTTATCTGACAAAGTTAAATCTAAAAAGTACATTTGAAAAAATATCTGAACAAGGAGGTAAGTTAAAAAATGAGTATGTATTTTGTGCAACATGGTATAGCTCTGGCAAAAGATGTAGATCCAAATCGTCCACTGTCTGCAGAAGGACGAAGAGAAGTAGAATGTGTCGCAGCTTATCTAAAAAAGACAGGAGTTACTGCGAGTAGAATCTGTCATAGTGGTAAAACAAGAGCAATGGAAACGGCTCAGATCTTTTCAGACCAAATTGGCGATGGCAATATATACAAACTGTTAGGGATGGACCCTAAAGATAGTGTTAAAGTATTCGCTACCCTCTTGGAATCAAATCATACAATGTATGTCGGACACCTACCCCATATGGAAAAACTTGTTTCGTACTTGACGACTGGCAATGAAGATGCAGGTGTGGTTAAGTTTATAAATGGTGGTGTTGTCTGCATAGAAAGCGATGGTGAAAACTTCTATATCGGATGGTATTTAAAGCCTGCGATATGCAATGTCTAAATATTTATTTTAAAAATAAAAAAATTTAAACTTTTTTCGACTAAGCGACGTCTGATAGTTATAAGCAAATGAAAATAATAATTTTTTCATTTCTTTCTTTCCTTAAAATAAAATATAAAAATAAAAGATCTCCTGACTGTGTGACTATTACAGCTGGGAGGTCTTTTATTTTATAGAAAAATTTAGACCTAATAAGAGTATTGAATTATCAACTTACTTGTTAAGTTCTGCATTTTCAACTAATTTATTTAATACATTTTTAAAAATTCTCATATCTTCATCGGAAATATCTTTAGAAATTAAATCACTGAATTCTTTCCCAAAAGGTAATAATTTTTTTCTCAATTTTTCACCCAATTCTGTTAAGAATATATATGTGTTTCTTCTGTCTTTTAGATCTTTTTTACGCTGAACATACCCTTCCTTCTCCATCCTATCTATTAATCTTACTATTGTAGATCTTTTAATGTTCATTTTTTCGGCTAACTCACTTTGATTAATATGTTCAGATGTACCTAAAAAATATAAAGCTATCCACTGTACCCGGGTCATATCATATTCGTTTAATTTGGCATTAAAAACATCAGCGATTCTTTTTGAGGTGTTGTTTGTGATGAATCCAACACAATCATCTAGTTTAAACATATTCTTACCTCCTAATAAAGCATATTGTTTTATAGTTTAACATATAATAATATTATAGCATTTATAATTATTTTGCTTCAAGATTAAAAAACTAAACTTGTTAATTCCAAATTATTTTTTAAGTCTTATTTCCTTACCATACTCTATAAGTTAGAAATTCCCTTAAAAAAAATTATTATATATTAAAAAAATCCTTGACTTAAAGTTTAAAAACTGTTATTATAATTTTGTAATCAATACAAAGTTGAAATAAAAGTAAATCAAAATATAGGGAGTGAAGTGAAATGGCAAAAATGAGATGTACAGTATGTGGGGAAATATTAGATGCAAATGTTGAAGTCTGTCCAGTATGTAAGGCTGGAAAGGATAAATTCGTAGCTTATGATGAGAATGCAACTGAAGAGTGGGCAACTGAACATAAGTTAGGAGAAGGGCTAGCTTGTGGAGATGCAGAGATTATTGAAGGATTAAAAGCTAACTTTGCAGGAGAATGTACAGAAGTTGGTATGTACTTAGCAATGTCAAGAGTAGCAGACAGAGAGGGATATCCTGAAGTAGCAGAAGCATACAAGAGAATTGCATTTGAAGAGGCAGAACATGCAGCTAAATTTGCTGAGTTATTAGGAGAAGTAGTAACTAACTCAACAGAAGAAAACTTAAGATTAAGAGTAGCAGCAGAATATGGAGCTACATCTGGTAAATTTGAAATTGCAAAAAGAGCTAAAAAATTAGGATTAGATGCAATTCACGATACAGTACATGAGATGGCTAAAGATGAAGCTAGACATGGAAAAGCTTTCAAAGGTTTATTAGAAAGACATTTTGAAGGAAAATAATTAAGACTAAAAACTAAAAATTACTATAAAAATAAAGAGGTGGAATAATATGAAAAATTATGTTTGTGAAGTATGTGGGTATGTTTATGATCCAAAAGTTGGAGATGTAGATAACGGAATTGAAGCTGGAACTAAATTTGAAGATATCCCTGAAGATTGGGTTTGTCCTCCATGCAGCATGGGGAAAGATGTATTCGTAGAAGAAAACTAAAATTTCTAAACTCTCAAGAATTTCTTGAGAGTTTTTTTTAGCAATTTATACCTGCAAAGGGATATCTTAAGATTTCTAAAGATTATAAGAACTTAGAATGTGCTTGTTTGGATGCAACGTCACGTTGCTTTTTTATAAAAATTTAAACTTTTTTTATCTAAGTGACGTCTGATAAGTATAAGCAAATGAAAATAATAATTTTTTCGTTTCTTTCTTTCCTTAAAATAATAAAATAAAGACCTCCTAACTGTGTGACTATTACAGTTAGGAGGTCTTTTATTTTGTTGACTATATTTTAATCTTATCTAAAAAATAACCTTATTCGATAAAAAAAGTTCGTTATCTTATATTTCCTAAGGTAGTTTCTCGTTTCTTTAAATTTTTTCCATGATCCATCCTTTAACCTGGAAGGACCTGCATTGTAAGCTATTAAAACTTTTTCAATGTTTCCATCATACCTCTTCATAAGATAATGAAGGTAGAGGGTACCAATTTTAATATTATACACAGGATCTAATAACATCTTTTCAGAATAAGGAAGGTTATGGGTTTGTGCCATCCACTCTCCAGTAGGAGGCATGATCTGCATAAGACCAATAGCTCCCTTATGGGAAACTACACCTTCTCTGAAGTTACTTTCGATCTTAATAACTGAATAGATAATCTCTCTGTCCACCTCATATTTTTTAGATATTTTATCTATTTCGCCATAATAATTTAAGGGGAAAAATGAGGCAACTCCTATTATTCCTGTAAACATAAGAAAAATCAATATATAGATATAGATTCGTTTCATATTACTCTCCGAAGTTAAAATCAATCTGCCTTAAAGATTCATATAAAACAATAGCTGCTGAATTTGAAAGGTTCAGGGATCTTCCCATCTTAATCATAGGAATAGTGATACAAGTTTCTTTATTTTTTTCCAAGATCTCAACTGGAACTCCTCTAGATTCAGGGCCGAATACAATAAAGTCATTTTCTTTATATGAAACATCTGAATATTTTTGAGTAGTTTTAGTTGTAGCAAAATAAAATTTAGATTCAGGATAAGCTGCCATCAACTCATCTAAACTATCCCATTCATGCAGATCTATATGCTGCCAGTAATCTAAACCAGCTCTTTTGATTTGTTTTTCATCCAGTGAGAATCCAAGGGGTTTGATAAGGTGCAGCGATGTATTTGTAAGAACACAACTTCTCCCTATATTTCCCGTGTTGTATGGTATTTCTGGTTCCATTAAAACTATATTCATAAATTTACTCCTCTTTTAATATTATTTTTGTCCATTTTGAATAATCTGATTTTATAGAAAATTTAAAGCCTAATTTGGTAAAGACCTCTTTAGCTATAGTGAGACCTAAGCCAGTTCCATAAATTTTAGAGGAATAAAAAGGAATGGTAACCTCTTCTATCCTGTGTTTTTGTATGCCAATTCCATTATCCTTTATAGTTATCTTGTTTTTATTGTTCGCTGAAAGATTAATGTTGATAAAACGCTCATTTTTGCTGTAATCACAGTTTTCAATAGCATTTTTAAACAGGTGATAGAAGGCTGTAACGACTTTTTCCCTGTTAAATGTAATTTCAATATCATTTTCTATAATCATATAAGTTTTGATCTTAGATTTCTTTAAATGCAGGTTTAATTTTTGAAGAACTTCCCTGATAAGGTAGGAAAGGTAAAAAGTAGTTGATTTATTTTTAATATTTTCATCTTCACTGGAGTATTCACCGATATCTTCACAAAGTTTGATTACTTTATCGGATTCCTTGAGAATATAATCTAAATAAAGCTCAATTTTTTTAGGATCATTCAATTTTTTTTTAGCTAGAGATGCAAAACCAACGATAGATGAGATAGGTGTTCTCAGTTCATGGATGATGGAATTTGCAAATGAACCCACAGTTTTTAACCTGATGTCCTCAGCTTCAAAATCTTCTAATTCTCTAGAATGCATATAGAGTGAAAAATTATATTTAAACAATTCTAAAATATGCATCTCCTGTACATTGAGTTCATAGGGAGTCTTCGCTTGTCTATCTAAGATAAAACATCCATAGTATGTATTTTCATAATTTATAGGGATGATGGTAAAGTTTTTAAACCTGTTTAAAAGTCCATAATTTTCATGGGAATCCAGTTTAGTCAAATTTGTTTGTATCTCTATACTTTTCAACATTTGTTCTATGGGAGTACCATAAAAATTGATCTCTTTTTCAAGGTTAGTTGAGATAAACTCTACCTCATCTTTCTTTAATTTTTTTAGATCAAAATACGAGTTTAGATGTTTTAAATTTCTATTCCATCTGTCGTATTTAAAAAAGTACCCTTCTGAATAACCTAGATCTAATTTTTCAATTAAATTTAAGAGGATAAAAAATACAACTTTTTCAGTATTTTTTTCCTGATGAATTGTAGAAGCTATAGTTTCTAAAGAATTTAAATAGGAAACCATAGATGAGTTTTCCAAGTTTTTAAACATAAAAATCAATCCTTTTTGTTTAATAGATTTCGATACTCTGCTGCAGTTATTTTACCGTTTTTTATGCCAACTACCTTAGAAAGATTGGGTTTAGAAGCTAAAATATATCCGCTATTCAATGAATTTATATGAGTGATAGCAATAGCCAAAGCATCAGCAGCATCATCTGGCTGGGGAATTTCAGAAAGTCCTAAAATCCTCTGAACCATCAATTGAACTTGTTTTTTTTCAGCTCGGCCGTATCCTGTTATTCCCATCTTTATCTGTAGTGGAGTAAATGATACTTGTGGAATATTATTTTTTTCCCCGCAGAGGACTATGACACCTCTAGCCTGTCCAACAGAGATAACTGTTTTAGCATTTTTAAAATAAAAAAGATCCTCTACAGCCATATGGGTAGGAGAATATTTTTTTAAGATATTATCTAATTCGTCGTAGATAGCAGAAATCCTCTTTTCCATAGGAAGATCTTTGGAGGTGTATATACAGCCATAATCTACAACTTTATATTTACTTCCAATATAGTCTATGACTCCAAAACCGACAATTGCCGTTCCGGGATCTATTCCAATTACTCTCATTTTTACTCCTCGTATTTAAATAAAATTATAGAGCCAAAAAAATATTAAATGTCTCTGTTTTCATATTTATTTTTGTATATTAAATCTTATCATAAATTATAATAAAATTCTATAAATTATAAAAGGAAGTTTAAATAACAAATAGTATATTGTTGATACAGACAAAATACATAAAAAGGAGGTAAAAATGAATATTTCGAACTATTTAAAAGAAATAGGTCGCTATCCCCTCCTGACTAAAGATGAGGAAATTGAGATATCTAAGCACATATTAGAGGGGGATATAGATGCACAAGATCGGTTGATAACAGCTAATTTAAGATTAGTAGTGAGTATAGCTAAAAAATATACTAAGTTAGGAATTCCTATTCAAGATTTGATTCAAGAGGGAAATATAGGATTGATGAAAGCCGTTGAAAAATTTGACTATACCATGGGAAAAAAATTTTCTACCTATGCTACTTTTTGGATAAAACAAAGTATTTTGAGATATATATCCTCTAACAAGGGGGTTATCAGATATCCTGTATATATATATGACAATTTAGCTAAGATAAAAAAATATATGACAAAATATAAATCAAAATATGGATGTGAACCTAGTTTAGAAGATGTTGCAGCAAAAACAGAGTTGAAGGTAAAGGATATAAAAAGGTATCTGAAATTAAATGATGTGACTTTTAATTCCTTAGATGAATCCTATGGTGAAACCGGGGACCTTCACAGTATGATCGCAGATAAAAATGGTTATATAGAGGAGAATTTAATATTAGAAAGCGACAGGGAAAAATTATTAAAAACTTTGGATGTATTAGGAGCTAAGGAAAGAGAGATAATAATACATAGGTTTGGTTTGTTGAATAATGAAGTATTAACCTTGGACATATTGGGAAAAAGACTGCATCTAACCAGAGAAAGAATAAGACAGCTGCAGATTCGTGCCTTGAATAAACTAAAAATACATTTACAATATAATAATTAGGGGTGATTTCTATGAGAAAGATATATATACTGGACACAAACGTACTTATTCATGATCCTAAGGCTATGACGAACTTTGAAGACAATGATGTGGTTTTACCGATCTATGTGATAGAAGAGATAGATAAGTTAAAAAAAGAAAGTGGAAATAGAGGAGCCTCGGCTAGGGTAGCTGCCAGGTTTATAGATGATCTCCGTTCTAAGGGATGTTTAGCTAAAGGTGTAGAAATGGATAATGATATATTTTTTAGAGTAGAAACCAAAGGTGATACTACCGAGCTGCCAAACTCTTTAAAGAGGGATATAGTGGATAACCGGATCCTGGCAATAGCACTGTATATCAAGAATAAAGATAAGGATAAAAAAGTGGTGTTGGTCTCAAAAGATATCAATATGAGGATAAAAGCAGATGCCATGGAGATTCATGTAGAAGATTATAAGAGTGATAAGATGGATATAGAGGAACTTTATACCGGAAATATGACCATACAAGTAGAGGAAGAGTTCTTTAAAAAATATGAGAAATCCGGAAGGATTAAATATGTAGACATTATGCCGGAAGAACCTTCGGACAACTGTTTTGTGAGTTTAAAAAATAAGGAAAAAACTTTATTTGGTAGATATAACAAGAAGACAAAGAGGGTAGAAAGGATGACCTTTGGAGATGTCAGCGTTTGGGGAGTTCGAGGCAGAAATGAGGAGCAAAATTTTGCATTGGATCTTTTAATGGATGAGGATATCAAAGTGGTTACCTTAGTCGGAAAAGCAGGAACAGGGAAGACTTTATTAGCAGTAGCTTCAGGGTTGGAATTGGTTGTGGAAAGGAGTAAATATAAGAAATTATTTATAGCCAGACCGATAATTTCAATGGGAAAAGATTTGGGATATCTTCCAGGAAGTGAAAAAGAAAAGTTAAAACCATGGATGCAGCCTATTTTTGATAATATAGATTTCTTAGCAAGTAATAAGGAGGAAAAAGCTGGAGAAAAGGTAATAGCAGGATTAGAAGCTTTGGGATTATTAAAGATAGAAGCCCTGTCTTATATAAGGGGTAGAAGTATCCCGGCAGGATTTTTAATCATAGATGAGGCACAGAATTTAACACCTCATGAGATAAAAACTATAGTTACAAGGGCAGGAGAAAATACAAAGATAGTATTTACAGGTGATCCATATCAAATAGACAACCCGTATCTCGATACGGAAAGTAATGGACTTACTTATTTAGCTGAAAGATTTAGAGATGTCAGTATATCAGGACATATTATATTGAAAAAAGGTGAAAGATCAGAGTTAGCCGAATTGGCAGCTACATTACTATAGCCCCCCTTTTAACCTCCTATATTTGGTTTATAGGAGGTTTTTTTTGAGTTTTATAAATTATATTTTGACTTTAATTATATCTATACTTTCCTTTTGCTATTAATTCACTTGGACCAGTCATGTAGATCTCATCTTTTACTTCGATAGTCAGATCTCCTAAAGTCAGATGAACAATAACTTTAGAACTCAAGTATCCAAGTAGTTCACCTACAACTACACTGGCACAAGATCCTGTTCCACAGGCCAGGGTATGTCCCGCTCCCCGTTCCCAAGTATCCACAATAATTTCATCTACATCTAAAATTTGTACAAAATTAACATTGGTTTTTTCAGGGAAAAGTGGGTTGTTTTCAATAGCTTTTCCAACTCCTACCAAATCGACCTTTTCTAAATCATCTACAAAAATTACAGCATGGGGAACACCCATAAGAATTGCGGACACTTTATAAACTTCTCCATTAACAGCGATATCTTCGTTGATGAATTTTTCTTTAGAGGTATCCATAGGGATAAATTTAGGAGCTAAAAGTGGTTTTCCCATATCAACTTTTACATTGAAATTTTCATCTGGAGAGATATCCAGACTGAGTAATCCAGCCAGGGTCTCCACCTTGTAGGTAGTTCCATCTAAGATTTTATTGTTGTAGATATAGTTAGAAAAACATCTGATACCATTCCCACACATAGATACGATACTTCCATCAGAATTAATAAATATCATTTGGCACGACTCTTCTTTTTCAACCAAAACCATCATACCATCGGCACCAATTCCAGTGTGTCTGTCACAGACTTTAACAGCCAGATCAGAAAAACTTTCTTTCTTTATATTTTTTGCCATCAAATCTTTATAGTTAAAAATTATAAAATCATTTCCTAAACCATGGTATTTTTCAAATTTAATCATATCGTATTCTCCCTTGTTCTTGATTGTGTTGTTTTATATTTAAATTATAGTATGAGAAAACATAATATTCAACTAAAGAATATTCCATATCTAGTGTTTATTATAATTTATAGTTTTTGATATGATCTTCTATCTTATCCAAAGCTATTTTTAACGTTTCTACAGGTTTGGTGCAAGAAATTCTAAAATACCCTTCTACACCAAAGGCTATTCCAGGAACTACAGCCACATGTTTGTTTTCAAGCAGGTCTAAGGCAAAATCCAAAGATGAAGTTATATTGAAGTTATCTAAAGAACCAAAGATGTAAAATGATCCCTTAGGCTGAAGGGTTACTATCCCCATGGAGTTTAGTCGGTTATATACATATTCACATCTTTTTTTGTATTCCATTGTATAAGAGGACATGTCTGAACACTTAGAAAGTGCGATATATCCCCCATATTCTGAAACGATAGAAGGAGCTGTGATGGTATATTGATGGACCTTTATCAGCTGATCTCTCAGTTCTTTAGAGGTTAAAATGTATCCCAAACGCCACCCAGTCATAGAGTGAGATTTTGAAAATCCATTGATCAATATTACTTTGCCCTTAAGAAAATCATACTTTCCTACAGATATAAAATCGTCATTAAAAACAATTTCACTATATATCTCATCGGAGATAATATATATATCTTTATCCTTTAAAAAATCCATGATTTCATCTAAGTTTTTTTGAGATAAAATAACTCCCGATGGATTGTTGGGATAGTTTAAGATAAGAGCCTTGGTTTTAGGAGTAAGATGTTTTTTTAATGTTTCCACTGTGAGCTGTAATTCATCGGAAGTAGTATCGATAAATACTGATTTACCACCATTTAAATCTATATTTGGAAGATATCCAGGATAAAATGGCAAGGGAATCAAGACTTCATCCCCTTCATTTAAGAGGGCTCTCAAAGTAGTAGAGATAGCCTCTGTAGCACCTGCTGTGACGATAACTTCATCTGTATTGTAGGAGGAGCCATACTTAGTATTATAAAAATTTACTATTTCTTCTCTTATTTCGAGAGATCCTCCTAACATAGGGTATCCCATCCGATTATTCTTCATATATATAGTAGTTTCTTCGATTATTTTAGCAGGGATAGGCAGGTCAGGTTCCCCAACAGTAAGATTGATAACATCTTCATACTCCCTGCTCTTTATAGAGATTTGTCTGATAAGGGAGATCTCTTTATTTATTACTTTAGGATTTATGTTCATAGTGACCTCCGATTAATCTTTGGTATTATTTTATGATTAAAATTTTGCTATGGTGCACGCATTAAAAACCTTAGAGTTTGCCCGCCTTCGGCGGGCAAACAGCCATAATTTTTTTTTGAAATTACCCAAATACTTTATTTTAAAGAAAATAAAAATTAGATCTTAATATTATTGTAGATTTTGTAAGTGCTGAACATTATTTGATAACTCTCAGGTCTTCCATAATTTCAGTTTTACTGGCAGTTTTTTCATCTTTATCTTTGATTATTCTAGCAGGATTTCCAGCTACTACAACACCAGCAGGGACGTTCTTTGTAACGATTGCTCCAGCGGCTACAACGGCTCCTTTTCCGACTCTGATACCTTCTAAAATTACTGCATTAGCACCGACAACTACATCGTCTTCTATAACAACAGGATCAGCACTAGGTGGCTCGATTACTCCAGCTAGGACAGCACCGGCACCAATATGACAGTTATCTCCTACTGTGGCTCTTCCTCCCATTACTACATTTAGATCTATCATGGTACCGGCACCGATTTTGGAACCAATATTTATAACAACACCCATCATGATAACGGCATTATCTCCAATTTCTACCATATCTCTGATGACAGCTCCAGGTTCGATTCTAGCATGGATATTTCTGGTGTCTAACATTGGAATAGCTGAGTTTCTTCTATCACTTTCTACATGAGAATCACTGATTAAATTAGAGTTAGTAGTTAAAATTTCATTGACTTCACTCCATTCTCCAAAGATTGTTTTACTATTTTGGCATCCAAAAACTTTACAGTTTAGGAAATCTATTCCTTCTAATTCCCCATTGATATAGGCTTTTACAGGGGTAGATTTAGTAGAATTTTTAATATATTGAATTATTTCATGGGCATTATTTAATTTTGTCATAAGGTGTTCTCCTTTTAAAATATATTTTTTATAGTCTAGTCACGTTGCTTTTTAGTTGAAAATATCTTTCATTGTATAGAATCCCGGTTGTTGATTAGAAAGCCAAGCTGCTCCCTTGAGGGCTCCATTAACGAAGATCATCTTTGAGTGAGCCTCATGTTTTACCTCTATTATCTCGTCTTCACCGGCAAATATAATAGAATGTTCTCCTACGATACTTCCTCCACGAACTACATGTACACCGATCTCCTCCTTCTTTCTAGGAGAGATTCCCTCTCTACCATAGGTCAACTCCCTTTTAGAAGTTAGGGTATCATTTATTTTTTCTAGCAGTGATTGAGCTGTCCCACTGGGGGCATCAATTTTTTTTTTATGATGTTTTTCAATCAATTCAATATCCCAGTCTTCCAGAGATGAAACCAGAGTTTCCAATAATTCTGTAATCAGATTTATTCCAAGGGAAGTGTTCGTCGCCTTAAGTATAGGAACTGTTTGGGATGCTTTTTTTATATTTTCTAGTTCCTCTTCACTATGTCCTGTAGTAGCAATCAATGTAGGAACATTATTAGCCATAATCCATGGAAGAATTTTTATCGAATTACTGTAGTGGGAAAAATCTATGAGAACATCTGGAACAATAGAAAGGTCTTCTAAAGCTTCAACAATTCGGGATTCCTTTCCCAGAGAAAAATAATCGATTATCCCAACTAAATTTAAATTTTTACTGTTATCGATGGTATCTACTAGGAGTTTACCCATCTGTCCCCATCCGTATATGGCTATATTCAAAATGTTACCTCCTTTTAGATTAAATTTACTTTTTTCATTTCTATTTTTAAAAGTTCTTGAGCATTAGAACTAATCTCCCATAGGGGTTGTCTTAATCCTCCAACATTCATATTCATAAGGTTCATTGCAGATTTTACAGGTATTGGATTAGTTTCCAAAAATAAAGAATTAACAAATGAATTTAGAGAAAGTTGTAAATCTCTAGATCGAGCCACATCTCCCTCTAAATAAGACATAACAATATTATGAGTTTCAAGGGGCATGACGTTGGCTAATACTGATATAACTCCAACTCCTCCTAATGATAAAACAGGAACTATGATATCGTCATTACCTGAATAAATAGAAAAGTCCTTGTCACAGACTCTAGCTACTTCAGCTAAGTAGGAGATATCTCCACTGGCTTCTTTAAGTCCTACTATATTTTTATGGTTACTCAATTCAACTACTACATCAGTAGGAATATTCATTCCGGTTCTTCCTGGGACATTGTATAAAATAATAGGTATATTTACCTTGTCAGCTATAGTTGTATAGTGATTTATCAATCCTTGTCTGTTGGTTTTGTTGTAGTAAGGTGTAACGATGAGAAGACCATCGGCTCCAACTTTTTCACATTCAAGGCTTAATCTAACTCCGTGACGAGTATCGTTACTACCAGTTCCTGCTATAACAGGAACTCTAGCATTAGCCACCTCAACACTTCTTCTAACTAATTCTATATGTTCTTCATCTGGAAGGGTAGAGGCTTCACCGGTGGTTCCAGCGATTACCAAGGCATCGGTCTTGTTCTCTATATGCCATTCTATGAGCTCTTCTAATTTAGTATAATTGATACTCATATCTTCGTTAAACGGGGTGATAAGAGCTACTCCAGATCCTTTAAAAATTCCCATAAATCCTCCTATTTAAAATTGTAATAAAATATATATAAATATTATTGTTCTATCAATAATTCAGCAATTTGAACGGTATTTGTAGCAGCACCTTTTCTGATGTTATCGGCTACTATCCACAGGTTTACACCATTTTTTATACTATGATCTCTTCGAATTCTTCCTACAAATACCTCATCTGATCCACTGGCATTTATAGGCATTGGATAGATATTATTTTGTACATCATCCTGTAAGATAATTCCCTCTTTATTTTGAAGTACTTCTTTTAATTCTGCTAAACCAAATTCTTTTTCAAATTCTAAATTAACAGATACAGAATGTCCATTTTCTACAGGGACTCTTACACAGGTAGAAGTAATAGGAAGATCGGGTTTATTTAAAATTTTTCTCGTTTCGTCGATCATCTTCAACTCTTCCTTAGTATAGCCGCTCTCTGTGAACTCATCTATGTGAGGAAGGCAGTTAAAGGCTATAGGATATGGGTAATTAGAAGGGGCTTTTCCATCTATTCCATCTTTTAAATCTTTTATTCCGGCTACTCCAGATCCAGATACAGCCTGGTAGGTAGAGTAGATAACTCTTTTTATTCCATAGAGGTCATCTAATACCTTTAGAGGTACTACTACCTGGATGGTAGAACAATTAGGATTGGCAATGAGTTTATTTGTTGCTGCTGCTTCTGGGTTTACTTCAGGAACAACTAAAGGAATATTAGGATCCATCCTCCATGCACTGCTGTTATCTATAACTGTGATTCCATGAGAAACAGCTATAGGAGCCATTTCTTTACTGATACTTCCTCCGGCAGAGAATAGAGCGATATCTATTTCTTTAGTAAAAGATTCTGAGGTAAGTTCCTCAACTATATATTTTTTATTTCTAAAATTAATTTCTGTTCCACAAGATCTAGAAGAAGCTAAAAGATAAAGATTGTCTATGGGGAAATTTCTTTCTTCTAATACCTTAAGGAAGGTTCTTCCGACCATTCCGGTAGCTCCTACAATGGCGATGTTATATTTTTTCATGATCTCCTCCTAAATAAATTTTTTAATTATATGATTTTTACAGGTCAAATTCTTTAGCTAGCATCTGAATTGCTATAGTTTTGTGCTCCTTAGAAATAGTACATGAGATACTGATCTCAGAAGTAGTTATATGATAAAAAGGAATTTTATGAGCAGCCAGGGTATTAAACACTTTGGCTGCAACTCCTGAATAACTAACCATTCCGATCCCAACCAGGGAAAGCATTATTAAATCTGGTTTGATCTCTATGGAAATTTCCTGTGATTTTCCATTTAATTCATCGATAGCTTTTCTCAAAAGAGATTCTTCTCTTTTAAAACAACTGAAAGAAAGGTCTAAGGTACCGGAAGTGGTGATGTTTTGACTGATCATATCTATATTTAATTCGTATTTACCCAGAGTATTAAAAATATTTGCGACCAGGTTTTCCGAATAAGGAAGGTGCTGGATATTTACCATAAAGATATCTTCATTTAGGGTGATGCCGGTAATGGGTTTATCCTCCATAATTTCACTTTGATTTAATATCAAGGTACCATCATGATCTCTTAAACTTTCGCCTACATAGATGGGAACATTATATTTTTTCCCCAGTTCCACAGCTCTTGTTTCCATAACACCTGCTCCTAAATTTGCCATTTCCATCATCTCCTCGTAAGATATATTTTGTATTTTTTTAGCCTTTGGATATACTCTGGGATCTATACCATAAATTCCATCTACATCGGTATAGATCTCACATTGTGCTCCTAAACTGGCAGCCAGAGCTACTGCACTGGTATCCGATCCACCCCTGCCCAATGTAGTGATGTCTCCATCTTGGTTCATTCCCTGGAATCCTGCTACGATAACTATCTTCCCGGAATTTAGATGAGATCTAATTATCTTTGGATCTACACTCTTAATACGACTTTTGGTGTGGTGACCTACGGTAGTTATTCCTGCTTGGGGACCTGTAAGTGAGATAGAGTCTTTACCTAATTCGTTCAGTGCCATAGATAACAAAGCGACTGTCTGCTGTTCTCCTGTAGCCATGAGGGTATCCAATTCCCTTATATTTGGTGTTTTAGATATTTTTTTAGCCATCTCTATTAAGTTATTTGTGGTTTTACCCATGGCAGAAGCGACTACAACTATCTGCTCTCCTGCATCACTTAATTTTGAGATGTGGGAGGCAATCTTTTTAATTCTGTCTAAGTCAGCCAGTGAGCTTCCTCCGTATTTATGTACTATGATCATATCTTTCCTCCTAATAAAAAAACTCTCCAGTAGTGAGAACTACTGAAGAGCAAAATTACATCTAATCAAAAATGAGATAAAAGATAATCTATGACTTCAAATAGCACCCCATTACCTAATTATGATAATGACAGTTATATGGATCTTATCCATATCCCCAACATAGATTTTTGCGAAATCTATATTTCGGCAACTACACCTTTCAAAACAGATCTTAAAATGCCTTCTCCCTGTCTTTACTATTTGTATTTGCAACCTCTATTCTTATGATTTGAAGTAAGTATAGCATTAAACATAAAATAAAATAAAATATATATAATATATACGTTATATAATTTTGAAATATATTATTTTTTAACTTTTGTATTATATATGTTTCGTATATATAATATATATTTTTAAAAATTAAAAAAATAAGGTTTACTTTTACCTAAGATAATATGAGAAATTTCTTTTAAGGAGGCAGGGATGGAAAAAATAATAGAAAATATGAAAAAATATAGAAGAAATTTACATGAAATTCCGGAATTAGGGTATGTGGAAAAAAAGACTCAGGCTTATTTACTGGGAGAGATAAGAAAGATGGGATATGAGCCTGAAATAATTTGTGAAACAGGAATTTATATCTATCTGGATGGGGGTTCAGAGGAAACTTATGGGTTCAGGACAGATATGGATGCACTGACAATTGTAGAAGAAACAGGAGTTTCTTATACCTCTAAACACGAGGGAGTTATGCATGCCTGCGGACATGATGGTCATATGGCGACTCTGCTGGGGTTTATGGATTATTTAAAGGGGAAAAAATTGAAAAAAAATATCCTTCTAATATTTCAGCCTGCTGAAGAGGGACCGGGAGGAGCCAAGGACATCGTAAAAAGTGGAATCTTGGAAAAATATAATGTTATGGGGATCTTCGGGTTACATCTTTTTCCAAAGTTAGAAGAGGGAATAATCGGCTGCAGAGCAGGGGGATTCATGGCCAAAGCGGCAGAGATAAATATAATTATCAAAGGGAAAAGTGGTCATGGGGGCCAGCCCCAGTTGGGGATAGATTCCATCCAGGTAGCAGGGAAGATGTTCGAAGGGTTTAATCTTATTACCTCAAAATTTGTAGCTCCTTTTGATCCTAGTATAATTGCCATAGGTAAGATAGAGGGAGGAACTATAAGAAATATCATTCCGGAAGTTACCCGGATGGAGGGAACTATAAGGACTTTTTCTACAGAGACCTTTAATTTTATTGTAGATAAAATAAGGGGTATAGCCCGTGGAATGGAGCTCAGTTATGGAGTTGAAATAGAGATAGAGTTGGCTGAAGGATATCCTCCTGTTATAAATGATAAGAAATACTACGATGTTTTAGAAGATGTTGTCAGAGGAGATGAAAAACTGGGATTTGAGGAGATAGATCCTGAGATGTTAGCTGAGGATTTTGGGTTTTATCAGGAAGTAACAAGGGGACTTTTTTTCTTTGTAGGAACTAAAAATAAAGAACTTGGATATACTGCATCACTGCATAATTCCAAATTTAATTTTGATGAGAAAGTATTGGGAAATGGACTTAGGGTATATACAGGTATCTGCCGTAAATTAGGAGTATTTGAATAAAAAACAACGGGACACAATATCCAAAAAATTATAAAATTATAATTTTATTGGGGAATAAAAAAAGCTGAGGCCAGCCTCAGCTTTTTTATTTTATCTAGATGGAACGTCACGTTCCTTTTAGTTATACATCTCTGCAAGTCTAGCTTCTACACCTTCGTCTTTGATATATTCATCGAAGTCCATTAATTTATCGACAACTCCATTAGGAGTTATTTCAATAATTCTATTGGCTACAGTTTGAATAAACTCATGGTCATGAGCTGCAAATATGATAGTTCCGTTAAATTTAATTAACGCTTTATTTAATGATGTAATAGATTCAAGATCTAAATGGTCTGTAGGGTTATCGAATAAGTAAACGTTAGCTCCTGTCATCATTGTTTTAGATAACATACATCTTACTTTTTCTCCTCCAGAAAGAACACTAGGTTTCTTTTGAGAATCTTCTCCAGCAAATAACATTCTTCCTAAGAATCCTCTGATGAAACTTTCGTGAGGATCAGATGAATATGGTCTTAACCAGTCAATAAGGTCAGTTCCACTGTTAGCTGTGAAGTACTCAGAGTTATCTCTAGGCATATAACCTAAAGAAGTTGTTACTCCCCAAGTGATACTACCTGAATCAGGTTCTATCTCTCCAGCCATTATCTTGATAAGAGTTGTTTTAACTATATCATTTTTAGCTAAAAGTACTACTTTATCTCCAGTATTGATAGTGAATGAGATATTATCTAATACCTTTACTCCATCGATAGTTTTAGTTAAGTTTTCAACTTTTAACATGTTGTTTCCAGCATCTCTTTCAGCTTTGAATTCGATGAATGGATATTTTCTATTTGAAACTTGCATATCTTCAAATTTTAAGTTATCTAACATCTTTTTTCTTGCTGTTGCTTGATTTGACTTTGAAGCATTGGCACTGAATCTAGCGATGAAGGTTTGTAATTCTTCTCTTTTTTGCTCTAATTTTTTATTTTTATTTCTCATTAATTCTAATACAACTTGACTTGATTCGTACCAGAAATCATAGTTTCCTACGAACATCTTAACTTTACCAAAATCGATATCAGCAATATGAGTACATACTTTATTTAAGAAATGTCTATCATGTGATACAACGATAACAGTTGCGTTAAAGTTTGCTAAAAAGTTCTCTAACCAGTTGATAGCATGGATATCCAAACCATTTGTAGGTTCGTCTAATAAAAGAACATCTGGATCACCAAATAATGCTTGTGCTAAAAGGATTTTAACTCTCTCAGGCTCTGTAAGTTCGTTCATAACTTTATAGTGAATTGAAGGATCTACTCCTAATCCAGTAAGTAATTTTTCTGCATTAGTTTCAGCAGACCAACCGTCTAATTCTTCGATTCTATCAGTTAATTCTCCAGCTTTTGCATAATCTTCATCTGTTGCATCAGGTTTTGCATAAAGCTCTTCCTGTTCTTTTTTTATAGCGAATAATTCTTTATGACCCATCATTACTACATTTAAAACTACTTCATCTGCGTGAGCGAAATGGTCTTGTTGTAGGAAAGATAATCTTTCTCTAGGTCCTAAGATAACTTCACCTTCAGTGGCGTCGATTTCACCAGCCAAGATTTTTAAGAATGTAGATTTTCCAGCACCGTTAGCTCCGATAAGTCCGTAACAGTTACCAGGTGTAAATTTAATATTTACATCTTCAAATAATTTTTTTCCAGGGAACATAAGCCCTATACTACTAGTTGATATCATTTATTAACCTCCAAATTTTTATAAGTCTAATAGATAATTATGATTGTATATCTATATCCAATTATAAAAAATAATTTTTTTATTCGTAACATTATATCATATTTTTCAAGTATTTAGTATATACTATTAGTAGTAAGTATTGAAGCTCTACCAAGATAAAAAATAGGGATGAAAAAATAAAATGAATAGGAAAAATAAACTCAAAATAAGATCTGTAGATGAAAGGGAAATATTAAAAACTTATCTTCTCAATGGAAAAATCTAAGATTAAAAATGAGAATTAAATCGATAAAATAGGAGTGGTGGTGTATGTTAGCAGCATTTATAATGGCAGGAGGATCTGGGGAAAGATTTTGGCCCCTATCAACGAAGGAAAGACCCAAGCAATTGTTGAAATTAATAGATGAAGAAAGAAGTTTAATCAGGATGACAGTAGACCGTATACTGCCCATCATATCAGCAGATAAGATATTTATAGGTACCAATGCTATCCAGGCAGAGGCCATAAGAAAGGAGCTTCCTGACCTACCCTATGAAAATATAATTGTGGAACCGGCATTCAAGGATACTGCTGCTGCCATTGGATATGGAGCAGTTAAGATAAAGGAAAAATTAAAGGATGAAAACATTACCATGGTGGTGTTGGCTTCGGATCATATCATAAAAAATGAGGATAACTTCAGAAAGAGAATAGTAGGAGCCAGTGAGATAGCGATGGAAACTAATTCCATCATTACATTAGGGATAAAGCCTAATAAACCTGAAACAGGATATGGATATATAGAGGTAAAGGAAGCCTATATAGGGGAACCAAGTAGGGTAATAAGATTTTGGGAAAAACCAAATTTAGAGAGAGCAGAGGAGTATGTAGAAGCCGGGAACTACCTATGGAATAGTGGGATGTTTGTCATAGGACTCGATATGATCATGGGATCTTTTGAAAAATATATGCCGAAACATTTTAAAATTTTTAATAAGATCACTGCATTAAAAGATAAAAAAATAGATGCAGAAGCTGAAATAGAGGAACTTAAAACTTTATTTGAGAAATTTGAAAAGATCTCCATCGATTTCGGAATAATGGAAAAAGCTCAAAATATCCAGGTTATACCTGTAGATTTTGGTTGGAATGATGTGGGGAGTTACCCTGCACTAGATGAGGTATTGGAACACAATGAAAACGGGACTGTAAACAGAGCTAATGAACTCATTGAGATCGGAAGTAAGAACAATATAATTATAGGAACGAAAAAAATAGTAGCTACAATTGGGTTAGAAGATTTGGTGGTAGTAGAAACCGATGATGCCCTCTTAGTGTGTAAAAAAGAGAGAGCTCAGGATATAAAAAAGGTATTGAAGGAGATAGCAGAGAGAGAGAAGAAGTAGGCCTCTTCCCTCTTATGACCTTTTTTAAAGATCTTAATATATATCAAAGTTTTAAATTGATATTATAAAAATTATGTAAATGGAATATGAAAAAAAGTTTATAAAAATATTCGACGACTTACTAAAAAATATTGCTTCGATTCGATTTTTTATAATCTTTTAGATTATGAAATAATAATTTTTATATAATCTTGAACTTTGGTTACTTTTTTTCACATCTTAATTTTTTCTAGTTATAGAAATAAATTAAGTACTCGTGAATCGAGAAAGTAACAGAAAGAGTTATTTAAAATTAGTGTGAGTACATCGTGTAAAAAAGAAAGTTGACTAAATTAAAAAAAAGGAGACAGAGAATGAGTGAAAAAAATATAATAGATAAAACCAAGATGCCTGTTACAAAAAAATCTTTATTAGAAGATTTAAAAGGTTTAGGAATAGAAAAAGGTGATACATTATTAGTTCACTCTTCTCTCTCTAGTTTAGGATGGGTATGTGGTGGAGCACAAAGTGTAATAATGGCTCTCATAGATGCTGTAAGAGAAGAGGGAACATTAGTCATGCCAACTCACAGTGGAGATTGGAGTGATCCTATTGAATGGGGGAATCCACCTGTTCCTGAAGAATGGCATCAAATAATCTATGATAATATGCCGGCTTATGATCCTGGTATTACTCCTACAAGGGGGATGGGAGGAATACCGGAATTATTTAGAACTTTTCCTAATGTTATACGTTCAAGTCATCCCCAAGTATCATTTTGTGCTAGTGGGAAATTAAAGGAGAAAATTATAGAAAATCATCCATTGACTCCTCAATTTGGAATGGAATCACCATTAGGTACTTTATATAATTTAGAAAAAACGAAGGTTTTATTGATAGGAGTCGGTTATGATTCTTGTACTAGCTTTCATTTGGGAGAGACTCTCGTTGGAGATAAGGTACCAAAGAAAAAAAATGGAACAGCAATGATGGTAGAAAATAAAAGATCTTGGGAATGGTTTGATGATTATGAATATAATGCAGATGATTTTGCAGAACTCGGGAAAGAGTTTGAAGGTAAATATAAAATAACAAAAGAACTTGTAGGTAACGCAGAGAGTAGATTGTTTTCTTTAAGGGAAGCGGTGGATTTTTCTAAGGAGTGGCTGTTAAAGAACAGGTAAGGATTCTATTTTTCACTGGGTTCATTATTAGACCTCTTCTTTTTTATAGTTTTATCACAAATTATCACTAATAGTACGAATTTTATTGTTGAACTTACAGGAGGAAAAAATGGTAGAAGAAATTTATCAAAATATTTGGAAGATAGAGATACCTCTTCCTAAAAGTCCTTTAAAATTTTTAAATGCTTATGTTATTACAGGAGATGAAAGAAATCTTCTTATAGATACTGGGTTTAACCGCCAGGAATGCAGAAATGCTCTCTCTCAAGGGTTGGAGGAAATAGGGATCTCTATGGATAAAACTGATATCTTTATCACCCACCTTCACAGTGATCACTCTGGTTTAGTATCAGATTTTATAAAGAAAGGAAGAAGAGTTTACTGCAGTAAAAAAGACGCTTTGGATATAAATATTCTTCGGGATTTTAACAGCTGGAAAAATAAATTTACAGGTGCTGAAAAGTTAGGATTCCCAGAAAATTTAGATGAATATTTTGACAGACATCCCGGATTTAAATTTAATAATACTTATGATGTAGAGTTTACTTACGTAGAAGACGAAGAGATAATTCAAATAGGAGAATATGCACTCCAATGTGTATCTACTCCAGGACATACCCAGGGAATAATGTGTCTCTATGAAAAAAAACATAGGTTACTATTTTCCGGGGATCACATCTTAGAGAGGATAACTCCTAATATATCGGTATGGTCTATGGAAAATAATGCTCTTGGCGACTATATGAACAGCTTGGAAAAAATAAAAAAATTAAATGTAGATAAGGTTTTTCCCTCTCATAGAAAACTCTTTGATCATTGTCATAGAAGAATCGATGAATTGATGGATCATCACCATGAAAGACTTATAGAGGTAGAAGAAATTCTGTCTAAAAAAAGTTTACAATCACCCTATGAGGTCGCTTCTCAAATGAAATGGGATATTAAATTTACAAACTGGGATGACCTTCCCCATGTTCAAAGGTGGTTTGCTACTGGAGAAGCTATGGCTCACTTAGTTTATCTGTATAATCAGAAAAAGATATCGCTTTCTGACAATAAATATTATGAATTTTCTAATTGTTAATTTTTACTAGAATTAAAGGAGTGGAAATAAATTACTGAGCATTTAAAAAATAATGTAAATGGAATATGAAAAATCTCTTCTAAAAATATTCTGCGACTTTCCCGAAGATGTAGCAAACGATTAGATTTTTTAGTAGAGATTTGATTATGAAATATTTATTTTTTATAAGCTCTTGAACTTTGGTTACTTTTTTTCAAGAGAAAGTAACAGGAAGACTTATTTAAAATTAGTGTGAGTACATCGTGTAAAAAAAGAAAGAGAAAACTATGTTAAAAAAATTTATAAATAAAAGTATAAAAATGAAAGTTGATCAAATTGAAAAAGGAGAAAAAATATGAAAATACTATGGTACGATACGGAAACAACTGGATTAACAGAAAATAGTGCGATGTTTCAAATATCTGGAGTAATAGAGGTAGACGGCGAATTAAAGGAGGAGTTTGATATCTTTTGTCATCCCCATGAGGGAGCAGATATATCGGAGCAGGCCTTGGAAGTGACAGGGATGAGTCGTGAAGAATTAGACGGTTTTCAATCTCCTAAAAAAGCCTATGAGGAGTTAGTAGAAATTTTTTCAAAATATATAGATAAATTCGACAGAGAGGATAAATTTATCATTGCAGGGCAGAATGTAAAATTTGATATAGATGTACTGAATAGATTTTTTAAGAGAAACAATGATAATTATCTGGGAAGTTTTCTCAACTATAAACAGGTATTTGATACCCTCAGTGTATACACGGCATTGGAGATAGCAGATGTAGTACCTAAGTTAGAGAATCATAAACTGGAAACTATATGTAAAATTATGGGAGTAGAACTGAGTAATGCTCATAATAGTTTGGCTGACATAAAAGCCACTAAAGAAGTAGGAGATAAGCTACTGCAGGGACTTAGAAGGATAAAAAAACAGAAGATCAAACTTTAAAAATAGGAGTGATCATAGATGTATAAAAAAATCTATCCCTCAAGAAGGGATAGATAAAAAATGATTTATTTAATTGTGATTTAGATGGCCTAAGGCAGAGATATTAATTTTTCATAATCGATTGCACCTGCGTAATCTTTTAATTCTTTCTTTGTGATTTCTTGTCCTTCGACTAATACCAAAAATCTATTGGCAGCAATGATCTCAATTTTACCACTTTTGGTATCTGGGGTGAATTTAACAATAGCTTTTTGACGGTTAATCCTTTCAAGTCTGCCACCATTAGATGTAGTGAACATAGGGTTGGTAAACACCGTTGACATACTCTGAATGAGCTGAGAATCGGTGATAATCTGGACAGTGATGGAGCTGGATTTTTTATTGTATTGACGTTTAGTAGTGATAGCACCACCAAATAAAGATGCATTCATTGGTTGAGAATTTGTATTTGGAGTAGTCCAGCCACTTAAAGGTTTTGGAAGGAAAGGTTCTATTTTGCCTGCCACCTCTTGCTGAATTAGTTGCGAGGCATAGTTGAGACTTTCCACAGAATTTTTATATTCGCCGTCGTTATAATATTTAGATGCATCCTTCATAGACTCCTCAATATCGTTGGCATATGCAGGGACAGAAAATATCATTAATATGATGAATAACCCATTCATCTTTAGATTTTTAAAATTTAAATTAAACATACAGACCTCCTTTTTTTAAGATTAAATTGATTGATAACAACAGTTCTAGTATAACTATATTAGCAAAGCGACATTAATCGAATAAAAATAAATATTCATTATTAGTATATAAAGAATGATATAAAAATCCTTTTTTAATTAATAATAAATTTTATATCAATAAAAAAAAGTATAGAAAATATATAGAAAAAGATGAATTTAAATAAATTCATCTTTTATAATTTTATTAATGATATCCGAATCTATATCGATATCAAATTTTCTTGCAAAAAGTTTAGTAGAATTTTTTAATTTTGAATAATCATCCATGGTTAAAATTTTAGGATTGGGGTTTCCCTCTGACCAGTCTATATATACTGTATTTTCTCCTACAACCTTTTCTTTAAAGGGGGAGTTCATAAGTAATGTCTGAATAAAATGTTCATCGGAGCAGGTGGTAGACTTGAATCCTTCTATTAATTTATTGTCTACGCTGTTTAAGATATGTTCTACAGCGCGATTTGTTATGGTGAACCAAGAGGAACCCATATAGATATCCAGATTTTTAAAAAAAGATTTTTTTATATTTAATAAATTTTGCAATTTTATAGAGACACTGTTTAGTTTATTCAAAGGAAAGTTACGGATAGATTTACTCTCACTCCATGGGCTGTATCTTAGGAGTCTCCAGCTATAGTTTTTATAGTCAGGGGCGATATGGATAAATTCACGGTGGACATCTTGCGATAAAAACCTTATAATCTCTGAATGAGATTTGATAGGGAGGTCCTGTCCGCTTAGAAGAGTAACGTAGTCATAATTTTTATCTCTGACAGCTTCGAGTAAATTTAATGTGGCTTTTACCTGGGAAAAACCAGACCAGTTGACAGAAACTCTATCTGAAATAATAAAAATATTGTTTTGAGTTAAATAATGATCTTTTAATTGTTTATATAAATAATTATTTTTTAAGTCAATATGAAGATATACATCTGAATTTTTTGATAGAATATCTATTAAAAGACTTAGTTGTTTGAAGCCCTTATGGGCCTGGATAATGTATGCTAATTTCATAATAAAATCTCCTGAGGGTAAATTAGATAAATGTTAGTATAGTATATTATACTAATATTTTTTTTAAAATCAAAACTTTAAATAATGAGTTTTATCTGAGGTCTATACATTTAAAATAAAGAGAAAATTTGGTTCTTAATTAGAATTTTTATCATCGAGAAATATTGAGTAAATAATAAATTTTGGCATCATTGAGTGCTTTTTAAAAGGAGATAAATTTATGATAAAGAAATTTTTTACATTTGCAGCAGGAAATTGGCTGGGAATACTTTTCGGCATAATGACCACCCCTATCCTTACAAGGATACTGACACCAGAGGAATTCGGACAGGCGGCTATGTATTTACTGGTAATAAATACCATAGGTCCCATGCTGTTATTGGGGACTGTGGACACCTATAGTCGTTTTTTTTATGAGGAGACTGCGGAGCTTCGTGGGAACCTCCTCCATAACGCAATAAAATATCCATTGATCTTAACAGGAATAGTAGGAATAATCGGGTTGTTTTCCTATAGATGGATAGGGGAATTTTTATTCAAAGATCCTGATTTTTCTGTGGTTTTGGTTTTGGTACTTGCTCTATTTTTTCATCATCTCCAGTTGTTTACCGACTATGTATTGAGATTAAATGAATCTTATAAACTGTATTCAGTTTTTACTTTCTCCCGGAAGTTTTTTGAGTTTGTATTAGTGATTGTTCTATATTATCTTATGGGAAAAACCTATAAAATAGTTATATATTCTGGATTTTTATCTATAGTCCTTACAGTTTTACTGGGGATTGGGTTAAATTTGAAATCGTGGAAAAAAGGCCGTGGAACTCCGAGACACAGTCAGGCAGAAATTATGAAATATTCATTTCCGCTTCTTTTAAATAAAATGGTAATCTGGCTATTCTTTTCCTTTGATCAGATAGCTATAAAATTATGGAGTGACTATGGAGAGTTAGGAGTATATAGTGCGGCATTGAAATTAATGGCTATTCTGACGATACTTCAGGGGACCATCTCGTCCTTTATAGTACCGAGACAGTTAAAAAGATATGAAGAAAACCCAGAGGACCGATCGTATTTTACTAAAACCTCAATGGTAATAACAGGGGTAATGTTCGGCATAGCTGTATCCACTATGATATTCAGGGATTTGGCTCATATAGTACTGGGAGATAGTTATAGAAAAGCTATCTATGTGATACCTATATTGACTATGGCACCAGTATTAAACTGTATGTCTGAAGTCCTTTCTCAAGGAATAAATTTTGCTAAAAAACCTAAGTGGCACTTTATAGCAGGATTAGTTGCAAGTCTAGTAAATATAGGATTAAACTTTATCCTGGTTCCGAGGTACGGGGCTAAAGGAGCTGCCATAGCCACTGCCATAGCATGGATTGGTTTCTTTATAGTAAAGCTCAAGGTTTCTATGAAATATTATTATTATGAATATGACAGAAATAAGATCATTCTAGGTCTGGGATTTTTGTTGGTAATGGGGATCTACCTGGCGTTCAATGATGGGAATATAAAGAGTTATACAGCATTATTTGTGAGTCTGGGGATATTAGGAGTATATTACGGGAAAAAGGTTTTGGCTTTTAGGAAAAGTTAACTCTTCTTTATTTATAGCTTTAGAAAGGTCACGAATTACATGAATTAGTGTGAATAAAAACAGATATAAGGATTTAAAAGGGAGACGTTATGAAAAAGAAAAAGATCTTATTTTATTATTCCATATTTTTAAATGGAGGAATAGAGAGAGTTTTTGTAAATATATTAAATAACTTAGATTTAAAAAAGTATGAAGTGGTACTCTTGAATACCAACAACAGATCTACATTTCATCTGAAAGATGAGATTAGGAGGATAAATTTAGATAAAGAAAGAGCCCGGGAGGGTGTATTGGAATCGATACAGGTAATGAGGAGAGAGGATCCTGACATTATTATAGCCGGAGGATGTATAAATAATTTGACTATCCTATTGGCTAAAAAAATATTCAGGATGAAAGCTAAAGTCATATTTTCCCTCCACGCTATAGATAGAACTACAGTCAGAAAAAAAATAATTAAATGGTTTTATCCCATGGCAGATAAGGTTGTCGGAATAAATCGTGGAAGTATAGACTTGACTATGAAGATATCTGGGGTAAAATTAAGAGAGGATAAAATCGAGATTATAAATAATCCTGTAGTGGATGAAAATATGATAAAGATGTCAAAGGAAGAGGTGTCCCACAAGTGGCTGGATGGAAATCATAAAGTTTTTACCACGATAGGGAGGTTATCATGGGAGAAAACACAGGATGTTATGATACGTGCCTTGAATGAAATAAAAGACAAAAGTGTAAAGCTGTTGATAATAGGGGAGGGACCTGAGGAAGAAAAACATCGTGAACTGGTTAAAAATTTAAAATTAGAAGATCGTGTGGATTTTATAGGACATCAAATAAATCCATTTAAATATATATCTAGGTGTGACGGTTTCTTATTGTCTTCAAAAACTGAAGGATTTGGGATGGTATTGGTAGAGGCTATGGCCTGTAAGATCCCTGTGATATCAACAAGGTCTATGGCTAAACCTGAGGATGTAATCTTAGATGGAAAGACAGGATTACTGTGCGATGTAGGAGATCATAGAGAGATGGCCAGATTGATGAAACTCCTCCTAGACAATAAAGAGTTAAAGTCCGAGTTAATAAAGGGATCACATGAGACTGTAGAAAAATTTAGTGTAAAGGAGTCAGTGAAAAAATACGAAGGATTATTTGATGGGTTATAAAAGGGGGAGATTATGATGATGGTAACAGTATTAATGCCTGTATATAATGCAAGTGAATTTTTAAGGGAAACAATGGACAGTATTTTAGATCAAACTTATGAGGAGTTTGAGTTTTTGATAATAAATGACGGGTCTACAGATTCAAGTGTAAACATAATTGAATCCTATAAGGATGAAAGGATAAGGTTAGTTCATAATACAGAGAATATAGGACTAATAAAAACATTGAATAAAGGAATAGAAACAGCTAGTGGAAAATATATTGTCCGAATGGATGCTGATGATATAGCGGAAAAAAACAGGATAGAAACACAAGTAAACTTTATGGAAAATAATTCTGATGTTGCAGTAGCCGGATCCAATGGGGTGATGTTTTTATCCAATAAACCTATGATAAAAAAACCAACAGATTTTCCTACAAGATACAGTGAGATCAGATGTAAACTTCTCTTTGAAAGTCCAGTAATGCATCCAGCTGTAATAATTAGAAAGAGTGTGTTATTAGAAAATAATTATAGATACAGGGATGAATACAAGGCCACAGAAGATTATGGATTGTGGATGGAGATAGCCAAAGATCATAAGATTGTAAACATATCTCAAAAATTATTGAGATACAGAATAGTGTCCAGCAGTATAACCAACCAGGCACTGAAAAGAATGAATGACAGGATAAGGGTAATGAAAAAAATATATATTCTAGGACTGGATTATTTGGGAGTTGAATACAGTGAAGATGAGCTAGACATCCATGCAGAGATAGCCCTCTCTTCTACTTTAAAACACTTTCAATACACGAAAAGAAGTATTGAAAAATGGCTCAATAAATTAATAGATGCAAACAACTCTGTTGGAAGATTTAAGTCAGAAATTTTTAACAGAGAGATAGCGGAACAGTATTTTAGAGTCTGTGTATACAATGGAGCCTATGTAGATTATAAAAATAGTAAATTTGCCAACTATAATCCTAAGAGTTTCTTTACGTATATGAAGTTAAAGAGTGCTGTCAGGATAAAACAAATGGTAAGATAAAAAAATAAAGGTTAAAATTTAAAGGAGTTATAATATGCCAGAAGACAGACTGAATAAGATAAGTTGTAGTAACTATAAGTGTGAAATTGAGTTAACCCTTGAAATAATAAGTGGCAAATGGAAAGCACTGATTTTATGGAATTTGGGAAACTACGGGACCATAAGGTTCAATGAGTTTAAAAGACGTATTCCGGGGATAACTCAAAAGATGCTGACACAGCAGCTGAGAGATCTTGAAAATAATAAGTTAGTGAGCAGAAAGGTATACCCACAAGTTCCTCCCATGGTGGAATACTCATTGACAGAGTTAGGTGAAAGACTTATGCCAATCTTAGAAGAGATGGATAAGTGGGGGAAAGACTATATCGATTTAAGATAAAAAACAGATATCGGAGAAAAGAGATCGATGAATAGAACTTTTATTTATCGGATGAATTTTTTAAAAATTAAATTTAAACTTTTTTCTTCTTTTCTGCGACTAACTAGTATAAGCAAATGAAAATAATAATTTTTTCATTTCTTTCTTTCCTTAAATAAAATATAAAATGAAAGACCTCCTGACTGTACGACTATTACAGTTAGGAGGTCTTTTCTTTTTTGGATTATGCACACTATGAAAAAATTAAATAGAAGTGAACACTGTTAGTTCTATTTTTTTAAATTTAAAATATATTCTTCAATTGCTGCAGCTACTTTTTTAGTACTGACAACAGCTTCGACTACAGTCCTTGCTCCTGTAACTATATCTCCAGAAGCAAATATCCCATTCTTTGTAGTGTGTCCTGCTGCATCAATTAAAACAAGACCTGATTTATTTGTTTCGATATTTTCCTGAGTGTTTGAGACAATATTGTTTGCAGGGTTTTGACTTACAGCTATGATTATAGAGTCATATTGAAGGAAGGTTTGAGAATCATCAATATTTCTTAATTTTTCATTGTTATCTATATCTACGACAAGTTTTGTCTGGGTAACAATGATACCTTCATCGACTATTTCTTTGGGAGTTGTGTATAAACTGAATTGAACACCATCTTCTTCAGCTTCTCTAATCTCTGTCTTAGTTGCTTTCATATCTTTAATGCCTTTTCTATAAAGAACAGTTACTTTGTCAGCTCCTAATCTTTTGGCAGTTCTAGCCGCGTCCATGGCAACATTTCCAGCACCGATTACAGCTACTTTTTCCCCTAAATCAAATGATTCTGGAGATTTCAAATAATTAATAGCATAATGAACATGTCCAAAAGTTTCTCCTTTTATCCTTAGAGGTTTTGGATTCCAAACTCCTGTCCCAATAAAAACAGCACTATACCCATCCTCTAATAATTTTTCAACATTATTTACGGGACCGATAAGATCGTTATACCTTATCTTGACTCCTAATTCTACTAGTCTTTTCTCTATGGTATCTAATATATCTTTGGGTAACCTAAATTCAGGGATTCCATACCTCAAAACTCCCCCTAATTTGGAGTGCTTTTCAAATATGGTAACTTTATAACCTTTTTTTGCAAGGATAAAAGCTAGGGTAACTCCTGAAGGTCCAGATCCTATTACAGCTATTCTGTCATCTAGTTTAGTTTCTTGAGAAAATACATTTTCATTCAGGTATTTTGTAGAAATTTCTTTCTCTATGGAAGGAAAATCAACAGGTTCTCCTTTTATTCCTAGGATGCAGTTACCCATACAATTATCCTCGTGGGGACATACCATGGAACATATGAGGGAAAGCGGGTTATTTTCAAAAAGTATCTCTCCTGCTTTATCTAAGTCACCATTACGATATAGTTCTATTATTTGTGGGATAGCTGTGGATATAGGGCATCCACCGCTGCATCTTGCATTTTTACAAGTTAAACACCTGTCAGCTTCCCTGGTTGTTTTGTTATTTTTCATTTTGTTCCTCCTGAAAGTGTAGATCCTTAAAAAGTTTTATAAATTGAACAAAGAAAAAAGGCTAACTGAACAGTCAGCCTTTTCTATAAAAAATTTTAGAATGTTACTTTTTCACCGTAATAAACAGCTTTGAATAAGTTTTTCATCTCTTCTACAGATATCTCTCTTGGGTTTGTACCTGTACATGGATCCGCTACTGATGTTCTAGCGATCTCATCTAAGTTTGCTAAGAAGAACTCCTCTTCTATTCCAAATTCTTTTAATGAATGAGGCATATTCATTTGTTCTCTTAATTCTTTAACTAAGTTTACCAATGATTCTACTAATTCAGTTTCATTATTCCCTGCTAATCCTATTGTTTTAGCTGCATGGGCATATTGTGCTTTTCCAACTTTATCTTTTGCATTGAATTCAATAGCATAAGAAAGATAGATTGCATTAGCTAATCCATGGGCAATATTTAAAACTTTACCAGTTTTATGAGCCATTGAATGAACTATACCAAGGATAGCGTTTGAGAATGCCATTCCTGCTAAGTTTTGTGCAATATGCATATCTTTTCTAGACTGATCTTCTCCATTGTAAGAGTTGATTAAAGTATCTGCAATCATCTCAATAGATTTCATTGCAAGTGCATCTGTAAATGGGTTTCTTGCTTTTGAAACATAAGCTTCTAGTGCATGAGTTAATGCATCCATTCCTGTGTTAGCAACTAATCCCTTAGGCATTGTCTGTACTAAGTTAGTATCTACAATAGCCACATCTGGAGTGATGTTGTAGTCTGCGATTGGATATTTGATATTAGTTTCATTGTCTGTGATTACAGCAAATGATGTAACTTCTGTAGCTGTACCACTTGTTGTAGGAACTGCTATAAACTTAGCTTTGTTTCTTAATTCCGGTAAGTTAAATGGTTTTGCAGCTTCTTCAAATGTGAATGTCGGGTGCTCATAGAAGATCCACATAGCTTTTGCAGCATCTATCGGGGAACCTCCACCTATTCCTATAATTACATCTGGCTGAAATTTGTTCATAGCTTCTACACCTTTCATAACAGTAGCTACTGAAGGGTCATTTTCTACACCTACGAATAATTCACTCTCTATTCCAGCTGCTTTTAAATATTCAACAGCAGCAGGTACTGTCCCGTCATTAACTAATCTTTGTGATCCTATAACGATAAAGGCCTTAGTTCCTTTAATTGTGTTTAAGTGTGATAATGCGTCCTCTCCGAAATATAGGTCTCTTGGTATTGTAAATCTTTGCATGTTTGTTTCCTCCTGAAATTATTTAATATTTTTTACATGTGACTAGTATATATTAAAATTTTTAGAAAAAAAAGAAGGCACTTTTTGGTGGTGTAGTTACCAAAAGGTAGGAATTGGAAGATTAAAAGGCTTTGAGACAGACAAAAAAATTATTTATTTTTTAGGGGCATAACAGATCGTATAAAATATTAGGTCAAAAGATTTGTCAGATTGAAAAAAAGTGTATTATCTGATATAATTACCTTTAGAAAATTATAAAATAAAATAGAAAAATAAAGGATAAAAAATCATCTATGAAGAACAAAGTTTGATTTAATAGTGATTTAATAAAAGGAGATAAATATGGGGAAATTATTAAGAGGTTCAAGTAAAAATGCAAGATTTTTTATAGTTGATACAAAGGATATAGTGCAGGAAGCATTGGATATCCACAAATGCAGTCCTACAGCAATAAAGGCTTTTGGAAGATTTTTGACAGGAGCAGTTATGATGGGTGCGACTCTAAAGGGAGATGACTTATTAACTATAAGAACAAATACAGATGGTTTATTAAAACAGATGTTAGCTACTACTGATGCCAATGGAAATGTAAAGGGGTATTTGAGTGATCCAGAAGTTGACTTAGAGTTAAAAGAAGGAGAAGTTCCTAAAGTCGGAGACTTAGTAGGAAGAGGAGCATTAACTGTGATAAAAGATATGGGGTTGAAAGAGCCATATGTAGGGGTATCACAAATAACTAGTGGTGAGATCGGAGAAGATATCGCTTATTATTACTATACATCGGAACAAACACCATCTGTAGTAGTATTAGGAGTATCATTAGGTCCTGACATGAGGGTAAAAAATGCTGGTGGATATATGATTCAACTGTTACCAGATGCCAGCGATAACTTCATCACAAAGTTAGAAGCTAAGATAAAAGCTATGAGACCAATGACTGAATTATTAGCAGGTGGTATGAGCTTAAAGAGGATAGCAAAATTAATCTACGACGATATGGATTCACAGGATGAATTAGCACTGATTGAAGATTATAGTATCTATGAAGAAAATAAGGTCTCTTATAGATGTAATTGTAATAAAGATAAGTTTTACAAGGGATTAATTACTATAAAAAGAGAAGAATTAGAGGAAATATTCACAGAAAAACCTGAATTAGAGGTAGAGTGTCATTTCTGTAGAAAAAAATATTCATTCGTAAAAGAAGAATTATTAGGATAGAATTTAAGACTACTAAATTTAGTAGTCTTTTCTTTATATGATATAATAAATTAAAGTAAAAATAAAAGAATTTTGATATAAATATATATAATTAACTCGGTTTATTTTATATATTTAGAGGTGAATTTTTAATGATTAAAGAAATTAATCTGTATTCAAAAAAGCTTATAATTTGGAGGTAAATATGAAATTAGTAGATACACACTGTCATATAGACAGCGATAGATATGATGAGGATAGGGATAATATTTTAAAGGATATAGAAGAGAACTTAGAATTTGCGGTGAATATCGGCTACGATCTAGATTCTTCTAAAAGGTCGATAGATTTGGCAGACAAATACGATTTTATGTATGCTGTGGTGGGAGTTCACCCTACAGATATAAATGGATATAATGATGAATTAGAAGGGCAACTAGAGAAGTTAGCTGATCACCCCAAGGTGGTAGCAATAGGTGAGATAGGACTGGACTATCACTGGATGAAGGATGAAAAAGAGGATCAGAAAGCTGTATTTAGAAAACAGCTAGAGATGGCTAAAAGAGTAAATAAACCGGTAGTTATCCATACGAGAGAAGCTACCCATGATACTTTGGAAATTTTAAAGGAATATCCTGAAATAAAAGGGATAGTTCATTGCTATCCAGGTTCTTATGAGAGTGCAGTAGAACTTATGGATAATTATTATTTTGGAGTAGGAGGAGTGATTACCTTTAAAAATGCCAAAAAACTTGTAGAAGCAGTATCAAAGATACCTTTAGACAGGCTGCTAGTGGAAACAGATTCTCCATATCTGACTCCTACACCATTCAGAGGAAAGAGAAATCATCCTATGTATGTGGAACATATAGCCAAAAAGATAGCTGAGATAAAGGAAGTATCCTATGAAGAAGTAGTGAGAGTGACTACGGAAAATGCCAAGAAAATTTATGGGATCTAGACCTTCTATCTATACCTTATTTGCCCTAATGGGTACCCTTGCATGGCGACGATTATTAGAAATCTATTATAGACAAAAAGTGATTTTTAAATGTCGTTAGGAGAAGGGATGAGGTCTGATTCAAAAAGAAGTAGGAAAGGTTTAAGAATTTAACAAAATAGTTAAGAGGTAGATGCGAAGCATCTACCTCTTATATAAAAATAGGTGAGGTCTCACGATTATTAAAATGAATTCTAGTTTATAAAATTTATTTTAAATGTGAGAAGAAACCATTAAAGGAAGAGGTGCAATAGATATGAGTATATTAAAGTGTCCTGTATGTCAGGATGAATTAAATAGAATTGGGAAAAGTTATAAATGTAAAAATAATCATACCTTTGATATGGGAAAGCAGGGGTATGTGAATCTTCATATGTCTAACGAGAAGAGGAGTAAAAACCCTGGGGATGATAAGGAGATGATAGTCTCCAGAAAAAACTTTTTGGAGAAGGGATATTATAAAAAAATATCAGTAACTTTGAATGAAAGGATAAAAAAGGAGATAGGTAATAAAAGTGGTATAAATATCTTAGACATAGGTTGCGGGGAGGGATATTATACTAATCTTTTGAGAGACAGCCTAGATGAGGAAAATATTGATTCTCACATTGTAGGAATAGATATATCCAAAGAAGGAATTATCCATGCTGCAAGAGCCTATAAGGGGATTGAATGGATCGTGGCAAGTGGATCAAAACTTCCCATTGCAAGTGAATCATTGGATTATGTGATCTGTATGTTTAGTTATATAGATCCTGTAGAATATAAAAGAGTGTTAAAAAAAGGCGGGAAATTAATAACTGTCAGTACGGGAGAATACCATTTGGTAGAAATTAAAGAAGTAGTATATGACACGCTGAAGATGGAATATTATAGACCTACCCAGGATATTGTAGATGGATATAGTCATGAAGAGTTGATAAATGTAAGATATGAAACTGAATTAGAAGAAGGAAAAGATATAAAAAGTTTATTTGATATGACTCCCTATAGGTGGAAAAGTCCTAAGGATGGAGTGGAAAGACTATTAAATTTATCGGAATTAAAGATAACGGTAGATGTAAATATAGATGTTTTTGAAAAAAACTAAAATTTATTTTTTAATCAAAAAAGTTAAGAGATAGATTACTAAGTAATCTATCTCTTATATAATATGTTGGTTTTCCCTAAAGGGAAAACCATAAAGGGAAAGGGTGGATTGCCATGATTATAGGATTAGGAACGGATATAGTAGAAATTTCCAGGATAAAAAAAGCTATTGAAAGGACTTCTACTTTTTTAGAGAAGGTATATACGAAAAAAGAGATAGAATATATTTCACAGAAAAAAAATCCATATCCCAGTTATGCAGGCAGATTTGCAGCCAAGGAAGCTATCTCAAAGGCCTTTGGAACTGGTGTCAGGGAATTCGGACTGCTGGATATAGAGGTTTTAAATGATGATTTGGGAAAACCTGTAGTTTATCTATCGGATAAACTGGTCAAAAAATATAAAGGGAAATTAAATTTAAGCATCTCCCATTCTAAGGAATATGCAACGGCAACTGCTATTTTGGAAGGATAGTTAGAGAAAACTATAAGGGGGAAAATTGAAAGTTATAATTGTATATTTCATTTTAATAACGGCTGTATTTGCCACTAAATTGACAGATGGGAATTATTCGGTTGTAGAAAATGTGGTAAGGGGAAAAAAGTGGAGAACCAAGGTGGATTTGAGGGTAAAAAATAATCAAATTGACTGGGTAAATGTAGATATGGTAACTAAAGACGGGAAGTTAATTAGTCAAGATGAAAAAGATTTGAAGGTAGTTTTAAAAGATACAGGGGGAATAGATCCATATGCAGAACTCCAAAAAGAGTATATGAAAAAACTAAAAGAAGCTGGAAATTATAAGATGTCCAGGGTAGACACCATAGCAGGAGCCACAGTCGTGTGTAATAAGTTTAATAAAATGACTGTGTTTTTAATAAAAAAATCTGAACAAGGGAAAATAGGTAAGTTTGAAGGTTGGTTTCATTAAGAGTAAATTATAAAATAGGAGGAAGCTATGAAGAAAATAATTTTATATCTAATTATGGCAACGAGTATTTTAGGAGCACAATTGATGGATGGACATTATGTAGCACAGGAAGCCAAATATTATGCAGATGGATATGCGGCAATTACCAGTATTAGGGTAAAAAATGGTGAGATAGTAGAAGTAGTGGCAGACCTGGTAGACAGAAAGGGAAACTTTGTCAGTGAGGATAAAAAGTATAATGAGGAGATGCTGGCTGTAACTGGAACCGATATGAAAGAGTTTTCAATGAGAGTCCCTGAAAAATTTATGAATTCATTGAAAGAAAGAGATGCCGTGGCAGGAGCATCTATGGAAAATGTTGATTTTCAGATGCCATATATAGATACTCTGGCAGGAGCTACAAGTTCCAGCAAAAAATTTAAAAAGATGATGAAATTTTTGGTGAAAAAGGCAGAGTCTGGAGATACAGGAAAACATAAAATTAAATTATAAAAATAGGGGGTACTATGAAGAAAATAATTTTATATCTAATTATGGCAACAAGTATTTTAGGAGCACAATTGATGGACGGGGAGTATTTTGTACAGCAGGATGAATATCCCCATGGATGGGCCTCAACTGCAGGTATTAGGGTAGAAGACGGAAAGATAGTGGAAGTTACAACTGATAAGGTTAATAAAGCAGGGAAATTAGTCAGCCAAGATGTAAAATATAATGAGAAGATGAGGGCCAAATCAGGAACTGATCCCAAGGAATATTCGGTAGTACTGACTGAAAATTTTATGGAAGGTTTGGAAAAAAAATCTATAGGAAAAGATGATTTTCAAATGCCGGAGATCGATATTGTAGCAGGGGCTACAAGTTCGAGTAAGAAATTTAAAAAAATGATGGAATTTTTAGTGGAGAAGGCAGAGTCTGGAAAGACTGGAGATCATAGGATGAAACTATAGATTTAGGGGGAAGGTCATGTTTTTAAAACCTACATTTTTTAGAGGGGGAATCCACCCCAGAGAGAAAGAGATAACTTCCGATAAAAAAATTGAACAGATGCCAGAGGTCGGGACGTATAGAGTAACGACCCTGCAGCATATAGGCGTCCCTGCGACTGTCATGGTTAAAGTAGGAGATCAAGTAAAAAAATACCAAAAGATAGGTAGAGCAGAGGTGAAATTTTCTGCCTTTATTCATTCTCCTTGTTCAGGGAAAGTTACCCATATAAAAAAAATTCATATAAAGGGACGGGAAGCAGAAGAGATAACTATAGAAAATGATTTTTTAGGAGAAGAATTTAAGAGGAAAAAGCTACAGAGTTTTACTCCTAAAAAATTACAGGAATTGGTGGATGATCTGGGGATAGTAGGTCTTGGAGGAGCTACCTTTCCTACTCATATCAAACTGGAAGGCAAGTTAAAAACTATCATAATAAATGGCGTTGAGTGTGAACCATATTTAAATGCTGATAACAGGATAATGATCGAAAATACAAATGAAATCTTAGAGGGAATAAAAATTCTTATGACAACATTTGAGATGGAAGAAGGAATAATAGGTATAGAGGAAAATAAAGCCGAGGCCATTGAAAAAATGGAAGAAGGCGTAAAGGAATATCAGGAGATAAGGGTTCAAAAATTACCAACTATATATCCCCAGGGAGGAGAAAAACAGCTTATAAAAGCTCTGCTGAAAAAGGAAATAAAATCTTTTCCAAGGGAGCTAGAGGCTATAACTTTAAATGTAGGGACTATTCTGGCTATCTACAGAGGGGTAACCCATGGAACACCAATAGTCGAACGTATAGTTACAGTATCTGGAGAAGGGATAAGAGATCCTAAAAATTTATCGATTCCTATTGGAACACCAATAGAAAATATTTTAGATTATGTAGGGCTTAAAGAGGATACAGCGGATAAAATCATAGCCTGTGGGCCTATGATGGGTCATGAAATAGGGGAAACAGATGTTACCTCTAAAGGAATGAATGGAATTTTGGCCTTAGGGAAGGGAAAATTTCCTCCTAAATTACCCTGTATAAGGTGTGGCAGGTGTGTAGATGTGTGTCCTATGGGACTGCTTCCACTAGAATATGACAGACTGGCAAAAAAAGGGAAGTATCATCAGATGGAAAAAGAATTTTCCCTGTCTTCCTGTATAAAATGCGGCAGCTGTGAATACATATGCCCCAGTCAGGTTCCTCTGATGGAGGCTATATTTTTAGGGTTGGAAAAGGGAAGGGATAGCGATGATTAAGACAGCTCCTTATATCAGTTCAGAGAATACAACTCAAAATATTATGATAGAAGTCGGGATAGCTCTTCTTCCATGTGTGGCAGTGAGCATCTACTTCTATGGGATAGCAGCAGTAAAGATCCTGTTAGGGACAGTAATATTTTCATTTTTTACTGAAATTTTTTGGCAAAATATAAAAAAAGACAGGATGCGTGATGGGAGCGGGATAATAGCCGGATTGATTCTGGGGCTGTCTCTCCCGTCTACAACTCCATTTTATGTAGCAGGAATAGGAGGAGTTGTAGCTATTTCAAGTAAATATATATTCGGAGGGCTGGGAAAAAATTTATTTAATCCGGCAATCTTGGGAAGGTTATTTTTAATGATATTATTTCCCATGTATCTTTATCAGGTAAATAACTTTGATGGAACCGCCGGTGTATCCCTCTACCCTGTGATAAAATATGGAGGGCTTTCTAAAATTATAAGTGACTTAGGAGAACCTTTATTTTATAGGGATTTAATCCTGGGGAACAGGCTGGGAAGTATCGGAGAAAGTTCTATGATAGCAGTTTTTTTAGGGTATGTTTATCTGGTCTATAAAAAAACCATAAGGTGGGAGTGCCCTGTAATTTTACTGGGAACAATATATATGTTGAATAATTTTGTTTCTCCTAATCCATTTGTAAATATGATTCTAGGTGGAGGATTGTTTGCTTCGGTATTTATAGCGACAGATCCAGTTACCAGCCCGTATACCAGGGTAGGATATGGTTTTTATCTGATGTTGATGGGAATATTGATTTTCGGGATAACGGAGTTTACCAGTCAGCCCACAGGGATAACCATGGGGGTATTAGGAGCAAATTTAATGGTTCCTATAGTCAATAGATATACTCCAAATAGAGTCTTTGCCAAATCTTATCCATATATTAAACTTTTAAAATTAATTTCGATCAGTGGTTTAGCTATAATGGGAGCACTTTATGTGATTACCTATGAAGATGAGAAGATGATTCCTAAGGGGATAAACTATATAAATTTAAGAAAATATTTCGGAAGTGATGTGGAGTTTGAAGATAAAATAATTGAGAATGGATTTGTCTATTATCCCTTAAAAAAAGATGATCTGAATGTAGGAACTTATGTTGTAGGGGACTCCAAGGGATATGGAAAGGAAAGGATAGGTTTTGATCTGGCTGTAGACACAGAACACAGGATAAAAGGGCTGACAATAACTCATGAGAAGGAAACATGGAGATTAGGGGATCAGATCTCTTCTTCTTACTGGCAAGATCAGTGGATAGGAAGAGATAGCAGCTATAAGTTTAATAAAGAAGTTGATGGATTTTTAGGAGCTACATATACTTCTAAAAATTTACATAGAACCTTTAAAAAAATCTTGAAAACTCATGAGGGACTCTTTGGTAGTGGTTATTCTGAAATAGATGGAAACGGAGGAGCTACCTATATGGAAAAGGCAGCAACAGATCCAGAAGAGACAATAGATATAGACGGAAAAGGTGGAGCTACAGAATAGAAAGATAAAAGGAGAGGGGAAATATGGATCTACATAAAGAGGTAGAAAAAATTATAGAAAATTTAGAGGATAAAAATAATGAATTAGAGGTTTTGGAATTTATTCAAAATTCTCAGGGTTATATATCTAAAGATATGATAAAATTTGTTGCAGATAAGATGGATAAGTTTGATTTTTCTGTTGAGAATACAATTAAGTTTTATCCCCACCTAAAGGGTGAGGGGAAGCAAATTATAGAAGTGAAGGTCTGCACTCATACAGCTTGTAAAAATAATGGCAGTGGGAAGGTCCTGGAAGAAGCTAAAAAAATATTAGGAGTAGAGACAGATGAAATCACTTCTGACGGGAAATACAAATTAATGACTCAGAGATGCTTTGGCCAATGTGGAAAAGGTCCTAATGTAAAGATAGGCGATGAGACCTATAATAAGGTAACCCCTGAAATACTAGATAATTTACTAAAAAAATAGAAAACCTAAAGGGTTATAATAGACATGAATTTATGATTAGAGGTATTTAAATAAAATAAGGGCTTTTACTTCTCTTAACTTAGGGGAAGTAAGGTGAGGTCTGATGAGGATAAAAGAAGGAGATATAAGATGTTAATAAAAGATTTAAAGGTAGATCAAGTTTTAGAAAATAAGGAGATAGCAGAAACTTTTTTATGCTCTAATCAAGGGGGAGTAAGAAAGAGCAAGAAAACCAATACGATAGTCTTATTGGCTAAATTTAATAATTGTTCATATAAACATAGGAAAGATGGAGATGTCTTATATTTTACCGGAATGGGTAAAAAAGGTGACCAGGAGATGAAAAGACAGAATAAATCTATCCTAAATGCCAAGGAAGAAGGATTTGTCCTTCACCTTTTAGAGTTATATGAAGATAAAAAATATATCTATAAGGGGGAAGTAGAATTGATTTCAACTCCTGTAATAGAGAGACAATTAGACGATAATAAAGAGGAGAGGGATGTATTTATGTTCCCCCTAAAGGTAAAGTAAAACAATTAAAGGACACTGATCACGGTGTCCTTTTTAATACTGGCTTTACTCACTAAATAGGAGGAAAAGGATGAGAATATTTCACTTTGATGAGCTGGGATCAACCAGTGACTATTTGAAGGAAAAAAAAAATAAAAAACAATGGGATCTGGTTATAGCAGATATTCAAAGTTCTGGACGGGGACGTAGAGGAAATCTTTGGGTATCTCCCCCAGGAGCAGGACTATTCAGTTTTGCGTTAAAGGAAGACTCTAATCTAAGTATGGAAGAGTATAGCAAACTACCTTTGATTGTAGGAATTGCATTGTTAGAGGGATTAAAAAATATAGTAGAATTAGACTATAAATTTAAATGGACCAATGATGTCTATCTTTCCGATAAAAAACTGTCTGGAATCTTGGTAGAGAAAGTAGGAGATTTTTTTATTATAGGAATAGGAATAAATATAAATAATTTAGAATTTTTAGGAGAGTCTAAAAATGGCATTTCCTTAAAAAGTGCAACTGGTGAGAAATATGAAGTTCTGGATACAATAAAAATAGTTGTAAATTCATTTGAAAAATATTGGAACAGATATATAAGGGGAGAATGGAAGGAAATTTTATACGAGATAAATGAAAAAAACTATCTTTTGAATAGAAATATAGAGATAGAATTTTTAGGGTCTAAAATATCTGGTATAGGAGGAAAAATATTACCAAATGGAAGATTAGAGGTAGAAACTCCAGATGGAATAAAAGAATTTATGGTAGGAGAGATTCATATAAAATTATAAAGGAGGCTGTTGGTGAGAAAAAAAGTAAAAAAAGGACTGAAAAATATAATAATTCTTATGATCCTCTCTATTCTTTTAGGAATTACCCTGAGGATAGATGCAGACATAAATGAAAATTTAAGAGTTAGAATGTATTATAGTTTAGCTATATTTATGAATTTAATCCCCATAGCCTATTTTTTACTTAAATTTAGAATGGCTAAAAGAAGACCGATGTTCTTCATAGGGTTTACATTTTACTATCTGATAATTTTACCTATATGGATAAGCTTTTCCTTCGAAGAGGGAATGGTAGGAAAATTTGGTTTAACAAGAGATAATTTAACATCATTAAAATGGGTAATAATATTAAATTTAATACTTTTATTGATCTCCCAATTTTTTATAATTAAATATGTATTTGTAGATATTTTATCTGGTAAGAGGAGAGCTAAGAGTGATGATATTGGGATAGTTCTTCTAACTTATATAACGCTTGGAATAATTTTTGGTTTTTTCTATATATTGTTGATAGAAAATAACCCCAACGCCTTAGATGGAATGGTATCAAAAGGTTTAGGAGCAGGAGGTCTCTACTTTAGAGGAATGTACTTTAGTTTCATAACCTTAACCAGTGTAGGCTATGGAGAGATAGTTCCAGTATCATTGGCTGCTCAGACACTGACTATATTAGAGAGTGTAATGGGTGTTTTACTCCTGAGTTTTTCATTGGGAATTGTATTTAGTTCAAACCTGAATATAAAGGAGGAACAGGAGAAAAAAGAAAAGTTGGAGAAAAAAAATATAGATAAGGATATTTCTCCGGAAAAATATAAGGCATTGAAAAGAAAGTTAATGGTAGAGTTTGAACAGAGTTTGGATAGGAATATCGAAAGGTATATTGAGGAAGAAGATCAAAATTAAATTAGAGTAAAAAAAATGATGTAAATCTGTGACAAAATAATACCCGTAAAGGACATCACCAATATACTACTCGCAAGGGGTATCACCAAGATTTCTAAAGATTATTGCATAATCTAAGAATCTTGAGATATTAGTTTACTTTGTAAACATAGGATATTGCGAAAAAAGGAGAATAAAAAATGGAAAAAGTAATAGTTGGATTAAGTGGAGGAGTTGATTCCTCAGTAACCTCATATATTTTGAGGGAAGAGGGATATGAGGTAATAGCAGTAACTCTCCAGGTAGATAAAAAATCCCAGGGTGAGATAGCAGAAGCTAAAAAAGTAGCGGATTCATTAAAAATAAAACACGTAGTTTTAGATGTGTCGGAAGATTTTGAAAATATAGTGATTAAGAATTTTTTAGATGGATATAGCGGGGGAACAACACCATCTCCTTGTGTAGTGTGTGATGAGAGAATAAAGATAAAAACTCTAATAGATTATGCAGATTCAGTAGGAGCCAAATATATAGCTACAGGACATTATTGTAATTTGGAATATTCTCCAGACATGGACAAATATCTCCTAAAAAATGCAGCAGATATACGTAAAGATCAGACCTATATGCTCTACAGGTTAGATGAAGATACCCTAAAAAGGATGAAATTTCCATTGTATAACTTTACAAAAACAGAGGTTAGGGAGATGGCTAAAAAAATAGGATTGGTAACTCACAATAAAAAGGACAGCCAGGGGATATGTTTTGCTCCAGAAGGATATAAAGGGTATCTGCAAGAAAAATTGAAAGATAAGATAGAAAAGGGGAACTTTGTAGATGAAGATGGGAATATAATGGGGACTCATGATGGATATCAGCTCTATACTATCGGTCAGAGAAGAGGTTTGAATCTAAAAAAACCAAGACCTTATTTCATACTGGATATAAGACCTTCTAAAAATGAGATCCTTTTGGGAGATTATGAAAAACTCTTTATAAAAGAGGTGGAGCTGATAGACTATAAATTCGTAGTTGAGATAGATAAATTGTTGGAGGTAGAACTCATGGGGAGGCCGAGGTTTTCAAGTCATGGGTTTATGGGAAGGTTAAAAAGAGTAGCTAAACCTGGTGAGGAAGACAGGATATATTTTGAATATGAAGAAAAAAATCCCCAAAATGCTAAGGGACAGCATATGGTGTTATATTATGGTAAATACCTCATAGGAGGAGGAGTTATAGGATGAAAAAAATATTGATAGTATTAATAATTTTAACCTTTATAGGGTGTAGCAGAGCGGAGAAAAAAACTGAAAAATTAGTTTTTAATAGACAAATGATCCAGGTTACTATAGATAGTTTAGAAGAGTTAGATCTTGGGAATGATTCAAAAATAACTTTTAAATTATGGGGATACGACCTGTATGTGGCTGATGTCAGTGCAACTTTATTGAAAGAATATAAATATAATCTTTCGAAATTACCGGTGACCTATGGGATAGACTATGAAAAAAAATGGGATAAAAAAATAGAACCTGCTGGAAGTGATAAATATGGATACTATATAACTTTGGAGATGGAAAGCCCAGATGGAAAGAAATATAAGGTAGATTACGAAGCTACAGATAAAGGTTATTTTGGGACTAGAAAAACTAAGGTTGAGGAACTCTCAGGAAAGATCTATATAAAATAAATAAAATAAATTATTATTTTAATATTTTAAATTTATAGAGTATACTAAAAATAGTTATATGGAAATAATAAGTAATCAAGGAGGGAAAAAATGTCACACAGAATAAGAAAAGATGAGTGTATTTCATGTGGAGCATGTGAAGATGTATGCCCAGTAACTTGTATTTCAGAGGTAGAAGATGGTAAGAGATTGATAGATGAGGATGCGTGTATCGATTGTGGAGCATGTGCAGGGGTATGTCCCGTAGCTTGCATAGATCAAGTATAAGATTATTAGAGGGTTAAAATATTCTATGAATATTTTAATCCTCTTTTTTATAGATGAATAAACTAAAAAAAAATGATATAATAAACAAAAACAACAGGGGGAATAATGGATATAAAAAAATATGCTCAGGAAATATTTGATATTGAAATAGAGGAACTAAAAAAAGTAAGAGATAAGATAGGAAAAGAGATAGAGAAAACAGCTAAGCTGATCATGGACTGTAAAGGAAAGGTTGTTGTTACAGGAATCGGAAAATCTGGAATAGTAGGGAAAAAAATAGCTGCAACCCTGGCTTCTACAGGAACGTTGACAGTGTTTATGAATTCAGCTGAAGGTCTTCATGGAGACCTTGGGATGGTAGATAGAGAAGACGTGGTAATAGCTATCTCAAATTCAGGAAACAGTGATGAAGTGGTATCTATAATTCCGTCTATAAAAAAAATAGGTGCAAAATTAATAGCTATGACTGGAAATAAAAATTCTAAATTAGGAGTGCAATCTGATGCTATATTGGATATAGGTGTAGAGAGGGAAGCTTGTCCTATGAACATAGCTCCTACTTGTTCGACTACAGCGACTATAGTTATGGGAGATGCTTTAGCATCAGTACTTATTAAACTCAGAAATTTTAAACCAGAAAACTTTGCTGTGTATCATCCGGGAGGAAGCTTAGGAAGAAGGCTCCTTATGAAGGTAAAAGATGTAATGCACAGTGGAACTGATCTTGCAGTTGTAGAAAAAGATACCAATATAGATGAGATATTAGTGACTATGACAAAGAAAAAATTAGGAGCTGTCTGTGTGTTAGAAGATGAAAAGATGGCAGGAATAATAACAGAAGGGGATATTAGGAGAGCATTGGGAAATAAAGAGGAGTTTTTTACCTATAAAGCTGTGGATATTATGATCTCAAAATTCACCTATATTGAAGCTGAAAAAATGGCTGTAGATGCATTGGAGCTCATGGAAAATAGGGAAAGTCAAATCTCAGTTTTACCTGTATTAGATGGGCAGAAATTAATAGGAATGGTAAGGATTCATGATTTGTTAAATAGTGTTAATTAATCTTGACAAGATTACTATGATAATATATACTTTATACATTAAGAGAACATAATATTGATTTTAGGAGGAGTAAAAATGGTAAATAAAGATATGAACATATTAGAAGCTGTACAACAGTATCCAGTAATCGTTCAAGTATTCCAAAGATACGGACTTGGGTGAGTAGGTTGTATGGTAGCCTCAGGTGAGAGCTTAGGAGAAGGAATCGCGTCACACGGATTAAATGCAGATGTTGTAATCGAAGAAATGAACAAATTAATCGAAGAGACTAAGTAATTTTATCAAGTGATTTATATAAAAAAGACCTTTGAAGATTTCAAAGGTCTTTTTTTTTACATATTTTATAATTTTTATTAGATAACCATGCCATAAACCATCTTGCTGGCCATTACTAAAGACATAACGATAAAGATCGGTTTTATAAATTTAGCTCCATTTTTTACAGCCATCTTAGATCCTAATTTAGAACCTAAGATCATAAATACAGTGGAGATAAGACCATATCTAAGGTCTACTTGTCCATTGTATAAAAAAGTAAGTAGAGCTGCAATACCGGTAGTTAAATTTAAAACCTTAGTATTAGCAGTAGCAACGGTGAAATCAAATTTAAAGATTTTGACTAAACCAAACATAAAAAATGTTCCTGTTCCGGGACCAAAAAATCCATCATAAAAACCTAATATAGAAGTTAAAACCTTACCTAAAAATTTATTTTTAGGAGTAAATCCATTAAAGGAATTAGTCATTCCTACTTTTTTAGAAACAACAGTATAGATAGCTACTCCAAAAATCATAAATGGAATTATCATCTCTAAAATATCAGGCGTAATAAATTGTAAAGCAGTTACACCAATAACTGCTCCTACAAATGCAAAGGGAATCATAAGTTTAAGTAATTTAAAATTTAATTTATTACTTTTAAAAAATTCATGACTGCTGACCATTGTTCCAGCAGAAGCAGCCAATTTATTTGTTCCTAAGGCAAGGTGTGGGGGAAGACCAACTAATAACAGTGTAGGAGTACTGATCAGACCTCCGCCTCCAGCAATAGAGTCTATAAATCCAGCGATAAACATACCTAATCCAATCAATAAAATTTCCATAATACCTCCATAATTTTTAATAACTAATATAATATAGCAAAATCAAGAAAAAATCAAGTACAACTATATCAGATAAAAGTAAAGTTAAAATATTAATTATAACAAATAATTAAGAAAAATTTATATTTATTGTTTTTATTTTACTTTAGGTGATAAAATTTATAATTTTTATTAAAACATTGTTAAAAAAATATCAAACTAAAAATAATTTTTATTTAAAATGTTAAAAAAATAAACGTTTTGAATTAAAAATGAACTAAAACATTGTTAAAAAATAATCAATTATTGATTTAACCGAAATATAGTTGTATATAAGTGATGTAGCTAATGTGTTACTGAACTTGACTTTTTAGTAATGTTGTTATAAAAAAATGGACAGGTTTGGATTTTGAATGATAATTTATAAAATGAATTACCATCAAGATGTTTATTTTTTTTAAGTGATAATGTTTATAAAATTTTGAGTAAAATTTTTTTAGGAGGTTTTATGAAAAATAAAGATGTGTTTATATTTGGTTTAGCAATATTTGCCATGTTTTTTGGAGCGGGGAATTTGATATTTCCACCAGAAATAGGTATGGTGTCTGGAAAAGAGTGGTTAAAGGCTGCTATAGGTTTTTTTGCAACGGGGATATGTCTGCCTGTCTGTGGTCTACTGGCTTTTAGCCAGGTTGGTGATATAGATAATTTTGCAGTGAAAGTATCGGATAAATTTAATACGGTATATTTTATGCTTTTGATTATAGCGATAGGTCCAATGTTAGGGATTCCAAGGACTGGGGCTACAGTATATGAGATGGGAATAGTACCAAATTTCGGAAATATAAATTCATTGCTGGTTTCTTCTATATATTTTTCCATTGTACTTATGTTGGTTATAAAGCCTACTAAATTAATAAATACAATAGGAAAATATCTTACTCCGATAATTCTTGGTATATTGGCAATTATAATAATAAAGGGAATTTTATTTAAAATAGGAACACCAGGGGCAAAAATGATAGAGCAAAGTGCATTTTCTTATGGTTTTTTAGGTGGATATCAGACTATGGATGCCATTAGTTCTGTTCTTTTGGGAATAATAGTTATAAAGGGACTTAAGGAAAGCGGGTATACAGATATAAAGGTTCAAAAATCTATGATTATGAAGTCAGGGTTGATAGCAGGATTGGGGATGGCTTTGGTATATGGAGGACTCTTATACCTGGGGTCTATGGTAAATGGAAGCGGACAGACATTAAATAGAACAGGGCTGACGATGTATCTTGCTGTGGCTACTCTAGGGAAATTTGGAAAGATTGCCCTTGGAGTTTGTGTAACGGTGGCATGTTTGACAACTTCTATAGCCTTGGTTGCTATAACTTCTGATTTTTTTTCCAATCGGTTAAAAATATCGTATAAGGTAACAGCCATAGTGGTTTGTGTGTTGTCAGCGATATTGGCGGCTACAGGGGTTGGATTCATAGTGAAAATTGCGGTTCCTATTTTGACGTTACTCTATCCTGTAACCATAGTACTTATATCTCTAAATATCTTTAGAGTTAAGGAAAATTTGGTTTTTAAAATAGGTGCCTATACAACCTTATTTTGCAGTATATTTGAGTTGATCAATAAATATGAAATTCTGCCTGCAATTGGAGGTTATTTTGAACTTATACCTCTTAGTTCATTTGGTTTTGGTTGGGTGATACCGGCGCTACTGGCAATTATGTCAACAAAGTTAGCCATAGATATATTTCCTAAATTGGGAGTTAAAACAGAAAAAAAAGCACATTAAACATCAAGGGGAATTATAGTCGATTGGATAAAAAATATATATAAAGAAAACCTCTGAATTTTCAGGGGTTTTCTTTATATATTTTAGAAGATTCTGGGATAAAAATTAAATATACAGTTAATAGATGTTTAATATACACTCAGTATATATTAAATATATATACTGGATGAACGTAGTTATAAATTTGAATGAAAGTGGGAGAGAATTATATTGAATGAAAGTGGCAGATGTTCTATAATAGATTGTTATGTTAAATTATTAAAGGAGGATTGGTGTGGAACATAAAGGGTATGGACTTGCATTTTTAGCAGGAGTTACATGGGGAACTTTAGGTATTATCTCGTATTATCTAGGAAAAACAGGAGTTGGACCATTTGAAATAGCTTTTTTAAGATTGTTATTTGCTTTTTTATCGATGTTTATATTTTATTTGATTACAGATAGAGAAAAGTTAAAAGTAAAGAAAGAAGAGGTAAAACATTCTCTGTTAATCGGTATAATAACACAGGGAACTATGAGTTTGGCAATCTATAAATGTATCTCTATGACATCTACCACAGTTGGAGTAATGATGGTTTGTTTAGGGCCTCTTTTTACAGCAATATTGTCAAGAATATTTTTTAAAGAGAAGATCACTCTTTTTAAAGGTTTAGCTCTGACACTGGCATTTTATGGGGCATTTCTTGTAGTGACTGGAGGAGACGCATCAGCTTTAAAAGCTAATGGAATCGGACTTTTGATAGGTTTAGTGTCAGCATTGGCATATGGATTTTTTCCTATATTGACTAAGAGAATACCTGAAAAATGTAATTTAACAGGGATACTTATGTATAGCTTTTTAGTGGGAGCTATATATGTATTTTCCATGGTGGATATCAAAATATTATTAGAAGCATTTAGTTTAAAAATGGTTGTAATATCTGTGATATTAGGATTAATTCCAACAGTTTTATCTTGTACTTTTTATTCTTTGGCACTTAAATATACTACTCCTACAAAGGCTGGAATAATGAGTCTGGTGGAACTTCCAACAGCTGCCATTATAGGGCACTTCTTCTTGAGTGAATATTTATTTGTTGTGAATGTAATAGGAATTATTGTATTGCTCTTAGGAACAGTCGTATCAAAGGTAGAATTACCGAAGAAAAAAAATATACTTGTAACAGGAAATTTGAATTAAAAAAAGACTCCTAAAATTTAGTTTTAGGGGTCTTTTTTTTATGGGTATTTAAATTAAAGAGTTCTAAATTCAACTAATATACCTAGAGTGAAGTTATTTTTATTCTTTAATGTTTACATTTTGATCTTATATTTTACTTCGGGTCGTCCTACACTTCCGTAAGAAATATCACTTTTTATCTTTCCTATTTCGGTCAAATAGTCTAAATATTTTTTTACAGTGACAGCACTGCTTTCCAAAAGATCAGCTATCTCTTTAGAGGACCATTCTTTCATTGGGTCAGAGACAACGGCATTCATAACTTTTTCTAAAGTTTTTTCACTTATTCCTTTTGGAAGCTCATTTTCTAAAGTGTTTATTTCGTTATTTCTTCCATGATAAAGTTTATCTAATTCATCCTGTGTTAAAATTTTCTTTTTAGAAGAAGAAACTATTTTTTTTGAAAGATATCTGCCTAATGCCTCCTCTAACCTTTCAAATTCAAATGGTTTTATGAGGTAATCAACTATTCCTAACTTAAATGCTTTTTCTATATGCTCTTTGTCATTAGAAGCGGTAACAAAAATGGTGTTGGTATACTGATTTTCTTTAACTTCTCTTTTTCTCAATTCCTCTAAGATATTCAAACCTTCAGTATCAGGCAGATACATATCCAAGATGATTAATTCTATATTGTTTTCTATTATATAATCTACTACCCCTTCTCCTTTAAAGAAAGTTTTAGAGACATTAAACTCTTTTTCGGTGTTGATTATCTTCTCCGTTATCATACTCACCATGGGATCGTCTTCTATAATAACTACGTCTATCATTTGTATTCCTCCTTGATTGCCTGCAGTGACATCAAACTTTTGTGTTATTTTAACATTTTAAAGTTAGTAATTTTTTATTTCTTACTATTTGTTTAATTTTATATAAAAAGTTTTATAATTTTCTTTGTTAATGATTTCAATATTCCCATTATATAATTTTACAAGATTTTTAATAAGTGCCAGTCCGGAGCCCCGCCCCTCCCCTTTAGAGGAGTAACCTATCTCAAAAATTTTCTTTTGATCTGAATCTTCTATCAGACCACTATTATCACTGATCTGGATAAGAATTTGTTTACTATCCTCTAAAATTTGAAGGATAATTTCTTTATTGTCTATATCTTTTAGGTCAAAGGATTCAGTGGCATTTTCAATGAGGTTTCCAATTATAACGATGAGGTTGTCTGATTCTATGAAACCATGGGTTTTCATGAGATTACTCATTTCATTGATGGTAAGGGTGATCTTCTTTTCTTTGGCCAGACTTATCTTAGTCAGTAGGAGCGCAGAGATAACAGGATCATTGATTCCTTCGATCTCTTTATTTTCATTATCTAATTCATTTTTTATAGTTGAAACATACTTTTTGAGCTCTTCATATTCTTCTAAACGTAATAAGCCGGATATTACGTGGATCTTATTTTTAAATTCATGTACATTGGCTCTCATGGAGTTAATTATCTGGGTAACTCCTGTAATTTCACGGGCTAATTTTTTTATTTTTTTACCCTGTTTAATAATAAATAAAACTTCAGAATCATTATTTTTCTGGATAATATTTATGGCGGTAATAAAAACTTTACGATTAGTTAAGATTATTTCTCGGTTATCAAAGGTAATGTTTTTAGAAATAATTTCATCATATAATTTTCTCAAAATAATTTCATCGGAAGGTTCTAACTTTTCTTTTGCAACTTTATTAGCTTTAGTTAGTTTTCCATGATTATTGATAGTTACAATCTTATCGCTGAGATGATCAAATAGAATTTGTCTTTCAGCATAGATATGTGCGAATTCTAGTGGTTCATATCCAAAAATTTGTTTTTTTATGTTTTTGGCTAAAAAGACAGAGAACAGTATAGACATAACAATAACAATAAGAATAGCAACCAAGACTTCTATAAAGAATATATTTTTTAAGTCTTCATTTTTATGATGATATTCCTGAACTCCTAACATTCCAATTAATTTACCTCGATGGGTTATTGGTATAAACTCCTGGAGAAAATTATTGACGGGATCTAAATTATAATATTGAATCGGTTTATCGATTATTTTTTTTAACATATTCTTATAATTTTCTTCTAGAAATGGAGTATTATTTTTATTTTTATAGGAAAAAACTTCTCCTTTTAGATCCATAATAATAACATAGTTTAAATTTATTAGTTTTGGCCATATAGATGCTATATATATATTAAGGGTATCTTGATTTTGTTTAGATAAATTGTCTCTAATAACTGGATCCTTAGAGAGAACATAGGCATAGCTGTTTAGAACACGTTTTTTATTTAAATCCAATAATTTATATGAATTTCGAAAAAAGATGAATTGCATAAGAAACATAGCTAGGAGTACTAATATCAACATATATATAGTCATTTTTTTTTCTAATTTCACAGGCACCACCTCTTAGAATTAATTTGGGATATATTTCTTATACTAGTATATACTATATATTGAAAATAATCTTAGTTATCATTTTATTTCTTTAAAAAAAAATCTTATTATGTTATAATTAGGAAAATATAGACTAAGAAATTAGGAGAAAGATATGAAATTTAATGACAACCAAACTTATTATTACTATTATTAATTGAGGGACTGTGTAGAGATATTACAGCCCATTTTATAGTATACTAATAGGGGTTGTATCTGAATTAAACTTTTTAAAGCTTGCAGATATAATCTGTGAGCTTTTTTTTATAGTATAGGAAATCAAACCCGCAAGGGGCATCACCAAAGTATCTATAAATTTACGATATAAGTTAAGAACTTTGAGATAAAATTTATGAAATAAATAAAAAGTTATAAAAGGTTGAATTGTGCTTGTCTGGATGCAACGTCATGTTGCTTTTTTAATAAAAAATAAAATTATATATAGAAAAGGAGATTAACTATGGATATCAATGTAGAGGTTCAAAGACAGTTAAATATATTAAAAAGGGGAGTAGAGGAATTAATTTCTGAAAAGGAATTAGAAAAAAAGTTAAAGAAATCATTGGAGACTAACACTCCGTTAATCGTAAAATTAGGGATAGATCCAACTGGTTCAGACTTACACATAGGTCATGCAGTACCCCTTAGAAAGTTAAAGCAATTTCAAGATCTAGGACATAGAGTGAAATTTTTAATAGGTACATTTACAGCTAGAATAGGAGATCCTACAGGAAAATCTGAAACTAGACCAATGTTATCTTCTGAAGATATCACAAAGAATATCCAAACATATTTAGACCAGTTAAAGCTGATCTTAGATATGGAAAAAACAGAAGTTGTATATAACGGTGACTGGCTGGAAAAATTAAAATTAGAAGATGTATTGAAGTTATTGTCTCAATTTACAGTAGCACAGATGATTCAAAGAGATGATTTTTCTAAAAGGTTAGCAGCAGGAAAACCTGTATCATTGGTAGAATTTATGTACCCAATCTTACAGGGATATGACTCTGTAGCTATCGATGCAGATGTAGAATTAGGAGCAACTGAGCAGACATTTAACTTATTGAGAGGTAGAGATCTGCAAAGAAATGCAGGAACAGAACCACAAATATGTATGATGATGCCTATCTTAGAGGGACTAGATGGAGTAGAAAAGATGTCTAAATCATTAAATAACTATATCGGGATAACAGAGGCTCCTAACGATATGTTTGGAAAGGTAATGTCTATCTCAGATGACCTTATGTGGAACTACTATGAGGTAGCTACAGATGTTCCTATGGAAGAAATTGCAAAATTAAAGGCAGGAGTAGCCGATGGAAGTATCCATCCTATGGATTGTAAAAAGAGATTAGGAGCAGAAATTGTAACTATCTACCACAATGAAGAAGAGGGAAGAAAGGCCTACGACTGGTTTGAAAATGTATTCTCTAAGAGAAACATGGATGTAGACTTACCAGAAGTAAAGGTAGATGAAGATGAAGTGGGAGCAATAGACCTATTGGTAAAAAAATTAAATTTCTTTAAAGGAACTTCAGATGCTAGAAGATTGATCACTCAAGGTGGATTTAAAGTAAATGATGTAGCGATTAAAGACGTAAAAGCAATGGTAAAAATTGAAGCTGGAATGATAGTAAGAGCAGGAAAAAAGAAGATAGTTAAGATAGTTAAATAAGAGCCCTTAGTAGGGTCTAAAAAAATCCCTGAATTTCAGGGATTTTTTTAATTTCTATGAAAATTTATAATTTTTTTAATTTATCTACAAACATTTCTATAGGCTGTACACCCAACAGATCATCACTGTCATTAAAAATAATCCTAGGAACAGAATTTATTTTAAATTTGTTGGCCAGATCACTATATAAATTGGTCTGTATCATCTCAGCGTCAATATTTTTATTTAATAAAGCTATTTTACAAGCTGTCATAACTGCCTTGGGACAATGTGGACATTGTAAACTTACAAATACCTTGATATTGATTTTTTTATTGATCTGTTTAATGGCATCTACTAATTTAGCATCTAATGGAGTAACTATTCCAGAACTTTCTAGGACAGCAAATAGGAGTGAATTGATTTCATGTCCACTGGGAATTCCGTAGAATTTAATTCCAGTAGGTTTATCTGATGCTAAAATAGTAGTTCCAGGGACTTTGTCAATTCCATATTTTTCAGCTAAATCAGCGTTTTTAATAAGATCATATTCGACAAATTTTATCTTGTTATTTAATGCAGCTAACTGCATCATCATGGTGACTACCTCATCACACAGAGGTTTTCCACTTTCTATGAAGGTAATAATTTTAATTGGGTTTTTTATTTTGTTCAGTCCTTGTTTTAATTGATTTAAAACTTCTTTATTGAATATTTCCGACATCTCTTCCCTCCCTTATCATCTATATGAAACTTATATTGAATATCTAGTGTCCTAATTTTTATTTATTCTCTAATTATATATTTACCATAGATGAAAAAATCCTTTAAGAAAAGAGAAAAAATATGCTAAACTTTTACCATAATAGTTTGCTTAACCAAAATAGGGGGATAAAATGAGGTTAGAAAAGAAAATATATATATATTTAGTGGTTTTGATAACGGTTATATTACTTATAACACACTTTATTTTTTTTAAAAATAAAGTTCAAGTAGAAAATTTGAATGAACGAAAAAATCTTGGAAATATAGCACTGACTCTCAGTCATGACCCGTTTATAATAGAAAATTTATATAAAAAAAAACCTGAAAACATACAAGCTTACACCAATAAAATATGGTCTAAATTAGAGGATATAGATTTTATAACAGTAGCAGATATGGAGAGTAGAAGATACTCCCATGTAGATCCCCAATATATAGGCAAAATATTTAAGGGCGGGGATGAAAAGGTGGTTGTAGAAGAGGGAAAATCCTATTTTTCAATGGCCAAGGGAACTCAGGGAGTATCTCTCAGAAAATTTGAACCTATAAATTATAAAGGAAAACAGATAGGATTTATAAGTGTGGGAAAATACCAGGTAGAGCGGGATAAGTGGAAAAATAATTTTATTTTAGAATCAGTGTTTTTATTTTTACTAATCCTTTCATTCGGAGCTCTTTTATCATATTTTTTAGCAAAGAGTATAAAAAAAGAAATTTTTGGATATGAACCTGTGGAAATAGGAAGGTTTTATGCTGAAAAAAAAGTTATATTCGACAATATGCATGAGGGGATAGTAACTATAAATGGTAAGGGAGAAATTACCAAAACCAATAGAGCTGCTCAAAATATGTTAACTTCCAGAGATGATGAGGTGTTTAAACGGTTATTTGAAACAGTGATAAGTACCCAGTCGGGATTCAATGACAGAGAGATAGTTGTAGAAAGTGGAAAATTATTTGTAAGTGCGATAAAATTAAATAAAACAAAAAAAATATTAGATGTCATCTTTATATTGAGAGATGGTGGAGAGGTAAAAAGAGTAGCTGAGGAGATAACGGGAGTTGCTCAGATAATCAACTCTATGAGAGCCAATGTCCATGAATTTAAGAATAAGATCCATGTAGTTTCGGGACTATTGCAGCTAGAAGAATATGAGAAGGCTAAAGATTATATACTCTACTTAGAATATGAAGTTGAAAATGAAAAACATAATGTGGTAGGAGTAAAAGATCCAATAATTGAAGCACTTATCTTGGCGAAGATGAGTTTAGCCAGGGAATCCAGAATAAATTTTAATGTAGATGAAAAAACTAAATTAGATAAAACTCACGACAATATAGATACCAATGATTTGGTTGTAATAATCGGCAACTTATTGGAAAATGCCAGGGAAGCCTGTGAAAATAGTATAGAGAAAAAGATACAGGTTGGGTTCTTTGAAGATGAGAGTAAATTGAGAATAGAGGTTACAGACAGCGGCCGAAGTATAGACACCCATGAGATGGAAAAAATATTTAATGTAGGTTATTCCTCTAAGGGTGAGGGACGTGGCTCTGGATTGGCACTCATTAAAAATCTTGTGGAGGTATATAAAGGAAGTTTGAACATTAAAAGTCGTAAAAATAGTAAAACATTTTGTGTGGAACTCAGCAAGGAGGGCAAGTTATGATAGATGTAGTTATTATAGAAGATGATCCCATGGTAAGTATGATAACAGAGAAGATAATAAATTCTGTAGGGGAATTTCGTGTAGTCAAAACTTTTAAAGAGGGAAAAAAAGCTATTAAATATTTAGAACAACATCATGTAGAACTAATAATATTAGATATGTTTTTACCTGATACCAATGGTTTGGTAACTTTAGAAACTATAAGAAAGAAAAAAGTAGGAGTTGAAGTTATTTTCCTGACAGCTTCAAATAATACTGTGGAGATAGAAAGAGCATTTAAATTAGGAGCAATAGATTACCTCATAAAACCCTTTGATTTTAACAGATTAAAGGATTCTTTGGGAAGGTATTTAAATAAAAAATCAAATATTTCAGGAAAGGAAGTTTTAAGCCAAGGAGAGGTAGATAAATTATTTTTAAGAAATAAAACTAAGGGAAGCAGTGTCAAAGGAATCAGTGAAAAAACTTTGAAAAAAATAATGGATATATTATTATTAGATTCATCCAAGGAGTGGTCCTCTAAGGAAATTTCTGACATTTTAAACACAAGTACAGTAACAGTAAAAAAATATCTAGATTATCTTATGGAATTGGGAAGGGTAGAAAATTCTATCTATTATGGAAGTGTAGGTCGTCCAGAATATAAGTATAAGGTAATACTGTAAACATTATGTTTATATAAGTGTCATTGGAATTAATTTAATTATTTTAAAAGAAGGTGTTAAAGCATGGAAATAAAAGAAAGTATAAAAAGGTTACAGATTGCTAAAAATTTAATTTCAGAGATAAAAGTTCTAGAAGTTCTAAAAAAATATGGAGTTCCTCTTGTTATAGGAAGTGTAGCTCAAGAAGTTGTTTGTGACAGAGATATTGATATTGTTATAGAAACTAAAAACTTGAGGGATACCTCTAAAAAAATTCTGTATGAATTTATTGAAAATGAAAATTTTAAAAAGATTCAATATGGGGATTTTGTTAAATTTCAACGACGTAATAGACCTAAGGGGTTTATTATAAATATTTTTGTAGATGATAGTGAAGGAAACCCTTGGGAATTTGAAATTTGGATTTTAAGTGATATTAAAAAATATAAGGTCGAATTAGAAGAATTAAGCCATAGATCACGTGAAGAAAAAAATAATATTATTATAAAAAAGTTTAGAAATATCATAATATAATATCAGTTATGTAAATTCCGTAATATGTATTTCGTAAACTTCAAAACTTAACCTAAAAATATCAAGAAAAAGGACACTAAAATTAGTGTCCTTTTATTTTAGGGCCTAAAAAAATAACTTACGATTTTTGATTGAATTTGTCTTCGAGATCAGTTAGACCTTCTAAATCTTTCTCCAATTGATTTATTTTTCTTTTAATATTTTCTATTCTTTGGGCTATTTCTTCATTTTTATCTTTAGATTCATAGTCTTTTTCTAATCTCTTTAATTCTTCTTCAGCGACTAACTTCCTTGTCTTTCTTAATTCTCTGATTTCTTTTAATTTATTAATCATAAAAAACGACCTCCTAAATGATCTTATTTAAATTATTCAATTTTAAATAATTTTTCCTTTAAGTCTAATTCTATTTTAGGGTATTTTTTCTCAATTATGAAAATACATTAAATTTTCTTCATTTGTTTTTCTTTATTAAATATGATAAAATTTTAGATAAATTAAAATTAACTTAAAGGAATAAAAAGATCGGCTAAAAAAAGAATAAGTTGTTTTTAAAGTTTAAAATAGATAAAAAAATTAGGAGGTAAAATTTTGAAAAAAATATTTTGTTTATTATTGTTATTAAGTTTATTAGGGTGTAGTTCTACTACGGTTCCACAACAAAAATCTAATTTAACAGTGGGGGTAATTAAATCAGAGGTTGTAAAGGGTTCAACTACTCAAACTGAAATATTAGGGATATTTGGTGCACCTAATATGATCACAAAGAATAGGGCCGACAATGAAGTTTGGAGCTATAATAAAATGTCTTCAGAAAGTGCTCAGAAAAGTGGGTTTGAAAATTTTTTATTCGTAGGAAGTAATTCAGCATTAAGTAGTTCTACTACCAGTAGTTTTGACTGGATAATTACATTTGATGAAAATGATATAGTAGAAGATTATAGTTTAATATCAAGCGTTTACTAAAAAAATTGGAGGATTGTAAGAAATGAAAAAATTTATATTAATGTTGATAGGAATCACAATATTTATGACTGGGTGTTCTTCAAATACACCAAAAGTTTCATCGTTACAAAGGTCACAGATGAGAACCAAAACAATAAAGGCTAATTATGATATTGCATTTCGTTCTGTTATGATAGTTTTAGAAAATCAAGGATATACAGTTGAAAACACTGATTATAAAACCGGTTTAATCAAAGCTACAGCTGTAAGAGACGCAACATCTGGTGCAGAAAAATTTTGGCTGGATAGAAGTGGAGTAATTACCTATGATATCAGTACGACTATTACAGAAATATCTAAAGTAAACAGTAGAGTTAGAATTAATATAAGGGAAAATACAGATATAGTCCAGGGGGCATATGGATCTAAATCTGCCAAGGATATAGATGAACCGGCAGTTTATGCATCTTTATTCAATGAACTTAGAACTGAAACAGAAAGAATGAAGGCCATCAATTACACCTCTATATATGAGGAGCTTAGAACTGAACTTGAAAGGGTAAAAATGATTAAATAATTTTTAAGAAAAAGATTGCTAATTTATTAGCAATCTTTTTTTAATTTAATAATTATTTTTTTAGTTTTGTTTTATATCTTTAAGAAAAAATAAGGAATATACTAAATATATAGATAATAAAGATAAAAAATGAAACAGGGGGGAAGAAGATGAAAACAGCAGTTTTGTCTAAGGATAAGGTACAGAAAAAATTTAAATTATTAGGTTTGGAGATGAAATATTTTATACCTATAACAGCAGTAGTATTAGGTGCAGCATTTACAGGAGCACTGCCAAAAGGGATGGAGGGCGTGATACCTTTTTTACTTATAATGGGAGTATTGTTAAATGAGATAGGTAACAGGACACCTATTATAAAAGATTATTTTGGTGGAGGACCTATAGTAGCTATATTTGCAGCGGCAGCATTGGTTACATATAATGTTTTACCGGAAACAGTGGTTAGTTCTTCGGCAACGTTTATGAAAAGTGGAGGATTTTTAAATTTTTATATAGCTGCCCTTATAACAGGTAGTATATTAGGAATGGACACAAAACTGCTTATAAAGGCTGGGTTAAAATATCTTCCAGTAATAATAGGTGGAGTATTTGTATCGATCTTAATGACTGGAACAGTAGGAGCATTGATGGGTTATGGATTCACCAATGCAGTGTTTTATATAGCTATCCCAATAATGGGTGGTGGAATGGGAGCAGGAGCAGTACCTCTAGCTCAAATCTTTGGTAAAGCAATGGAACAGGATCCTACAAAGCTTTTATCTATAATGGTTCCGGCAGTAGCATTAGGTAATGCAGTAGCTATAGTTTGTGCAGGAATATTGAATAAATTAGGTAAAAAATATAAGAAAATTTCTGGTGACGGTAAATTATTAAAGGGACAGGATGACGTAGGTATTGAAGAAGAAAAAGAGTTAAAGATAGACTATGCATCTCTAGGAAAAGGTCTATTGATAGCGACATCATTCTATGTATTAGGGAGACTTTTAGGAAAATATATACCACTGCATCCCTATGCACTTATGATCTTATCGGTAGCTTTCGCGAAGTTGACAGGTATTTTAAAGAGAGAACATGAGGAAGCAGCAACAACATGGTTCCAATTTGTAATGAAGAACTTTACACTGGCACTATTAGTAGGAATCGGGATAGCATACACAGATTTAGGAGCAGTAATCAGTGCATTTAGTTTAACTTATCTATTATTAGTAGTTACAACTATCGTAGGAGCTATGATAGGAACTGCAATAGTTGGTCGTATGTTAGGATTTTATATGATCGAAGGAACAATAACAGCAGGATTATGTATGGCAAACATGGGTGGAACAGGAGATATCGCAGTATTATCAGCTGCTAACAGAATGGAATTATTGCCATTTTCACAGATATCATCTAGGATTGGAGGAGCATTTATGCTTATCCTGACATCATTACTTATAAATTTATTTGTTTAGAAAAAGGTGCCCTAGGGCACCTTTTTTTTACATAATTTAGTAAAAAAATATGCATCTAAAGGTTTGAAATAAAAAATAAAGTTTTATTTTTTAAAAAAAAATGATAATCTTTTAGAAAGGAGGCTGAGAAAATGAAAGTAACCATAAAAGATGTAGCTAAGGATGCAGGAGTAGCACCTTCTACAGTATCCAGAGTAATATCCAATACCTCTAGGATAGGAGAAGCAACCAAGATAAGGGTTCTAAACTCCATTGAAAAACTAGGGTATACGCCGAATATACTAGCTAGAAGTTTGGTGAATAAACAAACTAAGATAATTGGTGTAGTCATGCCCCATGAAGCTGATTCCCTCTTTTCCAACCCTTTTTATATTCAAGCTATGAAGGGGATAAGTATAGCTGCAGAAAAACATAAATATCATATTATGTATGCCTTTGGAAAAAATAAAGACAATGAATTAGAAGCGGTAAAAAACTTTATTTCATCTAATATAGTGGATGGGATATGCCTGCTGACTACGAGGAAAAAAGATGAATGTCTTGAGTATTTAGAAAAACATAAATTTCCATGTGTAGTAATAGGCCGGCCGGAAAAAAATGATTCTGCCAATATTCTCTGGGTAGATAATAACAACGAAGAAACTACAAAGCACCTTGTAAGAAAACTAATCTTAGATGGTCATAAAAATATAGGTTATCTTGGAGCAAAAAAAAATTGGACTGTATCCATTAACAGAGAAAAAGGGTTCAGAGAAGAGTGTAAAAAAGAAAATATAGATTCAGAAATTGTATATAAAGCTGATTTTAGTAGGGAAAATGGTTATAGTGGGGCTGAAAAATTACTTTCAAATAAAAATTTAACAGCAGTAATATGCACCGATGATATCTTAGCTTTTGGCGTTCAAAGATATTTAATTGAAAAAAATATAAAGGATATAAAGATAATAGGATTTAATAATATTGATCCATTGGGAAATTTTGGTCCTAAATTTTCATCTGTTGATATAAATGCATTAAAACTGGGAAAAGAAGCCATGAGTTTACTCATATCAAAACTTAATAAAAGTAATAAAAGTAATTATAAAATTGTTAGATCAAAATTAAGAGACATAGAGGAGGAATTATATTGAAATATTATGCTGGGGTAGACTTAGGAGGAACAAACACAAAAATAGGGCTTTTAGATGAAAGCGGTGAAATTTTAACAAAGGAAACAATAAAGACGTTTTCGGAAAAAGGTATGAAAATAACATTAGAGAGAATATGGGAAACTATAGAAAAGTTAATGGATCAAAAAGAAATAAGTAAAGAAAAGATAGGTGGAATAGGAATAGGAATTCCAGGACCTGTAATAGATCAAGAGATCGTAGCTTTTTTTGCTAATTTTGACTGGGAAGCTAATGTAAATATCAGTGAAGCAATGGAAAAAATCTCAGGTGTGTCGACAAAATTAGAAAATGATGTAAATATGATCGCTATTGGAGAGAGTAAGTTTGGAGCAGGAAAAGGAAGTACCAGCAGTATAACAGTGGCTCTTGGAACTGGAGTTGGCGGTGGAATAGTAGTAAATTCTAAATTAATTTCTGGGATGAATGGTGCTGGTGGAGAGATTGGTCATATGAAATTAGTTGAAAATGGTAAATTATGTGGTTGTGGGCAAAGAGGCTGTTTTGAAACTTATGCATCTGCTACTGGAGTAATCAGAGAAGCTAAGTCACGTTTGGCTGTAAATAAAAATAATCTTTTGTATAAGAGTTTAGATGGGAATATGGAAAAATTAGAAGCTAAAGATGTTTTTGATTGTGCTAAAGCTGGAGATGAATTTTCTATGGAAATAGTTAATTATGTAGGAAATTATTTAGGTATGGGAATAGGAAATTTATTAAATGTAATAAATCCGGAAATAATTATTTTATCAGGTGGAGTTGCGTTGGCAGGAGAAATACTTCTAGACGTAGTTAAGGAAAAATTAAAACAATATGCTATGCCGGTAACTTTGAAAAATTTAGAAATCAAATTAGGAGAGCTGGGAAATGATGCAGGGATTAAAGGTGGAATAGCCCTTTTCTTATAAGAAAGTGTGCACAAAACAGAAAAATGTATTTATTTGAGTACATTTTTCATTATATTTAACTAGACAATGGAAAAAAAATATGATATAAATTATCTATAAAATATCTGTGGGTGGATGTTTTAATTTTTATTTATTTGCGCAAACGTTTGCGCACTTAGGAGGAACTATGGATAAAAAATGGTGGAAGGAAGCTATAGGGTACCAGGTATATCCTAGAAGTTTTAAAGATTCCAACGGAGACGGAATAGGTGATTTACAGGGACTTATTTCTAAATTAGATTATTTAAAAGACTTGGGAATAGACATTATTTGGATATGTCCTATGTATAAATCACCAAATGATGATAATGGATATGACATCAGTGATTATAAAGAGATATTAGAAGAATTTGGAACAATGGAAGACTTCGACGAACTATTGAAAGAAGTTAAAGATAGAGATATGAAACTTATTATAGACTTGGTGATAAATCATACAAGTGATGAACATCCGTGGTTTGTGGAATCGGCGTCATCAAAAGATAATCCAAAAAGAGACTGGTATATCTGGCGTGATGGTAAGGATGAAAAAGAACCAAATAACTGGGAAAGTATTTTTAGTGGTTCCGCTTGGGAGCACTCAAAAGAAAGAGAGCAATACTATCTTCATCTTTTTTCTAAAAAACAGCCTGATTTAAACTGGGAAAATAAAGAGATGAGAGAAGAAATCTACAGTATGATCAACTGGTGGTTAGAAAAAGGAATAGATGGATTCAGGGTAGACGCAATAAGTCATATAAAAAAAGAAGATGGCCTTAAAGACATGCCTAATCCGGATGGGTTAAAATATGTATCTTCTTTTGATAAACATATGAATCAAAATGGAATCCATAAATATTTAGATGAACTTAAAGAAAAAACATTTGAAAAATATGACATCGTAACTGTTGGTGAAGCAAATGGCGTTAGTTCTCACAATAGTAAAGATATCAAGGATTGGGTATGCTCAAAAGATGGGAAATTTAATATGATCTTTCAATTTGAGCATTTAGATCTATGGAACAGTTGTGGAAATAAAGCCTTTGATGTAAAAAAATATAAAAAAATATTGAGTAAATGGCAAAACACGGTAAATGACATAGGATGGAATGCATTGTATATTGAAAATCATGATATTCCTAGATCCATCTCTACACTGGGAAATGATGAAAAATATAGGGTCCAGTGTGCAAAATCATTTGCTGCAATGTATTTTTTACAAAAAGGGACACCTTTTATATATCAAGGTCAGGAGATAGGAATGACAAATATTTCTTATCCTAGTATAGATGATTATAACGACGTTAGAATCATGAATGAATACAAAGAGTTAGTTTTAGATAATAAAGCAACTGAAGAAAATATAGAAAATTTAAAAAGTTCTTCTAGGGATAATGCAAGGACACCTATGCAGTGGGATGATGGTCAAAATGCCGGATTTACTAGTGGGATTCCTTGGATAAAGATAAATGAAAATCATAGTCATATAAATGTAAAAAATGATTTAGAAGACGAAGATTCGATCTTAAACTTTTATAAGAAGATGATTGATTTGAGAAAGCATTCTAAGGAAATGTTATATGGCGATTACAAGTGTTTACTTGAATCAGATGAAAAAATCTATAGTTATACAAGGTTAGTGGATGGGAAAGGTTATATTGTGATTTGTAATTTAACCGAAACTACATGTGAGTTTAAAGAAGAAAATTACCTTTTAAATCCTGAAAATATTGTATTGAATAATTATAAAGTAGAAGATCATAAGACAACATGTGAATTATTATTGAAACCTTATGAGTGTAGAGTTTATAAGTTGAAATAAAAAACAAAAGGGGGGAAAGATGAAAAAATTTAAATTCGGTTCATTTGATTTTTGGCAGAAATTTGGAAAATGTTTAATGGTAGTTATTGCAGTAATGCCTGCAGCTGGGCTTATGATTTCACTGGGGAAATTAACGACTACATTTTTAGGAATAGATCTAATTGGAAGGGTAATGGAAGATATCGGTTGGGGAATAATTGTAAATTTACACCTGTTATTTGCAGCAGCTATTGGTGGATCTTGGGCTAAAGAAAGAGCCGGTGGAGCTTTTGCAGCGGTACTGGCATTTATTTTAACAAATAGACTTACAGGAACAATATTTGGTGTTAACGGTGGGATGATGAGTGATCCTACTGCAACTATCAGTGTATTCGGTGGGAAAGAATTATTAGTGAAAGATTTTTTTACAACAGTATTAGGAGCTCCGGCTTTAAATATGGGAGTATTTATAGGAATAATCACAGGATTCTTGGGAGCAGCTCTATACAATAGGTTTTATGACTTTGATGGATTGCCAGAACCATTGGCATTCTTTAATGGTAAAAGATTTGTTCCCTTTATGGTAATAATCGGTTCAGTTGTAATGGCATTTTTTCTATCATTTACGTGGCCGTTTATCCAATATTCTTTGAATATGTTTGGAAATTGGATTGCTACATCTAGAGATACAGCTCCAGTAATTGCACCTTTTGTCTATGGGGCATTGGAAAGAATGCTGTTACCATTTGGTCTGCATCATATGTTAACTATTCCAATGAATTATACGGAGTTAGGAGGGACATACCAAGTATTAACTGGCTCAGAAGTCGGTGCAGTAATTGCTGGTCAAGATCCTATTTGGTTAGCTTGGATTACGGATTTAAATAACTTAAAAGAACTAGGGAATATGGACGCATACAAGGAATTATTGAAATCGGTTGTTCCAGCTAGATTTAAAGCCGGACAAGTTATCTTATCATCGGCCTCACTATTGGGATTCTCATTAGCTATGTATAAAAATGTAGACAATGATAAGAAGCATAAGTATAAGATGATATTCTTTTCGGCAATATTAGCTGTATTTTTAACAGGAGTAACAGAACCGATTGAATTTATGTTTATGTTTGTAGCACCAATTTTATATGTGGCTCATGCCATATTAACTGGTTTAGCATTTGCGTTGACGGATATTATTGATTTAAGAATACAAGCCTTTGGATTCTTAGAGTTACTTACTAGAACACCTCTAATGATTCATGCTGGAATTGGAAGAGATCTAATAAATTTCGTAGTAAGCTGTATCGGATTCTTTGGATTGAATTTCTTCATTGTAAACTTCTTAATCAAAAAGTTTGACCTGCCAACACCAGGAAGAAAAGGGAACTACCTAGATGAAGAAGTAGAGGAAACTACCGATAAAAAAGCTAATAAAAATAACGATACATTGATTGAAACAATTATTGACCTTTTAGGAGGAGAATCTAACATAGCAGAGGTAGATGCCTGTATGACTAGGTTACGTGTATCTGTAAAGGATAACGCTTTAGTAAAAGAAGAATCAATGTGGAAAAAAGCAGGAGCTATTGGATTGATAGTAAAAGGAAATGGAATCCAGGCTATCTATGGTCCCAAAGCTGATAACATTAAAAATAAAATAATTGATGTTTTAAATTAATAGGGGATAAAAATGAAAATTCTTACATTAAACTGCCATTCGTGGCAGGAAGAGGATCAGCTGGAGAAGATTAAGTATCTGGCTGAGACTATATATGAAAAAAACTATGATGTCATAGCTCTTCAGGAAGTCAGCCAGCATAGGGAAAGTCAGATAATCTATGATAATATAAGGGAAGATAACTTTGCTCTCCTCCTAGTTGAAGAGATAAAGAAGTTAGGAGTAACTTATAATTTTATCTGGGATTTTTCCCACTATGGATATGATATATATGAAGAGGGGGTTGCTCTTTTGAGTAAACAGCCATTTATTAGATCTGAAAGTTTATATATTTCCCAAAGCAACAGCATAGAAAACTGGAAGAGCAGAAAAATTGTAGGGGGATCTATTGATCTGCATGATGAGAGCTATACTTTTTACAGCTGTCATACAGGATGGTGGAACGATGAAGAGGAACCTTTTAGATATCAGGGGGAAAAAATATTAGAAATTTCAAAAAATACAGATAATAAAGTATTTTTTATGGGAGATTTTAACAATGATGCAAGTGTAAGTGGAGAGGGATATGATTTTTTAATAAAAAATGGTCTGATAGATACTTTTATAACAGCTGAAATAAAAGATGACGGTTGTACTGTCCCGGGGGAGATTGCAGGGTGGGAAGATGATCTATCCAAGAAAAGATTAGATCTAATTTTATCTAGAACACCTATGAAAATATCATCGAGTAATGTTATTTTCAATGGGAAAAATAAAAAGATAGTTTCAGATCATTTTGGTGTTGAAATAATTTTATAAAAAAGAATCGAGAATTAATTCTCGATTCTTTTTTTGACACAATAAAATTTATAGTGAAATATATAGTATAAAGAAGTATATATTATAGTATAGAAAATATTTATAGGAGGTGAGAAAAATGAAGATAGGTTTAGCACTGGGAAGCGGCTCATCCCGCGGGTGGGCACATATAGGTATAATAAAGGCTCTGGCTGATCTAGGGATCGTGCCAGATATTGTGTGCGGGACTTCTATAGGTGCAGTGGTTGGGGCATCTTATCTGTCGAACAACCTTGAAAATTTAGAGGCGTGGGCATGCTCATTGACTAAATTTGAGGTGGCTAAATTTTTTGAGATAAATATGTCTTTGAATGGATTTATTGATACCCACAGACTTCATCATTTTTTAAATAAATATGTAGCATCTGATAATGCCAGCATAGAAGAATTTAGTAAACAATATGCAGCTGTAGCAACAGACTTAGAGACTGGGAAGGAAATATGGTTAACTAAAGGGTCGGTTTTAGAAGCAGTCTGGTCTTCAGTTTCATTGCCGGGATTATTTCCTGCTATAAAAACCAATGACAGGTGGCTTGTAGATGGAGGGTTGGTGAATCCTGTACCAGTATCTACATGTCGTGCTTTGGGAGCTGATATAGTGATAGCTGTGGATTTAAATGGTGACATTGTTGGAAAACACTTTAAAAAATCTCTCCCTCCTAAAAAAAGATCGGGAATGATAAGTAAGATAAATAATTTGGTCAGAGAGTATACACCTTCTATATTTGACACAGATGAAAATAATGAATCTCCTCCAAATTTATTTGATGCTATCGCCAGTTCAATTAATATAACCCAGGATAGAATTACCAAAAGCCGTATGGGAGAAGATCCGCCGGATATCCTTCTTTCTCCTAAGTTGGCTCGTATAAAACCCCTGGAGTTTTATCGGGCAAGGGAGGCCATTGATGAGGGTGTAAAGTGTGTTAAAAATAACATGAGAGACTTAAATGCTATTCTAGAAGTTATAGACAGGGAATAGTTTCCCTTAGAGTTCCAAAGTAGAAAAATAGGAAGTAATATGATAGAATATAAAGAATAGAATGTATTAAAGTTAAGGGGAGATAGATGATACCAAAACATATAGCAATTATAATGGATGGAAATGGAAGATGGGCTCAAAATAGGCACCTGCCTAGATTTGTCGGGCATCGTGAAGGTGCTAAAAGGATAAAAGCAATAATAGAGCACGCAGGGAATATAGGGATTAAATATTTGTCTGTATATGCTTTTTCTACAGAAAATTGGAAAAGACCTCAAAAAGAGGTAGATGCTCTTATGGATATCTTTCAAAAATATCTAAAGGCTGAAGCTAAAAATATGTTGAGAGATAACATAAGACTGATAGTTACAGGAAGAAAAGAAGGAGTATCTTCTAAACTTCTAAGTGCTATATCTGAGGTAGAAGAATTGACTGCAGGTAATGACGGATTGACCTTCAATATCTGTTTTAACTATGGAGGAAGATCGGAAATAATAGATGCAGTGAAAAAAATAATTGAATCGGGAGAAAAAAATATCAATGAAGAGAACTTTAAAGACTATCTTTATTCTGATATACCGGATCCTGAATTAGTTATAAGAACCAGTGGTGAATTCAGAATCTCTAATTTTTTACTTTGGCAGATAGCTTATTCAGAAATATATGTAACAGATGTATTGTGGCCGGATTTTAACGAGAAAGAATTTGACAGGGCAATAGAAAATTTTGAAAATAGAGACAGAAGATTTGGAGGAGTAAAAGATGTTAAATAGAATAATGGTGGCTTTAATATTGGTTCCTCTGACGGTGTATGTATACCTCTATGGAGACAAAAGCTTTATGGCATTTACAGTGCTTTTAACCGGGATAGGAATATATGAGATCTATCAAATGATGGAATCAAAGGGAATAGTTGTAAATAAGGTTGCAGGTATAATACTTGGAGGAGCAATACCACTGGCATTGTATTCTAGTATTTCATCGAGTAAAGATCTACTGGGGAAATTTATCGGAAATAATGTTGATATGTCTATGGGAACTATGGTTCTTATTTTGGGGATATTTATCCTGATGTTCATCAGAATATATCAAAATAAAGTAGAAGGTAGCAGCAGTTATATTGGATATACAATGTTAGGAGTACTATATGTAGGATTTTTATTTTCCCATATAGTCCCTATAAAATATATGTTGAATGGAAGTAAGTGGCTGATGACCATTCAAATAATGGTTTGGATATCGGATACATTTGCATATCTTGTAGGAGTAAAATTTGGAAGGAAAATATTTTCTCGTGGACTCTGTGAGATAAGTCCTAAAAAATCCATAGAGGGATCTTTGGGATCAATAATATTTACTGTTATAACTATGTTACTTATAAAAGGGTTTTTATTTAAAGACTTAAATATATCGGGAATTCATCTGATAATAGTTCCTATATTAGTAGCTGTGACTGGTCAAATCGGTGATTTGGCAGAATCGGTATTTAAAAGAGAATTTGGTGTAAAAGATTCAGGAAAAATATTAGGTGGACATGGGGGAATCTTGGACAGATATGATAGTTTAATCTGGGTGTTCCCGCTTATGTACTATTATATTAATTTTTTCCTATAAAAAGCAACGTGACGAATACAATATCTAAATTTAGTGTCAAAATTTAAAAGTATAGAAACCCCTTGGTTTTTCTATGCTTTTTTAATTTATTCAAAATATCAATATATACTATTACTTTTATTTATAGTTCATCAAAATACGTAGTTATCCCAGTAAAACCTAGCTTTTTTTAAATATATTGTTTTTGTTCTAAAAACATCATAATTCTCATTTTTAAGATGTTTGAATTTGTATAATTTACTGTTTTCTTTAAATAAAATTTTAGATCTGCATGAAAACTTTCAATATCCATATTTTGCATAAGATCTTTAGTACTATACCCTTTCTCTTTTAAATCATCATATACCCTCAGATAATTAAAGTTATCTTCATAATGTACATTTAACATTCCATCTATATTTTTTTTATTTACATATTTTACTTTTTTTACTTGATTTAACATTTTTTTCAAAAGATATATATCTTTTGTAGTTTTAAATTTGGAATAAAATAAACTAAATAATTTATGTTTTAATTGCATTGGAAGAGTAGACACATCAAAGATTGAATACAATCTATGCCAAATACAATTTTGATAGAGAATATGTTTTAATTGAGGAGTACTTTCTTTAATATCACGTAATGAAGTTTTTAGTGAGTTAAACATATCACTAATAATTAGTCTGGTCTTTTTCAAATTTACATTTTTAACTAGATAATATATAGCTTTTTCCCATTCTTGCTTGTTCTCATTTCCCTGGGCAATATGAAAATATAAACACTCTTTTTTTACTGCATTATTTTCTGTATAAAATCCCCATGCAAAGTATATATTATATTTAAATTTATTTTTCTTTTTACCTTTAAAAGTCGAATCTAATTTGATTAAATCATAATCTCTTTGTTTCATTTTCTCGAGGAAATCCTCATATTTTTGAATATATTCACTTAAAATTTTATCTTTCCTACATTGTGATATTTTAGAAATCCCTAACATTTTTACTATATCTTTTTCAAAGATCCTAGATGAATATAAATCTATCAAATTAGATTCAAATCCATTACTATTTCTTTTGTATTTATCAAAGATACTATAAACAAGATCCCTAGAATTTTTTCTTACTTTAGGAACTCTTATTTTTAATATCTTGGCATCACTCAATTTAAAATCCCGATCATTGAACCCATTACCTCTATTCTTTATATAAGCCTCCCTTTGCTCATATAAGAACTCTTCCCTCTCATAATACAAGATATCGTTTACAGCTCCCTCCATAGCTCTAATAGCTATATCAAACAATTGTGTTTCTAAAGTACCCATTTTAATCATCTCCTTCCCCTAATAGATATAAAAAACTTAATTTTTGTTTAATCTAATTATAAAGGTTTTATTCAATTTTAGTACTATAATCAATTTTATTTTTTTCTTATCATCTCGCCCTTACGGGACTACTATGGCAAATTTTAAGTATAATATTCTATTTTTATTGGTTTAGAACTCCATGCTTTAGAGTTTCCCCTACGGGTGTTATCCTATCGGATCTTTTCTTTAAGGCGATAATTCAAGCCCCTGTCCACTAGTCGTAAAATCATGATAAGAATATAGGGATGACTATTAAAAATCCTCATAAAGGCTTTAGGTGGAGAATAAGCACTATATCTATACAAAAACAAAAAAGTCTCTAAACTATTAAGTAAAGAGACTTTCAAGTTCTTATAAAGTTTTGACTCCAGAGTCAAAACTTATTTCTTACTAGAAATTAACTAGAAAGATTGTTTAACATCTACCTTAGAAATAGTTAATGCTTTTCCATCTTTATCCTTAAAAGCTTGAGTTTTTAAGAATGCTGCGATTGTTCCAACATTTCCTGTAATTTTAACAGCTGGAATAACTATTGCACAAGTTTCTTTAGTATCACTAAATGCTACAGTGAAAGTTTTGTTTGCTGAATCCCCTCTAGTATCATTAGGGATTACTGCATCTTCATCGTAATAAGTTCCTGCAGGACAGTTATACTTGTTAACTACTCCATCAAGTTCACTTGCTATCCCTCCAATAAATGATTCTACATCAGAAGAAGAACCTAAACCAACATGAATTCCATTACCTTGTTTCATAAACGGTGAATCTTGTAACATAAATACGATCCCTTTAGAATCCCCTCTACGTAAAGTTAGACTTGTACCTTTTCTTAATTTGAATGACATAATTTGTTACCTCCATTTTTTTGTTTTTTTTGCATATATATTAATCGCGAATTAATAACTTTTTTTATAATTCATATCCAAATCTTTTGAATAATCTTGTATATACACTAATATTTTTTCCACATCTTTTTTGTTGATTCTAGCTTTTTCCAAGTATGGAATTGTCATATTAAATCTTTCTTTGGTAATAGTTTCATATAGAACTTTTAAATTAAAATAATCATTTTTATTTATGTTTTGGTTACCAAATTTTACTTTATCTTTTAATGATAATTCAGCTACTAATTTATTTACCCTTATAATTTTAGCACCAGTATTTAAACTGTTATATGCTTGAAGAAAATCCAGTGCTTTAGCTTCACTCGCAAAACTTGCATCTCTAATACTTGTATCACCAGAGGCAAGGGAGTAAGTCAGTTTAAACAACATTTTTTTCACCTTGAATTTTTTCAAAAATTGCAAGTGGAACACTCATCAATAGTTTTTTATCTTTATCATAAAGATTGACTTTTTTATCCTTAGTTATAGAGATCTCTTCAACAAATTTTAAAAGCCCCCATATTCTAAATATCTCATTCATTGTCATATAGCTAATACCCCCTCTTTATTTTCATAGTTTCCTAACCCATTTAATAATCTATTTATACTTACAACGAGATCCGCGTTTGGATTACCTTTTAAGTTTTGAATAGTTCCATCATGACCAGTTTTTAAAGCTCCTGTACCATTTGAAAAAGCATTGGCTTCCGTTGCAGATGAACTTCTTATTTTTGTATACCGATCACTAGAACGATCTAATCTTTCCATTTCTTTATCATATGAATTTTTTAATTTATCTAATGCCCTTTTTTCTCCTACTAATGCTAAAGTTGAATCCTTTATCCCTTGTCTTTGACGATTATATTTTTCTTTTGATTTTTGTCTCAATAAATCCATACGTCCCTCAAATTTATTTTGAGATTTAAGAGCTGCTCCCATAATCCGAGCATTAGTTGCAGTTGCTGCTCCCATTCTAACTTGATTAGTAAATTGTTTCATGTATGAGCTTTCAAAATTTGGCATAGCTTTTTGCATTGCTTCATCTATACCGTCAATAACATAATCTACAGTAGTATCAACCAAGGACTCTACTAAAATATTAGACATTGCATTAGCTACTCCAACTAAAGCATATGAAACCATAATAGGAATTGCCATATAAACCTCCTTTTATAAAATTGAATTACATAAAAATATAATGTATAATTAATCGAGGTGATTAATATGTTAAGAGAAATAATCGGAACGATTTTATTTATATTTGTACCACTTTTAATTATATATATTCCATATAAAATTTATGAACATTTCTTTTTTAAACATTGTCCTTATTGTAGGGAATCTATTAATAAAAAAGCAATTAAATGTAAATATTGCCATTCAGATCTTAGAGGGAAATAACCCCTCTTTTTTCTTTACTTAATCAAATCTAAGTCACCATCAATATTTTGTACCTCTGAATTATCAAAGAATTTTATACCGACATCTTCTACTATCTGATAATCTGTTAATTCCTGTGGTAACTCTGATTTCACTATTTCTATTTTTTCTACCTCTTTTGAAACTTCATTAGGGGTTTCTTCTAAATCGGTTAAATTATTAGCGATATAAATATCTGCTTGATTTTTCCCTAAAGTCCTATGATTAATTTCATGATAAGCTTTTATTAATGGATCTTGATTACTATAATAACCTTGTTTAATTTCTACTGTTTCACCATAAGAATCTTTAAACTCTCCTTTTTTCTTTGTACTATGTTTTTGTTCCCACTCTTGAAGTTCTCTTTGGATCAAATCTTTTCTTCCATCAGGTTCAGTTACTATAGTTTCAAATCTTTTCTTTTTATACTTTGAAACCTCTTTTTCTATTCCTCTAGCGGGATCATTAACATATTCAAATCTATAAGCATCAATATTATTTTGATCAATGATTTTTAACTTTTCTTGTCTTATACTTAAAGCCCCAATCAAAGTATTCCATTCATCAGTACCTATTCCATCTATGGCAATCGTTTTTGTTTCACCATTTTCATCTGTTACCTTTAATTCAACTTGTTTTAATTTTCCTGTATCATCAGTAGTTTTTAAACCTATTTGAGAATCTTTAGGAACATTTAAATTAATCTCTTTTCCAGTAATATCTAAAGCCACTTTCTTATTTTTAACATTTAAATCTACCGATTTATTGGCTGTATTTAAAGCCACTGATTGACCATTACCATCTAGTTTTACAGATTGACCACCTGTATCAAGTCCAACCTTAGACCCCTCTGTAACTGCCAAATTGACACTGGCATTGTTTTCCATCTTCAATTCAGGATTTTGAATATATAATTTTCTACTTTCAGGGTCTATTTTTACCACTGTTGCACCTGCCTTTTCTAAGATATCGGATACATTAGGATTATAAACTTCCTCATTTTTTTCTGATCCTTCCTGTTTATTACCATCTGTTTTGATTTTAAAAGTTTCAAGAGTATAATAAAATTCATCATCTTTATTTATCCCATAGTCTAAGTTATAACCAAAACTAGGATCTAATCTTTTCTTATTTTCTAAATTCTTTACTATCCCAGAGTTAGAAAGATAATATAAAAATTTTGCTAGTTCATTTTCTGCTTTTTCTTTTTTAGTTAATTCTTTTTCAAATTCTGATATCCCATCTGATTTATCAATTAATTTTATTTCTAGCTTTTTCTTATCTACATGATGATCTAATATTAAAAATACTCTTTCGTGTCCTTTTTCTGCTATGATCTGAGGAACATTTGGATTTGTTTCAGGATCATAATCAGGGTTATGGATTGGATAAAGATCTTCACTAAAATCATTTGAAAAATTTCCTAATTGGCTTAAAGATAAATCATTCATTATATAATAAAATTTATAATTTTTTTCTAGCATTTCAACTTCAAAAGTTGTGTGTTTTTGTTGAGCTAAATCCCATAAGGGATGACTTTTAAATAACCATTTAAAGGTTTTTAAGAAATTAAATTCATCCTGTTTTGACTTTTCATCGAAAGGAATAGTATATCTTAAGTGACCGCTAGAATAATTAGGGTTGTTTGTTACTACATTTAAATGTAAATTATTAGAATCTATAAGAATAGATTTAATCTTGCTATCTACTGGAAACGGGTCTAATCCCTCATATATTTGAGGTAAACTATTAATTAATTTATCAATCATTTCATTAAATATTTCATTTCTTTTTTCATCATCAGGACTAAAAAAGTAATAATTTATAGAATAAAATAGAAGTAAATGTGAAAATGATGTTACAAGAAATAAACCTAAAAATCCCATTCTATCCCCCTTTTAACTAATTTTTTATATAAATTTCATTAAACATAATTTCAAAATCTAATTTATCAAAATTCTTTGAAATGTTTTTCCCGATACCATCAAGAGTTATAAAGATTTCATCTACAATAAAGCCTTTTTCTTTAATAATTATGCCAAGTTTACTATCTGAACCATTAAAATATTCTTTTACTTCATAATCAAAATCAAGATTTAATCTTTTCTTTTTCTCTAGTTTATCTAAGTATTTTGATTTTAGTTCTTCATACAAAAGTTGAAGATTTTCTTTTTCTTTTAACTCTGGACTATCTTCTTTAAAAAAATCACTTTTTATATTTGATAAATAATCCTTTGAATTATAGTGAACTTTTAATACTGGGTAATTAAATTTAAATAGACGTTTAAACCAATAATCATACATTGCCCCATCCTCAGTAAAAGAGTTTAAATAAAATCTAAAATATAAGTATTTTTTCATATAACTAAAATCAGAATAACCTCTTAAAAAATAATTAAAATCATTTTTTGAAATTCTATAACCTTTCCATGACCTCTTAAAAAAGTTTATATATTCCTGAGTAAGTGCGGAATACTCTTCTGAATTATATCTAGTTAAAGCACCCATAGTAGTGAATACAAACAAATACTTTTCTTCATTTGGTGCGATCACTTCAATATAATGGTTAAAAAATAAATAATAATTACCATATAAAACATCACCATTGTCATCATCATCAACAGGATTAGGCTTTACATCTGAATATTCAGTTTGTCCATAAGAAGAAACCATTGTAAAACTGTCAGAATAAGGGAATAAATAAGACATTACAGGTTTAATATAACGAGCAAATGAATAGAAACTTGTTATTCCTCTTAATTCACTTATTGTATTAACTTTTTGCATATCCATAAAAAAAACTTTCCTAAAGTGTTTATCATGCCTAAAATATGTATGATCTTGTGCAATTCTTGAATTTTCTATTATTTTTGAAACAGAAACCATAAAATCAACCTCATTTTAAGGGGGAACTTAATCCCCCATTGTATTTATTATTGTGGTGGTCTTGGTCGTCTTCCTGAATTGTTTATTCCTGCACCCTCTAAGACTCTTTCATCTCTCTCAAAAGGATCAACAGTTAACAAGATTTTACATAATGCTTTACTTATCAACTCTGCTTGAATTGGACTAAATGGAGATCCACCACCACTTCCCCCACCTGAACTTTCAACATTAATTTCTTTATTATCACCAAAATAAGTAGGATATAAAAATGGATTATTTATTTTTGGTTTAATAAAATTCAACATATCAATAGGATATCCACTTGAAAATTTTGAATCACCTACCATAAAAGCAAATTCTAAATAATTTTCATTATATCCATTTCTTTGTAAGACAGATAGATTAGTACTAAAGTCATTTCCTCCATCAAAACTTACATTTCCTTTTTTTATTTCATCAAATAAAGATTTTAATCTTATACAATATCTACCATTTCCTAGATTTAATAAAACAGTTTCATAAGTATAACTATTTAATTCTTCTGTATCTACTGATGATATTGATTTAAATCCTATAAATATATCATCAAATTCAACAGACAAATAATCAATTGGTCTACCAAGATCTTTATAAATTAGATACTCATCATAAGTCATGTACTCTTCTATATCTTTCCCATTATCCGAACCGCTTACTTTAACAATCATTATCAAATCATTGAAATATGCAGTAATACCATTAACCTGTAATGGCTCAAATTTTCCTGTAATACCTTTTTTAAAACTTAATTTTGAAAATTTTCTATCAGTTCTAAATTTACTTAGATAATAAAAAATATCTTTTGCTAAGAGTTCACCACTATATAGGCTACTATCAAATAACAATCCCATCTAATCACCCCTTTTTCTATTTTTTTAATATAAACTGAAAGACTACTAAATACACAGGAAAAAGGAAAGATATTAATATATAAATCAATATTTTTAAATCTCTATTAAATTTGTTCATTTTTCCCATTAAAAACATAGTCATTTCAAATACTGGAGGATGATCATCTTTATATTTTTTTAAAAATTCTTTTTCAAAATCATCCAAACAAGTCACCTCCCCAGTTGTTTTTTATTTTTATTCCATGCGACCCAACCAAATGATCTAAGCCCCCAATAGATAGAATATCTTTTATAGTATTTTATGCCCTGGTCTTTTAAGATCTGTAAAAGGACATTATCCCAAAATTTACGATTTGTATTTTTTGGCTGCACTCTATAACCATAGTCATGTATTACATAGCCAGTAGTTTCAAGTCCATATCTAGGAAAAATTATCCTTAAAGGTTTAGGAATAGATCCTAAATCAGTTTTTAATCCTTTTAAAATGTAAAATCTTTCTGAATCAACTATAAGTCTTACAGTTTTAATGGTTTCAAATCCTAATTTATAAGGTTTTAATTCTATTATCCCAAAGATAGAAATATTCATTATACGATTTCATAAGATACTAATTTATTACCGTTGTGAACACATTTTGTTTTATCTGAATATTGAACATCAAATTCTATGTTTAATACTGAGTTATGACCTACACCATCTTTTTTTAACTTTTTGAATTGCTCATGAGTTAATTTTACTTTTGGAGATACAAGCCCACCATTTAATAAAATTGAATAATATTCTTTTCCCTCCCATTCACTGACTTTTAGCTCCTGAACTGTTGCATTTCTTAGTAACATATCCATTTTTTTATTCCCCCTTATTTTTTATTATAAATTGTTTTATTTCATTACTTAAATCATTGATATCTAAAATATGATTAAATAGATTTTTATCTATTTCTATGAAATTACTATTATCAATATACATTAATTTATTTTCTTTATAATTTATAAAAAATTTATTTATTTTATAATGTTTTAATTTATCTATATTTTCATTTTCTTCTATGTATTCATAACTAAAGCCTAAAGTATCTAGGACACTATCCACTAGATCGCTTTTACCCCTATGGTCTACAAATTTATATAAATCTATCCATCCGAGAAATTCAGTATTGAAACTAAAATGATCTTTAAATTTATAGTTATCAAATGCCTTGTTTAATTCATGTTCAAATTCTTCATTTGAATACAAATTAATAACTTCAGGTTTAATTAATTTCCCAACTTTGAATAGTGTTTTTCTGTTAAGTTCATTTTTTAATTTTGCCATTAGCTCTTTATCTTCTCTAAGATCCATTGAGTAATCTATTTTATATAGATCATCTAATTCCTTAGATAAATAAGTTAGTGCCTTAGACAGATATGAGACTGGATTTTCAACAAAACTTATTTTTTCTTCTATTCCATCACTACTATAATCAATATATTTCTTTTTAAATTGCTTTAATACTGATATTTCAACTCTGCCACTATTAGTAGATTCTTTTTCACCAAATTTTTTAAATTTATCTCTGTCAATATATGGAAGATTAAAGGCTATAAAATGAAAATGATATCCCTCTCTTTTCTCTTTGTGAACTTCTCTTACTCCTACAGCTCTTAATTTGAAATTTTTATCAAATCTTGTCTGGACAAAATATTGAATCCTTTTAATAGTTTTATCCATTTCTAAAACTGCCACTTCATAATCTTTAATATCATTTTTAAAGGTGATAGTTATCATCTTAGGTAAACAGATCTGTCCTTTATGATCTTGATATTTTAAAACATTACATAGGTATAAATCTTTAAATTCTGCAATTTTTCTTCTTATGTTAATTGATTTATTATTTAAATATGAATATAGCTCTCCTTTTTGTAATTGTGATAGGTCTTTTTTTTCTCCACGACCTACTTTGACTTCTTCATAGATTGGAAGAGATCCCATAATATGCTTTTTTTTCCAATATTTCCCATTTTCACACTTGTAGTCATACTTTTTATCACCTGTAACTACTCCAGTATCATAATTTGAATATTGAAATACATCACCTGTTTTTTTAATTTTTCCAGTAATAACAGTAACCCCTGACATTAAATCACCCTTTTTTATTGATAAATAAGACTTTCTCTGAATTAATACGTTGTGACAAGGAAAGCCTAAAACCTCTATCGAGGTTTTAAAAAAAAGGTGGGAAATTACTATTTTCCAAACCTTTAAAAATTTTCTGCTATAAATTTATAAAAAAAATAGCAAAATTCTAATGTCAATCTCTTGACACTAAAATTCTACTATATCTTCGTGACGTTGCATCCAAACAAGCATAATTTAAGTTTTTATAATATTTTATTTATTACATAAATTTTATAATTTCTTAGATAATAAAAAAAGAGAGCGAAAGCTCCTTTTTTTTTGTATAATATAGTAATAAACTTTCATTCTTTATGAATATGAATCTCATAGGAGATATTAAAGCTAAAATGAATGGTTGAGAAAAAACGGTGTCCGTTAGGATGAGTGATAAACTAAGGGGTTGATTAAGATTAAAAATATAACAATATTAGGAAGTACAGGAAGTATTGGAACAAATGCACTGGAAGTAATTAGGAATAAAAAATCGGAATTTAATGTGGTTGCAATGAGTGCCCACTATAACCATAAATTATTGATAGAACAGATAGATGAGTTTAAACCAAGCTATGTATCTATTGGAACACAAGATGGATATGAAGAGATAACCAAAAAATATCCTGATTTAGAGGTATATTTAGGGAATGAAGGACTTAAAAAATTAGGAGCTTTAGATGAAGCGGATATAGTTCTTACAGCAGTAAGTGGAGCAGTAGGAATCGAAGCAACTATAGAATCTATTAAAAAAGAAAAAAGAATAGCTCTTGCTAATAAGGAAACTATGGTGGCAGCAGGAGATTTGATAAATAATATGTTAAAGGAGTATAATGCAGAAATAATTCCTGTAGACAGTGAACATTCAGCTATCTACCAATCTCTTTTAGGTGGTAAAAAAGAGGAGGTAAATAAGATAATTATCACAGCTAGTGGTGGAACGTTCAGAGGGAAAACACTGGAAGAACTAAAGGATGTAAGGGTAGAAGATGCTCTGAAACATCCAAATTGGTCTATGGGTAGAAAGATAACCATAGATTCATCTACCCTCTGTAATAAAGGATTAGAAGTTATAGAAGCACACCAGCTTTTTAATGTTTCTTATGATGATATAGAGGTATTGGTACACCCACAGAGTATAATTCATTCAATGGTAGAATTTAACGATATGTCTGTAATAGCTCAACTGGGAGTACCGGATATGAAGGTACCTATCCAATATGCTTTTACCTATCCAGATAGAGCATCTAACAAGGTTTTAGAAAGTTTAAATTTTAAAACACTCTCTAATCTTACTTTTGATGAGGTAGATAACGATGTATTTAAAGGTGTAGAGTATGCGTATTTTGCAGGAAGGACAGGAAAATCCATGCCGGCGGTCTACAATGCAGCCAATGAGATAGCTGTAGATCAATTTATAAATGGGAATATTAAATTTTTAGAGATCTATAAAGTTATAAAAAATACTATGGATAATCATGAGGTACATTCAGTAGATACCTTGGAAGCGGTTATAAAAGCTGATGCCTGGGCAAGAGAAGAAGCTACAAGAATAATAAAAACTTATCAATAGGAAAAATCAAATTGAAAACTTTATAGATCGAAACAGGGGAGGAATATGTTGAAGTTAATTGTATATTATCTGCCTATGCCCTTTGTTATATATCTATTATATTTATTGTCAGGTACTTACTTGGCAGGAGGGTTATTTTTTCTAGGTTCTTTTTTATTTTTAATAAATGTCACCGAGATAAAGAGTGAAAACTTAAGGAAAAAATTAAAGATCGTTGTAGCTAACTATTTATTTTTATATAAAACGCTATGTTTTATAACTATTTTAGCCATTGGTTTAGAGGTTTTAGGATGGGAAAGGGTAATTAGGACACCTATATTTCTTTTGTTCAGCCTTATATTCTATATTTTATTGATGTGGAGAGGGTACCAAAATTATATTAAAATAAATATAAAGGAATATACGGTGGAACTATCTGACTATGACACTGAATTAAACCTGGTGTTTTTATCGGATATTCACCTAAGCGAATTAAGGCCTATAAGTTATGTGGAAGAAATAGTTGAAAAAGTGAATAGGTTATCTCCTGATTGTGTATTGGTCGGAGGAGATACCATAGAATCCCATATGGAATATTTAGAAGATAGAGGATTTGATAAGATATTAAGAAAGATAAAAACTGAATACGGAGTTTATGGGATTTTAGGAAATCATGAGTATACAGGTTATTTGGATAAAAATATAGAGTATTTAGGCAGATGTGGAATCAAAATTTTGAGGGATGAATCGGTTGTAATAAAAAAATTAGAATTTATTTTTAGAGATGATGAGACCAATCATTCGAGAAAAAAAATAAATGAAATTTATAATACCACTTATCCAAAGGTTGTAGTGGATCACCGGCCAAAACTTGAGGAAGCACTCAGTGAAAATATAGCATTACAACTTTCCGGCCATACCCATGGAGGGCAGTTTTTCCCTGTAAATTTAGGGTATATGCTCAAATACAAGGTTGTCTACGGATATAAAAAAATAAAAAATATGGCAGTAATAGTATCTTCTGGAGTAGGAACAGGATTTTTTGCCTATAGAACCTGGAGTAAATCTGAAATAGTAAAGATAATCATTAGGGGGAAAGCTCATGAATAAGGTTATAATAACTTTAGTAGTGGTGGTTTTCATCCATATGGGTTATAATTTTTTTAATAAGGATTTAGGAGATAAAAATTTGACTAAAGAAAGTATTTTGATATGTTATGGGGATAGTTTAACTGCTGGGTATGGGGCTCCTACAGGGGGAAGTTACCCGGATTATTTACAGTCTAAACTCGAATTAAAGGTGATCAACAAGGGGATAAACGGGGATACGACAGTGTCTGCACTACAAAGGTTTGAAACTGATGTTTTAGATTATAATCCAGATGTGGTTATAGTGGAATTAGGAGCAAATGATCTGATTCAAGGATTAGACACGTCTGAAACAAAAAGGAACTTAAACTATATTGTAGATGAACTCCTAAAAAGAAATATAAGAGTTTATGTAGTAAAATTTTATGGTAATCAGTTAATTTTTAATATCTTAAAAAATGGTTCTAAAAATGAATTTGATAAAATTTTTGAAGAGTTAGAAGATAAAGAAGGGGTGTATCTTATAGAAGATATATGGAAAGGCGTATGGAACAAACATATGTACGACAATATCCATCCCGATGAAACAGGGTATAAAAAGATGGGAGAAATTTATCTAGAGGAATTGAGACCTATCTTAGAAAAAAATAGATTGATTATAGGAGAGTAAAAATGGGAAAATTAATAGTAATAGAAGGAACTGATTCTAGCGGGAAACAGACTCAAGCAGAATTATTGTATGAAAAATATAAAAAAATGGGAAAGAAGGTTATGAAAGTTACCTTTCCAAATTATGAAAGTCCATCATCAGCACCTGTAAAGATGTATTTAAATGGTGAATTCGGAGAGAATGTAGGAGAGGTGAATACCTATGCTGTATCTACTATGTTTGCAGTGGATAGATATGCATCTTTTAAAACTACTTGGGAGGAGTTCTACAACGATGGAGGAATAATCATCTCAGACAGATACACAACTTCCAATATGGTTCATCAGGCATCAAAGATGGATGACAAGGTGGAAAAAGATGGATATTTAGAGTGGCTGGCTGAGTTGGAATATGAAAAGATGGGAATACCAAAACCAGATATGGTAGTATTTTTAAATATGCCTACTGAGATGGCGTATAAATTGATGGAAAAGAGAAAAAATAAGATTACAGGGGAAGATAAGAAAGATATTCATGAAAATGACCGTGAATATATGCAGAAATCCCACGACAATGCTTGCTATATAGCAAATAAATATTCGTGGAAGGAAATAATGTGTGTAAAAGGCGGAGAATTAAAAACTATAGATGAGATTGGCAATGAAGTTTTGAGAGTTTGTGAGGAGTTGTCTAGATGAATATAATAATAACGATACTTATACTTGGAATTATAATAATGGTTCATGAATTGGGGCATTTTCTGACGGCTAAATATTTTAAGATGCCGGTGGAGGAGTTTTCTCTGGGAATGGGACCTGTTTTATTTTCCCACGAAGGACTGCATACGAGATATTGTCTGAGAGCTATACCTATTGGAGGATTTGTAAATATCAAGGGGATGGAGGTAGAATCTGTAGTAAAGGACGGATTCAACACTAAATCTCCATTTCAAAGATTTGTAGTTTTGGTTGCAGGTGTAGTGATGAACTTTATATTGGCTTACATTATAGTCTTTGGAAGTTTACTTTATAACGGAAAGGCAGTTCAAAATGAAAAACCTGTAATTGGAAATATGGTAGAAACTTCTAAGTCCTTTGGAAATTTAAAAACAGGGGATGAGATCCTGGAGATAGATGGAAATAGGATAGACAGATGGGAAGATATAAGTCGTGTAAACGGTGAGATAGAAAGCAGCAGTATGGAATTTCTTATAAAAAGAGATGGAGAGATCATAAAAAAAGAAGTTGAACTTACTTTTGATGAGCAAAGAAATGATTATTATATCGGTATATTACCAGAATATAGTATCGAAAAATATGGATTTATAGATGCTGTATCCGAATCCGGGACTGCTTATAAAAACTTATTTACAATGATCTTAAAAGGATTTAAGCAGCTTGTCACAGGGCAGGTAAGTGCTAAGGAAATATCTGGGCCTGTTGGTATAGTTAAGATTGTAGGAGATGCCAGTCAAGGTGGGGTTGGAATCTTATTTTGGTTAACGGCATTACTCTCAATAAACATAGGGTTCTTTAATCTACTTCCATTTCCTGCTCTAGATGGTGGAAGGATAATATTTGTCCTTTTAGAAGTGATAGGTATAAAGGTCAATAAGAGGTTTGAGGAAAAGTTTCATATGGTGGGAATGATCATATTATTTGGACTTATTATTCTGATAACATTTAACGATGTATTGAATATATTTAATAGATAAAAATAAAAAAAGAAGGTGAAATTCTTAAATTTCATCTTCTTTTTAATTTTATTAAGAATGGTGACCCTGACGCGATTCGAACGCATGGCCTACTCCTTAGGAGGGAGCCGCTCTATCCATCTGAGCTACAGAGTCATCTCATAGATTATATAATATTTTTTCAAAAAAAGAAATATAGTTTTTATTTTTTTTTGATTATTAGTAAAAAAAGTATAAAAAAAATTAGTTTTTTTGAGAAAACCTTTAATTATTTTCTAAGAAAACTGTATTCGTTGATAACTACATACGTTATAAAAAGTAGTTAAAAAATGATACTTTTGCTTTTTTTATTTAAGAGAATTACAAAAAACTTTGAATTCTTATAAAATTGTGCTAAAATATATTGGAAACAAAACGTATTCTTCGTTTTTTGTACAGTTTGTGTACAGGTGAAGAGACGTTAAAAAACAGTTAAAAACAGTTAAAAATAGGAGGATATTCAAATGATAACAAGTGTATTTAGTTATTTTTCGTTATTGATATTATTCATAACGGCAGTATTGTATTGTGAAAAAACATTAAAGTTAAAATTATTCAAGGTTATACCGGGATTAACATTTATTTATTTTGGTGGAATGATAGGTGCAACAATGCACATTTGGGAATTAACACCACAATTATCGAGCTTTATCGGGCAATTAAAATATTTTTTATTACCAATGATGTTATTTTTATTACTATTAAAAAATGATATTAGAGATGTATTTAAATTAGGACCAAAATTAATGGGTTCATTTTTAGCAGTAACAGCTAGTATCATAATTGGATTTATAATTGTATTCGTTGCATTAAAATCAAGATTTGATACAGATGCATGGCAAACATTCTCAATCTTATCTTCTTCATGGGTTGGAGGGTCAACAAACATGGCCGCTGCTCAAGCAGGATTAGGAGTAAAAGATGGTTCGCAAGCACTGACATATGCATTCTTAATGGATAATATCTGTGCATCATTCTGGTTAGTATTACTTATCAGTTTGGCTCCAATGAGAGAGAAGTTTAATAAATTTTCTGGTGCAAACAGTGATGAAGTAGATAAAATCATAAGTCATATTCATGCTACAGCAGCTAAAAATGAAGACAAGAGAGACTATGAATTTATGGACTTTATGTTAACATTAGGATTAGGTCTTGGAGTAGCAGGAATAGTATTAGTTCTTGGAAAACAAGTAGTTAACCCAGGTGGATTAACTGATGCGAACTTCTTATCTGGTCTTAGAGGATTCTTTAGTGGATCTGGATGGGTAGTAATCTTAGCTACAATCTTTGGTATCTTAGGAAGTATGACACCGTTAAAGAGAATCAAAGGAACTGACCATGTAGGTAGTGTACTTTTATATGTAGTAGTAGGATTAATAGCAACAGCAACAGACTTCTCTACTATTGATATGGGTCAAGCAGCTATCTATATAGTAGCAGGAGTATTAGTATTATTATTCCATTTAGTGGTATTATTAGTATTAGCAAAAGTATTCAAGTTAGATCTTTATATCTGTGGTATAGCTTCTCAAGCTAACGTAGGTGGATCTGTATCAGCTCCAATATTAGCAGGAACATATGATGAAGCATTAATTCCAGCAGGGCTTATGATGGGAATATTTGGATCGGCAATAGGAACGGTAACAGCTCTTATGTTAGCGAAACTATTAATGACATTATAAAATTAGATAATAAAAATAGGAGAGTCCGTTGGACTCTCCTATTTTTATTATCTTAAAAACGTTACCTCTTACACTATCTTAATATCGAAATCTCTGACTAATCCGATTAGGTCAGGGAGGGAAAATTTGGCTCCTTTAATACGATTTGTCATAGGATTGATCCTATAATTGGTAGCATCTTTAAAGTCAGCCCTTTCTAAGTTGCACCTGTCAAAGGATGAATTCTTTAAATTGGAGTTGTTGAAAGAAGCCTGACTCAGATTAGTTTCAAAAAATAGACACTCTTTTAGAGTTGAATTTAAAAAATTTGCTTTATTCAGATCTAATTTACTGAGATCGCAATATTTTAAATAGGAATCAGTAAATGAGACTTCAACTATAAATTTATTGATGTGGCTTAAGTTGATACTGATAAGTTCGGAATTTTCAAAATTAAGATCTATAAATTTGGCATCTCGGAAGGTAGAAGAAGTTAACTGGCAGGATTTAAAGGTACAATTTTCCAGTATAGTTCCATTAAAACTTATTTTATTAAAAGTTATTTCTTTAAAAACACAGTTTAAAAATTCACTATTTTCAAAAACCAACAGATCGATATCTTCTTTGGTAAAGATCATATCTTCGTAATACATATATCACTTCCTTTAATATAGTTTGAATATTGTGTATATAACTATTTTTTAATTAATTTATTGTATAGAAATTATATCATTTCCTTTAAATTTTATCTATTTCCTTGCTTTGAAATTTTTTTTAATGGCAAATTCTATATTATTTTTGAGGGGTAAATTATAGCAGTTGTTTATTGAAAGAGGAATTTTCATACAAAGACCATATATTTCCATAAATTAAATTTAATTTCATAAAAAAATTAAAGGAATTTATGGAAAATTAAGAATATTCGAAAGAAGAGAAAAAAATATAGTTAGGTGAATAATTAAAATCGTATAGTCTGTTTCACAGGGAGTTATCCGCCTGATAAGGAGTTTTATTTCATTTTTCTGTAATAAAAGTTATTTAAGTGATTATTTTCTTAAGTAAAACATTACTATTTTAAACTTAATTTAAGAAATTTAGGAATTTTTTGTATTTTTAAATAAAACAAAGTGCAGTTTATGTCATAGATAAACGAACTTTCGTGTCAAAATATAGGTTCTTGACTTAAAACCGAAAGAAGGTTATCATTATTGTACAATATAGTGAAAATTAACTTTATTGAAATTTAAGGAGGAAAGAAATGAACGAGAAAAAACATCAATTTAAACCTTTTGTATCTATGGATACAGCGATGTCTGAGACTACAGCAGTTTCTATAGGATTAGGAATCTTATTCGCAGTAATATTTGCAGCATCAAATGTATATTTAGGATTAAAGACTGGATTAACAATTGCAGCAGCAATTCCAGCTTCAATATTAGGAACAGGAATATTAAAAGCAGTATTTAGAAAGGATTCTATATTAGAAGCTAACTTAGTGGCTTCAGTAGCAGCAGTAGGAGAATCTATCGCAGGTGGAATTATCTTTACATTACCGGCTATTATTATATGGGGACATGACTTAAGCATGGTTTCTATAGCTATCATAACTATATTAGGTGGATTAATCGGAACTTTATTTGTTATTCCATTTAGAGAGTACTTAATCGTAGAGGAACATGGAGTATTAATGTTCCCTGAATCAGTAGCAGCTTATGAGATCTTAGTAAATGCCAACAAAGGTGGAGAAGGATTTAAAACTGTATTGAAAGGTTTAGGAATGGGTGGAGCTTTCAAATTCCTATCTGGTGGATTAGGACTTTGGTCAGAAGGACCAGTTTGGGCTATTACAAAGTTAGGAACAGCTTTTGGATTTAATGCAGTAGCATCTTTATTAGGTGTAGGATTTATCGTAGGAACTGGAGTAGCTATCTTAATGTTCTCTGGAGCATTATTAGCATGGTTTGGTTTCATACCGTTAATTAAATTCATAGGATCAGGAGCTACAACTCCTATATTCCCAGCAACTCAATTAATATCAGAAATGTCAGCTATAGCTATCTGGTCTAACTATATTAGATATATAGGAGCAGGAGCAGTAGCAACAGGTGGATTTATCTCACTAGCTAAATCAGCACCAGCAATCATCAGCTCTTTCAAAGAAGCTATGAAAGGTTTAAAAGCAGAAAAAACTGCTCATAAAATAGAAAGACAACACATCGATACTCCACTAACATTTGTTGGAGCAGGAGCTATCGCAGTATTCTTAATAGTATGGTTATTACCATTATCAACAGGAATACCTAAAGTAGGATTTATCGTATCATTCTTAGTAATATTCTTCTCATTCTTCTTCGGTGTAGTATCTGCAAGAATGACAGGAATCATGGGTGCATCAAATAACCCTGTATCTGGAATGACTATCGCTTCATTATTAGTAATCGCATCAGTTATCAAAGCAACTGGTGTAAACCCTGAATTAGGAAAAATCATGGCTATTATAGCTGCCGGTGTAGTTTGTGTATCTATTTCAACTTCTGGTGGAGTAGCACAAAGTTTAAAACATACATACTTAATAGGTGGAACACCAAAGAAAATCGAATGGTCAATGTTTGCTGGATTAGTAGTAGCAGCATTTGCAGCTGGTGGAGTAGTACTTATGTTACATAAAGCTTTTGGACTAGGATCAGTAGACGTTCCTGCACCTCAAGCTGGATTAATGAGAATGTTATCTGAAGGTGTTATGACAGGAGAGATCCCTTGGACATTGGTTATCATCGGTGTAGTTATCGGTATAGTTATTAACTTCTTAGGTTTATCTATCTTACCTATCGCTTTAGGATTATACTTACCAATTCAATTATCAGCTGCTATCTTAACTGGAGCATTGGTAAGAGAAGTTGTTGAGATGAAATTTAAGAAAAACAAAACAGAGCAAAAAGGAAGAATAGAGAAAGGTATCTTATTATCTTCTGGATTAGTTGCTGGAGATGCTTTAATTGGGATATTATTAGCAGTATTTATCACTTTAGGAAAAGACTTATCAGCATTCGGTGCCAAATTTGGAGCTATCACTACAAATTCTACTGTAGGGTTTGTAATCTTTGCGGCATTAGCTATTTGGATCTATGCTCAAGTAGTTTCTGGAAAAGCTTCGGATGAACAATTACCTGAATAAGAAAATTAATAAGTTACACTTAGAATAAGGAGTTAAAATGAAAAAAAATGAAGAAAATTTTCTAGATATTGTCCCTGTAAAACTTCATTTGGATTGTAAAAGGCAGGATGGAAACATCCATCTTGTCTTTACCCATACTAGTTTTCTTCAAAAAACTTTGAGGTGGATGACTAAAAAATCTAATACCAGTACTTTGGAATTGGATGGATTAGGTAGTTTAGTCTGGGAGAATATCGATGGAAAAAATACAATATATGATATCATTAATATTCTTTTGGAAACAGAGGAAGATACATATGAATCTATGCAAGAGAGAGTATTTATGTTTATCAGAATATTAAAAAATAGAAAAATAATTGCTTTTAAAGAATTTGATTAGAAGCAAAAGACTCCTCCAAAACTATGTTTTGGAGGAGTCTTTTTATCTATATTTTAACATCAATTTCAAGTTTTAATTGAACCATCCTTTGATCCCTTTAAATATTTTTTCAGTAATTGTATCAGGAACCTCTCCCTTTTTAAATAAGACTTCCCTTTTGAATTCCTTGGGAGCTCTCTTTACCTCTCCACTCCGGAGATCAATATTTCTGCTGACCAATTCTCCATTCTGGATATTTTCATCTATAAAATCAAATGAAGAAGGATTATATATCCCCTTATCGATCATTGTCTGATAGTAGTCTTTCCATAGGGGAACTGCCATACGTCCACCGGAAGAACTCTTTGGCATAGGAGTATTATCATCATAGCCCATATATACCACAGTGACATAGTCAGGGGTGAAACCGGCATACCAGGCAGATCTGAAATCATTGGAAGTTCCTGTTTTTCCACCCTGATCCACATTAAATCCAAGACGAGAGTTTAACTTTGCTCCCCTTCCAGATCCATATTCCACAACTTTTTTAAGCATATAGGTCATGAGAGAGGTATCTACCGAATCATAGATCTTTTCGCCCTCTAAAACCTCATTTTCATAGATAATGTTTCCATCTGTATCCTCAATTCGAGTAATAAAAGAATCTCTGTGTGCAATACCACCATTAGCAAATGGAAGGTATGAAGTAGCTAACTCCAATGGACTGGCACTGGTAGAACCTAGAGCTATTGTAAGATCTTTGGTAAATTCTACATCTACTCCTGTCTCATTAAAATTACCTATAACATCATCTATTCCTACATCATTTAATAGTTTTACAGCTACTGTATTGATTGATTTTTCTAGGGATTGAATGAGGGTAATATTTTTATATCTAGCATTATTATAGTTTTTAGGAGACCAGTTACCATATTTTGTGTTGGAAGCATCTACAATTTGATTCATAGTGTATCCTTTTTCTAGAGCTGTATAATATATAAATGGTTTAAAGGTGGATCCAATCTGTCTTTTAGCATCGATACCACGATTAAAGTTACCGGATCTATATCCCTTTCCTCCTACAATACTCCTAACTTCCCCTGTCTTAGCATCCAAAGTGACCATAGCCCCCTGGAGCTTTTTATCGGATTTAAATTTTGAATAATTTTCAAAGGTGTTTTTTGCAATTTTTTGCATCTCATTATCTAAAGTGGTGTATACTTTGAATCCACCTCGAGAAAAGACAGAAGGGTCAACTAGGTCGACAAGTTTTTCTTCGACTATATCCATAAAATCAGGTGCTTTGGTAGATTCTCTTTTTCTTCTACCGTCTTTTACGATGACAGTTATATCTCTGTCAGGAAAAAAAGTTTTTTTGTAGTCAGATTCCATGACAAATTTATGTTTTATAGCTGTATCATATTGCTCCTGAGAGATATAATTTTGATTTAGCATAAGCTTTAAAATAAGGTGGGCTCTCTTCATGGAAGCTTCTAAATTTTTTCTGGGATTATACATATTAGGTCTATTGGGAATACCAGCCAGCATAGCACTTTCAGCCAGATTTACCTTTGAAATATCCTTATTAAATATATCTTTGGCAGCTTCCCTAACCCCATAGGATCCAGAACCAAAATAGATCTCATTGAGATATTTTTCTAAGATCTCATCTTTAGAATAAACTCTTTCGATTTCCAATGTTATGATAACCTCTTTAAATTTACGGCTAAATGTACGTTCGTTGGATAAAAATGCATTTTTAGCCAGCTGTTGTGAGATGGTACTTCCCCCTTGAGCTATCCTCCCTTTAGAGAGATTTACTAGAACAGCTTTTCCAAGACGCCATATATCTACTCCATGGTGGGAATAGAATCTTCTGTCTTCTACAGAGATAAAAGCTTTTTGAAGATAATCGGGGATCTCTTTGATATCTGCACTCTCACCTTTTTGTTTGGACAGATAGTCTACAATATGCTGATCCTTATCGTAGATTATAATAGGTTCCGAAGCTGTATAGGAGGTAATTTTTCCTTTGACACTAAAATACGTAATAGTCGTCAATGCTGTAAGGCATAATATTACTCCTAGGATGGCAATAAATATCTTTTTTCTTTGTTTTTTCAAAAAATTAACAATTTTTTTTACATAGCTCATTGAATAATCATTCCCTTTATTTTATTTTTATCAACTATATTATATCATAAATATAATAAAAAAGGAGTCTGACATTTGTCTGACTCCTTTTCCTGTCTTTATTTTACTTATTCAACGGTAAATTCTTTTTTAGAAAGAACGTTATCATCTTCATCGACTACTTCTACACTCCATTTTCCAGATAAAAATAAATTTTTTCTAGACCAGGTTCTCCATCTAGGTCCTGAAATTTTTAATGGAACGCTGGCCATAAGGGTTTTTTCCCCATCCTCTTCTAGAAGATACCAGTTGTGATAGATAGTTTTTTCTTCCCCTATATCTTTAAATTCTGTATAAAAATAACCTTGAGAATACAGTTTAAAGGTATCCATTACTTTTACAGGCTCTTTTTCTAAAATTTCATTGGTTAAAACTGCTCTGCTCAGATAATAAGAGCTTTCCCCGTTTGATTTTCCATAGGCTGCAAGAGTTCCAAGGATAATTAGTATACATATCAATAATTTTTTCATAATTTTCTTCCCCCTTTGAAATAGTTATTATATAAATTTAATTTGAATATAATCTACACACTTTCATCTTATTAATATTTTAGCTTTAAATCCAAAGTTTTACAAGTGTTTCTATAAAATCATGAATCAGTAATTTTTCAATTCCTTACTGCTTTGATAAAAAAACTTGCAAATATTCTAATTCCATCATATAATACTTTCATAAAGTTTGTTAATCAAAGTTTTTTATATTGGCTTACAAATTAAATATATTGTCAGGAGGAAAGAAATGAAAAAAATTATACCGTTCATATTATTATCTGCCGGGTTATTAACTGGATGTTTTAAAGGGAAAGAAGAAGTAAAAACTGTTGAAGAAACAAAAACGCCAAAGGCTACAAAAGAATTAAATATATATACAGAAAGACATTATGACATAGATAAAGAATTAATTGCAGAATTTGAAAAAGAGACTGGAGTTACTGTAAATGTAGCTAAAGCTGGAGCAGATGAACTATTAAAAAAATTGGAGATAGAAGGAGCTGATACTCCTGCTGACCTATTCATTACTAAAGATGCTGCAAGACTTGGAAGAGCAAAAGATTTGGGATTATTACAACAAATAAAAGATGAAGAAGTATTAGAATTAGTCCCTGCAAATATAAGGGATAAGGATAACTACTGGACTTCATTTACTTATAGAGCCAGAATATTTGCATATAATAAAGCGACTACAGATCCATCTATATTTTCTACATATGAAGATTTAGCGGATCCTAAGTGGAAGGGAAAAGTTTTAGTCAGAAGTTCAACAAATTCATATAATCAGGCATTGATAGCTTCTATGATTGCTGCTAATGGTGAAGAGGCAACTAGAGGATGGATACAAGGGTTAGTGGCTAATATGGCAAGGGAACCTAAGGGAAATGACAGAGATCAAAGTAAAGCAGTAATTGCCGGAATTGGAGAAGTTGCTATTATGAACTCTTATTATCTTGGAAAAATGATCCACTCAGCAGATCCTGAAGAGAGAAAAGTTGGGGAACAAATAGCTATATTCTTCCCTAATCAAGATGGTAGAGGAACTCATATAAACGTAAGTGGAATGGGAATCACAAAATATTCAAAAAATATTGTAAACGCTGAAAGATTCATAAAGTTTTTCTTAAGTGAAAAATCACAGGCTAGATTTACAAATGAAAATTATGAGTACCCTTCAAATAAAAATGTAGAAATAAATGGGACAGTTAAGTCATGGGGAGATTTCAAAGTAGATAGCTTGACTTTATCTGAGTTAGGAAAGAACTTTAAAAAAGGAACAATCATAGCCGATGAGGAAGGTTGGAAATAAGCCAATGAATTTAAAACTTTTAAAGAGGAATCTAAATATTAATTTAGATTCCTGGCTTTTTATAAGCATAATTTTGTCGTTTTTCTTGTTAGCTCCCATTATAACTCTATTTACAAGTTTAGCGACTCAAAATATAGAAACTTTTATCCACATAGCTGAAACTCTTTTACCCGAATATATAAGGAACAGCTCTATAATAGCATTGTTTACTGGTTTATTTACCATGATTATAGGGGTATCTACAGCCTGGATTTTGACTATGTATGAATTTAAATTTTCTAAATTACTTCATGTAGGGTTAATTTTACCCTTGGCAATACCCACCTATATAGCGGGGTATGTTTATTCAGGAATATTTTCCTATACGGGGATAATAAGCAGGACAGCCAGGAATTTATTTGGATACAATTTAAATTTAGATATTATGAATATATATGGTGTAACCTTTATATTTACATTTTTTCTCTATCCCTATGTGTTTATAATAGCCAGATCATTTTTTGCTAAACAATCTTTATCTATGCTAGAATCAGCTAAGGTACTGGGGAAATCCGATACACAGACATTTTTTTTAGTGGTATTGCCTATGGCAAGAACAGCTATTATAGGGGGAGTTACCCTGGTTATAATGGAGGTTTTAAGTGCTTTTGGATTACCAAGTTATTTTGGAGTTCAGACCTTTAGTACAGGTATATTCAGGACGTGGCTGACATTAGGAGATACCGATGCAGCAATAAATTTGGCGATTATTCTTATGGGACTCATCTTTACAATCATCTTTATAGAGAGGAAATCCCGTGGAAGAAAACAATATTCTTTTACTAATACTAAGATAAAACCAATAAACAAAAAGCCACTTTCGACTAAACACAGTGTTATAGCAATTATTGTCTGTATGATCCCTATATTATTTGGGTTCATTATACCTCTTATGCAGCTATTCTCATGGTCATTCATGACTTATAAAGAAGTTATAGATGAAAAATTGATAAGAATAATAATGAATACATTTTTTATTGGTATCGTAGGAGCAGTGTTTGCGACTATAATAGCAGTTATTATCTCTAATACATCCAGACTGAAAAAAGGAAAGATATCTAAATTCTTATCGAAATTAACTACAATAGGGTATTCTATTCCAGGGGCAGTAATCGCCATTGGAGTTATGACATTTTTTATCTTTGTAGATAGAAAAATTTTAGGAGAAAAAGTATTCTATGGAACTTTATTTTTAATGGTTTTTGCTTATGTAATAAGATATTTAGCGGTGGCATACAATAGTGTGGAGAGTGGATTTGATAAGATTGGAATGAAGTTTCATGAAGCTTCCAGGAGTCTAGGAGAAGGAAAAACCAAAACATTTTTTAGGGTAGATTTACCCATGATAAAGGGAAGTGTTATAGGGGCAGTCATTTTAACATTTTTAGAAATCATAAAAGAATTACCTCTTACCTTGATTTTGAGGCCATTTAATTTTCAGACTCTATCTGCCTATGCGAAACAGTATGCAGATGATGAGATGGTACAACATAGTGCAATTCCATCTATTATACTTATTCTGATCGGGATAATAATAATTCTATTCTTTGAGATGATCAACAAAAAAAAGGAGAAATAACAATGAATTATATAGAATTAAAAAATTTATTTTTTAAATACAGGAACTCTACAGAAGATATTTTAAAAAATATAAATTTTAATGCAAATAAGGGAGAAATTACAGCTATTATAGGCGAGAGTGGGAGCGGAAAATCTACCCTGTTACGTATTTTAGCAGGATTAGAAGTTCCACAAAAAGGAGAATTAACTATCCATGATAGGGTTTTTATAGGTGAAGAAACATTTGTTCCAGTAGAAAAAAGAGGAATTGGGATGGTTTTTCAAGATTATGCTCTCTTTCCTCACCTATCTGTTGAAAAAAATATTTTATTTGGAATGGGAAAAGTAGAGAAAAAATCAGCTAAAAAAAGAGCTGACGAGGTATTGGATCTAGTGAGTATGAAAGATTTTATAAAAAGATATCCCCATGAACTAAGTGGAGGTCAGCAGCAGAGAGTGGCATTAGCACGTGCTTTAGCTCCTAAACCAGAAGTTATTCTTTTAGATGAACCATTTTCAAATTTAGATGCTAATCTTCAGGGAAAGATAAGAAATGAATTGAAAGTAATTTTAAAAACTACTGGAGAAACAGCTATTTTTGTGAGTCACGATAAGGATGATTTAGAGATAGCGGACAGAGTTGTTATCCTATATATGGGTGAAGTTATTCAGGTAGGAGCTCCAGCAGAAATTTTTAAAAATCCTAAAAATGAATATGTAAGGCATATTTTAGGTATATAACTAAATAGTGAATAGATAAATCTTAAAAAAGAAGAAGTCTGCCCTGCTAGGGCAGACTTCTTCTTTTTTATAGCAGCCTACCTTACAACCAGCCTTCCCGTCATTTTTTTATGTCCTGAACCACAGAATACAGAGCATGTTATTTCATAGATACCAGATTTAGGAGCTATAAAGTCACCTTCTGCGGGTTTTCCTTTTTTAGCTTTAAGATCAAAATTTATTTCAGAAATTTTAAATCCATGTTCTGTGTCTCCCGTAGAAAATTTTATCCTTATCTTTTCACCGTTATTTACAACAATAATGCTGGGAGAATAGGAGTATCTAAAAGATTCAACCTCTATAATTCTGACACCGGAAATTATTTCACCGGAAAGATTATAGGATGAATAATCCATCTTTTGAGTAGTGGCAAAACTAAGCATAGAAATAATAAAAGTAAATAAAAATATTAATTTTTTCATACATCTTCCTCCTTGTATTTATTATAAATTGTTCTATGAATTTTACTGTACCTCAACTAAAATTCCTTTAAAATTAATTTAGAAGACATAGTGGAAGTTTTTTAGTATAATACTAAAATAAATATAAATTTAGGAGGGAAATATGAACTTTACATCACTTTTTTTTATCTCCATAGGGTTAGCAATGGATGCATTTGCAGTGTCCTTGACTGAGGGAATATCCTTGAGAAAACTATGCGTCAAATCGATACTTAAAGTAGCATTGGTATTTGGAATATTTCAAGGGATTATGCCCTTATTAGGCTGGGCAGTAGGAGGATTATTTTATGATAAAATATCTAGATTTGATCATTGGATAACTTTTGGACTCCTTGCTTTTATAGGTATTAAGATGATAATAGATGCCAGAGAATTCGGGAAATGTGATATTCATGGGAATTGTGAGAAAAATACTAATATTATAGTCTTAGGAATAGCCACCAGTATCGATGCATTGGCAGTTGGATTTTCATTTTCACTATTACCTGGGCTAAATATCTATTTTTCCATAGCTGTAATAGGGTTGATCACTTTTATTTTATCCTCTGTAGGAGTTTATCTAGGGAATAAAATGGGGCAGCTATTAGGAGCTAAGGCCGAGTATATAGGAGGAATAATTCTTATAGGGATGGGAATCAATATACTTATACAGCATCTGACATAGTGAGAATTACTTTTTAAAATTTTAATAGTATAGAAAAAAGATGAGTTAAGCAAAATAGCTGACTCATCTTTTTATTTGAAATTTATTTAGATCTGGAAAGAAAAATTTCTGCCATCATACACCTGACACTTCCTCCTCCATATTTTTGAATAGTACCTATATTGACACTTAATATCTTGGAAGTTTTTTCTATGGATAGTATCTGATCTTCAGACAGGATCTCTTTAGCTGTTTTGGATAAGATAAGATATTTATCTCCTCCAGAATTTTTTACTTGAAGAGCGTTTCCGGCAAAGTGTTCCACCTGTTTCTCTGTGATATCTATAATTATCTTCCCATCGGATCTTAATTCTGAAATAACCCTATTTTTCTCACTTATATCATCGATAGAGCTAGAACAGATAATGGCAAACTCCTCTCCAATCGCCATCAAAACATTGGTATGGTAGATAGGCAGTCTCTCTTTGTTTGACCATTGATAAGCGTGGAATGAAATAGGTGTATAATCAAAATCACTGCAAAATTTATTTAAAAGAGTAAGGTCGGCTCGAGGAGAGAGGGCACAGTAAACTTTTTTAGCTGCCCTGTCTAATATCATGCTGCCTGTACCTTCAAGAAAGATACCTTTTCCCTCAAACTTTGAATAGTCTATAATATCATCAATTTTAAAATTTTTAGATCTTAATTTATCTAAAATATCCATCCTTCTTTCAAGCCTTCTATTTTTTGCAAACATTGGATATAGAGCTATCCTACCATCACTATGAAAAGATATCCAGTTATTTGGAAAGATGGAGTCAGGCGTAGGAGGGTATAAGGTGTCTTCTACAACCAAAACTTCAATACCTTTATTTTCTAAAGTATTTACAAAGTTATCGAATTCTATTAGTGCCTTTTCCTGGATTGAGGTGTTATTTATTCCACAGGGAGGAGTCTGATAGTAGTTGTTGACCGCAGTTTCAGGATTATAGTGAAATCTTACAGGTTTGATCATCAAGATAGTGTCTGTAATCTGGGAAACTTTATTGTTCATATTAATATCTCCTTTTATAAAATATTGTATATTAGATAATATTTTAATACTTCATAAATCTGGTAATAGTCAAGTATTATGATTATATTTAGACAAAAAAAGACCTCAGAATTTTCTGAGGTCTTTAATTTATTTATTCTTATAGATTAACTTCTTTATTGATAACAATTTTCTTTCCTTCTTTTCTCCATTCAGCAAATTCAGCTACAGCTGTAAATAATGCGTCTGTTGAAGAGTTAAGACCAGTTTCTACTGAATCCTGGATTACTCCAATTACGAAACCTACTCCAACTACTTGCATTGCTACTTCATTTGGGATACCAAATAAACTACAAGCTAATGGGATAAGAAGTAATGATCCACCTGCTACACCAGATGCTCCACAAGCACTGACAGCTGATAAGATACTTAAGATAAGAGCAGTTCCGAAGTCTACTTGTATTCCTAATGTATGTACTGCTGCAAGAGTTAATACAGATATTGTGATAGCTGCTCCTGCCATGTTTATTGTAGCTCCTAAAGGTATAGATACTGAATACATGTCTTTATCTAATCCTAATTCCTCACATAATTCCATGTTTACCGGGATGTTAGCAGCCGAACTTCTAGTGAAGAAAGCTGTAAGTCCACTTTGCTTTAGACATCTGAATACTAATGGATAAGGGTTTTGTCTCATCATAACAAATGCGATAGTTGGATTAACTACTAATGCCATGAATGCCATAGATCCTAATAATAATCCTAATAATTTACCGTAAGCTAATAGTGAACCTAATCCACTAGTTGCGATTGAGTTGAATACTAATCCCATGATACCGAATGGTGCTAAGTGAATAACCCATCTAACAACTTGAGATAGTGCGTTTGAGAAATCTGTGATCATTGTTTTAGTAGAAGCTGGTGCATGCTTTAATGCTACTCCTAATAATAAAGCCCAAACTAAGATTCCGATATAGTTAGCATTTGATAATGCATTGATTGGATTGTCTACAACGTTCATTAATAATGTTTTTAATACTTCACTTACACCACTTGGAGGAGATACATTTTCTACTCCTTTTCCTAGAGCGATAGTTACTGGGAATATGAAACTTCCTACTACTGCAACTACACCGGCTAAGAATGTTCCGATAAGGTAAAGACTGATAACTGATTTCATATTTGTTTTTTGACCAGGTTTATGTTGTGATACTGCTGACATTACTAAGAAAAATACTAAGATAGGTGCTACTGCTTTTAGTGCTCCTACAAATAATGATCCTAATAAACCAACTGGTGCAGCTGCCTCTGGTGCAGCGATTGATAAGATAATACCAACGATTAGACCTATAACTATTCTTTTTACTAAACTTAATTGATTCCATTTACTAAACATAATTTTACCACCTTCTAAATTTATTTATCCTAATCAGTTAATTGATCTCCTTTAATTTGTTTTTTGAAATGTTAATCTGATAGGATACTTTTTTATTTGATAATATAATACCATACTTTCAGTTTATTTTAAAGTTAAAACGTAATAAAAAAGGTTTTTTAGTGCGATAAGAATACAAAAGTTGTGTTTTTTGCATTTTAATAGTGCTGAAAAATAACTTTTTCGCAAAAGGTACCATTTTTTTGTGATGCTTTATAAGAAGATTAAAAAATAATGATTTCATTATTTCATTAAAGTGAAAAAAGTATCTTAAAAAAGAGTTAAGCCAAAGGCTTAACTCTTAATATTTGATAAAATTATTTCATTATTTTTTCTCCGGCTCTTTTTCCAAAGACTAAGATATCGGTTATTGCATTTCCTCCAAGTCTATTTGTTCCGTGAATACCACCTACAATCTCACCGGCAGCATAAAGACCTTTTATGATATTTCCTTCAATATCTAAAACTTCATTTTCGCTGTTTATCTTTATTCCACCCATAGTGTGATGAACTGCTGGTGCAACAGTCTGGATATAGAAAGGACCTTTTTCTATCTTTATAAGGTTTCCCCTTCTATCAAAATCTTGGTCTTTTCCATTTTCTACATATGAATTATAGATATTTATAGTATTTTTCAGTGTATCTAAGTTTATATCAAGTTTTTTACTGCACTCCTCTATACTACCTTCTATAAATAGATCACCTCTTTTTAAGCTATTTACTTCTGCTTTGTTTTCAGTCGTTCTATTTGCGACCCCTTCTATTTCCTGTGCCCATACAAGGTATCCCACTCCGCCATCTTGAGCTAAGATAGCTTGAGAGACTACATCCCTTCTTTCTAATTCTTCTACAAATCTTTTTCCTGATCTATTGACTAAGATTGCACCGTCAAATCTAGAACCGCCCACATGGGATAATGCTCCAGTTAGAGGGTTAGCAATAGGGAAGGTTTGTATATATGACATGTGGATAAAGTCTACTCCTAGTTTTTCACACATTATGTGTCCATCTCCAGTTATACCGCTTTGATTAGTTGTTTTATATCTTTCATCTAACTGGGGATTGTATTTTTTTCTCATCTCTATATTTCCAGAAAACCCACCTGTAGCAAAGATAACTCCTTTACTAGCAAAAAATTCAACAGTCTTTCCTTCAGTGATAGCTTTGATACCAATTACTTTCTTATCTTTTGTTATTATCTCCTTAGCATCTACCCCTGTTCTGATATCTACTCCCAGATTTTCAGCTTTTTTTCTTAATTTAGAGATCAGTTCTACGGCATATTTACCTTTAAATACTGCTGCTCTTGGAACAGTATGCCCACCAAAATGAATAAGTTCATCTTTTTTAAACTCTACTCCTACCTCTTTTTTGAGCCAGTTATATGTGTCCAATGCATTTTCAGATAAGATCTTAAATAATTCCTTATTATTTTCTCCATCTCCTCCAGCAAGAGCATCATTGTAGTAAAGCTCTGGATTGTCTTCTATTTTTTTAGATACTTGAGCATCACTTCCAGGAATATTTATTCCACCCATAGAAACCAAGGTATTTCCCCCAACAGCTGCCATCTTTTCAAGTAAAACAACCTTAGCTCCTAAGTTTGATGCAGAAATTGCTGCACTGAGACCAGCTCCACCTCCACCAACAATAACTATATCGAAATTTTCAACAGGTTTAAATTTATTTTTATTGACTACAATCTTCTCTAAATTTTCAGCACCTTTAAATTCCTTCATTAAATCTTCTCTATCTTCTCCAGAGAGGATAAGAGCATTCATAACTGCTTCCCTTATACCACGGGAACTCATAGAACATCCCTTTACATTGGGAACCATTATAGTATTATTTTCTATTATTTTAGTAGGGATATGATTAAAAGCAGGTTCAGATATTACCGGTGTCTCATTATGTGATAAAAATTTAATACTATTAATTTTACTTTGAACAATCGTGACTAAAGCCTCGATCTCTCCTGCATACCCAATACCAATACCTTTAAATGAACCATCTTTATATATTTTCATATTATTTACTCCTTAAATTAATTTATTTACTATTTACAAAATATAGTACGAAGTCGTACTATATAGAGTATAGTATACCAATAAGCAAAATAAGTCAACCAAATTTTCATCGGACTTATTGCTCTGGACCCTATACTTAATTTAATATTTGGGTTATTATATATGTAAGTAATTATATCTATGAGCATACATTTATAGATAGTAATATTTAGGAGGTGTTTATGAGAACAGATATAGTAATTGGGATAATATCAAATATAAGAGAAAAAAGTGCTCAGTTTATAAATGGAGAGTTAAAAGAAAGAGAGATCTCCGGACTTATCAATAGTCACGGGACTATTTTATCTGCAATGTATGATAATGATGGTGTGATGACAATGAATGGGATCGCTAAATTTATAGGGAAGAGAAAATCTACAGTAACTGACATGGTAAAAAAATTAGAAAAATTAGGTTATATAAGTCGTCAAAAAAGTGAAAGAGATGCTAGAGTCATAGAGGTTACTCTTACAGAAAAAGGGTGGATTTTTAGGGATACATTTAAAGAAGTCAGTGCAAAGCTTTTGGAAAAAACCTATGATGGTTTCACAGAAGAAGAAAAGGAAGTTTTGATGGGGCTGCTTTTAAAAATTAGGAAAAATTTTAAAGACTAAAATCTTCTGGAATTTTATAGTCTTTAAAATTTTCTTTTTTATATAGTCTATTCGCACTCAGTGCAATAGTCTTCTTGGGTGTTAGGAGACATGAATTTTTTTCCACAACTTTTACAAGAATGCAGCTTTAACTTTCCTATAATACTATTAGAAGGTTTTTTCCTTGATTTTTCCTTATTAGCTTGAATACGACATCCTTCACAACAATAAAGCTCATTGATATCAAATGTTGTAAATGTTACTCCACAGAATTCACAGATACGAGTTATAAGTTTATCTTCCTTTATTTTTGTCATACTAGACCTCCAATTCTATTTTTTATAATTCATTTAATTTCTTATTGAGTTTTGTATAGATCCTTTCTTTAAACCATACTTCTGTAGATTTATCTATAGATTCGTCTAATCCAAACCATTCCACACCACTATTTTCGTCTTCTTTTATGGTCAAAATTTCTTTTTCGTCGGCTTCAAATAAGTATGTTATATTTAAATGCAGGTGGGAAGATACGTATTTTCCTTTTTTTATATGCCCATCAACAGTCAGTACTTCAAGAGAAAATATATCTTTTGATAGAGGTATAATCTTATTAAGACCACTCTCCTCCTTGACTTCCTTTATGGCCACAGCGAATAGATCTTCTTCACCATCAGCGTGACCTCCCATCCAAGACCATGAATCATAGATATTATGGTATATCATCACTACTTTATTTCTATCTTTATTTACAACCCATGCAGAGGCTGTCATATGTGCTATTTTATTATCTCTGCTGAAAATATTTTTTTCTCTTTCTAAATAATTTAATATTCCTGCTTTATCATATTTTTCTTGCTCATTATATGGTTTATAATTTTTTATTTGATTTAGAATATTCATCTCCAAAGTCCTCTCCTTTGTATACTTGTTGATGGAATTATAACATATACTTATTGAATAAAAAAAGGAATTAGATAATTTCCTAATTCCTAATTCCTTTATTATTATTATTACTAATCAGCTTCTACTGTTGTCATAGTTTCATTCTTTATTAAAGCTGTAGCAATTGATCCAATTAATGTTGGAGCCAGCCATGCAAATCCTTCTGAAGCCATAGGTAAAGAATTAAAGACAGCTGTTAATACAGGTAAAATATTAAAGCTGGCCAAAACCTCAAAGACACTAAAAATTAGTCCAATGGTAACACTGACTTTAAAAACCCTAGTATTTTTTATTTTAAGGATATTTAAAATTATAAGTATAATAGTTACCGGATATAAAATTATAAGTATTGGGACAGCTATATCAACTATGAACCCTAATCCAGTAGCACCTAGAATAGTCGAGATAACGCAGGTTACTATAGTTATGGTTTTGTAAGAAAACTTTGATTTTGCAGCAAAGAAATTAGATACTGTAGCTACCAGAGCTATAGATGTCGTAAGGCATGCTACTATTGCACATATTCCAAAAGCCATTACACCAAATGATCCTAAAGAATTTTTTGCAAGATACATAACAAGCTCAGCTTTTCCAAGGTTTAAATTATTTCCATTCGCCATGGCACCTAGATATAATAGTCCTCCGTATACCAATGCTAATCCCAAGGCTGCTATGATACCGGATTTTACGATCATAGAACTCTGTACCTTGTCATCTGTATATCCGTTTCCTTTTAAGCTTTCTACAATTACAGAACCAAATATAACAGAAGCTATTGCGTCCATTGTCTGATATCCTCCAAAGAAACCATAGGAGAATGAATTTTGAATTATAGTTTTTTCTCCGGGAACTCCAAAACCTAGGAATATTCCCTTAACTATAACCAGCGAAAGAATGATAAGGATAATAGGAGTCATATATTTTCCTATATTATTAAGGAGCTGAGAGGGCTTTATTACCAATATATAAACTATTACGAAATATACAATTGAGGCTATCAAGGGATTGATCTCTCCAAAATTTGGAACGATTCCCATCTCATAAGCAGTAGCTGCTGTTCTTGGTATGGCCAGCATAGGACCTATAGCAAGTATTAACAGTGAAAAGTAAATTGTGTTAAAATTTTCCGAAACTTTATTTGCAAAATTATCGGTACTCCCGGCTCTGCTGAAAGCAATCAACCCTCCTACAGGAAGACAAATTCCCGTAAGGAAAAATCCAGCGGAAGACATGAGCCACTCTTTACCAGTGACGACACCTATCTCCGGTGGGAAAATAAGGTTTCCAGCTCCAAAAAACATAGCAAATATTGCTAATCCAAATATAAGTATATCATTATTTTTTTTCATAGTAGTTTCCTCCTAGTAGTACTATATTATGTAGTATTGTACTTGTTTTTGATGATTGTATAAGTTTAACACAAATAAAAAAAAAAGTATATTGGTTTTGTGCTTTTATTCACTCTTGTATGAAGATTAAAAAATTACAAGTTATTTAATTGAGAAAATATTTTTAGGAGATAAAAAAAGCAGATAGAAGGTTCTATCTGCTGATTGATTATAATAATTATATTTTGCAGCGAACTAGATAAATAAATAAATAAATATAGGAATAAATGGAGCCAGACTGAGGTTTGCAACTTTTATCTTGGTTATTCCTAAGATATTAAATCCGATGGCCATGATTACCAGTGATCCTACACATGTTATTTCGTCAATAACAACTGCCGATAAAAATGGTGAAAGAGTTCCTGCAAATAAAACTATGGCTCCTTCATAGAATAAGATTAAAAATGCTGAGAAAAATACACCTATTCCCATTGTTGCTGACATTGCAAGAACTACAAAGAGATCTATAAATGCCTTAGCATATAATATTTCATGGTTGCCAACAAGTCCGCTTTGAAGTGAACCTACTATTGCCATTGCTCCTACACAAATTACCATGGTAGCATTTAGAAATCCTTCCACTAAGGATTCTTTTTTATCTTTACCTTTCTTGAATTTATTCTCTACAGTTAGACCGAATTTTCTGAGCCTGTCATCTATATCGATTAATTCTCCAAGAATACCTCCTAAAGCTATTGAACCTATTGCTACCAATATGTTCTGGCCTTTCAAGGACCCTGATATTCCAATATAGAGTACACACAGCCCCATACCACTCATAACAGTGTCAATTATCTTTTTATTAAATTTATCTCTGAAGAAAACTCCCAATAAAGACCCAAAGCCCACTGCAACGGAATTTACAATTACACCACTTAATATCATTTCTCAGCCTCCAAAATTTGATTTGAAGTATTTTAGCAGTTCTTGTTGCTTTTGTAAAGGTAAGATAACCATTGAGAGGTTCGGTGATTAAATAGGGGACCTTATATTTCTATCCTATAGAGATGCTGTTTTTATTATTTTTTTTGGAAATATACATGGCATTATCAGATCTTTTTATTATCTTGTCTACGATATCACCCTTTTGTACCTCTGTAACTCCAAAACTGCATGTAAGATTCCCTCCTAAAAAGTCAAATGAACTGATCTCATCTTTTAATCTTACAGCCAATTTAAAGGCCTCATTTTGATCTGATTCTGGAAGGAGGATTAGAAATTCATCCCCACCAAGTCTGAAAAGTTTATCAATTCCCCTTATATTTTTTGTTACTAATCTGCACAGTTCTTTGAGAACTTTGTCCCCAGTACAGTGTCCAAAGCTATCATTTATAATTTTGAAATTGTCTATATCATACATTATCACAGAAAAATGAGTGTTATATCTCTCGAAAATTCTGATATCCTCTTTAACGGATTTTTCGAATTCATACCTGTTATATACATGGGTCAGAGGGTCCTTTGTGGAAAGCTGGTAAAGTTTATTCATGGTGTTTTTAAGGTTTTCATCTGTTTCAAAAGTATCGATTCCAAGGGACAGTATATTTCTTATGTCTTTTAAGAAAAGCAGCCACTCCTCTTCAAAGGGTGTCAGGTCCTTTAAGTGGATAAAAAAATCAATTTTATTTACACTGATTTTTTTATTTGAGGTAATAGGAAGTATAACAAGACTCTCGTTGGTTCCAAGCTGTGAATTGATCCCCTCAAAAATTTCACTCTTTGAATTAGAATCTATTATGAATGTTTTGTCTAATATTTCTGACATACACCTTTGACATCCAAGTGATTTTTTCATAGTTTCTGAAAATTTTGACTCCGATTTATAATCAAATAAAATAGTTCTTTTTCCAAAAATATCCAAAGATGAAAGGTAAATTCCCATAACCTCTACCGGTTCTTTAAAAATTTTTGTAGCAGAATTCAGAAATTCATTTAAAGAATCGCTGTATAATATCGCCTGGGTTATTTGGGATTTAAAGAATAGATTTCCCTTTAAAAATCTTTCTTTTTCTAGAAGTCTCTGTATATAGTTGGAAGATTCCATAAAATAATTAAGGTTTCGCATCTCGCATCTTGTATTTATAAAGCGACCTTTCTCATCATAGATACTGATACCATTCAAAACAGTTTCTATAATAACGCCGTCTTTTCTTTTGAGTTTCAGCTGTACATTATTTACGAACCCATAATCTTTTAAATGGGGGAAATTATTTTCCACAGCAGTCTGCATATCCCCTGTAATAAAATCACCAAAAAATCTGCCTATAACTTCGTGGAGTTTATATCCCATCTCTTCTAACCATTTGTCATTTACATGAAGAATATCTCCATTTTTGTCCAGCATTTGAAACATGGTACTTTTAGGTTCTTCATATTGTGAATTATATTTTTCAAATTCCCTCATATATTCCTCCCCTAGATTCTATAAATAAATAAGCTTTAAATGTTTATCATATTTGTTATTAAAGTTTACCTTATTTTATAAGTTTATTCAAACTAAAGGGGTTTAATTGCTGTCATTAAAAAAATAAAAGAAGTTTATAAAAAGAGAGCTAAGATTTGCTCTTAGCTCCATATATATAATTTATAATTCTAGATTTGTTGTCGAGAAGAATTCTTTTTAGGAGAGTTATTTTTAAATTTGTTATTTACAATAAGTCCCGATATAGCAAGGAAAGAACCTAAAAAAGTATATGTTGTCATCTCTTCGTGAAATAATAGATTAGAAGTGATCGCAGCAACTAAAGGGTTAAGATAATTAAAAACTGAAGTTCTAGAAGCTCCTAATTCCTTAATTCCTCTATACCATCCATAATAACCGATCACTGTACAAAACATAGCCAAATACAGGGCTGCTAAATATGTTTTACTTTGGATATCACCGATCACACTAAAAAAAGAAGTTTTAGAGAGAAAGTTATTTGTGAAAGCCACAGGGATTAAAGTAATTAGAGCACTGATATTCATATAAGCAATTATGACAAAGGGATCATATTTTTTTAAAAGATCTTTTGTGCTGATTGTAAAGATTGCCAGCATGGCAGCGTTTATAATCATTAAACCATCACCGATTACTGAAGTTCCAGAAAATAACCCATCTATCTTCCCGTTTGTAATGATAAGACAGACTCCTAAAAAACTCAATAATATCCCCGAACCTTGCAGTTTGTTGATTGATTCATTTTTTGAAAAATGCATATATAGTGCTACAAAAATAGGGGAGATAGCTATAAATAAAGATGCGTTTATTGTGGTGGTGTATTTTAAAGCTGAATATTGAACAATAAAATACCCGCTGATTCCAATAAAACTTAAAAATACCAGGTGATAGAGGTCTTTCAGTGAAATTATTTTTTTAGATCTAGGGATCACCATTAAGCTGAGGCCAAAGATAATACTGGAAAATAACACCCTTAAAAATAAAAAGTGGACAGGGCTGAGATTGGCAATCCCTATCTTACTAAATGCAAAGGATGTTCCCCAAAGAGTTACTGTTAGTAGAACCCAAAGATAAATTCTTGTGTTTTTCAATTTTCTCATCTCCTAATTGATTGAAGCTCTAAAAATGTAGACAGAGCTCTGATTACTTTTATGTTAACACAAAGTGTATAATAACCACAAATGTAAAAAAAAGATATTAAAATAGGATGACTCTCTTTAGTCATCCTAATTTTTTTAGCTTTTATTTATTATTTAATTTTTCATGTAAATCAATGATTTCTGCCGCCAAATCTCTTGCTAAGATAGATGTCATAAGGTGATCTTGAGCATGAACCATTAATAAACCCATCTCCATTTTTTTCCCATCTGCTTCAGCACAAATTAACTCTGTTTGAGTTTCATGAGCTAATAGTGATTTCTTTTTAGCTTTTTCAAGCATTTCTCTTGCTTCATCATATTTTCCGTCTTTAGCTTTTTTTATTGCTTCAAAAGCTAGGCTTCTTGCCTCTCCAGAGTTTCCGACAAGTCCCATTGCAGCCATTTCCATATCCATTTTATTCCCCCAATTACTGATTTATATTATTTTAGATATAACTTGATTTTACTTTTCTAACTTTACTAAAGTTTCCTCCAGTATTTTTTCACCCTTCATCATTCCATAGTCCATAGAATTTATAACTTCTACTTTTTTGTTAACTGCATCAGCCTTTGCTTGAAGTTCATTTTTCTTGAAACTGATTTGAGGTCCTAGTAAAAAGATATCATATTTATCTAAATTCTCTTCGAATTTATCCATACTTACTGCATTTATTTCAGTTTCTATTTCCTTTTTTTCTGCTGCTTCCTTCATTTTTTTTACCACTATTGATGTAGACATTCCTGCGTTGCAGAGTAATAATATTTTTTTCATAATTTTTCCTCCCTAGTTTTCTATTAGCTTATTTTCACACTTTTTTCTGACCCTCTTCTTTTATTATGCCATTGCTTCCTTAGCATCACTTCCACCTGTTTCCGCAAGATACGCCATGTTGTCTTGGTATTTGAAAAACGGGAAATAGATTCCTATTGTCATTATAAATACTGCAAACTGTAGTAATGCGGCTTTAAATCCACCAACAATAAATCCACCTAGAATAATTGGGGTAGTCCAGGGAACCAGAACTCCTGTAAATGGCTCAACAATTCCCAGTGAGATACAACCATACACAAGAAGTGCTGAACAAAGCGGAGCTAGTACAAAAGGTATAAACATGATTGGATTAAATACTATTGGTGCAGCGAAAATTACGGGCTCATTGATGTTAAATAGTCCAGGTACGATAGCCAGTCTTCCAAGCTGTTTATATTGAGTTGACTTTGCAAATATAAGCATACTTACTACAAGTCCAAGAGTAAGACCTGAACCACCAACAGTTATAAATTGATCCACAAACTGCTGAGTTACTATTCTTGCATTTTCTCCTGCAACAAGGTCTGTTCCTGCATTTACCAGAGTCTGGTTGTGAATAGCATTAGCCATAACGATAGGACCCATTATCCCCATTATGATTCCTGACCCATGAATTCCACACCACCATAGTAGTGAGATAAGAACTGGTATTAGGATTACACCTGCAAATGAATCTGTCATTCCCTGAAGTGGAGTCTGAATAAGGGAATAGATTACCTCGATAAATGTTTTCTGGAATCCCACCTTAAAGAAGATAAATGTTAAAAATGATATAGTTATAATTATAAATCCTGGGATTAATGATGTGAATGCATTTGACACTCCTGTAGGTACGCTGTCAGGCAGCTTTATAGTCCACTTCTTCTTGATTACAAATGAGTAGATCTTTCCTACTGCAAGACCTATGATGATTGATGCGATCATCCCTCTTCCTCCAAGGAAAGCCTTTGGAATTACCCCTCCTATCTGAGTGCCATCAGCTGCTTCCACAAAGGATTTCATTACTGTAATAAGAGATACAATTCCCAGTATACCTGCATTTACAGCTCCGTCTATTCCCTCATGAACTACATAACAATAAGCAATTCCAAATACTCCTACAAGAGCTAATAGGTCAAATGTAGCCCCTACTACCTGAAACAGTGGACTCTGCCACTCAGCTCCAAATATTCCTGCCATAAATCCCTCATACCCTGAAATTGGTACAAAGGCTAGGAGTAAAAATACAGATCCTATAATTGTTAACGGCATGGTCATTAGGAACCCTTCCTTCATTGCCGTTACTGCCTTAGAATTAACAAACTTCATTACATGTGGCAATATTTTATTTATCTTTTCCATTACTGCTGCCATTATAATTCTTTCCCCCTCGTTTCTATTATATTTTTATACCAGTGGAATGACATTTTTTTCTTTCTTTCCAGGTTATTTTTATGATCTATATAGATAAATCCATATTGTTTTTTATATCCATTTAGCCAGCTTAGAAGATCTATTGCTGACCAAGCATAATAACCTTTTATATGAATTCCTCTTTTAACTGCTTCTTTTACTGACTTTAGATGTTCCTCGATAAATTTTATTCTAGGAATATCACATATAACTCCATCAATTATAGGATCTTCATCTCCTAATCCATTTTCAGTTATATAGAGTTTTATTTGACCATATCTATCTTTTAGCATCTCTAATCCCTCAAGAAACCCTTCTGGTGAGATTTCCCAGTCCCACTTAGTATATCTCTTGTCATCCATTTTTACACTTCTGTAATAACCGTCAAAACTTGGATTTCCTGGAGATCCAGTTGAATTTTCCCTGGTTATTTCAATCTTTTCGACCTCTCCACTGATCTTTTCAACTCTAATTGGCTGATAGTAGTTTAATCCCATGAAGTCATTCAGGGGAGCTGCCTTAGCCAGAGTTTTTAATTCCCCTGTTGTCCAATCTGGTAAGTACCCATTTTTTTCCAGTCTCTTAATTACATACTCAGGGTATTTTCCATGTAGAATAGGATCATAGAACCAGTGAGTCCCGTATTCATTAGCATGGATTGCTGCAAGTGTATCTTCATGACCATCTGTTACAGGAAAGGCGGGACTAAATACATTACTGAGTCCAATCTCTCCAAAGAGGTCTAACTTTTTATATTCAAGTACTGCACAGGCATGTGCATAAAATACATTGTGTATTGCTTGAAAATACTTTTTTACATCATTTTGAATCCCTGGAGGATGAGCTCCTGCAAGATACCCCGATCCGCAAAATACAACGGTTTCGTTGAATGTTATAAAATTTTTAACTCTATCTCCAAAAGCTTCAAAGCAGGTTTTGGCATAATTAACAAATGCTTCTCCTGTTTTTTTATTTAGCCATCCGCCCTCTTTTTCTAACGTTAAAGGTAGATCCCAGTGGTAGAGAGTTACAAATGGTACTATTCCATGCTTTAGGCATTCATCTATTAAATTATTATAAAATTCTATTCCCTTTGGGTTTATTTCATCGTCCCCATTGGGGAAAATTCTAGGCCATGAAATAGAAAATCTGTATGACTCTAATCCCATTTCAGCCATTAAAGCTATATCTTCTTTATATCTGTTGTAGTGATCAGCAGCAACATCTCCGTTTGTGCCGTTAAAAGTCTTTCCAGGTATTTTTGTAAATTCATCCCAGTTACTCATTCCCTTACCATCTTGATTCCAAGCTCCTTCTACTTGATAGGCAGCTGTTGCTGCACCAAATAAAAAGTCATTCGCAAACTTCATCTTAACCTCCTCTTGTTCCTATGTGTTAATCAGAGTATACTCGAATAAAAAAAACGTGTCAAAACTCAACGGGGTGTTCTTTTTCAGTGATTTTCGTGTAGTAAAGTTGAAAAAATATAGAATATGATGTAAAATATTTAAAAGTTGAAAAAATAACTTTGGAATTTTCGTTAGATATTTCTTTTAAATTTTTTTTTCACAAAAGGGAGGGTTATGTATTATTTTCTTAAAAAATCTGATTTTAATCTTGAAAAATACAATTTTAACATTGAGTTAGATTCAAAATTAACTAAAAAAGAATATCAAGTTTTAAAAATACTCATAGATAATTATAAACTTGATTCTACATATTCAGAATTGAAAAAAAATAAGTGGGATATCTCTGAAGATGAGATGTTAAAGGTAATTAACTTACTTATGAAAAAAAAATTTCAGTGTGAGTTTTATGATGAAAGTAGGGAAGTAAGTAAATTTTTTTTTAATATCTTTAATATTATTGCTTTTGAAGATGAGAAATTAATTTATGCTTTTTCTGACAGTATTATAAAGTCGTTTGAGAAACACAATGTATTTAACCGAATAGGCATTTTCTGCCGTCTTAATTTTATGTTTGCATCTACTAAAATAATTTATAATTTAATTCTGAAAGAAAATAAACATAAAGGTTTCATAGAACTTTCTCTTGAAGAGTTAAAAACTTTATTAGGGATGAGTAATGATAAATATCCTCGTTTCTATGATTTTGAAACTAAGGTATTAAATCCTATTGCTAAAGATATTGAAGTCTCTGAAAACTTCATTTGGTTTGAAAAAATTAAAGAAAGTAATTCAAAATCATCTAAAATTATAGGAGTAAAGATTCATTTCAGTAATCTTTATCATATTAAGCTACACAAAGAAACAAATAATTTTTTAAGAGAATATTCTGATTATATACAAGATTTTACAGCTTCATATAAGCTGATATATAGATATATAAATAAATATGGACTTGAAAAAGGAACTATATACTTAAAAAAAAATTATGATACTGTATTTAATATTGATTAAATTATACCCTGTTTTATAGTTGGATTTCAATGGTTTCATTTCGGGAATATCTATTGTATATTATATTGCCTTATTTGGCTCTTAAGGGCTCTCTAAATGTATGGAAATTGACATTATTCTATTTACATGTTATCATTGATTCAGTAAATGTACACGATATGATATGCATATGATTATGAAGTAAATTAAGTGATTACTTAATAAGTAAGGTCTACAATGTTTTTATAGCAGTGTTGATTCAAACTTGTTGTATACAGTGGAAAACTTAATTGAAAAATATTTTTAGAACTGGGGTTTATTCAGGGTCTTTTTTAGGCAATGAATTATACTACACTCTGTGGTATAAGGTGAGTCTTCTAGGCGAAACTTAAACACTCTAACTCTATTATCTTTCTTAGGGTAATTGAATTAGGGTGTTTTTTTATTGCTTTAAAATAATCATTCAATATATAGATAAATAAAATTGGAAAGATATAACACATTTTTTAAATAAAAAAAGGGGTGAAATATTTTGATAAAAATAGAAAATATCGAGAAAAGTTATATCGGTCAGAAAGTTCTTTTCGATATAAACTTAGAATTTGATGAAGGCGGACTATATTGTCTTATAGGTGAGAGTGGAAGTGGGAAAACTACTATTATGAAATTAATCAATAGGTTGATTACACCGACCAATGGTAAAATTTTTATAAATGATAAAGATATATCTACATTAAATCCTGTGAAATTAAGAAGAAGTATCGGATATGTGATTCAAAAAGTAGGTCTATTTCCGCATATGACTGTGGGACAAAATATTGAGGTTGTACTAGATCTTCTAAAGGTAGATAAGGTTAAAAGAAAAGAAAAAGCATTGGAACTCTTAGAATTAGTTGAAATTGAAAAGAACTATTATAATAAATATCCCTGTGAACTTTCAGGGGGGCAGCAGCAAAGAATAGGTATTGCAAGAGCACTTTCTACAGATCCAGAAATCCTTCTTATGGATGAGCCTTTTTCGGCATTGGACCCTATTACCCGTGAAAATCTGCAGGATGAACTGTTAGATCTACAAAGAAAATTAAAAAAGACTATAATTTTTGTAACCCATGATATGGATGAAGCTATAAAATTATCGGATAAGATAGCTATTATTAAGGATGGAAAGGTTATACAATTTGATTCTCCTGAAGAAATTTTAAAAAATCCAGCAGATGATTTTGTAGAGTATTTTATAGGTAAAGATAGACTTTGGAAAACACCGGAACTTTTCTTAGTAAAAGATATTATGAAGAAAAAATTTCCAAAAGTTTTGCCAGATATGAGTATTTCTAAGGCATTTGAAAAGATGAAACAACATGATAAAGAATTTGTCTTTGTTGTAGAGGAACAAAAATTGGTGGGAGGAATATCTAAAGATATTCTTTTTCAACAGGGTTCATCATCTCAAATAAAGGTTAAAGATATAATGATAAAAGATTTATTGACTTTAAATAAAAATGAAAATCTTTTGGATGCATTGACAAAGATGGAACAGAGTAAAAATAAAATAGTAGCAGTAGTGGATGAGTCCAGCAATATAAAGGGAATGGTAACTCCAACTGCACTTTTAAATGTGATATACGAAATCAAACCAGAGAGCGGTGATATAAATGAACTTTCTTAATCAATATTCAGACATAATAGTGGCTTTATGGGAACATCTTGAGATTACTTCTTTGGCTATAGGAGCATCAATATTATTAGGAGTACCCTTAGGAATATTAATATCAAAAAAACAATCTCTAGCAAAACCTATATTAGGGGTTGCCAGTGTATTTCAAACTGTACCTAGTCTGGCACTTTTTGGACTTATCATACCTTTACTTGGAATAGGATTAGTTCCATCTATAGCAGTATTATTTTTATACTGTCTTCTACCTATCATAACTAATACATATATAGGGATAAGTGAGATAGATGAAAATCTATTAGAAGCTGCTAAAGGAATGGGAATGAGTAAGACGGAGATGTTATTTAAGGTAGAATTACCCCTGTCTGTTCCAACCATCATGGGTGGAATAAAAATATCCAGTGTTACTTGTATTGGTACAGCTACAATAGCTGCTTTAATTGGAGCAGGAGGTCTAGGAAGTTTTATTTTTAGAGGTATATCAAGTGGTAATAATACCCTGATATTAAAAGGAGCTATTCCATCGGCTATTTTAGCTATCTTTGTTAACTATATCCTGGGACTGATAGAGAGAGCATTAAAACCTCTTCAGAGTTCACATAATATAGATATAGTGCATAAATTTAAAAAGGTGATAATTGGTTTTGGAATATCTTTATTTATTCTTCCTCTGATGTTTTCTGGTTTGAAACAATATAATAACTGGAAACAGGAGAAAAATACGATAATTATAGGTCATAAAAACTATACAGAACAGAGAGTATTAGGTCAGATATATTCTCTGTTAATAGAGGAGTATACAGATTATAACACCAAGGTATTAGAATTTGGTAGTACACAGATAGCATTCCAAGCTCTGAATAATCATGAAATAGATCTCTATCCTGAGTATACAGGAACAGCTTATTTGGCTATATTAAATAAGAGTGAGATATTTGACAGTAAAACTACATATGATATAGTGGCTAAGGGTTTGAAAGACCTCTATGAAGTAGAGATGTTGGAACCACTTAAATTTAACAATACTTATGTTTTAGTTTCAAAACCTAGTTTTTTAGATAAATATGGTATTAAAAAGATATCTGATTTAAAAAAATATAAAGATACTTTTAACCTAGCTGGTCCATATGAATTTTTGGATAGAAAAGATGGTCTTCCTGGAATTATGCTTGAATATGATATCTCATTCAAGGACTCCAAGGGGATGGAACCAGGGCTTATCCTAAATGCTGTTGCTAATAATAAAACAGAGATAGCTGTTGGATTTGGTACCGATGGTAGGATAAAAAAGCAAGGATTAAAAATAATTGAAGATGATAAAAGCTTCTTCCCTCCATATAATGTGGCTCCTATAATGAAGGAAACTTTCAAGACAAAATTTCCTAAGTCTATGGATGCTATAAAGCTTCTTGCTGGTAAGATAAGTAATGAAAAGATGCAAGAACTTAATTTAAAAGCTGCAGAATCTGATGGCGACTTGAGAATAATTGCTAAAGCATTTTTAAAGAAAGAGGGACTTATTAAATAGTATAGGTTGTAAAAAGGAGTTAGGCAATTGCCTAACTCTTTTTTTAAAACTTTAGAGAGGTAGGAATACTAATTTCATCTATTGATTTATTTTATGATGATTGGTGCAGATTGGTGGCAAAGGTTAGAGGTTCTAAAGAGTCCCTCTTTAATACGGGTTCATTTCAGATTCACGATTATTAAAATTAGATGTAACTAAATCTAATTTTAAATGTGAGTGAGCAAAGGAAACGAACCAAAGAAAAGCTCACTTTTTCTAAATCATGTTATAGGAGTAAGTCAGAGGTCATCTTCGTCTTTTTACAGCTACAGTCCTCGTTTCACTGCGGAACTTATTCTGTTGTACGACTAAGTAGGAAAACTTCTGAGAAGTAGAATAACATCTAGAAAAAGAATTAAAACAAAACCTAGACGACTATAAACTTTACTTAAAACTAAGTAATCTGTGTAGATTAAATTTGGTTCTTAGAAGTCAAAATAAGAGTTAGTATTTCTATATTTTTTTTACTAATTATAGTACAAATTCTAATTGACGATCATAGGGCTCATCTTCAACATGTTTTTTATCTATTTCTATTGCATCAACACAACCTAATTTTTTATAAAATGCTTGTGTTTCAACTGCTGAATGAGAAGATATATATAATTTTTTAGCCCCTTGTTCCTTAGCCCAGGATGCAACATATCCAAATAACACTTTGCCAATACCGTGACCACGTATATCATTAGATGTATATATATGAGACAACTCAATATATTCTTTCTTACTTCCGAATAATTTAGATTCTGCAGAAGCAAAACCTTTTAGTTGATTATCAAAAAATACACCTACAACCAACCCTCCTGTTTTATCTGTATTCTGTAAATGTTTTATTAAAAAACTATATTCGCCTTCTTCCCAATCATCCACAAAGTTAAAATCTATTTCATTCCATTCATCGTCTACTTGCTCCAAACGCTTAGTGACTACTTGTCTACGTTCAAAATTATTAAATAAAGATATATGTATATCATTAACTTTTAATTCTCTATATTCCATTTTTCCCCCTATAATCATTCATTTCAATATTGATTATACCCTCTAAAAAAAAGAAGTCAAAGAAGTATATAAAAAAGGAGTCAGATAATTGCCTGATTCCTTTTTCTGTTTAAAACTCCTCATAGCTATTAAAAAGTGTAAAAAAGGTTAAAATTTTGAAAAAATTAGAAAAAAAGGTTAAAATAGTTTTAACATGATTTTTAAAGAAAAGATTAGAAGAATTGGGAATTTAATTTAATGTGGTACCCAGTCAGATATCTAGGTGGCTAAAGAGTTTAAGGGTAAAGTATTTTTTTACAATATAGATAAAAGGGGGAAGAATATGGATGACAAGTTTTTAAAACACGAAATGGAAAACTATAAAAAAGAACAGGAAAAAATAAAAAAACTTATAGGAAGTATAGGAGCTACTCATAGTAGCAGAAACCATAAGATATTTAACGGACTTTTTCTTATGCTTGTTGTTCTTTCATTCTTTGCAGGGGGAGTTTTACACTATATCCCATTCAATCTTTCGATAGAGTTGGGAGTTCTACTGGTCTCCATAAAGATAGCATGGATGATCCATGAACAGCAGAAGGTTAACCACTTTCAGTTCTGGATATTAAACTCCATAGAGCTAAGATTAAACTCTCTTCAAACAAATTTCAGAAAAATGGATAAGGAACTTAAAAGGCAGGGAGAGGAAAGAAAATAGATTAGAATTGAGAAGAGGAGGATAACCCAAAAGGGTTATCCTCCTCTTTTTCTATTTCAAATTCCTAAACCATTTATTACTCATTAATCATCTACTTTAATGGTTCAACTCTAATTGACAACTGTGTAATATAATCATTAGTATTAAAAACTTCAAAATCATCGATTATAAAATCTACATAAATTACATCTTCAACTTTAAATCTTGCTTTTTCTACAAAAGCTGTTACCCTTTTATATGTCAAATCAAAATTTGTCATTCCTTTATGATAGAAGATAACATAGTTTCCAGCTGGTTTATCATGTAAATCTACATTGTTTTGATAATATTTTAAATCTAAATAGTAGTATGAAAAAGGTGACGAAATATTTTGGTTGAATCTATTGATATTGGTTATTCCGCCAATTGATAAATACGCTCCATCTGATTCATTTAAAGTTGCCATAAGATTTTGAAAGATAATTGAATCCTCTGCTAGAGGAGTATTTAAAGGTATTTTTTTTGATATAAATAGTTGTTTTTTTGGACAACTCATGATTTTAATTTGGTCTAAATTTATATTTATGGAATTTGATAAATTCCTTTTTTTAGACTTTACAAATTTTTGAATACTCTTTAATTTTTTCATCCTTAAATCAATATCATTATCTATTTTATTTAATAATTCGAGGGTTTTTTTAGGATTTCTATTATCTAAATAATCCTTTATCTCAATTAGTGAAAGACCAGTATCCTTAAGTAAAGTAATGATATTAAATAAATCAATTTGATGTTCTGCATAAAATCTATACCCTTTGTCATTTACTGTATAAGGTGAAAATAACCCTATCTTGTCATAATAAAAAAGTGTGTGCTTGGTAGTTTTAACTATTTCACAAAACTGCCCTGTGGTTAAATGGGCTTTACATATGATATTCATGACTTCCTCCTTAATCTTATAGTAAATAAAATTAATAAACTCCTTGACTATACGGTTACACTATACTTTAGAATTATAATTAACAACACTTTCGTTGTCAAATGATTTTAATAGAGGAGGAGAAATATGAACTATAAATTTGTAAAATATAAAAAGTTGTATCTAAAAGAAGCGGCTAAAATGATGGGGGAAACCTGGAGCATGGACAAGCATTTAAAGGGATTAAAAGATAGAAGTATAATTTATAGTATCCTATTTAAATTAAGTTATATCGATAGTGATTACTGTGACATGGTTGTAGATAAAAATGGTAAATTATTAGGTTTTTTGTTAGCAGGAAAGACTGAAAAAAGTAAACATATTGGAGCAGGGATAGAATTTATTTTCAATTTAATAATTGGTAAATTTGGAAAAAGAATCAATGCAGTCAAAGTTATGTTAAAAATGGCTAGAGATTTTAATGAAATAATGTCTGATAGTATCAACTATGATAATGAAATCAAACTATTCTTTGTTAGTGAAGATGCAAGGGGATTAGGTTTAGGAAAAAAAATGATGAACAGATATATAGGTTATTGCAAAAAAGAAAATATTAGAAGGATTATCCTTATGACTGATGAAGGGTGCAACTATGGATTTTATGATCACTATGGTTTTAGCCAAATAAATAGAACTCACAGTGTTTTGTTTGATAAACCTGAACTTAAATATAATGGCTATGCCTATGCTATGGTAATTAGATAAGTGATTATAGACCTTGGATGTTATGCATACACAGTTCAAAAAGAAGTATATAAGAAAGGAGTTAAGCAATATGCCTAACTCCTTTCTCTATTTAAAACTCCTACAACTCTCTAGAAAAGTTATAAGAAAAATTATTTTTGGTGGAAGTGACGGGAATTGAACCCGTGTCCAAGAACACCAGTATTATAGGTTTCTACAAGTTTATTTCGTGAATTAGTCTCGTATAAACTCGTCTCACAAACAGAACTAGTCTATACCAGTCAATTAAAGATGTCCCGCAGGTTTAATGACGAAACCCTTGGTAAGCCTGATGTTAATTATATTCTACCAGCCTGCACAGGCCTTAGGAAGGTAGAACACGCTGCACTATTAGGCAGCTATTGCGTAATTTTCATTTCCATTTAAAAAAATGGTTTGACCTCTCACAGCGATCAACCTGACCTGCTTCCTATAACCTGATGCCCCTGTCGAAACCAGTGCACTCCCGTAATGTCGAACCTTTATATTAAAGTCATATATTTTATCTATATGTATCTTTAAGAGCTCTGTCAATCTGCCTTTTGGCATCTTTTTTTGCTAGGGTATCTCTTTTATCGTAGTTTGTTTTACCCTTACCTAAAGCTATCTCTATCTTGATTCTTCCAGCTTTTTGGTATACTGAGATAGGTACTATAGCGTATCCTTTTTGAGATACTTTTTCATGAAGTTTTGCAATCTCTTTTCTATGAATAAGAAGTTTTCTTACCCTTTTCTCCTCAGGATTATATACGCTCCCAAAGTTCCAAGGAACTACACTCATACCCATAATGAAGATCTCTCCATTTATTATTCTGACAAAGGCTTCCTTTATACTTACCTGACCAGCCTTTATAGATTTTACCTCACTACCAATTAATTCTATTCCAGCTTCAAGTCTATCTTCTATAAAATATTCATGAAACGCTTTTTTGTTTTTAGCCAATGCCATAATATCACCTCATTCTACTAGGGTATTATACTATATATACATATTTTTTACAACTTCTACTTCCCTCAAATTTGAAGGAGATTATTAGGGATACCTGCTTTTATACGAAGCTCACGAAGAAAAGCCTAGAGAGAACATTAAGAGGTTGTTTTTTCTTAGGTTTAACCAAAATTTTTAAAATCCTGCGATCATTAAAGATCTTTCCGTGTATGTGATAACATCTGCGTTCTATTTCTTTTAGCTTAAAAATCAAAAAAAATAAAAAAGCAACATTTGCTGCTTTTTAAAAATTAAATCTATAACCGACTGAAAGGGAAATTCTGTCATAGTCAGCTCTTTTTTTTGAATCACTGCCCTTAGCTGAAGCTTTACACTTATTGACTGCATACATTAATTCCATCGTGTAATTTTTATATTCCATCCCGGCACCTATTCCCCAGTATAAACCGCTATCTACATCTGTTGCGTTTTTTTCTGTCTCGCCATTGGTTGTATTTTTTGCTTCTAAATCAGAAGAATCAAAATTGAATGAATACCCTAAATTGGTCTTTAAATACGGATCTATTTTTGAATTTAAAAGAAAATTATATCTACCAGTTACATATACTGGTACAGACCTATATTGTACACCTGAGACATCTACGTTACTTGTGTAGTCAAAATGTTTTCTAGGAGCGTGAATTTGATAAGCTACACCTACACCTAAATCTATATTTTCATTTAAAACTTTATACCCTTCTACTGCTACTTCTCCACCAAATCCTGTTGTTTTATTATTTAAGAGAGTTTTTCCATTATCATCATAAGTTCTTTCATATCCAGATGTTATATCTCCACCAATTTTTGTATTTATATAAAAATCAGATTCAGCAAATGATATAGTTGATAAGACTATTAATACGAATAAAAAGAATTTTTTCATGATTAAATTTCCTCCATAAACTTAAAAATTCAACACACAAATTAACTTTTTCGTTATTAATGTGCTTATTTTATACTACCATGTCGTTTTATTTTATTCAAATTAATTTATCTTAATCAACTTTTTTATGTGATTTGTAAATTAAATTTTTTAATGCTAACATATTTAGTACAAAGCATATGGGGGTAGAAGAGGTTATAATGGATATTTTATTAGGGACAAAACAGATGTTATCCCAAAAAAACATGAGAAAATTAAAATTTTTAGAGATGAATACAGATGAACTGAATAGTTTTTTATGGGAATTTAAGAATGAAAATTTTATACCTACAACGGAATTAACAGATGAGGTCTATGAGAAAAAAGGGGAATCGTTAGAGGAATTTTTATGGGAACAACTCAGATTTTTAAAAATAGGAAAGCTAGAAGAGGAGATCTGCAGATATTTTATAGAAAGCTTAGATGACAAAGGCTATTTAAATATTTCACTGAATTCAGTTGTAAAGAAATTTAAAACTACAGCCTTTAAGGTTAAAGAAGTAAAGGAAATATTAGAGACCCTGGAGCCGGCAGGGATAGGATCTAGAAACTTAAAGGAAGCCATTATTATCCAGAGCAGGGATTATGAGGAATTGAAAAAGATACCTCCTAAGATATGGGGTGATATTTTGAATATGAGGTTGGATCGCGCAGCTATAAAATTAGATATCTCAATGAATGATTTAAAGGATCTTATAGCTCCTGTGAGAAGTTTTATATCTCATCCCAGGAGAGATTTCACGGCCAAAAAAGCTATGATTCAAAGTTCAGATATAATAATATCCAATGAACTTATTTTAACTTTAGACAAAAGATATGAATATCAATTTGACGGTGGTGAACTATCTCAGTTTTTATCTAAAAAAAAATTAAAGGAGATAGATCTAATTAATACAGCTTTGAAAGAAAGAAGGAAGACACTTTTAAATATAGGTAAAATAATTTTAAAGAGACAGATGGACTTTTTTAAGGGGGGATATATGGTTCCTTTAAAGTTATCGGATATTGCTGAGGAACTGGAGCTACATATATCGACCATAAGCAGAGCATGTAAGGATAAGATATTGGAATATAACTACAAACAGTATAGGTTAAATGATTTTTTTGTAGGAGAGGCAGGAAAGGGGTGTTCATCCCAGAGGTTGTCTGTTGAGATCCAAAGGATAGTGGATGCAGAGGATAAAACTAACCCATATTCCGATGAGGAGATAAGAAAAAGGCTGGAACAAAATGAAATAGTGATTGCCAGGAGAACCATAACTAAATACAGGGAAAAATTGGGAATATTAAAGGGGAGGCTGAGAAAGATCTATGAGTGATAAAAATGAACTGAAATATTCAGTATTTAAAAATTTAGTGGATAATCTCTACGATGAAGTAATAGTGTGGGATGATAACTATAAGATAGTCTATGTGAATAAGGCAAGTTATCGGCACTATGGGGTATCACCGGAGGAACTTATAGGGAAATCATTTTTTGAATTGACGAAAAAAGAGTATTGGTATCCCTCTGTTTTGCCTGATGTATATAAAAATCCAAGAATTGTAAGTATAATTCAAAAAACTCATTTGGGGTCGAAAATAAAAACCACGGCAGTACCTATTTTTTCAACTAAGGGAAAATTAGAATATGTTGCTATGAATGTAAAGGATGTAGTTTCAGAAGAAACTTCTACGGTCAAAGATACTGTGGAATTAGAAAACAAAAATTTTATTACCATGAGTAAAGAGATGAATGATCTCTTAATCTTGACTGAAAAGATAGCAAAGATAGATTCAACAGTTTTGATTCAGGGAGAATCAGGAACGGGAAAAACATTTTTAGCCAAACATCTACATAAAAAAAGCAGGAGAAATAAAAATCCATTTATCTCTATAAATTGTGCTTCTATCAATGGGAATCTTTTGGAATCGGAGTTATTTGGATATGTAAAAGGAGCTTTTACAGGAGCTGTGGGAAGTGGAAAGAAGGGATTTATCCAGATGGCAGATAAGGGGATCTTATTTTTAGATGAGATAGGTGAGATGCCCTTAGAACTACAGGCTAAACTTCTCCATGTGATTCAAGACAGGGAGTTTATCCCGGTAGGAGGAACTAAACCTGTTAAGATAGATATTAAAATAGTGGCTGCGACCAATAGAAATCTAAAAGAGATGGTAAATATCGGAAAATTTAGGAGAGATCTTTATTACAGGCTGAATATTTTTGAACTTCTTATCCCACCTCTAAGAAAAAGAGAAAGAGATATAATTCCTTTAGCTAATTATTTTTTGAATAAAAATAATGAAAAATATGGAAGGAATTGTTATTTAGATGAAAAAACATTGAAAATAATGCTGGGATATTCCTGGCCGGGAAATGTGAGGGAGCTCTCCCATATAATTGAAAGATTGGTAGTGACATCTGAAAACACTAAGATAAAGCCTGATATTTTACCTAGTGAATTCTTCACACTTCAAGATGAAGGGGAGAATGATTTTGAAAGTACAGATATAAATTTAGATGAAATAATGGGAGAATATGAAGAGAAGATAATAAAAAAATACTATGAATTGTATCCAAGCTCCAGAAAATTGGCAAAGGAATTAAAAATAAGTCAAAGTAAGTCCAATCGATTGATAAAAAAATACATTGAGTCATAAAAAACTCGCGAGTCACAATGGACTCTCTGATTTGAAGTCTATATGTTCTATATGCAATATAAAAAAACTAAAATAAAACGAGTCTTTTAAGACTCGTTTTTGTTTTATATTATGAAAAAAAAGTTTTATTACTTTTTTTATCTTTTAAATCATTGATAAATAAGGTTTGGCACGATTTTTGCTAAACGTATAAGTGAAAAGATAATAGGAGGTTAACATGAAAATAACAGATATTGAGGTAATTATACTTAGAGTTCCAGAAATAGGGAAAACATGTACTTGGGGTGATGACGCAGTTATTGTAAAAGTACATACAGACTGCGGGATTGTAGGAATAGGTGAAAGTGATTCATCACCACTTGTTATAAAGTCAATAATAGAGACTCCCAATTCAAATCTATATTGCTATGGATTAAAGGAATTATTGATCGGTGAAAATCCACTAGAAATTGAAAAATTATGGAATAAGATGTATTGGGCATCTAATTATATGGGAAGAAGAGGAGCAGGGATTCACGCAATCAGTGCAATCGATATAGCTCTTTGGGATATTGCAGGAAAACACTATGGTGTTCCAGTTCATACACTCTTAGGTGGTAAATATAGAGATGAGATAATGGCATATGGAACTTTTATTCCATATAGTGATTTAGAAAAAAATAAAGAGGAAGCAAGACGTCTTGTGGACAAAGGTTTTAAAAGTCTTAAGTTTGGTGGAGGAGTTTTCGGAGAAGACCCAGATACAGATTATAATATTGTTAAGGCTGTAAGGGAAGAGATAGGAGAAGAAATTGAACTTCAAATAGATCTAGCTACCAAGTGGAGAACATCAGGTCACGCTATCTATATGGCGAATAGACTGAAGGAATTTAATTTAAATTGGATAGAGGAACCTATCTTGGCTGATGATTCAAATGGATATGCAAAATTTTCTAGCTGTGTAGAAGCTAAATTAGCAGGAGGAGAAGCTCTGACTACCGTGCATGAATTTAGAGAATTTTTAGAGAAATATGATGCCGATATAGTTCAGCCAGATATCACTAGATGTGGTGGGATTACTGAAATAAAAAAAATATATGATATGTCTCAAATGCATGGAGTAAGATTGATCCCTCATGGATTTAGTACTGGAATTTTACTTGCGGCTTCTGTACAGTTTTTAGCTTCAAGAGAGTATGGAACATTGATGGAATTCTCTGAAAGTCAAAGTCCTTTAGTGACAAAATTAGTTAAAGGAGCTCCAATTTTTAAAGATGGATATGTCAACGTCAGTAATAAACCAGGTCTTGGAATTGAACTTGATGAAGAAATAATTGAAAAATATAGGGTAAAGATTAGTGATTTATTTAAGTAAAAAATAGGGGGAAAAATGAATAAAAAAACAGGTGTAAATGTTGGAGAATTAAAAATAGAAAAAAAAATAGAAGGGGCCAGAATCGACAAAGTATTAATCTCAATTAGTATATTTTTTGTTATTCTACTCGTTGGATTATTATATACAAATCCTGAAGCTTCTCAGAAAATTGCAAATATAATATTCGGTAAAATGACAAATTGGTTTGGGTCGTTTACATTAATCTTTACTTTTTCAGGTTTTGTATTATTAATAGGTGTAGCATTGTCCAAATACGGAAACATTAAACTAGGTGATCATAAACCTGAACATACGACCTTTAAATGGGTTGCAATGATGATTAGTTGTGGATTGGGATCAGCTACTATTTATTGGGCATTTATAGAATGGGCTTATTATATAGGAAATCCTGGATTAGGAATAGAAGCTAATTCAATAAGAGCATTTGAAATGGCACTGCCGTACAATATGTTCCACTGGGGATTCAGTGCTTGGACGTTATATGCTTTAGTCGGATTACCAATGTGTTACCATTTTTATGTTAGAAAAAACGAAGGTCTTAGCCTTAGTTCTATAATCAGCAAAATTACCGGAATAAAAAAAGATGGTGTTCTTGCTACTATTATTAATGTTATGTTTATTTTCATCTGCTTTGGTGGATTAAGTATTACTTTAGGAGTATCAGTGCCTCTAGTTTCACAGGTATTATGTGCTGTAGTTGGGATCACACCTACTTTTGGAATGAATGTTGCATTAATTTTATTAATTTCCATAGTTTATTCCCTCAGTTCATATATTGGTATCGAAAAAGGAATGGCCAGAATATCAGATTGGAATGGTAAATTAGCGATTTTCTTCCTATTAGCAATTGTAGTTTTAGGTCCTAGTTTATTTATCATGAATAATATTACTAATTCACTTGGATTAATGTTACAAAATTTTGTTGGTATGAGTTTATTTACAGATTCAATAGGTCAAACTGGATTTCCTCAGTCATGGACAATATTTTACTGGTTATACTGGATAACTTATGCTCCATTTACAGGAATATTTATTGCAAAAGTTTCAAAAGGAAGAACTATTAGGTCAGTGATTATAAATACTTTAGTTAGTGGAAGTATTGGATGTTTTTCTTTCTTTGGAGTAATTGGAAGTTTATCTATAGACAGACAACTGAGAGGCTTGGTTGACATGACTGGTTTATTAGGTGCAGGTAAAGATACATTTGCCATAATCGAAGTTATGAAAACTTTACCTTTAGGTAGTGTATTCATGATGATGTTCTCAATTATAGCTGTATTATTTTTAGCAACAACTTTAGACGGAGCAGCGTTTACAATGGCGTCTACAGCTACACCTGGATTAAAATCAAATGAAAATCCACATCCAATTCATAGATTGTTCTGGTGTGTATTATTAGCTTTAGTTCCTTTAGTAATGATCTTTATAGGAGCAAATTTAAATACAATCAAAACAGCAGCAATTATTACAGGAGTACCGATAATATTCCTTATGATAATAATGGTTTATGGATGGATTAAATGGATGGTAAAAGATTACCAAGTTCATACAAAAAAAGAAAATAATTATGTTTTAATTGATAATGAAAAAGAAGAAAATTATAAATAAATTTAGTGAAAAGGATGAAGTTATGAATAGATTTAGTAAAAAGGATGAAAAAGATAATGTTGCAACAGCATTAGTTGATTTAGGAAAAAATAAAGAAGCCCATATTTACCTATCTAATGGAGAACATTTGACAAATATATACTCTAACGAAATGATACCCCATGGGAATAAAATCGCTCTAAATGATATTAATAATGGAGACAAAATTTATAAATATGGTGAAGTTATAGGGGTGTGTACAGAAGATATAAAAAAAGGAGACTTAGTGCATGTACATAATGTAAAAAGTTTAACAGTAGATATTCCAAGAGAATTTAAAAAAGAAATAATGAGACAAATTAAAGTTATACAAAAAGAAGGTGAAGTAAATGAACTTTAAAGGATATAGAAGAGAAGATGGAAGTATCGGGATTAGAAATAAAACTCTGATTATAGCAGTAGATGAATGTTGTGATGGAATTGCCAGAAATATTTCAGAAAAAGTAAAAGATTCAGTAGTTTTGACTAATTCGTATACTTGTATGCTTGGTGGAAATGAAGAAACTTTTAACCAAATGATAGCAGTTGGAAAAAATCCAAATGTTGGAGGAGTTTTAGTTATTGCAATGGGGTGTGGAAGTATTTTACCTGAGCAAATCGCTGAACCAATTGCCAAAATAGGTAAGCCTGTAGATATACTGACGTGTCAAAAAAATGGCGGGACACGTAGAACAATTGAGACAGGAATCCAAAAATTAAAAACAATATCAGATAAGATTAACAAAACTCCAAGAGAAGATGTTTCGATTGCTGAATTGATAGTAGGTGTCAAGTGTGGTGGGTCGGATACGAGCTCTGGAATGGCATCTAATCCTAGTGCAGGAAATGCTATTGATAAATTAATTGATGCAGGTGGAATAGGAATTGGTGGAGAATTATTTGAACTTCAAGGGTGCCAAGAAAATCTAAGAAGGCGTGCTGTTTCTCAAGAAGTGTTTAATAAAATAGATTCATTGATTGAAGCTGAAAGGTTAAGATGGAGTGTAGAAGGAACAAATGTTGAAACAATGAGTATTGGTAATAGTGTAGGAGGACTTACTACTATTGAGGAAAAATCACTTGGTGCACTTTATAAAATGGGTACCAAACCAATAAAAGATATTTTAGAGATCAATAAATATTTTATTGATAAACCAAAACAGAGTGGATTTTACCTATCGGAAACAACAATGTTATGTGGTGGAGCTGGAGTAAATTTTGCATCTTTAGGAGCTCAAATGGTTTTATGGACAAGTGGAGCTGCGGGATTTAACAACCCAATTATTCCTGTTATTCGTATAAGTGGAAATGAAGATCTATTCAATGATGATATGGATATCGATGCAAGAGGGATAATGAATGGATCAGATACTGTTGATAATGTAGGTAATAATATAATTAAAAAAATTATTGAAGTTGCAAACGGTGAAAAGACACAGTTAGAAGACCTTGGAAGTTCAACTCTGACGTTATATCAAAAAGATCAAAGATTAGATAAGCTATTGGGAAATTGTAAAAATAGATAAAAATGAGATAAAAAATCTCCTCCTAAATTAATTTAGGAGGAGATTTTTTATCTATTGTAAGTTTTTAAAGAAAGAGCTATAAATATTTCTTTAAAAATTCTCCTACTCCAGATTCATCGTTAGAGGCAGTTATATGGTCAGCAACCTGCTTTAATTCTTCGAAGGCACCGTCCATAGCAACTCCGACTCCGGCAGTTTCCAACATCTCCTTGTCGTTTAACCCATCTCCAAAGGCTATAACCTGAGACAGAGAGATATTCTCAGCCTCCATGATGTTTTTCATAGCCGTGCCCTTGTTGACATTCCCGTCTAAAATTTCCAGAAAAAATGGTCTTGAAAAAGTAGTATAGACGTAATCTCCTAACCTATCCTTTATATCTTTTTCTATCTTTAATAGATCTTCGTGATCCCCTACATAGAGGGCCTTTGTGGAAAACATCTCATCCAAATGATTAAAATCTTTTTCTACAGGTTCTAGTCCTGAAATCTCTTTATATATTTCAGTTTCTTTGTTTTGGATATTTTCAGAGTACCATATCTCATGCTGGTATAGATTTAGATGAGTTTTATGCTCCCTAGCAATCTCTATCAGTGCTTTTAGTGATCTTTCCTTTATAGGATACTCTTTTTCAACCCCGTTGTGATATATTATTTTGGCTCCATTATAGCAGATAGCAGGAGTCGTTAAATTAAGTTCCTCATGGTATGACCTCATAGATTCAAAACTTCTACCAGTTGCTAAAAATATCTTTACACCTTTATTCTCTAACTTTTTTAGTACTTTTTTATTTGTCTCGCTGATCTTATGAAGATTATCTAATAATGTCCCATCTAGATCGAGCATAATAGCTTTTATCATTTGTCCTCCTATCTGTTAATATACTGCATCAGTAACGTATCTATATCTATTGCATTTTCAATGTCATTTTTTTCCTTATAATGGATGATATCCATATAGAAATCAATGATGGTATAGGTGTTTGATTTTCCCCTGATAAAGTGCATAAATCTCTCGGTTTTAAAAAACTTTAACCCCTCTTTGTTGTGAGTTAAATTTTCTATATCAAGAGCAAATTTTTCTTTGACCCAGTCACCGGAATGATTTTGTTCTACAAAGTCCCATATCTGTTTTTTTATATGCAGGATAGTCTTATAGTTTGTAGTTCCCTCGTAAAGGTCCATCAATTCAACAAAAGTATCTACATCCTGCCCCTTTATAAGGAGGAGTTCTTTGACTCCCTTGAGGATATCACCCTTAAAAGTTTTTTCCTTTTTCAGTGTTTTAGAGAGCCAGTCCTGGATGGTAGAACTTTCCGATCCAATATCTAAGTAGAGGTCTTCTAATTCTTCCAAGCCTATATTTTTTCCATTTTTTAAAAATTTAATTTTTCTATGGCTGAATTTAAAGTATTGTTCAACAAATTCATCTTCATTTATTTTTTTATGGGAAAGATAGTCAAATGTCGGGATTAAAATCTCCAGGATATAGTCTAAAATTCCTTCTCTTATGGAGACATTGGAATAATTTTTTTTATAATAATTCATATAGTCTTTTAATTCTCTGTATAATTTAAGCTGATTATTTTGAATTAATCTGGATTGTTCGAATAATCTAGATTTGTCTTTAAAAATATCGATAGTTGTTCGAAGTTTTGTGTAATACCATGACCTGATATCCCTCCTAATTACTTTGGAAAAATAGAGTTCATCTGTAAAATCACCTCTAATTAATTCTCGGAGGTCTAAAAGTTTATCCTTTTGAAGTTGAGCCATAGAACTTTCTTTATCTAACTTATAGAGCCTTCTAATGAGGGAATCTATATAGCGATTGATCTTTATTTGAGTCTGGATAGTGTACTTATTTTGCAGGTAGACCATATTTAGATAATCTACCAGAGCATAGGAGTAATCATATTTTTTAGTGTTGTTGATCAAATATCTTCTATGCTCTAAAAATTTTATATAGAGGTCACCCTCTAACCTTTTCTCTAAAACCATCCCATTAAATTGCAAAATTTTTATAATTGGAGTGTATATATTTTGATGCCAATATTTAGATTTTTCGATAATGTTCCCATGACCTTCCAAACTTTGAATATCATACAGGATTTTTTTATAGTCACCGCTCTCTGTCAAATCAAGATTAAGCTGAGTTTGTTTGGTAAATTTAAATTTTTCCCTATAGTTTATCTCCTCTTCAGTATCTTTTCCTGAAAAAAATTCCGTTACAACTGCTTCTATAGATGAAAAATTAAGGAAATTAGCCACAGAGATCCTATGGTTACCGTCATAGACATAGTATTCATCTCTTATTTTATAAAGTTCAACTGGAGGGAGTTTAAAATCTCCCAGCATCTCGATATAGATATTGCACCATCTAATCTTGACGATACTGTTTTTAGGAATAAACCCCTTCTTAAAATCTTCAGTTTTCTGCACACTACCTACAATTTTAGAGAGGGGAACACTTTGAAGTCCTAGGTGGGAGTTGTTATAGGCTGAAAGTTTTTTTTGTATATCTGAAAACTTTTTTAATTCTTCCCTGTGGCCCACTGAAATTCCTAAGATCTTTCCCTTCCCGACAAATTTATCGTAAGCATTTTTAGCTTCTTCCTGGATATATGAATTATTCATAAAGACCTCCTAATTTTTCATATATTCTATAACTTTATATCCATAGGCATTGATAATCCGAGTATCACCTATGGTAGTCTCCTGGGTATCCATATGAGAAACCAGATGAATATGTCCGTGGATCCATAATTTAGGTTTAAAATACTTTAAAATTTTATGAAATACTTCAAATCCCTGATGGGTAAAATCTTCCCGATCATTTATCCTCCGTGGAGGAGTGTGGGTTACCATGATATCTAGTTTCCTTCCCCAGAAAAGGTAACCTAAATTTAAAATTATCCTTTGAGTCATCTCAAATTCTGAATATTGATTTTCCTGGTAGGAGTACTTTTTACTTCCTCCTAAACCAAATATTTTTAGACCTTTATATCTTATGATTTTTCCATCTATATTTTTACAGAATGAGATATCGTGTCCTTTTTTGTGGACATGATTTCCATTGACATAGATGATATCCTTATTGAGAGTTGTAAAAAGATAATCTAAATAATCATTTCCCAGATCTCCTGCTGAGATTATAAAATCAATATCAGAAAACATCTTTTTTAGCTTATCCATGGGATATCGTCCTAAAATTTCTGTATCACTGATAATAAGTATCTTATATTTTTTACCCATTTCCCTCTCCTTTTTGTTACGTATTATTACGAAATAAAAAATCATTTTTCAAAAGTGTTCTAAGTTAGTGTATAAGTTTTTTTTGAAAGTCGTTAAGGCTAACGAAATTGGTGGTTAACTTATAAGTATTAGCAAAAAAGGAGGAAAAATCCTCCTTTTATTATTATTTAAACAAAGTATAAATTAATGAAGTAAATTAAAGATTGTAAAATCCTAAATTATGCCTGTCTGGATACAACGTCACGTTGTTTATAATTCATCTAAGTTATATCCCATTTCCTTTAAGAATGGCTTTTTCTTTCTCCACTTATCTTTAACTTTAACCCAAAGGTTCAAGTAGATTTTTTTCTCTAATAAAGTCTCGATATCTTTTCTAGCATCGGTACCAACAGCTTTTAAAAGGGCACCTCTTTTACCGATAACTATTCCTTTTTGAGAATCTCTCTCTACATAGATATTGATATCATATTTATCTTTACCATTTTCTCTTCTCTCTACATTGATGATCTCAACAGCAATAGAATGAGGGATTTCATCTCTAGTTCTAGTTAATATTTTTTCTCTTACGATCTCTATAATCATCTTATACATAGGCATATCAGTATACATATCCTCTGGATAGTACATGATTCCTTCCTCTAAAAATGGATCGATAGCTTCTAATAATTTAGGAATACCGATAGCATATTCAGCTGACATAGTTACAATCTTATGGAAATCTCCTAATTTTGCTTTGATTTCTCCAATTTTTTCTTCGATTTCCTCATCTTTCATAAGGTCAATCTTATTGATAACGGCAATTCTAGGGGTATTAGGAGCTTTCATAATTTTATCAAAAACAAATTGGTCTCCTGTACTGATCTCTTGAGTTCCGTCTAATACCATCATAACAGCTTCTACTTCTCTTAATGCGCTGATAGCTGTGTTAGTCATATGTTCACCTAAAAGATGTTTAGGTTTATGGATTCCTGGGGTATCAATAAATACATATTGTGTATCTTGGATAGTTAATATCCCCTTGATAGAATCTCTAGTTGTTCCAGCTTTATTAGAAACTATAGCTACCTTTTCATTTACTATCTTATTCATCAATGTAGATTTTCCTACATTTGGTCTTCCTACTACTGCAATAAATCCTGCTTTCATTAAATCTCCTTTTTTCCTGTTAAATTTTAATCTTTATTATTATCTCCTGCTTTTTTAAAAAAAGCAGAGGTTATTCGTCTCCGATTCCTATCTCCATATATATCTTTTTAATCTGCTGAGTATTTCTGCTGCTGTAAAGACTGGTATTTTGAATGGTAGAATATCCCATTCTATCCTTTACAACATGAGCTCCCTCTGTGTCCAAAATATTTTTTAATACAGAATTTCTAATCATATGGGTATAGATCTCTCTATTTAGATTGGCTCTTTTACCATATTTTATAAGTCTGGCTCTATAATTTTGCCTGGAAACACTGGAAAATATCTTGGTATTTTTATTTCTTAATGAATCTCTTTTTTCTTCTATAAATATTTTCAATCGTTCACTTAAAGAGCTGTCTAAAGAAATCTTATTTATCTTAACACCCTTAATTTGAGTAATAATTTTATAATCTTCTGAGATTAGGTCTTCACATCTGAGATCTAAAACTTCTGAGATTAAAATACCGGTGTCATAGAGGATGTCTAAGATGATGTTGTCCCTGTATTCTTTGGGAGAATCATCCATAACTTCTCTTAATTTCTCAACCTCCTCGGAACTCAGTATCTCTAAAGTTCTTTTTTCAGGAGGAAGATTTTTTATCTTTTCCATGGGCAGACTATCAATTATACCATTTTTGTAAAAATATTTTAAATATCCTCGAATAGATATTATTTTTCTGTTGATACTGTTATTGGAATAGACTTTTTTTAGGTCTTTTATGAAGTTTAAGATATCTTCCTCTATTATTTCATTTAGAGGTTTATATCTTATAAAGATAAAAAAATCATCGATATCTTTTTTGTAGGCTTCGCAGCTGTTATAACTAAAGCTGCTGTCTTTCATATGTTTTTCAAATTCTTTGAATCCCGGTACTTTGCTGAGCATCTTCTCACCCCTTCAGCAGATCTTTTGCATGATTTTTTACACTGTCACTGACCTGATCTCCTGCCAACATTCGTGCGATCTCATCTATCCTCTCTTCTGGATTTAGATTTTTTACTGTAGCTATTGTTTTTCCCTGAATATTTTTTTTCTTAATATAAAATTGCTGGCTTGCCTTAGCTGCAATTGCAGGGGAATGAGTTATACATATGATCTGAGCATTCTCTCCAATATCATATAGTTTATCGGCGATCTTTCTCACTGTTTCCCCTCCTACCCCAGTATCAATCTCGTCAAATACCAGTATAGGAACATTATCTACAGCTGAAAATATTACCTTTAGAGCCAGCATGATCCTGCTCATCTCTCCCCCAGAAACTACCTTAGCAAGGGGTTTCATCTCCTGCCCTAGGTTGGGAGCAATCATGAATTCTACTATATCCATTCCAGACCTTGAGATCTTCTCATCGACTTTAAAATCGACTTTAAATCTAGCATCTTTCATATTTAAATATACAAGCTCAGAGGTAAGGTGTTCTTCGATAAGTTTAGCTTTACTCTTACGGACAGTAGATAATTTACCAGCGATCTCCTTATATTTTTTTAGGAGATCTTGTATTTTTTTATTTAATTTTTTTTCTTCAAAATCACTTTCATCTAAAAGATCTAATTCATTCTTTATCTTATCCCGATATTCTAAGATTTCTGAGATATCTTCTCCGTATTTTTTCTTGAGGTTATTTATCTTGTCTAATCTATCTACTACAGCATTCAGCCGGTACTCATCTACATCCATATTATCTTGAATGTTTTCTATATTATATGTGAGGTCCTCAACTTCATAGTAGATTTTTTCTACTTTTTCAAAGATAGCCTCATAGTCTTTCCCATATTGAGAAAGGGATTCCATATTTTTTTTCACTCCATGGAGTAAAGAAGTTACATTTACCTCTCCATCACTTATACTATAGTAGGAATTTTTTAATTTTTCAGTAATCTTCCCGGCATTAAAAAGGATCTTATATTCATCCTCTAATTCCTCATCTTCATTTTTAGATAAGTTTACCTCTTCAATTTCTGCCAGCTGATATTCGTAGAGATCTTTTTTCTCTTTGATATTATTTCTTGTTTCCGAAAGCTGTATGAGGAGTCTGTGGATCTCCTCATAGCTAGAAACAATATCTCCCAGTTGATCTTTGATAAGGTGTTCATCTTTATTTAAAAATCTATCGATTAATTTTATATGATTTCCTCTGTGAAGGAGCATCTGATGGGAGTGCTGGCCTACGATATCAACCAAGGTTCCCATGATCTCCTTTAGGTTGCTCATAGGGACTCTTCTGCCATTTACAAAAGCTTTTCCCCGGCCATTGGATTCCATCCTTCTCTGAACGATTATCTCATTATTTTCTACGTCTATTCCCATCTCATGGAGTTCTTCCACTTGATTTTCATTGGCATCAAAGACACCTTCAGCCAGAAGGTAGTCAGCTCCATCCCGGAGCATCTCCATATTAGTTTTTTCACCAATAAGAAGGTTGATACCTGTAAGGATAATAGATTTCCCTGCCCCTGTCTCCCCTGTGAGAGCTATTAATTTATCTTGAAATTCTAATTCTAATTTATCTATAATTGCTAAATTTTCAATTCGAAGTTCCCTTAACATATCTTATCTCCCCACTTTAATTTTTCCCTTAAAACAGAATAATAATTTCTCGACTTTGGCAGCACTAACTTCAGTTTTTTATCTGAATATCTGATCTTGATAGTATCCTCCTTGGTAACCTCGATAGCATCATCTCCGTCGACAGCTATATAGGCAGAATCCTCTCTACCCTCTAATCTTAGTGTGATTTCCTCTTTCCCGTCTACTATTATAGGTCTAGTGCTTAAGTTGTGTGGAGCGATAGGAGTAATTAGAAGTACGTCTAAATTTGATCTGATGATGGGTCCTCCTGCAGAAAGGGAATAACCAGTTGATCCTGTAGGAGTAGCAATAATTAATCCGTCTGCTCTGTAGGTATTGATATAGTATTCCCCTGAAGCTCTAATTCTGATTAATTTTTGCAGGATTCCTCCCTTTGCCAGAACCACTTCATTGAGTCCCGTATATTTTTCTCCTCTGACCTCTACTTCTAACATGTGTCTTTCCTCTAATTTGTAGTTTCCCATCAAAACATCTTCATAAACTTGAAGAGCTTCGATCCTTCTTATGTCTGTAAGAAATCCAAGACTTCCCATATTTACAGCAATAGCAAATTTATTGTGATTAGCTATATCTTTGCTGGCCTGTAGGAGAGTTCCGTCTCCACCGATAACCACGACAAAAGCTGATCCCTCTATCTCTGACTGGACCTCTACACCGCAATTTTCGAAGAATTCTTTGGATACTTCATAAAATTTTATTGCATCTTTTTTAGAGGTATTATATATGATACATACCTTTTTTTTCATCTTTCTCCCCCTATGTGACCAATGGTCAAATATATGATGTATATTTTTTCAACCTAGAGATATAGGTCTCTCTAGAAGCTTCTCATCCCTAGGCTGATTATGTGATCTTAGTTTTTTAACTATAGTTAGTCTTTAGATATCTCTAAAAATTATTTGGGTTAGAAGATTTAAGGTTAAATCTCGTCTCATAATAAAGATATGATCTTCCATCGGAGTTAAGTCCTAAAATTCCAATTTCACTACCTTTACCTACCGTCTGCCCTAATTTTACATAGTTAGAGATTAGGTTTCCATAGATAGTGATCAAGTTATATCCGTGGTCTATCATGACAACTTTTCCCATATTCATAAATTTACCTGCATAGATAACTTTACCTTTATTTGCAGAAACAACTCGGTCTCCTAAGTTTCCTTGGATCTCCTGTCCTGAACTACGAATTCCTCCGACCTTGGCTTGATTGAATCCGACCACAACTTTTCCTGAGATAGGTTTTTTAAAACTTCCCAAGTTTTTGGCAACAGTGGAATAATTTACATTTCCTAGTTGTTTGGTTCTTGTTCTGATTATATTATCAATCTCTTTTTCAATGGCAGCTTTTTGCTTTTGAAGGTTTGTTATCGTATTTTTGGCTTGTTTTGTCTTAGCGGTAGTTAGTTTCTTGTCTTTATTATACTGGGCAATCAGGTTATTATGCTGTCTCTTTTTGCTCTCTTGCTGTCGTTCTTTATACGCCAATTGGGATTGGAGTTTTTTTAGATTTCTCTGTTCTTTTTCTATGTCTTCTTTTACTTTTTTTATATTATTTTGGACACTTTTGATCTCATCCTGTCTCTCTTGGTTGGCTTTTAAAATCTCTTTAAAATTATAGGTATCGATCTCATCGGTTATATCTTTTTTCTGCCACGACTGAAGCATCGCTACATAATCATTTTCCATATTGGTAAGTTCCTTAGAACTGAATTTTAGATTCCGTTTACCATAGTCTACCTTTCTGCTGACTACGTTAATCTTTATCTTTAGGAGTTCTTTTTCACTTTCAATAATCTTTAATTCCTTTTCTACACGAATTATCTGTTCTTTCAGGGTTTCTGTTTTTTTATTTATAGTTTTGATTTTTTGAGTATTTTTTTTGATCTCTTCATCTTTTCTTTTGATCTCATTTTCTATTCTGTTGATCTGATTTTTTTTTTCATCGAGACTATTGGAGAATGTATTTGTGGTAATAATCATCAAAGTCAGGAAAAATATTAATTTTTTCATAGATCTACCTCTTAACCTTTATTAAGTTAAAAGATACAAATGGAAAAATTAAACTGACAAGGATAATTATGATTCCTACAACTATTCCAGCCTGGATGGTTGGAACTATATAATTTAATCCAGCTATCTCACTTCGAATAAATTCATAGAGGTTTAAAAATGTTAAACTCCCTATAATCGCTGCTGAGATAAATTTTATATTATTTATAAAATAATAAGGTCTTAAGATCTCCCTTTTTTCCATCCCCAAATATAATTTAGCTTCTATATCATGAGTTTGACTGACAACACTACTATGCATTATATTAAATATCATTATTTTTATAGGAAGCAATGTGATTAAAAGCAGTCCAATTAGAAGTTTATTATTTCTTTTGATTTTTTCATCTAATGTACTGATAGTTTTTTGATTGATGACGACTTCTTTTACACCGTCGATCTCATCGATGATAACTTTTGCTTGATTTAAGTTTTTTTCTCCCTCAGTCTTTAATATGAAAGAGTTTAAAAGAGGGTTACCTATTCCACGATTGCTGAGACCCAATTGATCAGCTAATTTTTTAAATGCTAGTTCTTTGTTTATATAGCTGATTTGTTCAATACCATCAAGGTTTAGAATGTTTTTTTCAATCTTCTCAATACTATTTTGAGAGACGTTGTTGTTCATATACACACTGAGAGTATAACTTTTGTTTAAAGTTTTATTGCTCTGATAGATGTTATAGATGGAGATAACACTTATATTAAAAAATAAAAATGCAAAGATCAAAGTAGTAAAACTAAGGGTATAGTAGGTTATATTTTTTTGGATCAATTCATTTATCTCGGTATTCATTTGACGTATTTTTTTAAACATTGGATATTGCTCCCTTCTCTAAGATATATTTGTCACAATTTATCATATTTTCAATTTTTTTATTGTTGGTAAAAATTACTATAGTTTTTCCCTTGCTGTTGAGATCTTGAAAATATTTCATCAAACTCTCAATTTTTTCGATTTTTAAATGAATTTGAGGATTATCTAAGATAATCAATTCAGGATCTAAAACTAGAGATCTGGCAATATTGAGTCTTTGCTTTTCCTCTAAATTTAGAGTTGTTAAAGAATTATTTTTTTTCTCTAAAAGACCGAAATTTTTTAACTGCTTCTCACCTGTTTCAATGAGTTTTTTAGGAGATAATTTTGTATGGATCTCCAAAGGAAGAGTTATATTTGCTAGGACATCTTTTGTTTGTATAAGTTTCAAATCTTCAAAACAAATTCCTATTCTTTTATGGATTATTTTTGAACGACAATTAAATTTAGAGAGGTTTTTACCTCCGATTATGATACCACCGGATTTAGGAGTATCAAGCTGGCAGATTAAGTCGATCATCTTATCTTTTTCTATTTTAGATTTATAATTTAAAAGGACAAATCTTCCATTTGAAACATTTAAATTTAAATTATTAAGATAGGGTTTCTTCTCATTGGTAGTTATATTTTTAAATTTTAACATATTGATTTCTCCTATGAAACAAGAGTTGATAATTGAAAGTTTACGGATAGAAAATAACTACCTGTTTATCATTAAATTATATCAATATTAAGAGGATAAGGTCAATTTTCTTTTTTTCTTGATTTAAACCTTCTAATACTCTAAAATTAAAAGAGAAAACCTTTGTTATGAAGAGTATAAAGTAAAAAAGAAAACCTTAGTTAGTCAAACAAGAGGAGTAAACGATGAAAAAATTAATTATAGCGGAAAAACCCAGTTTAGGGAGAAATATAGCCAGTGCATTGGGACTAAAAAAAAGAGGGAACGGGTATATAGAAGGGGAGAAATATATTGTTTCTTGGGCATTCGGTCATCTGTTCGAACTATCAAATGTGGATGATTATTTTGGTAAGAAGATGAAGTGGAAGGAGGTCGAGTTACCCTTTACACCACGGAAGTTTAAATTTAAATTAAAGGAGAGCAAGGGAATAGCTGAACAATTTAAAGTTCTTAAAAACCTTATGGAGAGGGAAGATGTTGAAGGAATTATCAATTGCGGAGATGCAGACAGAGAGGGACAGATAATAATAGACAGGATTATAAAGGAATCCAAGATAAAAAAAGAGGTATACAGGTTATGGCTTCCGGAACAAACTAAGGAAACCATCGTAGAGGAAGTTAAAAATATAAAACCTGACAGAGAATATATAAAATTAGCATTCGAGGGATATTCTAGAACTGTTATGGATTGGCTCTTTGGTATAAATTTGACCAGATATATCACCTTGAAAAGTGGTCAATTAATGCCGGTAGGTAGGGTATTAATACCTGTATTAAAATTTATCTATGACAGGGACACAGCTATAGAGAAATTTGTTAAGGAAAAATATATTCAGCTTGAGAGTGAGTGTGAGAAGGATGAGGTTAAATTTAAACTGTCTAAAAGCACAAAATATCTCATAAAAGATGAGAAAAAAGCAGATTCAAAGTGTGAAGAATTAAACTCCTGTGAGGGGGAAGTTTTATCCAAGGAAAATAAGGAGATTAAAAAACAGCCGGGGAAATTGTTTTCATTGTCAAAATTACAGTCCCAGCTTTCAAAAAAAAATAAGATAGATTTTAAAGGATCTTTGGAAATAATTCAGAAATTATATGAGAATGGATACATAACATATCCCAGAACAAATACAGAATACCTGGCTGTGAATGAAAAGGGGAAAGTTAAACAGCTCCTTAAAGCACTTTCAAAGGATCACAATGTAAAGTTTAAAGATTCCAAAAAGATATTTGATGATGATAAGGTGGAGAGTCATAGTGCAATAATTCCAACTATGAAATTTCCTAAGAACAATTTAAACGGCCGGGAAAAAATAATCTATGAAACTATCTTGAATCGTTTTATCTCAAATTTTTTAGCTGAGGAAACTATTACAGCTAAGGTTGTAGTAACAATAGGTGTAGGAAATGAAAAATTTAAACTTTCAGGAGAGAGTGTTGTACAGGTAGGATTTTACAAATACGAACCTGCAACTTTTGAAAATAAACTGCCTAATTTTATTGTAGGAGATACCTTCAAAGTTGAGTTCAAAAAAATACTAAAGGAAACTAAGCCTCCCAGGAAAGTGTCGGAAAGGGAACTGGCAGCCCATTTAAAAAATCCATTCAGAAAGGACAGTGATACCGAAGAAGACGAGTATAAGGCTATATTAAAGGGAATCGAGATAGGTACCGAGGCAACAAGAACAGGGATAATAGAAAATGCTAAAAAATATGAATATATATCCCAGAAGGGATCTAATTTTTCATTAGAACCGTTGGGACAAAAAGTAGTTGAGACATTGGATAAATTAAATATAGATCTATATAAAACAAAGACTGTAGAGTTTTCTAAACTCCTGAAAAAAGTGTATAAGGGAAATAGCACTATCCAGGAAACTATCGACCTAGTCACAGAGGAACTACAGAGAATTATTGGTCAGAATATAGAGATACCTAGGGTATACAATGATTCAGAAAGGGAGATAATCGGAGTCTGTCCCAGGTGTGGTAAAAACATCTATGAGAATAGTAAGGGATTTTCATGTGTCGGGTATAGAGACACCCCGCCGTGTAACTTCACTCTGTGGAAGGAGAGTAAATACAAGTCCATAGAGGTAAAAATATCTAAAACCAGGGCTAAAAAATTAATAAAAGGGGAAACGATTCCTGTAAAGAAGATAAAGGGTAAAAATGAAAAGGTATATTCAGCTGAATTTAAATTAGAAGATACTGGGAAATATGTAAACTTAAAGTTAGAAAAGTATTTTCCTGTGGAAGAATAAAAAATAGCGTGAGATTGCATTCAATTTGCAGGTGTAATTTCCTAAATAAAAAAATCCCCTCCATCGAATAGATGGAGGGGAATAACTATATAAAGTGAAAGAGCCAGTAAACCTTTTGAGAAAGTTTACTGGCTCTGCATTAGAAACACCATAATGTCGCTAACACATTTCAAAAGAATTATAACCTATTTTTGAAAAAATGTAAAGCTTTATTATTATCACAGGGGAGGCTGGAGATGTTAAAGGGGAAAAGTTTAAAAAAGGGAGATACCATAGGGATAGTGGCTCCTGCTAATTCAGGTTCTAAAGAGAAGGTACTTAGGTCAAAAAAAAAGTTAGAAAGCCTGGGATACAGGGTGAAATTAGGAAAGCACATCTTTGATACCTGGCATTCATTTGCAGGAACAGACAAAGGCAGAGTATCGGATATAAATAATTTTTTCAAAGATCCTGAGGTAGATGCACTCATGTGTCTTCGTGGGGGATATGGAAGTATCAGAATTGTGGAGGCACTGGATATTGAGATGATAAAGAGAAATCCTAAGATATTTATAGGGTACAGCGATATTACAACACTTCATAGTGCTTTGAACCAAAGAGCTGGTTTGGTTACATTTCATGGGCCCATGGCTGTTTCTAATTTTTTTGATATAGAAAAGTTTACGGTGGATTCATTTGTAGAAAGTCTGGAAAATATTGGTGGCAGAGAGATAATAAATCCAACAGAATTAAAATCTATGATAGATGGAAAGGCTACAGGAGTTGTGGCAGGGGGGAACTTAACGACTCTTATGGGGGATATGGGGACTCCCAATGAGCTTGATTTTAAAGGAAAAATATTGTTTATAGAGGAGATCAGAGAACCTACGTATAAGGTTGATCGCGCTCTGACCCAGCTTTTAAATTCGGGAAAACTGGGTCAGTTAAATGGAATTATATTGGGAGATTTTAACAATTGTATTCCTGCATCAGAATACGATATGCCCCTTATGGATCTCTTAGAGGACAGACTAAAGGGATTGGGTATTCCTATAATTTATAATTTTAAATCGGGCCATTGTAAACCCATGGTAACTCTTCCATTGGGGATAGAGGTAGAGATAGATTGTGATAAGTTAACGATTAGAAGTTTAGAGGGAGCGGTAAGATGAAGAATGTGTTAAAAAAATTGATTGTATTGATAATTTTGGTGTCTATAATTTCATGTAGGAGTGCCGAGGTACCCACTGTTCCAATAAGATCTAAGACAGAAACAGTGATAAGTGATTTTAGGGAACTGCCAAAAATAGAAAATGCCAGTTTAGGGATAAAGGTTATGAACTTAGAAACTGATAAAACTTTATTTGAATTAAATTCTGACAAGTCCCTGGTACCGGCTTCTAATATGAAGTTGTTGACAACAGGAGTAGGACTAGAAGTTTTAGGGGCAGATTATAGATTTAAAACTATTATAGCTTATGATGGGAAAATTAGAACAGATGGGACTCTAGATGGGAATATCTATATTATTGGAGGAGGAGACCCTACTCTGGGATCTAAATATCTGGTTGCAAAAGATCCTGAAAGGGTAACGATGGAGGAAAAAAAGAAACAACTGGAATTTTTAAATATCTGGGTAGAAAAAATAAAAACTATGGGGATAAAAAAAATTAATGGGCAGATAGTTGCTGATCAGTCTTATTATCCAGAAATAACTCTGTCTCAAACCTGGGAATGGGGGGATTTGAGGTATACCTTTGCTTCAAAACCCAGCGGACTTACTTTTTTGGATAACAGTATCAGGCTGACAATGAGAAAGGAAGGTAAAAATATCAGGGCAAGTGTGTCTCCATCATGGGTTAATACTGTGGTAACTAATAGAGTTGTAGGAGATGATAAAAAAGTATCTAAAATAACCTTGGTAGTACCTCCCTATAGCAATGAAATAATTGCAGTGGGAACTATGAATAGATCTATAATTTCATATAATACAGTGATGCAGGATCCGGCTTCTGCCTTGGGGAGAATATTTTCTGAAACTTTAGAAAGGGGCGGTATAGAAAATAATGGAAGCAGATTGAGGGATAGAGCTGAAACAACGAAAAATAAAAAGAACCTTATTTATACCCAATATTCTCCTAGGTTGGAGGAGATCATAGGCTATATGAATAAGTACAGTGTAAATTTATTTGCAGAACACCTAAAGATAGAAGTGGAGAAAAAGTTAAGGGAAAAAAATAAAGAGACAAAGGTAGATAACGTTGAAACAATGAAGGGATACTGGAGTAATCGTATATCTACAAGGGGTCTTTATATCTATGATGGAAGTGGGTTATCCCGTTACGATGGAGTGACTCCTAATACTGTAGTAGAGGTCTTGAAATATATGAATAAATCTAATGAATTTTTCAGTTTTTATAATTCTTTAGCTGAGCCTGGAAAGGGTGGAACCTTTAAAAATTTTCAAGAAAAGACAGTTTTAGTGGATAATCTTCATGGGAAAAGTGGAACCCTTACAGGAGTAAAATCTTATGGAGGGTATATGTATAATGTTGATGGAGATCTCCTGGCATTCTCTATAATAATAAATCATCATGGGATGAGCGGTACTGGGATATCTAAAAAATTAGAAAAAGTTATGGAAAGTATCTATTATTTGAAATAAAGAGTAAGGTAACATCTAGAAAAAGAATTTAAATTCAAAAAAAGTTCAAATCAAGAATAAAAGATAAAAAACTTTGGACACGGAGATACACAGAGGAGAAAAAGAAAGTACACAGAGAAAGCTCTGTGAAACTCTAATAATACATTTAAAATTTCTTCTAGTTATAAGTAATTTTAATACTCGTATAACCCCTCAGTGAGTCTCTGTGTTGATAGGTTTTCTTAATTTATAAAAATTAGATTATAGATTCGCGCAATTCGCGGTAAGAAGAAAAGAACCACTTAGTGAGTTATCTAATTTTTTCTTTGTGAGCTTAGTCTAAAAAAATTGGATTTTATCAGCGATAATGAGAGTTATTATAAGATTTGATCCGTGTGATATGGGTTAGATGTTTTTTAGGAGGTGATTTTTTATGGATAGCAATAAAATTTTAAAATTAGCCAAAGAGATATCTCCCTGGCTTTCCAAAGTCAGGGGAGACTTTCATATGTATCCGGAGTTGGGAATGCAGGAGTTTCGTACCCAGCGAAAAATTTGTGAATATTTAGATGAATTTGGGATATTGCATAAAAAGATGGCAAAGACTGGGGTAGTAGGTGAGATAAAGGGCAAAAATGTATTTAAAACTATAGCTCTTAGAGCTGATATCGATGCTCTGCCTATTTTGGAAAAAAATGAAGTTTCTTACAGATCTAAAAATTCTGGAGTTATGCATGCCTGCGGTCATGATGCCCATACTACTATCCTTTTGGGGGTAGCTAAAATACTCAGTGAACAAAAAGATGAATTAGGAGTAAATGTAAGATTTATATTTCAGCCTGCAGAAGAAACTGTAGGAGGAGCTGAACCTATGATTAAAGAGGGTGTTTTAGAAGGTGTAGACGCGATATTTGGATTACATGTGAGTTCTCTGATAGAAAAAGGAAGCGTGGAATACAGGTATAAGCAGATGAATGCTTCTTCGGACAGCATAGAGATAGAAATTCAGGGGAAATCTGCTCATGGAGCTTATCCTGGAGACGGGGTAGACGCAATTGTGATAACAGCTCAATTGATAACAGCTATGCAATCAATAGTCAGCCGAATAGATGCCAGAGACAGTGCAGTATTGACTGTGGGGATGATAGAGGGAGGTACAGCACCTAATATTATAGCGGATTCTGTGAAATTAACGGGAACTTTAAGAACTTTGGATCCTAAGATCAGAGAGTTAGTTAAAGAAAAATTAAAGATTTTGGTGGATACTCTACCTGTCTCCATGGGTGGAAAGGGGAAATTAAAGGTTGGAAGAGGATATTCAACTCTTATTAATGATGATAAGATGGTAGAGTTAATCAAGAAAAACGCCACAGATATTTTAGGGGCAGAGAATGTAATAGAAAAAGAAAAAGCTAATATGGGTGTAGAAGATTTTGGATATTATTTAGAAAAAATACCAGGAGTATTTTTTTATCTGGGAGTAAAAAATGAAAAAAAAGGTATAACGGCATCGGCTCACAATGAATGTTTTGATATAGATGAAGAAGCATTGCATTTAGGAGTTACTATTCAGATTTTAAATGTCTTGTCGGTATAATTTTTCTAAAAAAACTAAAAAGGTATCAAAAGTAATGTACTTTTGATACCTTTTTTTAAAATGCCGGCGGGTTAGATACCCATAGAACTTTAACTATATTTTTTCCTGCATTGGAAATGTAGTGATTTTTTCTAGATTTATAGTAAAATGACTCCCCTTTACGGGCCTTGTATGTTTTTTCTCCCAAATGAATTAAGACAGTACCGCTGAGTACATACCCAAATTCCTCTCCTTCGTGGGGGAGTTCTTCCTTATACCTTCCACCTTCTTCTATAGTTATAAGAATAGGTTCCATTTGATTTTTTTGTGCATTAGGAACGATCCACTCGATCTTATATTTTAATTCTTCATCGATATTCTCGAAGACGTCTTCCTTTTTAAAGACGATTTTTTCATCCTCATCTTCATTAAAGAAATCTCGAAGGTTGGTGCCCAATCCCTCTAATATATCTATTAGGGTAGTTATAGATGGAGATGTAAGATCTCTTTCTACTTGGGATATAAAACCTTTGGATAGTTCACACCTCATAGCTAACTCATCTTGAGTGAGAAATTTTTCCTGTCTCAGTCTTTTAATTTTTTTGCCTATATCCATTTTTTACTCCCTTTTATTTATTAAAATTATTTATTGAAATTTATAAATCTATTTAATATTATAGCTCGATATATGAAATAAATCAATTGACAAAGTATAGTTTTTTTTATAAAATATAACGCTAGATGTTTAGTAATACTATTTTTGTAAACGTATTATATAAAACATAAAATAGTAATAACTTAATGTGTTGAATTAAGTTTATTTTATCTGAAATTGATACTGTTAAAATTTATATAGCAAGGAGAGATTTTATGAAACAAGGAAATATAAAAATTGATTCTATATCTAAGTCTTTTGACGGAGTAGAAGTATTAAAAAAAATTAGTTTTGAAATTAAAGGTGGAGAGTTTTTTTCTATTTTAGGAGGATCTGGGTGTGGTAAAACTACCCTTCTTAGGATGATAGCAGGATTTATAGAAGCTGATGGCGGTGCAATCTATCTAGGAAAAGATGATATCACCCATCTAAGTCCGGACAAGAGAGATGTTAATACAATATTTCAAACTTATGCACTATTTCCTCATCTGACAATTTATGAGAACATAGCATTCCCATTGAGGTTAAAAAAAATAAAGGGTGCAGAAATAGATAGAGAGGTAAAAAAATATTTGGAGATGGTGAAACTGTCTGAACACGCAAATAAATATTCATCTCAACTTTCAGGGGGACAAAAACAAAGAGTTGCCATAGCTCGTGCACTGATAAACAAACCAAAGGTTCTGCTTTTGGATGAACCGCTATCTGCCTTGGATGCAAAACTCAGACAGCATATGCTGATAGAGTTAGATAATATCCATGAGGAGGTAGGAATTACCTTTGTATTTGTTACCCATGATCAACAGGAAGCACTCAGTGTATCTGATAGGATTGCAGTAATGAAAGATGGAGAGGTCCTCCAGATAGGAACTCCTAGTGAGATCTATGAGAGTCCGGCTAATGCATATATAGCTAACTTTATCGGTGAAACCAATTTTATCGAGGGTGAAGTTGTTGAGATAGAAGGAGAATTTGGATATCTGGAATCACCGAATTATGGAAGGATAAAATTTGAACTAGATAAGGAGGTCATAGTAGGAAATTCTGTGAAATTAACTATCAGGCCTGAAAAAGTAAAGATATCTAAATCGAAACCTAGATATTTAGATAACAATGATAATATATTCAAAGGAAAGATCGAGGAGGTTATCTACTCGGGATTCCAAAGTAAGTTTTTTGTAACTGTAGGAGACAGACTATTCAGTGCATTTAAACAACATGTAGATTTCTTTGAGGAAGATGCAGAAACTATCCGTTGGAAAGATGAGGTCTATGTTATTTGGGATTCAGCTGACAGTTTCCTCTTAGAGGTGATGTAGATGAAAAATAAAAGAAGCGGTTTAGTCTATTCAGCTCCTATAACCCTTTGGCTAACCTTATTATTTGTGGCTCCTACATTAATAGTTATAGTTTATAGTTTTTTAAAAAAAGGGATCTATGGAGGGGTGGAATGGATATTTTCTGCAGATGGATATAATTTTTTTAGCAGTTCATACTTTTTAAAAGTAGTTTGGAATACAGTGGAGATATCTGTAATTGCAACTGTAATTACAGTCCTAATAGCTATACCAACGGCTCTTTATATAGCCACATCTAAATATAAAAACTTTTTATTGTTTTTAATAATAATTCCATTTTGGACAAATTTTTTAATAAGGATCTATTCCTGGATAGCTCTTCTTGGAAATAACGGATTGTTAAATAATCTTTTGATAAAATTGGGGTTAGAACCACATCAGTTTATCTATAATAAGTTTGCAGTAATATTGGTAAGTGTTTATGCATATCTGCCGTATGCTATTTTACCCCTGTATTCTGCCATAGAAAAATTTGATTTTGCAATAATTGATGCAGCGAGAGATTTAGGCGCCAGTAAGATGAAGGCTTATACTAAAACGTTTTTACCCAACATAAAACCAGGGGTCATAACTGCTACATTATTTACATTTATACCAGCCTTAGGATCTTATGCTATCCCAAAATTAGTCGGAGGAAATGACTCTCAAATGCTGGGAAATATCATAGCCAGGGAACTTACAATTACTAGAAACTGGCCCAAAGCTGCAGCTATTTCAACAATTTTAACGATAATAACGGTTATATTTATCGTTGTTTTATCAAAATATGACAAGGGTCATAAGGGAGGGAAAGCATAGAGATGAATAAAAAGAAATTTTCACTGAATGTGTTTATATTAACTTTAATATTTTTATACCTTCCCTTGGTAGTTCTTATCGTTCAATCCTTTAATTCAGGTAAGGGAGTAGCATGGGATGGGTTTTCTCTCAAGTGGTACGATGAATTATTCAACCACTCTGCAAGGTTATGGAAATCCTTCAGATATAGTATCTTAATTGCCTTAACTTCCGCTGTTATATCTACAGCGATAGGAACTTTAGGAGCAATATCGCTTCAGTGGTATAGCTTTAAACATAAAAAATATCTTCAGGTAATATCTTATCTACCCTTAGTTTTGCCGGATATAATAATGGGTGTATCATTATTAATTTTATTTACTAGTATAAAGTTTAAATTGGGATTAATGACTATATTTTTGGCCCATACAACATTTAATATTCCCTTTGTGCTGTTTATAGTATTATCTAGGTTACATGATTTTGATTATTCTATAGTGGAAGCGGCATATGATCTTGGGGCTACTGAAAAACAAGCTCTTACCAAGGTGATATTACCGAACCTTATGCCGGGGATAATATCTGGGCTTTTAATGTCTATTACCCTGTCATTGGATGACTTTGTAATAACGTTTTTTGTGGCAGGACCGGGATCTTCTACCCTGCCACTACATATCTACTCAATGATTAAATTTGGAGTTTCACCGATTATAAATGCGCTTTCAGTGATACTGATTGCAGGAACAATAGCACTAGCTATGTCAACGAAGAAGATACAAAAATATATGGTAAATTAAAAAAGGAGGGGAAAAATGAAAAAAAGTGTTGTTTTTATTTTAATGTTATTAGCCTTGGTAGGTTGTGGAAAAGAGGAGCAGAAAAACGAGTTATATTTATTTAACTGGTCAGACTATATTCCAAATGAAGTGATTACTGAGTTTGAAAATGAAACAGGTATAAAAGTTATAACGGATTATTATTCTTCTAACGAAGAGATGTATGCAAAGATAAAGGCTGGAGGGGATGGCTACGATATAACTGTTCCATCTACTGACTATGCTGAGATCATGATGAAACAAGGAATGTTGGAAAAGATAGATAAATCTAAAATTTCAAACCTAAAAGAACTGAATGAAGAGATTGGATCTAAGATTAGTTTTGACAAAAATCACGACTATATCATCCCATACTCTGTAGGAGCAACTGGGATAGCTGTAAATACAAAATATGTAAAGAATTTTGAAAAGTCATTTGACATATACAACAGGGAAGATTTAAAAGGGAAGATGACTCTTCTAGATGATATGAGAGAGGTTATGTCTAGTGCATTAATCATTGCAGGACATTCGCCAGAATCTTCTGATCCACAAGACTTGGCAGATGCTAAAAAAATCATCTTAGGATGGAAGGAAAATATCTTGAAATTTGACAGCGAGAGTTTTGGAAAAGGATTTACAAATGGTGAGTATTTAGTGGTTCACGGGTACTATGAAAATATAGTAGCTCATATGACCGATGAACAGGCTGAAAATATGGTATTTTTCATACCAGAAAAGGGAGCTCAGATGTATATCGACAGTATGGTTATACTAAAGGGAGCTAAAAATGTTGAAAATGCCTACAAATTTATAGATTATATCTATAGACCGGAAGTGTATGTAAAGATTGTAGATTATTTAGAAACTCCTTCTATAAATGTAGGGGCAAATAAAATCAGAGAAACTAAACCTGTTTATGATGTAGAGGATCTAAAAGATGCTTACCTCATGAAAGATTTAGGTGAGGCATTGACACCTCAAAGTGAAGTTTGGAATGAAATTTTAACTCAATAAATAAAATAAGAAGGACCGTAGATAAACAGAGTTATCTATGGTCTTTTTTTATCCATTATAAAAAAAATTGACAAAGTTTTATTTTTTTTATACAATTAAATGAAAAAAGTTTAGTAATACTGTTTTTTAAAACGCGTTATATAAAACATAATAAGTTAAAAAAATAAGGTTTCTAAATTCTAATTTATGGGAAAAATAAATAATAAAATATTGCTCTTTCAAATTTTTGAAAGAACAATATTTTTTTTAGAAAAAAGGTTTAGTATTAGTAAACTTTGAATATAGGAGGGATCATGCAAAAAAAGACACCACTCTTCGACGCATTAAAAAACTATCATAAAACAGAGATAGTATCTTTTGATGTTCCGGGACATAAGAAAAGGTTTCAAAATGAATTTTCAGATTATATAGGTCATAAAATAATAGAATTAGACACCAATTCCATGAAGGAACTGGATATATTAAATAACCCAACTGGGGTAATAAGGGAAGCACATCAATTGATGGCTCAAGCTTATAGTGCAGATGAAGCTTTTTTTCTTGTCAATGGGACGACTTCTGGGATACAGACAATGGTTATGAGTGCCTGTAATCCCGGGGATAAAATAATCCTTCCTAGAAATGTTCATAAAAGTGCTATCAATGCACTTATTCTAAGCGGAGCTACTCCGGTCTATATAGACCCTGAAGTAGATGAAACTCTGGGAATAAGTTTAGGTGTAAGTATAGAAAAAATAAAAGAAGCTGTGATAAAAGATCCGGATATTAAGGCAGTATTTATAATAAATCCGACATATTATGGGGCTGTATCTGACCTAGAGGAGATTATAAAGTTCTGTCATAAAAAAGAAATAGTAGTATTGGTAGATGAGGCTCATGGGGCACATTTTCCATTTCATGATAATTTCCCTAAAAATGCTATGGCTTTAGGGGCGGACATGTCTGCAATAAGTATCCATAAAACAGGAGGATCTCTGACTCAAAGTTCGGTACTTCTTTTAAAAAGTGGATTTATAGATCAGCAAAGGGTAAAGAAAATGCTGAATTTGACCCAGACTACAAGTGCTTCGTATCTTTTAATGACCAGTTTAGATGTAGCTAGAAAAATTTTGGTTACAGAAGGGGAGGAGATCTTTACCAATCTTTTAGATATGATATCTAAATTTAGAGAGGAATTAAATTCCATTCCAGGGATAAGATGCTTTAAATCGATATTATCAGATAAACTCTATGATTTTGATGAGACTAAGATAGGTATCAATCTCCATGGTCTTGGACTTACTGGATTTGAAGGTTATGACATCCTGAGGGAAAAATATAATATCCAGATGGAGTTAGCTGATACCCATAATATACTTGGAATAGCCAGTATAGGAGATGTTTGGGAAGACTATCAAAAACTTATAGATGCATTAAAAGAGATGGCGAAAGATCACAAAGGGGCAAATAAAACAATAGATTTTAATGAACTTGAAAGTCCGGAACTAGTAGTGTCTCCAAGGGATGCTTTCTATTCAGAAACTGAAAGTATTCCATTAGAAAAAGCAATAGGTAAAGTAAGCGGAGAGTCCATTATGGTATACCCTCCAGGGATTCCACTGCTGATTCAAGGAGAAAGGATTTCAAAAGATTTGATAGACCATATATATTTTTTAAAGGAACAGAAGGCTGTTATTACTGGGATGAACGATAAAACATTGAATAATATAAGTATTTTAAAAGGAGAATAGAAATGACGTTAGAAACTTTAGGAAGACATATTTTGATAGAATTTTATAACTGTAATGAAGAGATACTGGCGAGTCCAGAACTTGTTGAAAAACATATGAATAAGGCGGCTAAAATAGCCAACGCTACGATAGTAAATTCGGTATTTCACCATTTTAATCCTTACGGAGTATCTGGAGCCGTTATTATCTCTGAATCTCACTTGGCTATCCATACTTGGCCGGAATATGGATATGCAGCAGTGGATGTATTTACATGTGGAGACAAGATAAATCCATGGACAGCTTTTGATTTTTTAGAGAGTGTATTTGAAGCAGATAGAAGTGAATCTATGGAAATCCCTAGAGGTATGGTGGAAAAGATCAGAAAATTCCATCCTGAACAACTGGGAAAGGTAACATTTAAACCGGAAGATAATCAAGAATCAGTTAATTATTAATTAAAATCAGGAGGAAGTTATGTTAGATTTATGGTATACAGAAAATTGGACTGAGAATACAAAATTCTCTATTAAGGTAAAAGAACACCTTCACAGTGAGATGAGTAAATTCCAAAAGATAGATTTTTTTGATTCGGAAGAATATGGTAAGTTTTTTACTCTAGACGGACTTATGATGGTCACAGAAAAAGATGAATTTATCTACCATGATATGATTACCCATGTAGCTATGGCAACGAATCCAAAGGTAAAAAAAGTATTGGTAATTGGTGCTGGCGACGGTGGAACTGTAAGAGAACTTACTAGATATAAAAATATAGAAAAAATAGATATGGTAGAAATAGATGAGAGGGTAGTAAGATTATCCCAACAATTTTTACCTGTTACAGCTGAAAAATTAGAGGATCCTAGAGTAACTATGTATTTTGAAGATGGATTAAAATTTGTAGAAGAGGCAGAAGCAGGAAAATATGACTTGATTTTAGTGGATTCTACCGACCCAATATCTGTAGGAGAGGGGTTATTTACAACAGAATTTTATAACAACTGCTTCAGAGTATTAGGAGAGGAAGGAATCTTAATAAATCAGCATGAATCTCCATATTTTGAAAAGTTTTCAAAAGAGATGCAGAAAGCTCATAGAAAAATATTGGATACTTTTCCAATAGCCAAAGTATATCAATTCCATCAGCCTACTTATCCTTCAGGACACTGGTTATTTGGATTTGCATCTAAAAAATTCGACCCTATAAAGGATCATAACCCAGAGGAATGGGAAAAATTAAATATAAAAACTAGATATTATAATTCAGAGCTGCACAGAGGTTGTTTTGCTCTACCGAATTATGTTAAGGAGATGTTAGAGATTGAGAAATAAAAATATTTCTACTTTTATTGGATTTGATAATGAATATCACGAATCTAAAATAGTAGTGTTTGGTGCTCCCTTTGATGGAACCACATCTTTTCGACCTGGTACCAGGTTTGCTCCAGAAGTAATGAGGAGAGAATCTTACGGATTAGAAACTTACAGCCCTTATTTAGAAAAAGATTTAGAAAATTATAATGTTTTCGATGGAGGAGATTTAGAGTTTTCATTTGGAAATCCAAAGAGTACTTTAGAAAGCATATATAAATATGCAGAAAAAATATTAAAAGATGATAAAGTTCCATTTATGGTAGGAGGAGAACACCTGGTTTCCTATGGAACAATAAAGGCTGTACATGAGAAATATCCTGATCTTCATGTTATTCATCTAGATGCTCATGCAGACCTGAGGGATGACTATATGGGAGAAAAATTTTCTCATGCATCGGTACTAAGAAGGTGCTGGGACCTTTTAGGAGACGGGAAGATCTATCAATTCGGCATTAGATCTGGGAACAAGGAAGAATTTTTGTGGGCTAAAGATCATACCTATATGGAAAAATTTGGTATAGATACCTTAGCTGAGATAACGGAAAAATTAAAAGATGTTCCAGTATATATAACTATTGATCTGGATATTCTGGATCCCTCTATTTTTTCTGGAACTGGAACACCAGAGCCAGGAGGACTTACCTTCACTGAGATTATAAAGGGAATAAAAGAATTTGAAAAATTAAATGTTGTAGGAGGAGATATAGTAGAATTATCTCCTAACTACGATACAAGTGGAGCTTCTACAGCAACAGCATGTAAAGTTTTACGAGAAGTAATCTTAACTATGGTATAAAAAAAAGCCGCTGACAATTAGATTTGTCAGTGGCTTTTTTTATTCTGATATTTTATTCTTTAAAAATACTTAATGAATAGATAGATGTTAGCTATGACTAAAGTTTGAACAGCTATGATAATACCGAACTTCATAAATTTACCAAAACTTATCTTGCATCCTGCCTTATTGGCGGAGTTTATAGCCACTACATTGGTTGCTGATGCTAAGATGGTGATGTTTCCTCCTAGGAGTGATCCCATAGATAGTGCCCACCAAAGTGACATGGTATTTCCCTCTGAAAAAGTAGGAAGCATAAAATGGATGATCTTAGAAACCATAGCCGCATTGGCTACATTTCCTATAACAGATGTAAAAGCAGCCGATACCCAAAGTACCATAGCTGCAGCATAGTGTAGATGACCATCTGCTAACTCTAAAACTTTATCTCCTACAAGATCTACTATTCCTGTAGCTTCTATCCCCTGGATTAACATGAATAATCCCATAAAGAAAAATAGTGTATCCCATTCTACATGTTTGAAAACTTCTATAGGTTCCCTTTTAGTTATCAGGATTAATACCACTGCACCAGTAAGTGCCATGATTGCTAATCCTTTATCGATGAAGTTGTTCATCAAAAATCCAAAAATTACCAAAGCAAATATAGTAGCTGATTCCTGAAGTAATTTCATATCTTTTAGGGATCTAGAGGCATCGAGTTCCATTACTCTGGCTTTTAGATCTCTAGAGACTACCATCTTTCTACCATACATAAAATAAACTGTGATAAGAAGTGCAACCAGTGAAATAACGGCAACTGGAGCTGTATTAACCAGGAAATCGTTGAAACCGAGCTTCCCCTCAGCACCTATGATAAGCTGAGTAGGGTCACCGATCAATGTAGCTAATCCACCTATGTTGGCTGACATTATAAGGGTCATAATATATACAAATGGGTCTACCTTTAACTGATTTGCCAGTAAGATAGATACCGGTGCCATGAGTAGGATAGTAGTTACATTATCTAAAAATGCTGAACATACAGCTGTAATTACTGCAAGGAGTACAAGTAATGGAAAAGGTTCCCCCTTTACTAATTGTGCTACCTTTACTGCTAGATACTGAAATACCCCTGTCTCAGAGATAAAATGAACTATTATCATCATTCCTACCAGAAGGAGGATGATCTCTAGTCTTGAGCCGATAGCATGGAGAGCTTCGTGCTCATTTATGATTCCTACAAGTGCCATAGAAAGACCACCCAAAAGAGTGGCTATGGGACCTGGAACCTTTTCTGTTATTATTAAATAAAATGTTGCTATAAATATAATTAAACCTATTGCTAACTGCATCTTTACTTTCCTCCTAAACTTATATATGTAAAACTTTTTTGATTATATGTGATCTTAAGATTGTACCGTAATACTTTCCTTTTTCAACCACATATATTCTGGTAAAGCCTTTATTTACCATGAGCAGGCATATTTCCATTATAGGAGTTTTTCTGTCTACAACTATTGTTTTTTTTCTATAAATTTCACTGATTGTGGCTGTTTTTTCATTCTTTAAATATTCCTCAAAGGGTTCTCCTATGGTGAAGAAATTTAAGTCATCCATTACCGAAGTATAATCAGTCATTCCGTAGGAGATAAGCTCTCTTTCAGTCATCTCACCTAAAAAATATCCCTTGTCATCTACTACAGGAAATCCAGGTTTTTCTTCAGTGATAAGTCTTCTCGCTATATCGTCTAAGGTATCATTTGGACTCGCTGGTTTTATTGTAGGATCCATAACATCCTCAGCAGTGATCTTATTCTCGATCTTTACATCGATATGGCTAAGTAAATCATAGACTTCAGATCCTGTCTTGGCATTTTTCAATTTTTCTAATAGGACTTTATCTTTGATAGCTATCTTAGTAATAGAAGACATGATCTTTAAGATGACTTTACTTTTTAGAGTTTCGGCAGTAATCATAAAGAAGATCTTAACCTGATCTTTATTTCTCATATCTGCCATATCACATTCAATAGGTTCTTTCATGATACCTATAGAGATGAGGATATCGTCATATCCATCTACCCTGGCATGGGGAATAGCGATACCGCTTCCCATTGCAGTAGAGACTTCAGCTTCCCTGGCAAAGACTGATTTCCTGATCAGGTCTACAGATTCATTGAATATTTTGTCATTTTTAGCAGTGTTGTCGATCATTTGACCGATGATATCTTCCTTGGTATCTCCCTCTAAATTTAAGTAGATACACCTAGGATTCAGATAACTTGATAATTTCATATATAACCCCCAAAATTTTTATTTTATATTTTATTATACAATTTATTCATATTTTTTTTATTTTTATTTTATTAAAATTATTAACATGGTAATATCTCTCAATTACTTCAAGGTATTATATAACTTTTAAGGAAAATTTAATAATACTAATTTCCTTTGTTATATATAAGTGAATCATTATGATAAAATCAAAATAAATTATATAAGATCAAGAAAGACTATTTTATTTTATCTAAATCTTTTAAAGACCTCAATATATGCAGTTTAGTTGATAATTTTGCCATCTCTATATCCCTGTCTAAGATAGCATCTAGTATTTTCTTATGTTCCTCTATTCTTTCAGCAGGAGGAAGTTTATGGTATTCTTCGGTATAATTATATTTTAGGATATTAAAAATTATCTGATTTACCTTAGATAACATCTTATTTTGGCTGCCACTTGCAATCTCTTGATGAAAATCCATATCCAAAAGAAAAAAATCCTCTCCTCCATGGCTGATTTTCATTTTATTAAATATAGATTGTAAGTTTTCTTTATTTTCTTTGTTAGCATTTTTTATAAAAAGTTCCACTGCAAGAACATCCATGTAACTACGATATTCTAAGATTTCGTGATAACTGCTTCCACTAATTGCCATAAAAGGAATAAGATTATTTAAATAAGTTCCTTCATCGACCTTATTTACAAAACTTCCCCCTCCTCTTTTTTTAGATAAGATATTTAGTGCTACTAATTTTTCAATAGCAGACCTTACAGAAACCCTGCTTATCCCCAATTCTTCGGCAAGTCTGACTTCGGGAGTGATCTTGTCCCCCGCCTTCCAATCACCTTTAATTATCATTTTTTCAATATATTCGTAGGCTATATCTATAGCTGTTTTTTTCATAAATTTTCAACTCCTTACTTTTCAACTATTAACATCATACCTTATTAAAGGCAAAATAAAAAGTAGCTAAACAGTGTGTTTAACTACTTTTTATTTAAAAATGCTAATTTTATTTTATCTCTGCCTTAGCTGCAGAGAGTCTTGCTATAGGAATTCTATATGGGGAACAGCTGACATAGTCAAAGCCCAAGCCATTTACAAATTTAATGGAATGAGGTTCACCTCCATGTTCGCCGCATATTCCAATTTCCAAATCTTTATTAATATTTCGTCCTTTAGTACTAGCAATATCCATAAGCTGGCCGACACCTTCTGTGTCTATTATTTTAAATGGATCAACTTCCAATACTCCTTCTTTTAGATAGGTCGGTAAAAATGTTCCTGTATCATCTCTAGAATATCCAAAGGTCATCTGTGTCAGGTCGTTTGTACCGAAGGAGAAGAACTCTGTCTCTGAAGCTATTTTATCAGCTGTAAGAGCAGCCCGGGGAACTTCGATCATAGTTCCTATTTTATATTTAATGCTGCTATTTTTCTCTTCAAATACCTTTGTAATAGTATCTAAGATAAGTTGTTTTTGTAATCTATATTCCTCGACCTTTCCAATGAGGGGAACCATTATTTCGGGATAGACATCGATTCCTCTAGAATGAACCTCCAGAGCAGCTTCTATAATAGCCCGGGTCTGCATAACGGTGATCTCAGGATAGGTAATTCCCAGACGGCATCCACGGTGTCCTAACATTGGGTTGGATTCTTTTAGATGCTCTACAGCTTCTCTGATTTTTCCAGCTGGAACATGAATTTCGTGAGCCAATTCCTCTTGTTTTTCCTTGGTATGTGGAAGGAATTCATGGAGAGGTGGGTCGAGCAGCCTTATTGTTACGGGTTTTTCTTTTAAAACTTCAAAGATACCTATAAAATCTTCCCTTTGAAGGGGAAGCATCTTGGCTAGAGCTTTTTCCCGTCCTTCTGTATTTGGAGCTAAGATCATCTCCCTCATAGCTTTTATCTTATCTTCTTCAAAGAACATATGTTCTGTTCTGCAGAGACCAATTCCTTTTGCTCCAAATTCAATGGCTTTTTTAGCATCTTTTGGAGTATCTGCATTTGCTCTGACTTCCATCCTGGCTAATTTGTCAGCAATCTCTAAAATTTGGTGAAAATTATTGTCTAACTTAGGAGCTTTAGTGACAAGTTTACCCTCGTAGACCATCCCAGTGCTACCGTCGATAGAGATAAAATCTCCCTCTTTGAATACCCTATCTCCTACTTTAAATTTTCTTTTTTTATAATCAATCACTATCTCTCCAGCTCCGGCAATACAGCATTTCCCCATTCCCCGGGCCACTACAGCTGCATGGGAAGTCATCCCCCCACGAACAGTCAAGAATCCTTGAGCTAAATTCATACCGTTGATATCCTCGGGAGAGGTTTCAAGTCTGACTAAGATTGCTTTTTCATACTTTTCTACCTCATCAGCAAAGAAAACTACCTGACCTACAGCAGCTCCTGGTGCAGCAGGGAGTCCACGGGTAAGGACTTCTATGTCTATTTTATCTTTATCAAATACTGGGTGTAGAAGTTCATCAATCTTGCTGAGTTTTATCCTTCTGATAACTTCCTCTGAATTTATCTTATTTTCGTTATAGAGGTCCATTGCTATCTTAATCATGGCCATACCGGTTCTCTTTCCAGTTCTGGTCTGGAGGAGCCAAAGTTTTCTATTTTGCACTGTGAATTCCATATCCTGCATATCTGTATAATGATCTTCTAATATTCTCTGAATCTTATAGAGATCTTTGTATACTTCAGGCATGAGTTCTTCTAGAGATGGATGGTTTCTTCTTCTCTCTTCCATAGGGATATTATTCCGAACTGCCCACTCAAGAGACTCTTTTTTAGTTATTTGCCATGGGGTCCTGACACCTGCAACTACATCTTCCCCCTGGGCATTTATTAAAAATTCTCCATTGAAATAATTTTCACCAGTAGCAGCATTTCTTGTAAAGGCTACCCCGGTAGCAGAATCAGAACCGGTGTTTCCATAGACCATAGACTGTACATTTACAGCAGTTCCCCAATTAGATGGGATCCCTTCGATAGCTCTATAGGTAATAGCTCTGTCATTCATCCAACTTCTGAATACCGCCAATATAGCCAGCCATAGCTGTTCATATGGATCCTGGGGAAATTGGATACCCATTTGTTCTTGTATAGCGTCTTTAAACCTACTCACTAATACTTTTAGGTTTTCCACATTGAAATCAAGATCAGTTTTTATCTTTAGTTCCTTTTTATAGTTGTCGATTATCTTTTCAAAGGGGTTGAGATCCTCTTTGGATTCTGGGGTCATTCCTAAGACAACATCTCCATACATTTGAATAAATCTTCTGTAGGAGTCCCAGGCAAATCTTGGATTATCAGTGATAGCAGCCAACCCTTCCACTATTTCGTCGTTGAGTCCCAGATTTAAAACTGTATCCATCATCCCAGGCATAGACTGTCTGGCCCCAGATCTGACTGAAAATAATAGTGGGTTTTTAGAATCACCAAATTTTTTATTTAAGATATTTTCAACTTCAAGAATCCCATCTTTTACGTCACTCCAAATAGAATCTTTCAGGGCTTTTTCCCCGAACTCAGTATAAAAATTGCACATTTCAGTAGTCAATGTAAATCCGGGAGGCACTGGGACACCAATTTTAGCCATCTCAGCTAGATTGGCCCCCTTTCCTCCCAGTAAATTTTTAAGTTCTGCTCCACCGTCGGCTTTTCCATTACCGAACCTATAAATCTTACCCATATCCAATACCTCCCTTATTTTTAAACTAAAACTTTATTGTTAATTTATAAAAATATGACCGATAAACTATTTTTTTCTGCTTTTTAACTTTCCTAACAGGTACTATTTATTTACTGCTTTATTTGTTATTTACCTACAAAATAAAAGAAGAGCAGAAAAAAATCTGCTCCTTTGTGAATTCTGTTAAAATGCTTCCATTGTATCTCCATAGATAGTTCTGCTGCCAACTATAATTGTACTTACATCGGAAAGGTTGCTTATTTTATCCCCTACTTTGATAGTACTGTCTTTACTGTCCAAATAAAATTCTTTTCGCCCGATATATATATCCCCATTTTTATAAATTACGACTAACATAATAATCACCTCTTAAAAAATATTTTGTTATTTTAGATAATACTGTATTTTATATATTTTCCTTTTAATATTTTAAATTAGGAGATTTATAAGAAAAAAGTGACAGGAAATAAAAAGAAGAAGTAGTATACTCTGTTAAGATAATTGTGTTATAACAGGGGGGAGATTATGGAAGATAAAAAAAATCAGGAAACACGAAAAGCTGTAGATATATTTATACGGATAAGTTTTATAGCGATCCTTTTTATATGGAGCTTTACAATAATAAAACCACTTTTTATGATTACCCTTTGGGGGATAATAATAGCGGTATCGAGCTTTCCGCTCCACAAAGGGCTAACCAAAATATTAAGGGGAAGAGATAAACTATCGGCAATATTATTGGTACTCACAGGCTTAATATGTGTGATCTTACCTGTGGTGTTATTTATGGATTCTACAATAGAGAGCCTGGGGAAGATAGCAGGAAATTTAAAGGCCGGAACACTGACAATACCTCCGGTGAGCGAAGAGATAAAAAAAATTCCTGTATTGGGGAAAAAAATAGGTGAACTTTGGACATTGTTTACAAGAGATTTTAGCGATATAATAGAAGGAGTGGCTCCTCAGCTTCAAATATATGCTCCTAAAATTTTAGGAATAATTTCAGCATTAGGGTTAACCATAGTTCAATTTATATTTTCCATATTGATAGGAGGAATATTTCTTATGAATGCAGAGGTTTCCAGCAGGGGAGCCGGTAAAATTTTTAAAATATTGATAGGAGAATTTGTTGAAGATTTTCATGAAGTAGCGGCAGGAACCATAAAAAGTGTCGTCCAGGGAGTTGTAGGAATAGCAGTAATTCAGGCTGTTTTTGCAGGAATCGGAATGCTGGCAGCAGGAGTCCCAGGTGCTGGGGTATGGAGTATATTGGTTATGATCTTAGCTATAATCCAATTGCCGCCAATGATAATACTGGTACCCATAGCTGTATATGTGTATTCCACGCAGACTATAACCATAGGTGTACTTTACATAGTATGGACTCTGTTTGTGGGAATATTAGATAACCTATTGAAACCGTTTCTCTTGGGGAGAGGTGTGGATATTCCCATGCTTGTGATCCTGCTGGGATCTTTAGGAGGGATGCTTACTTATGGAATAATCGGGCTTTTTGCCGGACCTGTAATTTTAGCTTTGGGATATAAATTTATAGTGGCCTTGGTAGAAAAAAATGAAACAAAAAATGGCGATTAGCTATTTAATTTTAAGATAACATGGGGGACAGGATGAAATTTTTTACATTTGAATACGAAGGGTTAGAAGAGATAGGTATACTAACAAAGGATGGGAAAAAAATAATACCCATAGATGAGGTTGAGTTGAGTCAGGAGTTCTTTGATATGAATGATTTTATAGAGACCCATGAAAAAAGTGATATAGAAAAATTAGATAAACTCTGGAAGGGGGAGAAAAAAGCAGATGTATATTACGATTTTGATAAGGTTTTAGTATTAGCTCCTATTCCTCTGCCCCTACACGACATTATATGTGTCGGGTTAAATTATAAGGCGCATATACTAGAGACGGTAGCTGAGTTAAATATGAAAAATGAGATCCCTGTGAGCCCTGTAATATTCAGTAAAAGAGCAAGACATGCAGGTGGCAGTGAAGCTGTAATACCATTACATGATGATATTACAAAAAAATTAGACTATGAAGTAGAATTAGGGGTAGTAATGGGAAAAGAAACCTCTAAGACTGCAAAATCAGAGGTAAAGGATAGTATCTTTGGATATACAATTATGAATGATATATCTGCCAGGGATCTTATGGTTAAACATCAGCAGTGGACTATCGGCAAGGGTCTGGATGGAGCTGTAGTAATGGGACCGTGTATCGTTCATAAAGACTATATAGATTATCCCGTTAAACTAAATATAGCCGCTAAGGTAAGCGGAGAATTGAGACAAAATTCCAATACTGAAAACTTTATATTTGATATAGATAGATTGGTTTCGGATATATCAAAGGGGATGACTTTAGAAGCAGGAGATATAATTTCTACAGGAACTCCAGCAGGGGTAGGGATGTCCTTTGATCCACCAAAGTACTTGAAAGATGGAGATGTTATAGAGTGTGAGATCGAGGGGATAGGAGTGTTGAAAAACATAGTGAAAGGATAAGATCTCATCCTTTTTATGCTTTCTCTTAAACTAGGAGAGACCAAAGAGAGAATACAGCTTTCTTTCTCCTGATATAAGAGAGAGAAAAAAAGAGAGAGGTCAGAAAAACGACTAAATCTGAAAAATGGATTTAGTCGTTTTTTTATAGAGTGTGGTATAATATAGAAAAAATTAATTCGTTCTTTGTGGGGAAATTAATTATTAAAGTTGGAGGTAAAGATGAAAAAATTTAACTATATGGAAATGACAAATGATGGGTATAAGATTACTTGCGGCATAGAAAATGAAGTAATGTGTAATATATATGTTTGTGTAAAAGAGGGAGTAGCTGAAAAATTAGCTAAGGAACTATCTGAAAAAAGAATGAATGCAGGAATGGAATGGGAACTGTATGATTTTGAAGAAGATAATGGAAATAAAGGAATAGGATATACATTTACTGCCGAGGAAGAGGAAGTAGAGTTTGAAGCTATGGTAGAACTATGTCATATCAATGACTTTAACTGTGTATATGAGATGGAAGCTCCCAATGGAGACTTAGATATCTATGAAGAGAAGATCGAGGAAGAGTTTGGAGAGTTCTTTGATGAAAAATTTGAAGAGATTGAAGAGTTAGAGGAGCAAATAGCTAAAGAAAGTAAATAATAAATTATGATATGGAGGGGCGGTTTAAATTTTAAAAAAACTGATTCCAACGTTTTAGCCACCTAGATGATAGGTGGCTAATTTTATAAGAAAAAGTGTTGACAAAGTTAGCAAAGAGGTATATACTCATCATAAGTTAGCAATCTAATCTAATGAGTGCTAACAACTGGCTGATTGGAGTGGTGAAGATGATTACAGATAGAGAAAAGCTAGTGTTAGGAGCGATAATTGATTACTACCTGACTTCAGGTGGGACCATAGGTTCTAGAACATTAGTAAAAAAATATAATATAGAGTATTCATCGGCAACCATTAGAAATGTAATGGCTGATTTAGAGGATTTAGGTTATCTGTCGAAAACCCATACATCATCGGGAAGGATACCCACAGATCTTGGATATAAATTTTATCTTTCGGAACTTCTAAAGATAGAAAAATTATCCAGGAAAGAGATGGAAAAGATACATCAAATATACGATGAAAAGATCGGAGAATTTGATGGGATACTGAGAAAGACTTCTAATTTATTGTCTAAGTTAACATCTTATGCAGGGATAGTACTAGAACCCAGTATAAGTCATGAGACAATAAAAAAGGTTGAATTAGTCCATGTAACTGACTATATGGCTATGGCTGTAATAGTTATGGATGACTCTACAGTAAGGACAAGAAAGATACATTTTGAAAACTCGATAAATGAAGTAGAATTAAAAAAAATATGTATAAAATTAAATGAAAAATCATCTAAAGGTGAAGTTCAGACCTTTGAGATAGAGGAATTTGTAAAGGAAAAAGGAAACCCAGTATTAGAATCTATATCGGATAAAGTATATCAGGATATGGAGGGAGAATTTTTTATAAATGGTGCTTCTACTATATTTGAGGATAAGACAGTAGAGGAAGCCAAAGAAGCCTTGGAAATTTTTAACAGACGTAAGGGCCTCGATGAGATATTCAAAGAACTGGTCAGTACAAGGGAGCATAAACAAGGTGAGGTGTATGTAGTATTTGGGGATGAACTAAATATAAAAGCCCTGAAAGATTTCAGCTTTGTATATTCTTTCTATAAAAATGGTGATTCCCAGGGAATTATAGGAGTAGTAGGACCTAAACGTATGGCTTATTCTAAAACTGTAGGCTTGGTAGAATACGTTACAGAAGAAGTTAATAGTATGATTAATATAGCACTAAAAAAAGGAGACAGTCATGAGTAAGAAAAAAAAGGTTGAAGAAGAAAAAGTAGAAGAAGTATTAAATGAGGAAAAAGTAGAAGAGGTTGTAGAGGAAACGTTAGATGAGAAAATGGCTAAGATCGAGGCTGACCTTGAAGATTGGAAGAGTGCATACGCTAGAAAGAATGCAGAATTTCAAAATTTTACTAAGAGAAAGCAAAATGAATTAGAAGAATTTAGAAAATATGCTTCAGAAAAAGTAATCTTAAAAGTATTAGAAGCTGTAGATAACCTTGAAAGAGGAGTTGCGGCATCTGTTGAAACAAAAGACTTTGATGCATTGGTAAAAGGTGTAGAGATGACATTATCTCAAATGCACGGAATCATGAATACAGAAGGTGTAGAACCAATTGAAGCATTAGGAGAAGAATTTGATCCTCATCTTCACCAAGCTGTAATGACAGAAAATTGTGAAGAGATCGATAACGATCACATCATAATGGAATTACAAAAAGGATATAAGATGAAGGAAAGAGTAATCAGACCTTCAATGGTAAAAGTTTGTAAGAAATAGTATTCATTGGTATAAAATTATAATATAAGGGTAGAGTCTTAGACTTACCCATGATAATAGGAGGCAAAACAAAATGGGAAAAATAATCGGAATTGACTTAGGAACAACTAACTCATGTGTATCAGTAATGGAAGGTGGAAACTTTACAATAATTACAAATGCAGAGGGAGCAAGAACTACTCCTTCAGTAGTAAATGTAAAAGATAACGGTGAGATCATAGTAGGAGAAATCGCTAAAAGACAAGCGGTTACTAACCCAGACTCTACAGTAGCATCTATCAAAACTCATATGGGAGAAGCTCATAAAGTAAATATCTTTGGAAAAGACTATGGACCTCAAGAGATCTCAGCAATGATCTTAAAGAAATTAAAGAAAGATGCAGAAGCATATTTAGGAGAAGCAGTAACTGAAGCAGTAATCACAGTTCCAGCATATTTCTCAGATGCACAAAGACAAGCAACTAAAGATGCAGGAGTAATCGCAGGATTAGATGTAAAAAGAATCATAAACGAGCCAACTGCAGCAGCATTAGCTTATGGATTAGATAAAAAAGAAGAGGAAAAAGTATTAGTATTCGACTTAGGAGGAGGTACATTTGACGTATCTATCTTAGAGATCGGAGACGGTGTAGTAGAAGTATTATCAACATCTGGAAACAATCACTTAGGTGGAGATAACTTCGATAAAGAGATCATCAAATGGTTAGAAGTAGAATTCAAAAAAGAAACTGGATTAGACCTGTCTAACGACAAGATGGCAGTACAAAGATTAAAAGATGCAGCTGAAAAAGCGAAAAAAGAATTATCTACAATGATGGAAACTCCTATATCATTACCATTTATCACAATGGACGCTACAGGACCAAAACATTTAGAAATGAAATTAACTCGTGCTAAATTCAACGAATTAACTTCTGCTTTAGTAGAAGCTACAAAAGAACCTGTAAGAATAGCTCTTAAAGATGCAGGATTAACTCCTTCAGATATCGATGAGATCTTATTAGTTGGTGGATCAACAAGAATACCAGCAGTACAAGAATGGGTAGAATCTTTCTTAGCTAAATCTCCTAACAAAGGAATTAACCCTGATGAAGTAGTAGCAGCAGGAGCAGCAATTCAAGGTGGAGTATTAATGGGAGACGTTAAAGACGTATTATTATTAGACGTAACTCCATTATCATTAGGAATCGAAACTTTAGGTGGAGTATTCACTAAGATGATAGAAAAGAACACAACTATACCTGTAAAGAAATCACAAGTTTACTCTACAGCTGTAGATAACCAACCAGCAGTATCAATCAACGTATTCCAAGGGGAAAGATCAAAAGCCGTTGATAACCATAAATTAGGAGACTTCAACTTAGAAGGAATCCCAGCAGCACCAAGAGGAGTACCTCAAATCGAAGTAACATTTGATATTGATGCAAACGGTATCGTACATGTAACTGCAAAAGATTTAGGAACTGGAAAAGAAAACAAAGTAACTATCACAGGATCTACAAACCTTTCAGATGAAGAGATCGAAAGAATGAAAAAAGATGCTGAAGCTCATGAAGCTGAAGATCAAAAATTCAAAGAATTAGTAGAGGCTAGAAACAAAGCTGATATGATCATCTCATCTACTGAGAAATCTGTAGAAGAGCATGGAGATAAAGTAACTGAAGAAGAAAAAACTGCTATTAAAGAAGCGGTAGAAGGATTAAAAGCTGTTAAAGATGGAGAAGATAAAGAAGCTATCGATACAGCAATGAAGACTTTAGAAGAAAAAGCTCATAAATTAGCTGAAGAAATATATAAAGAAGCTCAAGCAAAAACTCAAGCTGAACAAGGTGGAGCAGCTCAAGGCGGAACTGAAAACAAAGCCGATGAAGATGTAGCAGAGGCAGAAGTAGTAGACTAAGAACCCTCTTCCTTATGGTAGAATAAAGGGTTAAATATAGAAAGGGGCTAAGCTTATAGGGTTTAGCCTCTCTTCTTGTATGGTGTGGAAATTTATATTTTTCATATATGAATTGATATCTGAAAAGACAGATGAAGTAAAAAAAATGACTTGAAATAGGGGGATACAATAGATGTTAAAATTAGAGAGAATGTCAGAATCGGACTTTAATATGGTAAAGGGAAAGATGATTGCTGATTATGCTAAAGACAAGGTAAAGGTTGGACACTGGTCGGATAGAGATGCTTTAGAGTTATCTAAGGAAGCGTTGGATAAGATTTTAAGTGAAGGAATAGCTACTCCTAACCACTATTTATTAAATGCCTATGAAGATGAAATTAAGGTAGGATTTGTTTGGATGAATAAATTTAACAATGAAATGTTTGTAAATAACACTTCTATCTTTGAAGAGTTTCAGGAAAAAGAATATGAGTTAAAGTTCATCGAGCTAATCGAAGAAAAGGCTAATGAGTTAGATATAAAAAAAATAAATGTACATTCATATGGATATAATGAAAAAAATATAGCAGTATACAAGAAAATGGGATATGATATAACTGATATATATTTAAACAAAGGAATATAACTGTAAAAGTTGGACTTTGAATAAGGAGAATAACTATGGGATATAAGATAACTGATGGAATTGCGGAGGCTGTTATAGATAGTCATGGTGCAGAATTAAAAAGTTTAAAATTTTTAAAAACCAATGAAGAATTTATGTGGAATGCTGACCCTGAATTTTGGGGAAGAACTTCACCTGTATTGTTTCCTATTGTAGGGGGATTAAAAGATGGTAAATATAGTTACCATGGGATAACCTATGAGATGGGACAGCATGGATTTGCAAGGGACAATAAATTTGAGGTTATTTTCCATGGGGAAACTAAGGTAGTTTTTTTATTTGAATCAAATGAAGAAACACTAAAAAAATATCCATTTGAGTTTAAGTTATATATGGAATATAGTCTAGAAGATGGGCGTCTATCTATTGAATACAAGATAGAAAATATATCCCATGAGGAGATGTATTTTTCAATAGGAGCACATCCTGCCTTTAGTACTCCTGTAGATAAGGATATTAAAATTTCGGATTATTATTTGGAATTTGAAAAAAATGAAACAGCGTCAATACTTCCTTTAGAAGGAAGTAATATATCTAGAAATACCATAAAATTTTTAGAGGACACTAAAAAAATAGAGCTGACTGAAGATCTGTTTAAAAATGATGCTCTTATATTTAAAGATCTGGAGTCTAAAAATGTGTCTTTAAGATGTAAAAAAAATACTAGAGTTGTAACTATGGACTATAGTAACTTTAAATATATTGCATTCTGGAATAAGGTAGGAGCAGAATTTGTATGTCTGGAGCCTTGGAATGGAATAGCTGACTTTGTTGATGCAAGTGGCAGATTAGAGGAAAAAGATGGGATTCTTAAATTAGAGGGTCAGGGAAAATATGAAGCTAGTCTAAAGATAAAGGTTGAAGGTTAGAAATAACTGATAATTAAGATCTATATTAAAAAAATAGAAACTGAATCACTAAACAACTGTAAATTAGTGGCAAAAAGAAGAAGAAAAAAAGGAGAAAAAAATGTCTAAAAAAGATTTTTATGAAACGCTGGGAATACCTAAAGGAGCCAGTGAAAGTGAGATAAAAAAAGCTTATAGAAAGAAAGCTATGAAATATCATCCAGATAAATACAGCAATGCAACTTCAAAGGAAAAAGACGATGCAGAGCACAAATTTAAAGAGGTAAATGATGCATATCAAGTCCTTTCAGATGGAGAAAAAAAATCTAAATATGACAGATTTGGTCATGATGCATTTTCCCAAGGAGGAGGCGGAGCTGGAGGCTTTGGCGGATTCGGTGGATTCGGCGGAGGCGGAGGCTTTGAAGATATTTTCGGTTCATTCTTTGGAGGCGGAGGTTCTCGTGGTCCCCGTGTAGAACCTGGGGCGGATCTTAGATATACTGTAGAAATCACCCTTGAAGAAGCTGCAAAGGGTACAGAAAAAGAGGTTAAATATTTTAGAAAAGGTGAATGTCATACTTGTCATGGAACTGGAGCTAAGCCAGGAACAAGTAAGAAAACCTGCCCAAAATGTCATGGTAATGGAAGGGTAAAAGAAATTCAGAGAACTATGTTTGGAAACTTTGAGAATGTAGTTGAATGTGATAACTGTCATGGTCAGGGAGAGGTTCCTACAGAAAAGTGTCCTACTTGTTATGGAACAGGGGTAGAGAAGGAAAAAGTAGAAAAACATGTGAAGATCCCGGCTGGAATAGATGATGGTCAAAGACTTAGATTAGGTGGATTAGGAGAAGCTAGTGAAAACGGTGGACCAAATGGGGACCTGTATCTATTTATAAGAGTAAAAGAACATGCTATATTTGAAAGACACGGATCAGACATTGTTTGTGAAGTACCGATCTCTTATACTAAGGCTGTTTTAGGAGGAGATATACAAATTCCTACCCTAGATGAAGCAATAAAGATAAAGATCCCAGAGGGAACTCAAACTGGAAAGGTATTCAGACTTCGTGGAAAGGGAATACCTAGTACAAGAGGTGGAAGAGTAGGAGATGAATTGGTAAAAGTTGTAGTTGAGACTCCTACCAAATTAAACTCAGAACAAAAGAAATTATTGAAAGCTTTTGAAGATAGTTTAAAGGACAAAAACACAGGTATGAAAGAAGGATTTTTTGATAAATTAAAAGATCTATTTAAATAGATAGAAAAAAATAAAAAAAGAGAAGGAAATCTTCTCTTTTTTTTATATATTTAAGTAGAGTTATGGAAAAAAATAAGATTGAGGATTTAAAGTTTAATTATGTAGAAGTTTAATGAATGATTATTCCTAGAATAATCTAAAAAAAATTTTTAAAATGTGAAAGATAGTGCTATACTTTAGATAATAAAACTTAACAAAAAGGAGTACGATATGTTTAGTAATTTTTTAGCTTTTGGAGCGGATCAAGCAGGAAAAACATCTGGCTACACGGGGATGGCAGTAACACTTATTATATGGGGGGCAATTTTTTATTTGTTTTTAATCAGACCGAATAAAAAGAAGCAAAAAAAACATGCTGAAATGATAGATGCCTTACAACCTGGAAAAGATGTTATAACTGCTGGAGGAATCAAAGGCGAAGTTGTATCTGTAAGCGATCAATATATTGTGATCAGAGTAGATAAAGGAGTTAGACTTACTTTTACAAAAGATTCTATAAGAAAAGTATTATAGTAATTAAGAGTAACTCTAATAATAGGAGGTTAATCATGAAGAAGATAATGTTAATTTTAGCTATAACAGGAGTATTAGTAAGTTGTTCTAGCAAAGATGAAACTGTAAAAAAAGAAACGACAGTTGAAGTGGTGGCACCTCAAGAAGAGGCTGTTGTTCAAGAAGAGGTAGTAGCTACTGAAGTAGTTACGGTAGAGGTAGAAAAACCAGCTTTAACCGATGAGGACTATAAGTCAGTATCGGAACCGATAAAAAAATCAGTGAAAAAGCAAACTAAACCTGCTCCTAAACCTATGAAGGAAGAAGTAGTTGTAAAACCAGTAGAAGCAGTTATGGAAACATCTGTAGATGATACTGTAGATACAGACGTAGACAAGCAAGTAGCAAAGACAGAAATTGAGACTAAAGCCGTAGAGGTAGAAACTCCAGTTGAAGAGAGTAGCAGCAATAAAACTCTTTTTGGAATTTTAGGAGCTATATTAGTAGCAGCAGCAGCAGTATTTGTATTTAAAAAGAAATAAAAAAATTAAAACCACCTTTTAGGTGGTTTTTTATTTTAAAATGGACTTTTGTAATGAAAAATTATTTAAATAGCCCCGTAATTGCATAAAATGTGAAAAAAATAACCACTTTATATTATAAAACGAACAATTTTCTTGACTTTTGAGTATTTATGTCATATTCTTAATATAAGACAAAAATAAATACACCTAGAGTAAATAGAGTAGGGTTATTATAAATTGTATGGTTGCATACAATATTTTTATAATAACTTTTTTTGTTGTCTTTACGAAGAATTTACTCAGAAAATACGAAGAATTTACATGAAAGTGTTAAAATATCAGACGTTAGAGACGTTTAGGGAGAAAAAGGTTAAAAAAAGTCAGATTATGTTTATCTAGTGGAAAGGCGATATTTTATCGTAAATAAAAAGGGAGGGAAGATGAAAAAAATAATTGGTTTATTGTTGATGCTGGCATTTGTGGGATGTAGTAGTACAGGTGTTGCAGGGGAGAAAAAAGAAGAAACAAAAAAAATTGTAGTAGCTCACAGGGGAGCTAGTGGTTATTTACCTGAGCATAGTATGGCAGCAAAATCTATGGCATATGCAATGGGAGCAGATTATATTGAACAGGATGTAGTTATGACTAAGGATAATGAATTGGTTGTACTGCATGATCATTATTTAGACAGAGTAACCAATGTAGCTGAAGTTTATCCATATAGAAAGAGGGAAGACGGTAGATATTATGCTATCGACTTTACGTTAAAGGAGATAAAGGGTCTTAAGATGACTGAAGGGTTTAATGTTAAGGATGGGAAAACAGTAGCAGGATTTCCTGAAAGATTCCCAATTTGGAAATCAGACTTTAAAGTTCATACTTTAGCTGAGGAGATCGAATTAATCCAGGGATTAAATAAAAGTACAGGTAAAAATATTGGAATTTATCCAGAGATTAAGGCGCCTTGGTTCCATAGACATGAAGGGAAAGACATCAGTGTAGCAGTATTGAAAGTTCTTAAAAAGTATGGATATACTAAAAAAAGTGATCTAGTTTATTTACAATGTTTTGACCCGAATGAAGTTGTGCGTTTAAAAGAAGAATTATTACCAGAATTTGGAATGGATATTAAGTTAGTACAGTTAATAGCAGAGACTAGCTGGGATGAAACAATGGTATATGAAGATGGAAAAGCAGTTCCTTACAACTACGACTGGATGTTTGAAGATGGAGGGATGAAAAAGATATCTCAATATGCTGACGGAATAGGACCTTGGAAGCCTATGCTTGTAACAGACGAATCTACAAAAGACAATTTGATTATTACAGATATGGTGAAAGATGCTCATAGATATGGAATGGAAGTACATCCTTATACATTCAGATTAGATGAGGGTAGAATACCTGCGTATGCATCGGATTTTGAAGATATGCTGGATATCTTTTATAATAAGGTTGGAGTAGATGGGGTATTTACAGATTTCCCTGATCGTGCCGTAAACTTTATAAATAAATAAAAAAGTTATTAATAAGAACCGTTTATTAAAATAAAAAATTAAATAATAGGGGGAAAAAAATGAGGAAAGTTTTTAAGATGTTAACATTGTTAATAGCAGCTACTATGTTATTTGTTAGTTGTGGTAAAAAAGAAGAAGCAGCAACAGAAAATGGTGAGAAAAAGGTAGTTATTAAATTAAGTACTAAGTTTGTAGAAGACGAGCAGACAGCTAAGTCATTAAAAAGAGTAGCTGAAAAGATCAAGGAAAGATCTAATGGAAATGTTGAAATTCAAGTATACGCCGGTGGACAATTACCAATCGGTAAGGACAGTATGGAACAAGTAGCTAATGGTGCAAACTGGATATCAGTAGACGGACTTAACTTCATAGGAGACTATGTACCTGATTTTAACGCTATCAACGGACCTATGTTATATAAGAACTTTGATGAGTATTTAGCAATGACTCAATCAGATTTAGTAAAAAAATTAAAAGGTGAAGCAGACAAAAAAGGAATCAAAGTATTATCTTTAGATTACTTATTTGGATTCAGAAGTATGTTAACGGATAAAGTAGTAAAAACTCCTGCAGACCTTAAAGGGTTAAAAATAAGAGTACCAAACAGTCAATTATACATGTACACATTAGAAGCAATGGGAGCGAACCCTACTCCATTACCATTTACAGAGGTATACAGTGGAATTCAACAAGGAGTAGTAGATGGTTTAGAGGGATCTCTAATGACTATCTATGGAACTAAAATATATGAAGTTAGAAAAAATGTTTCTTTAACTAATCATTTATTAGGTGTATCAGCAGTTTCTATCTCTAAAACAGTATGGGAAGGATTATCTGAGAACCAAAGAACTATCATCCAAGAAGAATTTGATGCAGGAGCTAAATATAACAATGATGTTACTGTCGAGTTACAAACAGAATACAAAGTTAAGTTAGAGGAATTAGGAGTTAAATTCAATGAGGTAGATCTACCTTCATTCAATGTAGAAACTGCTAAAGTATTCTCTAAGTTCCCTAAGTGGACTCCTGGAATCTACGGTGAAATTGAAAAAGAATTAAAAGTAATCAGAGCTAAATAATAAGAAAAAATTAAAATTTTAAAGGTATAATTCGATAATCGTGACTAGTTGTGGTAGGAGTTTATCACTGACTGTTCACGATTATCCTTTATACATTAAAGATAATTGAATATGGGGTGGAATATGAAAAATTTCTTTAGAAATATAGAAGTAATTCTGGGGAGTATAACGATAAGTGTCACAGTATTATCTGTAATAACGAATGTTATTTTAAGATATGGTTTTGGAATTCAATTTGCTTGGATTGAAGAGGTATCTGTAGGATGTTTCATATGGACTGTATTTTTAGGAGCTACAGCAGCTTATAAAGACAAAGCATTGATAGGAGTGGAGGTTTTGACGCAGGCACTTCCATATAAAGGAAGAAGGTTTTTAGAATTAATAATATATAGTTTCTTATTTATTTTAACAGCAACCCTCTTTTATTTGAGTTACAACTACACAGTAGGATCAGATAAGATTACTTCGGCGTTAGAGGTATCTTATGTATATATAAATTCATCTATAGTGGTTTCATTCGGATTGATGACCTTTTATTCATTGGAATTTTTGGTTAAGGATATAATCTTATTCATGGATGAGCAAAGAAAAGTAGAAAAAAATTAATTTAGTCGAAAAGGAAGTGAGAAAGTGGAAGGTTTTTATCCAATAATAATTTTATTTATATTGTTTTTCTTAAATATACCGATAGCCTTTGCATTAATGGGTGCATCGATGTATTATTTTATCTTCGTAGATAATATTATGTCAATGAACATGATCATGCAAAGATTTGTAACCTCTATTGAGTCATTTCCATATTTAGCGGTACCGTTTTTTATAATGGTAGGATCGGTAATGAACTATTCTGGAATTAGTAATAGTTTGATGGCAATGGCAGAGGTATTAGCAGGGCATATGGCCGGCGGATTAGCTCAAGTAAATGTAGTTTTAAGTATGATGATGGGTGGTATATCAGGATCTGCAAATGCAGATGCAGCCATGCAATCTAAAATACTAGTGCCAGAAATGAGAAAAAGAGGGTTTAGTGCTCCCTTTTCAGCAGCAGTAACTGCGGCTTCATCTTCTGTCAGTCCAGTAATACCACCAGGAACAAATCTGATTATCTATGCATTGATAGCCAATGTATCTGTATCAAAGATGTTTTTAGCAGGATATACACCAGGTGTATTGATGACATTAGCGCTTATGATAACTGTTCATGTAATCTCTAAAAAAAGAGGATATCTGCCTTCAAGAGACAAGATGGCTACTCCTAAAGAGATTGCTATCCAGTTTAAAGATTCTATCTGGGCACTACTTATTCCATTTGGAATTATATTAGGAATGCGTTTTGGACTATTTACTCCTACAGAAGCAGGAGGAATGGCGGTATTATTTTGTGTAGTAATAGGAACTTTTGTATATAAAAAATTAAAGTTAAGACATATACCAATTATTTTAAGAGATACGGTATACGGTACCGGATCGGTTATGTTCCTTATCATAGGAGCTAAAGTATTTGGTTATTATCTAACTTTAGAAAGAATACCTCAAACTATTACAACATTCTTGATGGACTTTACAGACAGTAAGTTTGTATTACTAATAATAATTAACTTATTATTATTATTTATCGGGATGTTTATAGAGGGTGGAGCAGCTCTTATTATATTAGCACCATTATTAGTACCGGCAGTAACAAGTATGGGAATAGATCCTATTCACTTTGGGGTAATCCTGATAGTTAATATTATGATTGGTGGAATAACTCCTCCATTCGGGTCTATGATGTTTACGACCTGTACCATAGTCGGCGTCAAATTAGATGATTTCGTAAAAGAGATAATACCATTCATAGTGGCTCTGATGTTAGTATTGATACTTCTAACTTATTCAGCACCTGTAGCTATGTTTATACCAAATTTACTGGGGTAGATGAATTATGAGTGAATTGAAAAATAAAAAATGTTTTATATTTGATATGGACGGAACCATCTATTTGGGAGATAATTTTATAGATGGAGCTGTGGAGCTTTTAGAACATATAGAAAAGATAGGAAAAAACTTTGTATTTTTAACCAATAATTCCTCTAAAAATAGTGGAGTTTACTGTGAGAAATTAAAGAAGATGGGATTTGAAGTGGAAGAGGATAAGATATTTACCTCAGGGGAAGCAACCAGGATCTATATAAATAAGTTCAAACCAGGAGCCAAAATTTATTTACTGGGAAATGAATATTTAGAGGCAGAGTTTGAAGAAAATGGATTCATCTTAGTTAAAGACAGGGATTCTAATCCGGACTATGTAGTTTTAGGGTTTGATACCACTTTAACCTATGAAAAGATATGGATAGCTTGTGATTATATAAAGGATGGGGTGGAGTTTTTAGCTACCCATCCAGATTATGTGTGTCCTCTACCTATGGGAAAGAGTATGCCTGATACAGGTGCTATGATAAAGATGTTTGAAGCAGCTGCTGGTGTATCTCCAAAGATTATAGGTAAACCCAATAAACTGATAATAGAGTCTATCTTAGATAAGTATAATCTGGAACCGGAAGATGTAGTTATGGTAGGAGACAGACTCTATACAGATATGAAATTAGGAGAGAATGCTGGAATAGATTCTATCTTGGTGCTTACAGGTGAAGCTACAGAGGAGGATGTGAAAACATCTAATATCTTACCAACCTATATATTTGAATCTGTGAAAACAATACATAAAAATTTGAAATAAAAAAATAAAAAGGAAGTTTTGTAGATTAAGGTATACAAAGCTTCTTTTTTAGAATATAGTAGATGGTATCCGTTAAGGATGGATTAGGGCTAGGGTAGCCCGTGCAGGGAGTGGATAAATTATGGAAATGATAATGACGCTTTATGGAATGAGTTTATATGAATTTATGCTTCGAGTATTTATAGCCTGCGTAGTTGGGGCATTGTTTGGATTAGAGAGAAAAAGTCGTGGGAAACCTGCAGGAATGAAAACAAATATGCTGGCCTGTGCAGGAGCTGCAATAGTATCGGTAATCCAGCTTATGATATCTAATAAAACAGCCGAAGCAGGGTTGAATATAGGTAATGTAAAAGCCGATCCTACCAGACTGACAGCTCAGGTTATATCAGGGCTGGGATTTTTAGGTGCTGGGGTAATTATGACAGGGGGAGACAAGGTCAGGGGTCTAACTACTGCCGCGACACTTTGGCTTGTAGCAATATTAGGAATAGGAATAGGGTATGGATTTTATCCTTTTATCCTCCCAGCTTCTGCCATGATATTATTACTGTCGTATCTGATGAAAAAGATTGAAACGACATTTATTGAGAAGAGGAAGATAAAGAAGGTGATCTTAGAGTACGAACAAAGTGACGACTTAGAGAGTATAATTAAGGAGATTGCCAAAGAAAAGGATATAAAGATAGTTGTAGATAAAAAAATAAGTGAGATAGATGATGGAGAACGCATCCTTATAAAAAAAGTAATGCATTTTTCACTGCCTAAATATGTAAGTTCAAAATATTTTTTCAACATAATAAGGAAATTTGAAGAAGTTATAAGTGTAACCCGGATTAATTAAAAAAAGGTTTTAAAGAATAATAAATAGAAAATTAAATAAAAATTGTAAAAATAAGGGTTATAGTGTATAATTATGGTATAAATTGAATAGAAGCTAGAGATGAAGAGAGCTGGACAAAACAGAGTATACGTATTCTGTTTTGTTCAGCTATTTTTGTTTTCAAATAAAATTAGATTTAGTTATTTTTAAGGAGGTAGCAATGCAAGATATTTTAATAGTAGGGGCAGGAATAATAGGGGGATCTATAGCAAGGGAACTTTCAAAATATAGTCTGAATGTGGTGGTATTAGATAAGGAAACAGATGTAGCCAATGGAACAACTAAGGCGAATTCAGCCATTGTACATGCAGGATACGATGCTACAGAGGGAACTTTGATGGCTAAATATAATGCCTTGGGAAATGCAATGTTTGATAAATTAAGTGAGGAATTAGACTTTCCATTCAAAAGAATAGGATCATTGGTAGTTGCAAACAGTGAAGAGGAAAGAGCTCATATAGAAGAATTATTACAAAGAGGAATAGAAAATAATATTCCAGGTGTAAGAATAATAGAGAAAGAAGAATTACAAAAAGTTGAACCAAAGATAAATGAAGATGCAGTTGCGGCACTATTAGCTCCTACAGGTGGAGTAGTAGGACCATGGGAGATGACTATAGCACTTATGGAAAATGCTGTAGATAATGGTGTGAAATTAGACTTAAATACAGAAGTTTTGAATATAGAAAAAATAGAGGGTGGATATAGAGTAATCACAAACCAAAGAGATTATGAAACTAGATGTATCATAAATGCTTCTGGAGTATATGCAGACAAAATACATGGAATGGTAGCAGAGGAAACATTTAAAATAACTCCTAGAAGGGGACAATATTTCGTTTTAGACAAAACACAGGGAGAATTAGTTAATCACGTAATATTCCAATGTCCTACTAAATTAGGAAAGGGTGTTTTAGTAACTCCTACAGTTCATGGAAATGTATTGGCAGGACCAGATGCTGAGGATCTAAGTGACAGAGCTAACTTAGCTACTACAGCAGAAAGATTAGATTTTGTAAGGGAACACGCATTAAAATCTATAAAGGAGTTAAATTTCAGAGAAGGTATCAGAAACTTTGCAGGACTTAGAGCTCAGCCTAGTACAAACGACTTTATAATTGAAGAGGTAGAGGGAGCTAAAGGATTTATAGATGTAGCAGGAATAAAATCACCAGGATTATCATCAGCTCCAGCTATTGCAGCAGACGTGGTAGAGATAGCTAAAAAGATCTTAGGAGATGTAGAATTAAATAAAGAGTTTAAGCCTAACAGAAAAAAACACTATGAATTTATAAGTGAAACTGCTGAAAAAAAAGCAGAATTAATCAACCAGGACAGAAGATATGGAAACATGATATGTAGATGTGAAAATATCACTGAGGGTGAAATAATAGATTCTATTCATAGAAATGTAGGAGCGACTACAGTAGATGGTGTGAAAAAAAGATGCAGACCAGGAATGGGAAGGTGTCAAGGTGGATTCTGTGGTCCTAGAATACAAGAGATCTTAGCTCGTGAATTAGGGAAAAGTTTGGAAGAAATTGTATTAGATAAGGCAGATTCATACATATTAACTGGAGAAACTAAAAAATAAATTCAAGAAAATATCTGAGGTAGTACAATAGTTTCCTCTAATATCACATTTAGAAAATTCTTTTTAACTATAAGAAATTTTTAATATTCGTGACCTTGTGGAAACACCGAAGAGAAAGGAATTTAAAATTAAACTATAATTTTGGAGGAAATAGATGAAATATGAATTAGTAGTATTAGGTGGTGGACCGGCAGGGCTGGCTGCAGCAATAGAAGCTAAAAAAAATGGGATTAAAGAAGTACTTATTATTGAAAGAGATAATGAATTAGGAGGGATCTTGCAGCAGTGTATCCATAATGGATTTGGATTACATGAGTTTAAAGAGGAACTTACAGGACCTGAATATGCTCAAAGATTTATAAATCAAATGGCTGAACAGGGAATAGAATATAAATTAGATACAATGGTACTAGATGTAAGTGCGGAGAAAAAAATACAGGCTATCAACTCTGTAGACGGATATATGGAGATAGAAGCTCAAGCGATAGTTTTAGCTATGGGATGTAGAGAAAGAACAAGGGGAGCTATAGCGATTCCAGGAGATAGACCAGCAGGAATATTTACAGCAGGAACGGCTCAAAGATTTGTAAATATGGAAGGATATATGGTAGGAAAAAAAGTAGTTATCTTAGGATCTGGAGATATCGGACTTATCATGGCTAGAAGGATGACATTAGAGGGAGCAAAAGTAGAAGCTGTAGTGGAACTTATGCCTTACTCAGGTGGACTTACTCGTAATATAGTACAGTGTTTAGAAGATTATGATATACCATTACTACTCAGTCATACAGTTACAAATGTAAAAGGTGACGGTAGACTAGAAAGGGTAACAGTAGCAAAGGTCGATGAGAACAGAAAACCTATTCCAGGAACTGAGATCAACTATGATGTAGATACACTATTATTATCTGTAGGATTAATCCCAGAGAATGATCTTTCTAGAAATGCAGGGATTGTATTAGATAGAAGAACATCAGGACCTATTGTAAATGAGTCTATGGAAACATCTATTGAAGGAATATTTGCATGTGGAAATGTAGTTCATGTACATGACTTAGTAGATTTCGTAAGTGCTGAATCTAGAAGAGCAGGGATAAATGCTGCTAAATATATAAAAAATGAAATTAAAAGAAATGAAGAATTTGTAGAGATAGATGGAACTAACGGTGTCAGCTATACAGTTCCTCAAAAATTTAGAAAAGAAAATGTAGATAAAGGTTTAGAAGTATTTATGAGAGTTAGAGAAGTATTTAAAGATGTAAAATTAGAAGTAAGATGTGGGGATGAAACAATAATGAGTTTGAAAAAATCTCATATGGCCCCTGGAGAGATGGAAAAAATAATGATTCCAAAAGTATTTATGGATAAGATCAAAACAAATAAGATCGAAGTTACAATAAAGAGATAGGAGGAGAATAGATGAAAAAACTAATATGTATAGTTTGTCCAATGGGATGTCATATAGAGGTAGACGAACAAAATGACTACAAAACAACAGGAAATCAGTGTCCTAGAGGAGCTGTATACGGTAAAAAAGAATTGACTGCTCCTACCCGTGTAGTAACTTCAACGATTAAGATATCAGGTGGAATTCATAACAGGGTACCTGTAAAAACAGCAGGAGATATCCCTAAAGAGTTAAACTTTAAATGTATGGATTTGATAAATACCTTAGAGGTTAAATCTCCGGTAAAGATGGGAGATATTGTCAGTGAAAATATTTTTGATACAGGGGTAAATATAGTAATAACAAGAGATATGTAAATTATAAAGATAGAGTTTTCTCAATTGAAAACTCTATCTTTTTTAGTTTTGGAAAAACTAATCACAAGAAGTATCACCAAAATTTCTAAAAATTATAAAAATCTAGATTGTGCCTGTCTAGATACAATGTCACGTTACTTTTTGTCTCTAAAAAATAAATTAGGAGACGAATTATTACTTGTAATATTTAGTGTTATATATTCTTACGATAATTACAGAACTTCTTGAAAAAACTACGAAAATGGAATATAATTATAAGAGATAATAAATTAAAAGGGGTAAGTATATGGAAAAGATAATGGGAAAGGCTATTTTTGAAGGTATAGTAATAGGGGAACCATATCTAAGAGGGAAAAAACAGGCAGCACTAGAGGAATACAAGATAGAGCCACATATGCTAGAAGATGAGATAAAGAGATTTGAGGCGGCAATAAGAGATGCCAAACAAGAACTTAAATTTTTAAAATCGTCGTTAAAAGGAAAAGTAAAAAGCAATGATTTAAAGATCCTAAATGTACATCTTATGATATTAGATGACCCAGTATTATTATCAGAGATAGGTAAAAGATTAAAAAAAGAATTAGTTAATATTGAAAAAATTGTAGCAGATGTAGTGGAATTTTATGTAGATATGTTTAAAGACATGAAAGATCCTGTTTATAGACAGAGAGCTGTAGATATCCAAGACGTTGGAGAAAAGATAATAGGGCAGTTAATGGTGGAAAACTGTGAATTGCATGAATTAGATAATAAGATCCTAGTAACCAAGGAGATCCTTCCGTCGGAACTATTTAAGATGCATCATGATAAGATCAATTTATTGGGAATAGTTACTGAATATAGTGGGGCAACTTCACATGTGGCTATCTTAGCTAAGACTTTTGGGATACCTACCCTTATGGGGGTAAAAAATGTATCTCGAATGGAATGGAAAAACAAGATAATATTGGATACCAGAAAAGGTGAACCTTGTGTAATCAAAGATCCTACAGATGAGCAAATTATAGAATATAAGAAAGAAAAAGCAAAGTTACTGGCCATAAGGGAAGAGAATAAAAAATTAAAGGGCCTGCCTGCTGTAACTAAAGATGGTAAAGAGATAGTCTTAAATGCCAATATTGGTGGGATAACAGATCTTCTGTCACTAAATAATAGTATGGCAGATGGGGTAGGACTTCTCAGAACAGAATTTCTATATATGGAAAGTAAATTTTTCCCTACAGAGCAACAGCAGATAGAGCTATATGAAAGAGCCTATAAAAAAGTGGAAAAATTAGAGGGAGAGAGAGAGCTCATTATAAGAACTCTGGATATAGGAGCAGATAAACAACTTCCTTATTATGAGATGCCTTTTGAAGAAAATCCATTTTTAGGATTTAGAGGGATCAGATTTACCCTGGCCCATGAAAATATCTTTAGAACTCAGTTAAGGGCAATCCTAAGGGTAGCAAAGGATAGAAAAATAAAAGTTATGTTTCCTATGATATCTAATCTACAGGAGATAATTCAAATAAAGAAAATACTGGCTTCAGTAAAAAAAGAGTTGAAAGAAGAAGGGTTAGAATATGCTGGTTATATAGAAACTGGGGTAATGGTAGAGGTCCCTTCGACTGCATTCTTGATAGATAAATTTTCAAAGTATGTAGATTTCTTTAGTCTGGGAACTAATGATCTTACTCAGTATGTCATGGCAGCAGACAGGCTAAGCGCCGATGTTGCTTATCTGAATGATTATTTTGAACCTGCAGTTCTTCGGACTATAAATCATATAGCTGAAGAAGCTATAAGGCAAAAGAAGAAAATAAGTGTCTGCGGAGAGATGGCTAATGATCCAATGGCTATAGCAGCCCTTATGAGTTTTGGGATAGATAGGTTCAGTATGTTATCGACTTATATACCCATGGCAAAGAGAACAATTTTAAGATTAGATAGAAGAGATCTCCAAAACAAACTAAAACCTAAATTACTAAAATGTAATAATGGAAAGGAAGTTAAAGAGATTCTAAAAGAATATATAGAGGTGATTACAGTTGAAAACGATAGACGTAGAGATTAAAAATAAAGCAGGATTACATGCCAGACCATCTTCATTATTTGTACAGATAGCTACTGAATATGATTCAGAGATAATGGTTATTTGTGATGACGAAGAAATAAATGGAAAGAGTATCATGGGTCTTATGCTGTTAGCTGCAGAGCAGGGAAGAACATTAACTATCACAGCAGACGGTGAAGATGAAGGTGCAGCATTAGAAGCACTAAAAAAATTAGTAGAAGTAGACACCTTTAATGAAGAATAATTATATATTAAAAAGAGCAGAGAAGATGGGCTTTTGTTTTGGTGTAAAGGAAGCTGTAGATCTAGCTGAAACCATAAAATCAGATCAAAAAATATACATGCTGGGGATGCTAGTCCATAATGAACAGGTGATAGAGCAATTAAAGTCTAAGGGGATTATAGTTGTCACAGAGGAAGAAGTTCTAGAGGGAAGAGATGAAATCCGTCAGGGAGACTCTGTAATAATTCGTGCCCATGGAACAATAAAAAAAATATATGAGATTTTAAATCAAAAAAATGTTAGAATGTATGATGTAGCGTGTATTTTTGTAAAAAGAAGTAGGGAAGAACTTATAAATCATGAAAAAAGTGGATATAAGATCATCTTCATAGGAGATGAATTTCATCCTGAGGTTAGGGGGATCATATCTTTCGGATGTGATGTGAAAGTAGTAAAAGATTTTGATGAATTAAAAAAGATGAAATTTGAGGAATCAGAAAAATACTATATATTAGCTCAGACTACTTTAAATAAAAATCTCTATAAAGAGATGACTGAATACATAGAAAATAAATATGAAAACTGTAAGGTTGGAAATACTATTTGCGGTGCTACTTTTGAAAGGCAGAAAGCAGTAGAAAAATTATCTACCGAGGTAGATGTAATGCTCATTATAGGTGGGAAAAATAGTTCAAATACAAAAAAATTATACAATATCTCCAAGGGGATAAACCAAAAGAGCTATCTGATACAAACTTATAAAGATCTAGATTTTGAATGGTTTGAAAAGGGTAACAGAATAGGTATAACAGCAGGTGCTTCCACACCTGATGAAATAGTTGAAAAAATAGAAAGTATATTATTAGGAGGACGTTGTAATGGTTGATAACACAGAGAATTTTGAGGAATTAAGCTTTGAGGAAATGTTAAATCAATATGCACCAAAGCAGGTACAAAGAGGGGAAATAGTAGAAGCTGAAATAATTAGTAAGGAGAGAGATTATTCTTACTTAGATATAAAAGGAGCTACTGAAGGAATCGTTAGAACTGAAGAAATAACTGAATTTGAAGTAGGAGATATGATCAGAGTAGCTATCACTGAAGACAGTGATGATGAAGGACATATCAGAGTATCAAGAAGAGCAGTTGTACAAGAGGAAGCTGTAGTTAAATTAGAAGCTGCCCTTGAAAATAAAGAAGTAGTAACTGGTAAAATCGTAAGAAAAGTAAATGGTGGATATATAGTAGAAGTAATGGCTCACTCAGCATTCATGCCTAACTCTTTATCTCAAATCAGAAAAGATTCTACAGAAAACGTAATTGGTTTAGAAGTAGAAGTTATAGTTAAAGATATCAAAACAGAAAGAAACAGAAAGAAAGTATTAGTTTCTAGAAGAGATGTAGTAGCTATGGTAGAAGCAGAAGCATTTGCTAAATTAAGCGAAAATCAAATCGTTGAAGTAGAAGTTAAGAGTGTATTAAAATTTGGATTATCTGTAAGAGTAGAAAATGTATTAGGATTCATCCATATCTCTGAAATTTCATGGGGTAAGGTAGACGACTTAAACACTTTATATAAAGCAGGAGATAAGATCAATGCTCAAATCATCACATTAGATGCTGAGAAGAAGAGTCTTAAATTATCTATCAAACAATTATCTCAAGATCCTTGGGCAACAGCAGCAGATAAGTATACTGTAGATACAACTGTTGAAGGAGAAGTTACTAAAATTGTTAAATTTGGAGCTTTCGTTAAATTAGAAGACGGAATCGAAGGATTAGTTCATATCTCTGATTTCTCTTGGAACAACAAGAAAATCAACTTAGGTGAATTTATTTCAGCTGGAGATAAAGTACAAGTTAGAATCTTAGATTTAAACTCTGAAGACAAGAAATTAAAATTAGGAATCAAGCAATTAAGCGTAGATCCTTGGGCTATCATCGATGAGAAATTCAAAGAGGGAGATAAAGCAACTGGAACAATAGTTGATACAAAACCTTACGGAGTTTTCGTTGAAGTTGAAGAAGGAATCGATGCATTTATCCATACATCTGACTTCGCTTGGGCTAAGTTAGAGAACAAATTAGCTGTAGGAGATAAGGTAGAATTCCAAATTTTAGCTATAGATAAAGAAAACAAGAAAATCAAAGGTGGAATTAAGCAATTAACTAAAAGCCCTTGGGAAATCTTATCTGAAGAAGTAGGAGTAGGAAGCGTAGTTACTAAGAAAATCTCTAGTATCGCTGACTTCGGAATCTTCATCGACATGGGACATGGTTTAGATGGTATGATCCATATCTCTCAAGTTTCAAAAGACTTCGTTAAAGATTTAAAAGAAAAATTTGAAATTGGTCAAGAAGTAACTGCTGAAGTTATTGAAATCTCAGCTGCTGATCAAAAAGTAAAATTATCTATCAAGAAGATAGAATTAGATGCTGACAGAGATGAAGATGCAGAATTATTAAAGAAATATGGAATGACTGAATAATTTTAAAATTATAAAGTATATTATTAGGAGATGACCTAGGTCATCTCCTTTTTTTATTTATAAAAAGGAAAATTAAGAAAAAATTATATATATTAGGAGAGTATGGGAAAAAATTCCATATAACGGAAGAAATATAGTAAAGTATAAGATACTATAATTCTATAGAAAAAAATTGCCAAAATTATCATTATAATTTATATTCAGAATGAATAGGAGGGATATCGATGAAGAAGGTATTATTAGGAGTTATGCTGGTAGCTGCTTTAGGAGCATGCGTGAACAATGAAATGAAGACAGAAACAAATCAACAAGCAGGAAAAGAACAAACAGTTGATAAAACTAAATCGGTTATGGTAACTAAAACAAACTTTAAAGAAGCAGAAACAAATGCGTATTTTATGAAACAGTGGAAAAAACAAGGTGAAAAAGCTAATGTTTTGGTTCACGAAAGAAAATTTGTGACAGTAGAAACTCAAGATGTAGTTAGAATGAATAGAGATACCCTCTATTCGAGATCTATAATAGATGTATCGGAAGGAGCTACAATTTCATTAGAGAAATATGAGGGATATCAAACTGTATTGATATTAGATAGTCATCATAATCAAGTGGCTTCGATTCAAAATGGAGAATCACTGACTATTGATAAAGATAATCCAGAGATAGAAGAAGGTGAATTTCTCTATGTTCTTGCTAGAACAGGTGTAAACACTGGAGAAGATGGACTTAAAGATGCCCATGCAGCTCAAGATAAGATAAATATAGAAGCTAAATCAGCTCAAGAATGGATTCCTAAAAACTTTGATAAAGAATCACTTGATATTGTAAACGTTGAATTGCAAAAAGACTTTGCTTCAAAACCGTATAGATTAGAAAATGGGTTTGGAACTAAAAATTATGTAGATTTTGAAACAGCAACTGTAGCATCAGCTCTTGGATGGGGTGGGTACGCTAAGGAACAAGCAGTCTATTCGTTATTCAATAATGATAAACCTATTACAGTTACATTTGAAAAACCAGATTTAGATTTTGATAACTACGCATTTTATTCGATAACTGTCTATGATAAAACCGGATGGATTGCAACTAAAGAATTTGCCATAAATTCATCAAATATGGAGCCTAATGCAGATGGATCATATACTGTAAACTTTGGAAAACCAGGGACTAAAAATAACTTGGATATCCCAGAAGGAAGATATACTGGAGGAATCAGAGCTTATATGCCAAAAAATGTAGATGAAACTCTTGATTGGGCATATAAATCAGCAGATAAGATAAAAAATAAATAATTAAAGGATGTTGATGTAAAACTCGGAGTGATCAAAAGAGTGTAGATAAAAAATCTACAAACTTTTGTGATCTCTGAGTTTTTTATTAAAAAGGTGGTGATAAATTGAATAAAGAAGAATTTTTTAAGATAGCTAAAAATGATGAATATCAAATAAAAACTTTTAAAAAAGGTGAATTTATCTATACTTCAGGCTGGGATAGAGAGGTTGGATATATTTTAAATGGAGAAGTATTAGTTTCTAAACATCTTTCTGATAGGGTAATACTTTATCCAATTGGATTTAAATCAGGAGAATTTATGGGGATAAATTTATATATATTTGATTCCAACAATGATAATGTTTTTGATTGTGTAGCTAAATATGATGATACAAAAATAGCGTTTTTAGAAAAAAAATTATTTGAAAAGTTGCTAGAGAGGGCTGATTTTTTGAAGATGTTAGTCTATGACAATGAGAAAATAATATTGAATACAATAGCTTTGACAATGTTTTTAGCTTATGGTCCTTTGGGATATTTTGCCTATATATTGGATATAACAGCTGTAGAGGATAGGGTTTTTTATGAAAGATTCTTAGATTATTGTGACTATTTAAATATTAATAAAACAAGACTTTATGAGATAACCAATAAACTGATTGAGGAACAGGTTATTGTCAAAGAAAAGAAATATATAGAAATAATAGATAGGGATAGATTAAGGGAATTTTTTGAAGGAAATAAAAACTAAAAACTCCGTTTTTCGGAAACTTGCTTTTCACTTATAAGTTATAATCATCCTGTAAAGAATATATAATATAAACTCTGGAGGGATGAAGTGAAAAAAATAGTATTAATATTAATGTTGGTAATAGGTTCTATTTCTATGGCAAATGGAATAGATGAAAAAAATACAGGTGCAAGATTAAATGTTTTATTCTGGACGGCAGGTGGAACTTTAGATGGTGAAGTTGAGATGGGAGAAGGAAATAAAACAAGAGACTACAATGGACTAGATTTGAATTTATTATCACTATCTAAATCAAAAGATTTTACCGGATATCAGTTTTCAATTTTTGGAATGAATAAGATCGATGGAAACTTTACTGGTTTAGGTCAAGGGGCAATTAACTACCATAAAGGAAAAAGTGAGGGAGTACAGATTGGAACAATCAATGTAGCTCAAAATATTAAAGGAGCACAATGGGGATTGATCAATACAACAAAAAAATTAGATGGGTTCCAAATAGGTCTTGTAAATTATTCACCTGATGGATTCTTACCAATATTTCCATTTTTTAACATTTCAAAATCAATGATCGATTAATATTTTTTTAGAATTAATTCAGAAAATTAGTTGAGAATAAAACTAAAAAATCCGTTTTCCGGAAATTGTAAAGTTGGTTATATGTTATAATCACTCTATAAAAAGAAAGATAACCTGGTTTATGGAGGGATGATGATGAAAAAAATTATAACAATATTATTTTTAATGATGGGATTGGTAAGTTATAGTGAGGAAGGAAAGTTAGTTATACCAAGAGGAACTTCTATGATGATAAAAACTGTGGATACTATAGATGGGAGTAAACACAATGCAGGACATAAATTTTCTGCAATATTAGAAGGAGATATAGTTATAGATAATAAAGTAGCTATAAAATCTGGAAGTAAAGTTTATGGTACGGTTGTGGAATCTGTTCAGGCTGGAAGGCTGGTGGGGTCATCTAAACTAACCATTAAATTAACCCAGGTAATGGTTGATAATAGGTTGGTAGTAATAGAAACTAATATGCTAAATTATGTAGGAGAAGAAGGGTCAGGAAAGAATACAGCTAAAAAAGCAGCTAGAGGAGCAGCTATTGGCGGGCTTATAGATGGACATGATGGAGCCGGAACTGGAGCAGCAGTTGGTTTAGGAGCAGCATTATTAACAAAGGGAGGAGCCATAGGAATTCCTAGGGATACATATTTGGATTTCACCTTTGATCAAGAAGTAGTAATATAAGGAGATGACTCAGGTCGTCTCTTTTTTTATCTAGTAAAATAAATTTTCTGTAAAAAAACTAATGATTTTCTAATAATTCTAATAAAAAACTTGAAATAAATGAAGAAGTATATTAAACTAGTGCAATAGTTTAAAATAGGGGGCTTTGGTATCTATAAAAAATGATACAGGAGGCAAAAAAATGCAAGGTAGTAGTGTAGTAGGAGTTTCAAAGAAAAAAAGGATTCAACAATTTTTAAATGTAGTGGAAAAGGTAGGGAATAAGCTGCCTCATCCGGTAATTATGTTTTTCATGTTTACGGTAGGAGTATATGTATTATCATTTTTATTATCTAAACTGGGAATGGAAGTAACGTATAAAAGTGTAAAAGGTGGAGACATAGTAGACGTAACAACAGGTATAGTAAATTTAATCTCAGTAGAGGGAATAAGAAATTTATTTATGATGGTAATACCTAATTTCGTAAATCATCCAGCGATCGGAGCTATCCTTATAGCTATGCTGGGAGTAGGAGTATCGGAAAAATCAGGTCTTATAAATGCTATGATAAAGAAGATTGTATTAGGAGTACCTAAATCATTGGTAACACCGGTTGTAGTATTTGCAGGGATCATGTCAAATATGGCAGCAGATGCAGGATATGTAGTGTTGATTCCATTGGGAGCTATTATATTTATGGGATTCAAAAGACACCCATTAGCAGGTATGGCAGCGGCCTTTGCAGGAGTATCGGGAGGATTTTCAGCTAACTTATTAATTGGAACAGTGGATACAGTTATGGCTAGTATAACCACTCCAGCGGCTCAAATAATAGATTCTGGTTATGCAATAGATCCTATGAGTAACTGGTATTTTTTAATTGCATCGACAGTTCTTATAACTTTAATAGGATGGGTAGTAACCGATAAAATAGTAGAACCAACACTGGGAAAATATATAAGAAAAGAAGATACAGCAGATGAAGGGAATGAATTTGAGTTATCTAAGGGGGAGAAAAAAGGACTTAAGATGGCATTATTATCTATAGTTTTATTTATCTTAGGAATTTATCTATTGACGATGGAAGGGGCTCCGTTGGGAACTTATGTGGATGCCAATGGGAAGAGTGTTGACCCGTTTACAGGAGCTATAATCTTTATCTTAGGATTATTTTTCTTTATACCTGGAGTTGTATTTGGATTTGCAAGTGGTAAATTTAAAAATGGTGCACTAGATATAGTTGATGGTCTTGTAGATGCGATGAAGCAGTGTGCATCTGTAATAGTAATTATATTTATTTCAGCTCAATTTATCTATGCTTTTAATGCTTCTAAGATAGGAACAATAATAGCGGTTAATGGAGCCAATTTATTAAAATCAACAGGTCTTACAGGGGTTTCATTGATGGTTGCATTTATTTTATTGACGGCAGTAATCAATGTATTCATGGGTGGACTGACAAGTAAATGGCTTATGATGTCGCCGGTATTTATTCCGTTATTTATGCAGCTAGGATATTCTCCGGAGTATACGATGTTAGCTTATAGAATAGGAGATTCAACGACAAATATCATATCACCATTGATGACATATTTCCCGATTATAGTAGCTTTTGCGGCTAAGTATAAGAGGGATAAGGATGAGATGGGTGTAGGAACGATAGTTTCTATGATGGTGCCATATTCAGTAGCATTCTTAATTGGGTGGATAGTTTTATTTGTTCTATGGTCATATTTAGGAATTCCTATCGGACCAGGAGCAACATCGACTTATATAATGGGTGCCTAAAAAAATACGATGTAATAAAAAGCAAACTATAGAAGAGATAAAAGAAAAATTAAATATATTTTTAGGAGATGACTCAGGTCGTCTCTTTTTTATGATTTAATGTTTATTTTAAATGGAAAGAAACCGTGGTGGAGATAAGAGTAATATTAAATTTTGTGGTATACTTTTACTAAATAATTTAAATATATTCAGGGAGGATTGAAGATGTTAAAGATTTTATTGGAGAGAAGAAGTATCAGAAAATATAAAGAGAAAAAAGTAGAAGAGGAAAAAATAAATCATATATTAGCTGCCGGGAAAGTAGCTCCCAGTGGAAAAAATAAAAAACCATGGGAATTTATAGTAATAGAGGATAAAGACGTGTTAAAAAAATTATCCATGGTAAAACCAAAGGGAGGATTATTTTTGGCAGAATCTCCTACAGCCATAGCTGTAGTAGGAGATGAAGAGATATCTGACACCTGGATAGAGGATTGCAGTACTGCATCGACATTTATCCAGTTAGAAGCTCGTCACCAAGGATTAGGATCATGCTGGGTGCAGATGAGAAACAGGTTTACTAAAGATGGAGGAGATGCAGAGGTCCTTGCAAAAGAGATCTTGGAAGTACCAAATAACAAGAGACTCCTTTGCATAATTTCTATAGGATACCCATATCAGGAAAGACCTGCATATAAAGAGGAAGATCTTTTGTAGGAGGAGACCCTCTTCCCCTGTTGTCGGTGTTCTCCCTCGTAGGGAGAAACCTATAGTAAAATGTTTTTAGCATTAGGAGAGAAAAGTTCTACTCGCAAGGGGCATCCCCAAAATACTAGTAATTTACTTTGTAAACATAGAATTTTGAGATAAAGAGTCCCTCTTTAATACGGGTTATCTTTTTCTCTGTAGCAAGAAAAAGTAACCAAAAAGTGCCAGAAGGTTTATAAATTGTCTTTGTTAGTAAGACACAATCGTCATTGTAGAAACAGTACTGCTGAAGTAGAACGACTATAAACTTCGATAAAGGTCTAAAGATATTACTCTTAGTAGAATGATTATTGTTAAAGTGTGGTCGCCTTCAAAATTAAAAGGATTAAAAACTCTGACTTTGTATGGAGTTTTTTAAACTCGTCTAAATAAAGAAAATATAAATAGGGAGAGAGTAGATGATAGAATCTAGTGTAATTAAATTAATATTGATAGTAGCTTTAAATATGTGTTTTGTGTGGGTATGGATGAAAAAAGAAAGTCTTAGAAGTTTTATGCCTTTTAAAATCATAAGGAAGTTAGAAGAAAAAGTATCTTTTAAAAAGATTAAAAAATTGATTTCTTTTATAGGGAATATAAATATATTTTGGATACTAAATATTTCATATTTTCTTTTGATTAAATTTTTTGAGAAAGAGTTAAATTTAATTCTTGGTTTTTCAGAAGGAACAACAAAGGATTTGATCATTGAAAGCAATATTTTAAAATCAAGTTATATATATGCTAATTCGTTAGGTGGAGTAACTAAATTTTTATTTGATAGTGGAAATTTTATTGGTTTATTTATAGGGGTCACGGCTTTAATGATTCCAATTTATCTTTACATAATTGGGTTTAAAAGTAAATCAAAAAGACAGTTATTATTGATGCTGACTAAAAAAGGAGATATGTTTTATATATCATTTTTTATCTATATAATGTTGTTTTTTAAAATAGAAAAAATATTTTTAGTTGGTGCAATTGGATATTTAATTTTTCTATTGATGGAAGCAGTAAAATGGATTATGAAAATAGAAAATTCTTTATATTCTTTTGAAGGATTGGATAAACTTTTAAAACTGCAGGAAGAAGAAGAAATAGTAGAGTTATATAATGCTACACTAAATGAGTTATATCAAGGAGTAAAAGATAATGATGCATCAGCAACTGATGAAAATAAAAAATTATTATTATTACTATTAAGGAATAATGTAATAAGTTTAAAACATACAAAAAGTTTAATAGGATTACTATATGATCTCTATGATGTTGCAATAAAAAATCAAGATGATGATGTCTTTAGAAAAATATCTTATTTGCACATAAAAATAGCTGATTATTATTATAAAAATGATGATAAAGAAAAATTTAATAGAGCATTTTATGGAGTAACTAAAGTGTATGATTATTATTATAAAGATGGGACTGATAAATTTGCTTCAAAAGTTATTTTTGGATTAGACTTTGATGTACTTGGACTTTGGAAAATTTATAAGGAAAATTTTGAAGAAGGTATTAAATGGTATTCACAAATTTTTAAAGTTATTGTCGAGGGAATAAAAAAATCTGTAAAAAATGATGATTTTTATTTTTTTGAACAGTTTATTCGTTTGATAAAATATCAATTTAAATATAAGAAAGGACTAAAAAAAGATTATAAATTATTAGAAACCTCAATTTATTTTGGAGCTTTACTATATTTAAGAGAAGAAAAAAGTAAGAGAGAAAATAATAGAATTCAATATAAAAAAATCCATAAGTATATAAAATATATAGAAAAAATATTGTTAAAGAATAGTTTAATAGATTTAATAGAGTTATATGAATTTATAGAAGAAAAAGAAATAGCAACTGAATTGGATTGGGAAAATTATTTTGTACCAAAGTTTGAAATAATAGGAGTAACTATCTGGGATGGAAGAGAAACAGGTGAAATAAAAAAATTATTTTTTGAGTTGTTAGCCAAGGGTAGCCAATTCAAAAGGAATGAAAAAATATTGTCAGATGATGAGCATTTAAGACGATATTTTAAAAATAAAAATATGAAAGGGATAGAAAAATCAATTGAGAGAGTAAATAATTTTAAAGTGAAGGCTAGTGGGTTATTGAATGATTTAGAAAATAATAAAGATAAAATTAATATAACAGAAGAAAGTTATAAAGATGTAAAAGGTTTATTAATTGAATTTGAAAAAGACACAGAACAGAAGAAAAAGGAAAAAATAATAGAATCGGAAATATCGCTAGATAAAATAAAAACTATGAAAGAAATCTTAAAGAATATATTGAGTACTTCGAGAATTGTAAAAATGTTAAATAAATTTGATAAATATTTATATAAAAAAGAAGAGTCACCAATAGAATCAGTGGGAATAATTCGGTATATGGAAAAAGAGTTTTTTACTGAAATTTATTTAGGTGATAGAATAGAATTTATAATAGAACCTTTAGGAAAAGATCAAAACGAGAGGATAGAAAGAATAATTGTAAATTCACTAGATAAGAAAAGTATTAAAAGTGGAGAAAAGATAGAAAAAACTTTGGAAAAAATAAAAGGGAAACCATGGGTTATTTTGACCGGAATATATATAGGTGATTTTTTCTATGATAAAAAAGGTTCTGTAAAAGAAAATATTATAATTAAGTCGGATTTAGATGAAAAATATTTTGAAAAATATGGGGAAATATTGGAAGGAATTTATAAATACAATGGGGTGGAAAGTCCAATTTATAATTTAGATAGTGATAAGGAAGGGATCTATATATTGGATTCAAATGATATAGAAGGATTCATTCATTATGATTCTAATGATGAGAATGAATATGATAAGAATATATTGAAAAAATTTGATGATAATGTTGGTTATGCGTATCTAAAAATAATTGATACAAAAGATATCATTGAAGTTAAGGGAGAAGAAGAGGTTTTAAAATATAGGTTTTTAAAAGGCAACGGAACTCCAGAAGAAAAATTAGAAAAATTTAGACAAAGAATATTAATTTCATTTGTTCAAAAAGGTGAGTTGAAATTAAAAGAAGATGCCAAGGTTTATAAGGTGGAATTCAATGGATAAAAAAAGAGACCCTCTTCCCTTGTTGGCGGGGATTTCATAATTATTAAAATTAGATATAATTAAATCTAATTTTAAATATGAACCCTCGTAGGGAGACATCTATAGTAAAGTTTTTCTAAAATACTGTAATTTAACCCATTTTTTAGGGCTAAATAAGACCACTGAATGGACTAAAGGTCCAATCAGTGGTCTTTTAGTCTACTCACTGGTCTAAGTCATTTCTCATCTCTCAACCCCAATGGTACCAAGGAATATGGACGTTCCTAGTTTGAGTTTTAAGCAAACAACCTATATAATCACAAGGGGAAGTTTTTAGAAGGGCTTAGGAGGTAAATTAGGAGGTTTTTTTAAAGTGGGTAATGAAATAAAATGACATTATAAAAATTGTGTACATGAAATATGAAAAAAAATTTATAAAAATATTTGATTTATCTTTGGATTTAAAGTCTAATTTTGAAGTTTATAGTCGTCAGACTTCACAGTAAATATTTAGCGAGTTTCGTCGTACATACCATGCCCGTCAGGTACCCCACTAAGAAACAGGGATCCACTGACTTACTCACAAAGACAATTATAAACCTTCTTGAATTTTTCCGTTAGCTTTTTTTTCAAGAAAAAAGGTAACCCGTATCAAAGACGGAAACTTTGGAACTTTTTTCGAAGGTCATGATGGTCAGGTTCACGTTATAAAAAAAGAGCCACTCAGAAAATTTCTGAGTGGCTCTTTAATTTTATCCTACCAATATATTCCTCAACAAACTATGATTTAGTTCCCCTTCAAGACTTAACTCCTTTAAGGTAAGAATTATACTCCTAACAGTCTGGAGATATTCCTGAGGTTTATCCTTAGGAGTGATAACCAGAAAAACTATATCTATCGGTTTTCCATCTGGAGAGTTCCACTCTACAGGGTTTTCTAAGAACCCACACACACAGATAGTTTTACTCACTTCATCTGTACGGCAGTGAGGAATAGCGACTCCTTTACCCAAAGCTGTACTGGCTAACTTTTCCCTGGTTAAAATTGCGTGGGAAATTTCATGGGTATCTTTGATCAATGATTTTTCTTTAAGAAGTTCAGTTAATTTTTCAACTGTATTCTCTTTATTCTGGGCTTTAAATTCCCAAATATTTCCCACGATATCTTCAATGGCAAAATGTTTTTTCTTTTTATGGGATTTATATTTTTCACCCATAAATTTATTCCAGGAGATAAGGGTTCTCTCAGAGATCCATGCTCCTCCAATCTCAAAGATAACCAGAGCAGGAATGATAGTGTTGAAGATAAGATCTCCACCATTATTTTTTAAGACAGTAGCTACCAGGATAGTTTCGACTGCTGCCATTCCAGCCTGGGGAAGCATCAGTTTTGGTAAACTATTTGTGATCTCTTTTTCCTGACCTGTTATACGACATCCAAGCCATGTTCCTATAAGTTTTGCACTACCTCTTACCAACAGATATCCTAAGACAAAGACAAATGTTTTACTGGAGAAAGTTTCTAATTTTACACTGGCTCCGATTAGTGCAAAGAAGAATAAATTTAAGGCCGGCATAACATTACCTAATTGCAGGGAATGAAAGATAGCATGATAATGATAATTTGATACTAAAGCACCGGCAACTACTGCCATTACCAAGAATGGTAAGTGGAAATGCAGTGCCACAGCAGAACCTACAGCGATAATTCCTGAGATAATAAAGAAAAGTTCTATTGAAGGCATGGGCCCGTAAAAACTTTCAACTTCAATTTCAAGTCCCTCTGTCTCGTCTACCTTTTTAGGTTTAACAGTGAATTTTAGGAGGAAAAAAATAACAACTCCTATTAAAATAGCAAAGAAAAATTCCTTTATAACTTCAAAAGCAAGAAATCCAAAGGATAGTTCCTCCCCATTCTGCATCATTACGGCTATACCTAAAAATACAGAAAAGAATATAACTTCGATAATATCATCTAATACCACGATATTGGCCAAAATATTTTTTAATTTTCCTTCAACTTTTAATTTGTTCATAAGGATAAATGTAAGAGCCGGTGCTGTAGCTATTCCTATAGAACCTACAATGGCGGCATTTATAACTGGAAAATGAAACACTTTATAAAAGACCAGAGTTATAGAAACCCATGCAAGCATTGCCTGAGTAAGACATATGATGGTTGGTTTAATTCCCATCTGTTTCAATCTATCAAAGTGAAGTTCCTCCCCTAAACTGAAGGCTATCAGCCCTAAGAAGAAAAAGACGAAAAAATGACTTTCTTCTATAACATTTCCATAGGTTATAAAACCATGGGTATATAAATATTCTAATTTGTGAAAAACAGATGTAGAAACTAAATTTTCCTTTGTAGCAGCCCAATCATGTACAAGTGTCCAAAAATGCGGTCCTACAATCATACCACCTAAAATTTGACCTACAGTTTCCCCTAATTTTATCTTTTTAGCAATTACTCCCCCTGTGTACGCACCAAGTATCAGCATTCCGATAGCTAATATCTGGATTTTCATAAAATCCATGTAAATTCCCCCTAATAAAATTAATTAACATTATGAAACATTGTTTAAAATTTAACAATGATTACTCCATTATAAGATATTTTTAATAAATTGTAAAAATGTTATTTGAATTTATGTAATTTAGGAAAGAATGGGAATTATATGATATAATTTTAAGAAATAGAATAGTTTTAGAGGTGGAATAATGGATTATAAGATAACAGAGGAATACAAAGATACTAGAGTGGATAAGTTTGTCAGAAAAAAATATGAGGGAGTAAAATTAGGAGAGATATTTAAATATCTTAGAACCAAGAAGATCAAGGTAAATGGGAAAAAAGTAGAAGGAAAATACAGGCTCCAGGTAGGTGACGTAGTAAATGTATTTTTACGTGAGGGAGCTACTGTGCAAAAATCATTTATAGAATTGACAGAGAAGGAAATAAAATATCTAAAAGCCGGAATTGTGTATGAAGATGAGAGGGTACTGATATTTGATAAAAAACCAAATATGGTAATGCACAAGGGAAGTGGACATGACTATGGATTGTCAGAGATGTTAAAAGCATATACAAATAATATGAATTTTACCTTTGTAAACAGGATAGATAAGGCTACTTCAGGGATGATTATAGGAGCTAAGACCTTACCGGTAGTAAGAGAATTATCGGAAGAGATCAGAGAGAGAAGGGTAGAGAAAAAATATTATATCCTGGTAGACGGGAAACCGAAAAAAAATAAATTTACAATTAAATCTTATCTGAAGAAGACAGAAACAAAGGTGATAGAATTAGATGAGTATGAAGAGGGTGCTAAGGAGAGTATCAGTTACTTCAAGACAATTAAAAATGGAAAAGAAAGAACTCTGCTGGAAGGACTCCTTGGAACAGGAAGAACTCATCAGTTGAGAGTTCAGTTAGCCAATGAGAAGATGCCTATTGTAGGAGATATGAAATATGGGATCAGCAAGGAAAGTATGATGTTTCTTTATTCATACTATGTAAATATACCTAAGTATAACATCGAGATAGAGAGAGAGATACCTGAAAATTTTCTGAAGAAAATTTAAATAGTGAGGGTTAAAATAAAAAAAATATTTGGTATCTATAGAATTTAACTGCCAAAAATATGAGTAATAGATTAGGAATTTATATCTATAATGAAGAGGAGGGTATGATAAAAACTAATATTTATCATACAGAAATATGATTTTTTTAAATAGAGCAGCAATTGAAAAGATAATTTCTTTAGAAGAAGTTATGGATAGTGTAGAAAATGCATTTTTAGCTTATGAAGATAATAATTTTGATATGCCAGATAGGATCCATGTAAATAACAAAGAAAATACACTTCTCTATATGCCTTGTTTTACAGATGAAATTTTTGGGACAAAATCTTTGACGATCTTTCCTGAAAATAGTCAAGTAGGCAAGCCGGTTATAGATGGTTTTATGACTTTAAATGATCCTAATACTGGAGAACCACTAGCAATGATAGATGGAAAAACGCTGACAGAAGTTAGAACTGGGGCAGTGGGAGGAGTAGGAGCTAAGTATCTTTCTGAAATAAACTCCTCTACTTTAGGACTTATAGGAACAGGAGTCCAAGGTTTTCAGCAGATATTGTTTATATCAAAAGTCAGACCTATAAAAAAAGTGAAAATTTATGGACGGAATATAGAAAAATTAAAAGATTTTTCTAATCGTTTAAAAAAGAAGATCGATGTAGAGGTAGTTATTTGCAGTTCTGTAGAAGAGGTTTTAGAGGGGACTGATATTGTGGTTACTGCTACCAGCTCAGATAAGCCTGTTTTGCCTAACAAAGCTGAGCTTCTAAAAGGTAAAACTTTTATTGCAATAGGATCATATAAACCTACTATGAGGGAGCTTCCAAAGGATATATATTCTCTTGTAGATAAGATCTATACAGACACTTATTTTGCAAAGGAAGAATCAGGAGACCTTTGTTATCCATTAGCAGAAGGTCTAATTAAAGAGGAACAAATCCACACTATAGGTTCTTTTCTAAAGGATAAAGAAAAAAAAATTGATGAAACTGTCTTTTTCAAATCAGTAGGGATGGCTCTTTTAGATCTATATGTTGCAAAAACTATATATGAAAAAGCAGTTCAGTTGAATATAGGGCAAAAAATAAATATTTAAAATATAAAATCATTATAGATTAAAAGATTTGATACATTTAAAATTAAGTTTGAAACTTTGCTATAGGAGATTATAGGAGGTAAAAATGAAAGATATAGAAAAAATATTAAAAAATATTGAATATAAAATATTAAACTCCGGGAAAGAGATGGAGTTTACCGGAATGGAGTATGACTCGAGAAAAATAGTGGAAGGAAATATATTCGCTGCACTAGATGGAAGCACTGTTGATGGGCATGACTATATAGAAAAGGCTGTATCATTAGGTGCTAGATGTATATTGGTTTCTAAAGAAGTTGAGATATTAAATAAAGAGATTACATATATCTTGGTGGAAGATCTTAGGCTGCATTTAGGGGTTATAGCTTCTAATTTTTATGATTGGCCGCAAAATAAAATGACTGTAATAGGAATCACAGGAACCAATGGAAAAACAACAACAACATATATACTGGAAAAATTAATGGGTGATATAGAAGTAGCTAGGATAGGGACGGTAGAGTATAAGATAGGAAATAAGGTTATTCCTGCTCCAAATACGACTCCGGAATCTATGGATCTGGTAAAAATGTGTAAGGAATCTATTGAAAAGAATATAAATTATTTAATTATGGAAGTGAGTTCCCACGCTCTTGAAATGGGAAGGGTAGCAATGTTAAATTTTGATGTAGCTGGGTTTACTAATTTAACGATAGATCATTTAGATTTCCACAAAACGGTAGATGGCTATTTCAATGCAAAGAGAAAATTATTCTTAAAATTGAAAGATAAAAGTAATGGAGTATATAATATTGGAGATAAATTTGGAAAGAAGCTGTATGATGAATTTGGTGGACTTGGTTTTGGTGAAAATGTAGGTGACCTAAAAGGGAAAACTATAGAGATAACTAATTCAAGTCAAAAATTATCTATAACTTACGACAATAAAGAATATATAGTAAAGACTAATTTATTGGGTAAATTTAATATGTTAAATATATTAACGGGATTAGGTATCTGTATCAAATTAGGTTTTGATGTAGAAGAAACCATTAATAAAATAAAAAAAATAGAAGGAGTTCCAGGGAGATTTGAAGGTGTGAACTGTGGACAAGACTTTAGTGTTATAGTAGATTATGCCCATACAGGGGATGGTCTAAGTAATATACTCGGAGCACTCAATGAAATTAAGAATGGCAGGATAATAACAATATTCGGGTGTGGTGGAAACAAAGGTAGAGATAAAAGATTTGGAATGGGAGAAGCCTCTGCAAGACTCAGTGACTATACGATATTATCATCAGACAACCCAAGAACAGAACCTCTTGAAAGTATAATGTCGGATATAGAAAAAGCTTTTTTAGATAAAAATAATAAAAAAGAAACTGAAAAGTATGAAATAATCCCAGATAGAGGGGAAGCTATAAAAAAAGCAATAATGATGGCAAAAAAAGATGATATTGTATTAATAGCAGGGAAAGGGCATGAGGTTACACAAACTGTCGGAGAAGAAACATTTGATTTTGACGATAGAATAGTAGCGAGACAATGTCTAGAGGAAATGCTGGCAAATATTTAGAAATAACAAAAATATAGTCTGTGGGTAGTTGATGAGAAAATGTTTATAATTGAGAAGGAGGGGGAAGGTGTTTTTATTACAAAAATTTATATCGAATATATTGATATCTCCTGGGATATTTATAATTCTTCTGATCATTGTATTTATAATGAGTTTTCGTAAAAGATCTGCAGCGAAGGCAAAGTTTTTGTTGTTGATGACAATAACAGTTATCTATTTATTATCTATTGAACCGGTAAAAGATATGATAGTACAGCCCTTGGAAAAAAACTATCTTCCCATAGCTAGAGATCAGCTGGAGGAAGTCGATTGTTATGTGGTTTTGGGAGGAGGGATCTATGATAATTCTCCTAAAAGTTTATCTTCTTCAACTGGCAGTCCAAGTAAAGCAGCATTATTTAGGGTAATTGAGGGAGTACGTCTGTATAAAGAATCTCCTAAAAAAATAATAGTTACAGGTGGGATAGTGTATAATGGAGAAAAATCAGAGGGAAGTATATATAAGGAATTAATGGTGGATCTAGGAGTGCCTGCAAGTGATATAATAATTGAAGGTAGGAGCAGAACCACAGAAGAAAATGCAGAATTAACAAAAGGTATAATGGATAAAAATGGGTATAAAAAAGGAGCTCTTATAACTTCTGCAACACATATGAAAAGATCAAAATATATCTTTGAAAAATATGGTGTGGAGGTAATACCAGCTCCTACAGGGTATCTGTCCAGATATAAAGAGAGTTACGGGATGGATAGTTATTTTCCCAATGCCGGTAATTTTGCAGATATCAGGGCTGCTGTATGGGAATATATTGGAACAATATTTTATAAGGTAAAATCTTAATTTTGAATAAGTTTATGATTGAAAATAAAATTTGAGTTTATAGAGAGGCAATTCATGAATTGCCCTGTATTTATTATTTCGCCGTAGGCGATAGGGAGGAATAAATATGTTGATGAAAGAGGTAAAATCAGTAAGAATAGCAGATAGATTTGAGATAGGTGGAAATAAAGGTAAATTTACTCTTTTAGCAGGGCCTTGTGCAATTGAATCCGAGGAGATGAGTATCAGAGTAGCTGGTAAGATCAAAGAGATTTGCGACAGGTTAGAAATAAATTATGTATTTAAATCATCTTTTGATAAAGCTAACAGATCATCGATCCACGGATTTAGAGGAGTAGGGATAGATGAGGGATTAAGAATCTTACAAAAAGTAAAGGATACCTATGATATACCTGTGATTACAGATGTACATGAGCCTTGGCAGTGTGAAAGGGTAGCAGAAGTTGTAGATATGATACAAATACCTGCATTTTTATGTAGACAGACAGACCTATTAGTAGCAGCTGCTAAAACAGGGTTACCTGTAAATGTTAAAAAAGGTCAATTTTTAGCTCCTTGGGATATGAAAAATGTGGTAAACAAGATGCAGGAAGCTGGAAGTGAAAACTTTATGTTGTGTGAAAGGGGAGCAACCTTTGGATACAACAACTTTGTGGTAGATATGAGATCATTCATGGAGATGAGAGAATTTGGATATCCTGTGATATTTGATGCTACCCATTCAGTACAAATCCCAGGAGGACAGGGAACTTGTACAGGTGGAAATCGTGAATATGTATTCCCACTTATGAGAGCTGCACTAGCTGTAGGAGTAGATGGAATATTTGCAGAGGTACATGAAGATCCAGACTGTGCTCCTTGTGATGGGCCGAATATGTTAAAATTAGAAGATTTAGAAGAAATATTAAAGGTAGCATTAGAGATAGATGGAATAGTTAAAAGATAAAAAATTGTGAATAGAGAAAGAGCCTTCCTAAAAAAATTAGGAGGGCTTTTTTTTTTAATTAAATATATTTTGTTTCCTTAATTTTTTTGACCTTTTCTATAAGAGCTTCTATATGATTAGACATGGCTTTCTCAGCACCTTCAGGGTCTTTTTTTATTATAGCCGTAGCTATAATTTTATGTTCCTCAATAGTTTTTGTTCCCAAACTTTTTTCTATTTTTTTTAAGGCTGGAGTAAACCTAGTATCATCCATCACCATTTGAAGCATGAGTTCCAATATTTTATTTCCTGCAAGGGTAGCTACATACTTATGAAAGGGGATATTATATTCATATTCAGCAAGATTCTTTACCACCTTTTCATGACTTTCTATAATTACCTTAAAATCTTTTTCCGTTTGAATATTGGAATTCGTGGCGGCAAATTTAGCCATCTGGCTCTCTATCACCTTTCTAGCTTCTAAAGCTTCTAAAAGTTTGTCGATCTCCTGGATATCCAGAACATTTAAAAATAATTCTCCTTTTTTTCTTCTGTCTTTTTTCCTTTGGATATTTTTTAAATAAAGTTTTCCCTTGTCGGTTATAACTCTGCCCCTATACCCATCTTTTATAGTTAAGCCAATGTTATCTAAGTTGAAAAGGATTCTCCCAATAGTTGCTTCGCTGATACTTATCTTTAAATTTTTAAGTTCCCTTTTTATTAGGGAAGCACCTGTAGGCTTTTGATGTTTTTCAAGGATTTTCAATATAGAGTAGTCGTAGTTTATCTCATCACTGTTCACTTTTTTTCACCTCAATTTATTTGATTCTATTTTAATTATACTTCCATTTTATCTAAAAACAAAATTTTGGCTACTCATCTGTGAGGGGTGTTTTGAATCTGCAGAACAAAAACTTTAGTTTTTAAACACTTTAACTGAACGTCACAAAAATAAAGGGGTCAAAAAAATTAATTAAAAAGCATTTTTTTTTAATAAAAATAAATATTATTTTTTAGGTTGCTTTCACAGATAATCTCAGCCATATACTTATCATGTAATCATTTTATTAAGTGGATAAAAAAAGGAGGTTATAAGATGAGGGTAGTTGATCATCCGATACTAGGTGAGGAAGAAAGAAAAGAATATGTCACTATTTATTACAATGGAAAGCCATTAAATGCTATGGCAGGTGAGACAATAGCGGCAACTCTTATGAGTGCAGGGATAAGAAAATTTAGAAAAACTCCTAAATACAAGAGGGATAGAGGAGTCTATTGTGGAATAGGAAGGTGCACAGACTGTGTCATGGTAGTAAATGGAAAACCCAATGTCAGAACTTGTGTAACTCCTGTAGAGGAAGGAATGAGTGTAGAAACACAGATCGGATATGGAAAGGGGGAGGAGTAATGAAAGAAACTCAGGTTGTAATTATAGGGGGCGGACCTGCAGGTCTTGCTGCAGGAATAGAAATTGCAAAATCCGGAGGTCAAGTTACTGTTTTAGATGAAAATAAAAAACCCGGAGGGCAGCTTTTTAAGCAGATTCATAAGTTCTTTGGTTCAAGGGAACATCTGGCAGGAACCAGGGGATACGACATAGGAACTAAACTTTTGGAGGAAACGAAGGAGTTAGGAGTGAATGTTATACTGGATGCTCCTGTTTATGGGATATTTGAAGGAAGAACAGTAGTCTATTCAAAAGACGGTAAGCAGCATCAAATAAAAGGAGATAAAATTATCCTTGCAACAGGGGCTACAGAAAATACCCTTGCTTTCCCAGGATCTGATCTTCCAGGTGTCATGGGGGCAGGAGCAGCTCAAACGATGATAAATGTAAATAGAGTTTTACCAGGAAAAAAAGTTCTGATGGTTGGATCAGGGAATGTAGGATTAATTGTTTCTTACCAGTTGATGCAGGCCGGTGCTGATGTAGTCGGGTTGGTAGAAGCAGCTCCAAATGTTAGTGGATATGGTGTTCATGCATCTAAGATCAGTCGTGGAGGAGTTCCTATCTATACTTCTCATACTGTAAAAAGAGCCATGGGAGATGGTGAAGTAAGTAAGGTAGAGATATGTGAATTGGATGACAGATTTCAAATGATTGAAGGGACAGAGAAGATTTTAGATGTAGACACTATTTGTATTGCTGTAGGGCTTAGTCCTATGTCTGAAATAGCCTGGACTATTGGGTGTGATTTTACATTTATTCCGACTTTTGGAGGACATGTACCAAAACACAATGAAAATATGGAGTCTACAATTCCGGGAATATATGTGTCAGGAGATATTTCGGGAGTAGAAGAGGCCAGTTCTGCTATGGAAGAGGGGCGTCTAGCTGGTATAGCGGCTTCAGAATCTCTGGGACTTTATAGTAGAGAGAAAGCAAAAGAGTTGAAAGATCAGGTATGGAATAGATTAAATACTTTGAGAGATGGAGAATTTGGTGAAAAAAGAAAACAATCGAAAAATGTTCAGATAAGTAGATATATGGAGGATGCTAATGAATAGAGGAGTAAAGTTTACGGGAGTTCCTTCTATGGATGAGATAAAAGGCTGTCCTGGAACCCCAAGTGAGGAAAGATTTGAAAAAGGGCCTGTTGTATCAATAGAGTGTGTTCAGAAAATACCTTGTAATCCTTGTGAGGCAGCTTGTCCATTTGGTGCAATAGAGGTGGGAAGTTCAATTACAAATCTTCCTAAATTAGATGGGGAAAAATGTATAGGGTGTGGCGTTTGTATTCCAAAATGTCCTGGACTGGCTATTTTTAAAATTCATAAAAACTACAGTGAAAAAACATCAATGGTAGAATTCCCATTTGAATATCTGCCCCTCCCCCAAAAAGGAGATCAAGTTCCTTGTGGAGACAGATTTGGAAAATATATTGCTGACGGTAAAGTATTAAATGTAAAAAATGATAAAAAAAATGATGGTACAACTCTTATCAGTGTAGAAATTCCAAAAGAATATTTTATGGGAATAAGAACCATCTATAGGGGGTAAAATAATGTGTAATGATAAAGTTTTTGTATGCAGATGTCAGGAAGTAACAGTAGAGGATGTAAAAGAGGCTATAAAAGACGGGGCTACAACTGTAGCGGGAGTAAAGATAAGAACCCATGCAGGAATGGGTCTCTGTCAGGGAAGAAGTTGTGGGAAGATTATCGCTAGAATGCTTTCAGAGGTGGAATCTCCTGAAAAAATAACTCCAGGTTCATCTAGACCCCCTGCAAGAGTAGCAAAAATAAGTGAATTCTTGGAGGTGAAATAGAAACTATGAACAATAAAAATATAAATGATACAGATGTAATTGTAATAGGTGGGGGAGTAATCGGAACTTCTATAGCCTACAACCTCTCTAAAAGAGGAAAAAAAGTAACTCTCTTTGAAAAATATGACCATGCCAGAGGTGCATCGGGTTCTAGTGACCAGCTGGTGTTGATGCAGTCTAAAAAACCAGGTGTGCATTTAGCCTTAGCTCTTGAAAGTTTAAAGATGTACAAAACTTTAGAAGAAGAGTTAGGGGAACCTATCCACTTCAGGCAAAAAGGTGGGATGATCCTCATTGAAAATGAAAAAGAGATGGAGATAATGAAAGGGTTTGTAGAAAAACAGAAAAAAACAGGATTGGATGTTGATATTATTTCATTGGATGAGGTAAACAGACTTCAACCGGGAATCTCCCAGGATATTATAGGAGCTACTTATAGTCCAATGGATGGAGAAGTTGATCCTATAGCCTTAAACATAGCTCTTGCAAAGGGAGCTAAGGCTAACGGAACGAAGATAGTTTTGGGAACAGAAGTAAAGGAGATAATTACAGAGGGGAAAAAAGCAATAGGAGTGGAAACTTCAAAAGGTAAATTTTATGCTTCTACTATAATTAATGCAGCTGGTGTATGGGCACCTCTGCTATGTGAGAAATTAGGGATAGAAGCTCCTATAAAACCAAGAAGAGGCCAAATCTGTATAACTGATGAAGTAGATTATTTTATAGACATGCCTATTCTTTCGGCAAAATATATGATGGCAAAACATAATCCGGATCTTTTGAAAGATGCTCCTGAAATGATTGCTAAATTAGGAATTGGACTTGCTCTAAGTCAGTCTCCAAAGGGAAATATTATGTTTGGAGCGACAAGAGAATTTGTAGGCTATGATAAAAATGTTACCTATGAAGGGATCGGAGAGGTTATCAGAAATGCTGTTACTTATTTTCCTCAATTAAAAGATATGAGTATAATCAGAACTATGGGAGGATTGAGACCATTTACTCCAGACGGTCTTCCTCTCATTGGATGGACTGAGATAGAGGGATTTTTTATGGCTGCAGGTCATGAGGGAGACGGAATTGCCCTGGCTCCAGTAACTGGAAAAGTTGTGGCAGATATCATAATGGATGGGAAAACGTTCGTTGATATGTCGGGGTTTGCTCCGAATAGGTTTTCAAAATAAAAATAAAAAAGGCCGTCAAGCCTACTAATAATATTGAACTCATAATGATAGCCTTTTACCCAAATAAAATAGGAGGTATTTTATGAGTTCGGCATTAGTAGTTATAATTTTTTCTGTTATCATTATAGGTATAGGGTTTTCGATAACCTATGTAATAAGCAGAAAAACTAAGGGGAGTGAAGAGGCTTGGGTTAATGGGGGAAGATCACTACCATTATACGTAACAATAGGTACACAATTTGCAGCAATAATGGGTGGAGGTTTTGTTGTAGCCCATGTAGGTATAGGGTATACACATGGATGGAGTGTACTGACCTATGGAATCATAATGGCATGTATATTTTTTGTATTATGTTTTATAGCGGATTGGTTGAGAAAAGAAAATTTTAATACTATACCTGATGTTTTGGAAAAACTCTATGGGAAAAACAGGGGCTTAGCCTTATTTTCTACCATAGCAGCAATAATAGTACCGTTTGGATGGCTCTGTACACAGTTAGTAGCTTTTTCCAAATTATTTTCACCTATAATTGGAGTAGATCCTAAATATATGATCGTAGGATTTGCAACTCTTTGTCTGATATTTGTACTTCCAGCAGGACTTTCATCTGTAGCATGGACAGATTTTTTCTTTGGCTGTATGATGCTGATAGTAACCGCAGTATCTTTATTTTTCCTTATAAATATGAATGGAAGTGTAGGAGAGATGATCTCCAGGGTACCTAAAGATATGACAGAATTTCCAAAGGGAATGACCCTTATTGGATGGGGGACAATACTCCTCTGGGTTACCTCTGTAATTCCTGGTGGGATTACCAATCAGATGGCGATCCAAAGGATATGCGCTATTAAAGATGCTAAAAGTGTCAAAAAAAGTCTGATTATAACAGGAGTAGTAATAATAATAGTTGAAATATGGTCTGTAGTAACAGGAATAGGAGTTAGGAGTCTTATGCCTGGAATGGACGGAGAGATGGCTACAGGGTGGCTTTTAGCCCAATTTCCTAAATGGTTTATGGGTCTCTTCTCCGGATTTCTTATGGTGAGTATATTATCTACAGTGAATGGGTCTATCCAGTCAGTAGTAGTAAGTGTATCGGAAGATTTTTTTAAGAAGGTAATGCCTTTAAATAATTTTTCCAATAAACTTTTGATAACGAGGATAGCGGCAGTTGTGGTGACTTATTTAGCAGCTTTTCTTGCAATTTTATACCCTCAGGCTCTTCAGTGGCTTATATTATCATATGGACTGTCAGCGGTAGTTCTATTGGGACCTATTTATTTAGGTTATATTTTAAAGAAGCGAATGGTATTAAACTATAAGGGGGCCATCTTATCTATGGTTACAGGGATTTGTTTCACTGTATATAACCTTTATACAAATTCCACGATACCATTTACAATAGTTGGGATAGGATCTTCGTGTATTGTGCTTTATCTTTACCATCTGGTTACTGCTGAAAAAATAATTCCCGAAACTAAAATTGAAATAAAAGGAGAATAATCATGAGTATTGAACGACATAACACTAAAAAAAGGATGAGTCATGCAGTGATTCATAATAATGTAGCTTATTTATGTGGGCAGGTTCCCAAAGATGAAACAAAGGGAATGGCAGAACAAACAAAAACAACTTTGGAAAAGGTAGATCAGCTTCTGGCTGATATCGGGAGCCATAAGAATAAGGTTCTTTCGGCTACAGTTTATATTAAAGATATGGACCAGTTTAAAGAGATGAATGAAGTCTGGGACAGCTGGGTGGAGGAAGGAACTGCTCCGGCAAGAGCCTGTGTGGAAGCTAATATGGCCAGGGAATCACTCTTGGTAGAAGTATCTGTGATAGCGGCCGTATAGGCCGGATTATAAAAGTATGGACCCCTCCTAATTTTTAGGAGGGGTTTTATATGAATACTATAAAAAAGGTGTTTAGTCCTAAAAATTCAGTTTTCTATATTTTTTATAAATAATAATGTATATTGATTATATAAAAATAACTAAAAATTAAACTTCGTTTTTAGTTATTTTTATATTTTAACTTATGAAAATTTAAAATTTTATAGGGGAAAATAATTAAAAAATAAATTAATTTTTATTCATCTAAAATGTTATGGAAACCATTTTTTAATTTACAAAAGTGTTAAAAAAATGATACAAATGCGACGAAATGAAACTATAAAGTTATAAAAATGTAGTTTTTATCAGGTAGATTAATTTGGATTCTTAGAATTTATGTGCTATATTTATAGTTATATATATCGAGAATGATATGTATAGGTTAAGCAAATTTTAATAATAAGGGAGGAAGAAATGGGAAAGTTTATTTTTAAACGATTAGGTCAAATGTTATTTACACTGTATATAGTTATTACAGCGACTTTTTTCTTGATGCACGCTATTCCTGGGGGGCCTTTTACAAGGGAAAAGCCATTGCCACCAGCAGTAATCGCAGCATTAGAGGCCAAATTTAACTTGAATGCACCGTTACATATACAATATATCGACTATATGAAAGGGGTGTTTAGTTTTGATTTTGGTCCTTCGTTTCAAAAAGTGGGGGTAGATGTAATTGATTTAGTAAAAGTCGGGTTACCTATATCTGCAAAGGTAGGAGGAACCGCTGTATTAGTTGTGCTTATAATAGGTATTCCTTTGGGGATAATATCTGCACTGAAGCAAAATAAGTGGGAAGATTATATAGTAACGGTATTAGCTACTTTAGGGGTAACAATCCCGAGTTTTGTAATAGCGACTATGATTATATATATATTTAGTGGGAAGTTAGGGATATTGCCATCTTTCGGACTTACTTCTTGGAAACATTATATTGGGCCGGTAATAGCTCTCTCCGGATTCTCTTTAGCTTTCGTATCTAAGCTGACCAGGTCATCCATGTTAGAGGTATTACAGCAGGATTATATCAGGACAGCTAGAGCTAAGGGGTTATCAGAATTTGTAGTAATTGGTAAACATGCTCTAAAAAATGGATTATTGCCAGTAGTTACCTATGTAGGACCAATGGTAGCAGGAATTTTAACTGGATCATTTGTTATCGAAAAGATCTTTGCTATACCTGGAATGGGAAAATATTTCGTAGAAAGTGTAGGAAATAGAGACTATACAGTTATCATGGGAGTAACAATCTTTTATGCAGGATTTTATATAATTATGGTGTTTTTAGTAGATATCATCTATGTATTAATAGATCCTAGGATTAAATTACATGATTAAGGGGGAAGGTATGGATAATAGATGGGAAAAAGCATCGGAGGAAATTAAAGGCGAGAAGAAGATAAGACCGAGTCTTACATATTGGCAGGACGCTTGGAGAAGGTTGAAACAAAATAAACTATCTATGATAGGACTAGTGGTAATAATCTTATTATTTATAACAGCAATTTTCGGACCTATGTTATCTAAATTTAGTTATGAAGATCAAGATCTTAAATTTGGTAATATAGCTCCTAGATTTGATATATATGAAGTAGATAAATCAAATTATATATATGTACATCCAGAATATAAACTATTTACTGTGACTTCTGATGGGAAACTATTGGATTCATTGAAACCGGTTAAAAATGACATGATGAATTTACAAAAAATTTATAAAGTCGATGGAAAAAAGGTAGTATTGGATTATAAAAATGCTAAATTAGCTAGGAAAAATCCAAGTATTCAAAAATATAAAATATTGGTAGAAGGTAAAGAAACAGAAGTTGCAAAGAGAGTTTTTAATAAAACTTATTTCTTTGGGACTGACTCCCATGGAAGAGACCTCTTCATAAGGGTTCTCTACGGAGCAAGAATATCACTTACAGTAGCAATAGTAGCTACCCTGGTAAATTTCTTTATTGGAATCTTTTATGGAGGAATATCTGGTTATTTAGGTGGAAAAGTAGATGCAGTAATGATGAGAATAATGGACATAATAAGTACAATTCCATTACTGTTATATGTAATCTTACTTATGGTAATTATAGCTCCAGGATTAAAAACGATTATAATAGCCATGGGACTTACCTTCTGGGTAAGAATGGCTAGAATTGTAAGAGGTCAAACTCTTAGTATAAAACAACAAGAATATGTTATGGCTGCAAAAACTATAGGAGCTAAAAATTTTAGAATACTCAGCAGGCATATCATACCAAATGCAATGGGACCTATCATCGTATCACTGACTATGATGATACCAAATGCAATATTTACAGAATCATTTTTAAGTTTTATAGGGCTGGGAGTAAGTGCTCCTCAAGCATCGTGGGGAACTTTAGCCAGTGATGCCTTGGCAGGAATAAGAACTTATCCATATCAATTGTTTTTTCCATCACTTGCAATAAGTATAACAATGCTTGCATTTAACTTTTTAGGAGATGGACTTAGAGATGCATTAGATCCAAGATTGAGAAAATAGGGGGGAACATGGAAAAATTAATTGAATTAAAGGACGTAAAAACTTCATTTTTTACCCACCTAGGGGAAGTGCAGGCTGTAAGAGGTGTAAGTTATAGTTTAAATAAAGGAGAAGCCTTGGGAATTGTAGGGGAATCAGGAAGTGGAAAGAGTATTACTTCTATGTCTGTAATGGGATTACTGCAATATCCAGGAGTTGTAAAAAGTGGTGAAATAGTATTTAAGGGGGAAGATCTTTTAAAGAAAAATAAAAAAGAGATGAGGAGTGTAAGAGGAAATGAGATAGCTATGATATTTCAAGACCCTATGACCTCATTAAATCCTGTATATACTGTAGGGGACCAAATTATGGAGGCCATTAGAAAACATCAAAATGTATCTAAAGCCGAAGCCCTTGAAAGAGCCATTGAGATGTTAGAGTTAGTAGGAATACCTGATCCAGCAAAAAGGGTAAAAGCATATCCTCATGAATTCAGTGGAGGAATGAGACAAAGGGTAATGATTGCTATAGCTCTTTCATGTGAACCGGATCTACTTATTGCTGACGAACCAACTACAGCATTAGACGTAACTATCCAGGCTCAAATATTAGATCTTATGAAGGAATTAAAAAACAAATTAAATACATCGATAGTCTTAATAACCCATGATCTAGGTGTAGTGGCCGATGTCTGTTCGAGAGTATTGGTTATGTATGGTGGACTTATTATGGAGGAGGGAAAGGTAGAAGATATCTTCTATAACCCAAAGCATCCATATACAGTAGGGCTGTTAAAATCTATACCAAAGATAGAAAATAAGGAAAGGCTGGTACCTATAGATGGAACACCACCAGATCTATTACACCCTCCAAAGGGGTGCCCTTTTGCAGCAAGGTGTGAACATGCTATGAATGTATGTATGGAGGAGCGTCCAGAATTCTTTGAATGTGGAGAAGGTCACAAATCTATGTGTTGGTTACTTCATCCTGATGCTCCTAAGACAGAGTTAAAGGGAGGGGTTAGATAGAATGGACAATAAAAACGATAACACTCTAATAGAAATAAAGAATTTAAAAAAATATTTTTCTAAAAATACAGGATTTTTTAAGAAGAAGATGCAGCATCTAAAAGCTGTAGATGATATTAGTTTTCACATAAAAAAAGGTGAAACTTTTGGACTGGTAGGGGAATCAGGATGTGGTAAATCTACTACTGGAAGAACTATAATAAGACTCTATGATGTGACTGGTGGAGATATAATCTATGATGGTAAAAATATAAGTCACTTGAATGAAAGGGAGTTAGAACCTTATAGAAGGAAGATCCAAATGATCTTCCAAGATCCATATGCGTCATTAAATACAAGGATGACAGTAGGAGATATTATAGGAGAACCACTGGATATTCATAACCTAGCAAAGGGTGAAGAGAGACAAAAAAGAATCTATGAGTTATTAGATACTGTAGGACTGAGTAAGGAACATGCAAGTAGATATCCCCATGAATTTAGTGGAGGACAAAGACAGAGAATAGGAATAGCTCGTGCACTAGCAGTAGAACCAGAATTTATAATCTGTGATGAACCGATCTCTGCACTGGATGTATCTATACAGGCTCAGGTAGTAAATATGTTGGATGATCTTCAGAAGAAATTAGGATTGACCTATCTATTTATAGCTCATGATCTGTCTATGGTAAAACATATCTCAGATAGAATTGGAGTATTATACCTAGGTAAGATGGTGGAGATAGCAGAATCAGATGCTCTCTATGACAAACCTATTCATCCATATACGAAAGCATTGCTTTCATCAATACCTATTCCAGATCCAGAGCTGAATGCAGAAGTAGACAGGGAAATATTAAAGGGAGATGTACCCAGCCCGTTAAATCCTCCTAGTGGATGCAGGTTTAGAACTAGATGTAAATACGCAGAAGGAATCTGTAGTGAAAAAGAACCATTATTAGAAGAGATAGCTCCAGGAAGGATAGTAGCTTGTCATTTTTCCAAGGAGTTTTATGAGGGAACCAAAAAATAAAGGATTCCATAGAAAGAATATGTATAATAACTTATTACTTTAGTGATTGGTTTTTTAGTAACAACGTTTATCAATTTATTTGAGGAGGAAATTTATGAAGAAAATCTTTTATGTAGTGACGCTTCTAATGGCAGTATTACTTACTGCTTGTGGAGGGGAAAAAGAACAACCTAAAGAAACAGATGCAGCAGCAGTGGAAAAGCAGGTAGAACAAGTTATGGTATTTAACTTAGGAGCAGATCCAAAATCTGTAGACCCACAGCTAAACTCTGCAACAGATGGTGGAATAGTTGTAAACAATACTTTTGAAGGTCTTATGAGGACAGATGCCAACGGAAAAGCTCAACCAGCAGGAGCAGAATCTGTAGATATTTCAGATGACAAGATGACATATACATTCCATCTTAGAAAAGATGCTAAATGGTCTGATGGAAAACCTGTAACAGCAGCAGATTACAAATATGCTTGGTTAAGAGCATTAGATCCAGCAGTAGCTTCTGAATATTCATTCCAACTTTACTATATTAAAGGCGGGCAGGAGTTTTTTGAAGGAAAAGGTACTAAAGAAAATGTTGGCTTAGAAGCAGTGGATGACTTGACTTTTAAAGTTACGTTAAAAGCTCCTACAGCGTATTTCTTAGACTTAGTAACGTTCTATACATTTATGCCAGTTAGAGAAGATGCGGTAGTTCAAAAACCAGAAGGATGGGCAAAGGATCCTAGCATCACAATTTCAAATGGTCCATTCAAAATCTCTGAATATCATATGAATGACAAGGTTATCTTAGTTCCAAATGAATACTATTGGAATAAAGACAGTGTTAAGTTAGATAAAATTACTATGACTATGATAGTTGATCACGGAACAGCTATAACAGCATATGATAATAAAGAAATTGATGTATTAGGTGCTGGACAAGTACCGGTACAAGAGATTCCTAAAAGACAAGTAGAAGACCCTACTTTCCATATAACACCATTTTTAGGAACATACTACTATATCTTTAATGTAAACAAAGCACCAACTAACGATATCAATGTAAGAAAAGCTCTTACACTAGCTATAGACAGAGAACAAATTGTAACAGATGTTTCTAAAGGTGGGCAACAGCCGGCAACTGGATTTGTTCCAACTGGATTAGTAGATTCACAAGGAAATGATTTTAGAGCAACAGCAGGAGATTATGGAATCTCTACTACTGCTGATGTAGAAAAAGCAAAGGAATATTTAGCTAAGGCTGGATATCCAAATGGTGAAGGAATGGCTCCAGTAGAGCTTATCTATAACACTAATGAAGGACATAAGGCAATTGCAGAAGCAATCCAAGAGATGTGGAAAAAGAACTTAGGAATCGAAGTTAACTTAGTAAATCAAGAGTGGGCTGTATTCCAAGATACTAGACATGTAGGAAACTTTGAAGTAGCAAGAGCTGGATGGATTGGAGACTATAACGACCCTATGACATTCTTAGATCTATGGACTTCTTACTCAGGAAACAACGATGCACAATGGAACTATACTAAAGGAGATTTCCCTGAGAATAAAAAGTTTGATGCATTAATTGAGAATTCAAAGGTAGCTCAAGGTCTAGATAGAGATAAAGATCTTTATGGTGCAGAAAAAATCATGATGGATGAATTAATCACTATGCCTATCTATTACTATACAGGTATAATAATGGTTAAAGACAAAGTTAAAAACTGGGAAAGAGATATCTTAGGTACTTGGTACTTTGGAAATGTTGAAATAACAGAATAGACCTCATCTATCTTCTCCTAGATTAGGAGAAAAAAATAGAGATAAGAGAAACCTCCTAAAAGTATAAATACTTTTAGGAGGTTTTTTTATTGTTTTAAAAAAAAAAATATTTATGGATATATTTAAAGAATTCAAAAGCATAGGTCATAATTGGATGAAATGTCATATTTCTAAAAAAAAGTTTGCCTTAAACCATGGTTTAAGATGTATACTCAATATATAAGAAATTAGGAGGTGACCTATGACTATAGATGAGGTAGCAAAACATTTTAGAATATCTAAATCGAAGCTTAGATACTATGAAAAAAACGGTGTCATAAAGGAGATTGCTAGAGATAATAATGGTAACAGGGTCTACACAGATAGTGATTTAGTTTGGATAGATTTTTTTCTTAATCTCAAGGACACAGGGATGTCATTAAAAGAGATAGTATATTATATAGGTTTAAAAAAAGATGGTGAAAAAACTGTTGTAGAAAGAAAGGAAATTCTATTAAATCATGTAGATATAATACAGGAAAAAATAGAAGAATTAAATCTCATAAAAAAAGAGGTATTAGAACAGGTAAAAAGGTATGAGAATGAAGAAGGGAACTGCATCATTAAATCTAAGATCTATGATGAAGAAAAATGCTGAAATTTCAAAGAAGATAGATTTTTTTTGGATAGGTATGATACGAAAAAATAATTAATAAATGGACAATTTATGGATTGCCCGTACAAGGAGGAATAAAATGTTAAATTTTAATTTTTACAACCCTACACAAATTGTGTTTGGAAAAGGTGAGATGAAACAATTAGATAGTTTAGTGCCAAAAAATTCTCGTGTTCTTATTACATATGGTGGAGGATCAGTAAAGAAATTTGGAACTTTAGATAAAGTAATGGATGAGTTAAAAAAATCAAATAGAGAGATCTTTGAATTTGGAGGGATAGAGCCAAATCCTCAATTTGAAACTTTGATGAAAGCTGTTAAATTAGTGAGAGATGAAAAAATTGACTTTATCCTAGCTGTTGGAGGAGGTTCTGTTATGGACGGGACTAAATTCATTGGAATAGCTTCTTGTAAAGATGAATATATAGGAAAAGAGGACGAATTATTAACTCAAGGGATGATATCAGTTGATAAAACTATACCATTTGGAACTGTAGTAACACTGCCAGCTACAGGTTCAGAGATGAATAATGGAGGAGTAATCAGCAATGGAAAAAATAAATTAGCTATCTTTAGTAAAAAATCATTTCCTATATTCTCTATACTAGACCCAGAACTAACATTTACTTTACCAAAAACTCAAGTAGCTAATGGAGTCGTAGATACATTTGTTCATGTAGTAGAGCAATATGTTACTTATCCAATAAATGCTGGATTCCAAGATAGAGCAGCAGAAGGAATTCTTCAGACATTAGTAGAAGTAGGGAAAGAAACTATAGAAAATCCAACTAATTATGATGCTAGGGCTAATTTAGTATGGTCAGCTACAATGGGGCTCAATGGACTTATTGGTGCTGGAGTACCACAAGACTGGTCTGTTCATATGGTAGGACATGAATTAACAGCAATATTTGGTGTAGATCATGCTAAAACTTTGGCTGCTATTTTACCTGCTACCTGGAAAGTTAGAAAGGTTGAAAAATTTGAAAAATTACTTCAATATGCAGAAAGAGTATGGGACATAAGGGAAGGGACTGATGAAGAAAAGATAGATTTAGCTATTGTAAAAACTGAAGAATTTTTCCATAGTTTAGATATAACAACTAAATTATCAGATTATAAAATAGGAGAGAGTGATATAGATACAGTCATCAATTCTTTGGAATCTCATGGGATGGTAAAATTATCTGAAAGAGGGGATCAAACTCTAGAAATAACAAGAAAAATTATAGAAAAAGCACTGTAAACTAAAATATTAAATAAAAAGAGGAGATAGCTGTAAGCTATCTCCTCTTTTGTAATATGTCTTACATTCCCTGGCTGGCCGCCATAAGGAAAGGAACAATTTGTTTTTTTCTTGAAACTACACCGTCTAGCCATGCAGTCCCGACCTCTAATTCCACATTGAATCCTTTTTCTACTAATTCAGTAGAATCACCCAATGCTAGGATCTTAGAACCATTATTTACTATGTCGGTCATAACTAGTACGAATAAATCGTAGTTATTTTCATCTATCATCCCATTCATAGCAGATTCTAGATTTTCTCTATTACTTAATAATCCATCGATATCAACTGTATTGATCTGTGCTACAGCAGTTTGGAATTTTCCCATAGAAAATTCTTTCATATCCATAGTTATAATCTCGTTAGGAGTTTTATCTCCTAATGAAGTTCCTGCAATTAACATTTCCATACCATATTTTTCATAGTCAACTCCTGCAATAACAGCTAATTCTTTAGCGGCTTGAACATCTTTTGGTGTACAAGTAGGAGATTTAAATATCAATGTATCCGATAAAATAGCACTCAACATAAGTCCGGCTATAGTTTTATCAGGAGTAAGTCCTTCTTCTTTGAATAATCCATAAACTATTGTAGAAGTACAACCAACAGCTGCTGCTCTAATCATAAGAGGTTCAGAAGTTTCAAAGTTTCCAAATTTATGATGATCTACTATCTCTAATATTTTGGCAGTTTCAATTCCATCTACTGATTGAGAATTTTCATTGTGGTCTACTAAGATAACTTCATTTTTCCCAAAATTCATAATATGCTTAGATCTGATAGTCGAAAATATAGTTCCATCTCCATTTACAACTGGGAAATTAGTCTGAGAAGAATCTTTCATGATATCTTGGATATCTTCTATAAAATCAGTAGTTTTAAAATGGAAAAAGTTTTTGTGCTTTAAGATAGCCTTTACAGGTACTGATTGTGAGATCATCTTAAATGTTTTAAAAATTCCCTTATTAACTCTAACAAGTGGTATATTTACATCGTAATCAGGGATCTCATCATTTTTATCTACACATAAAAATATGATTTTTGCTCCGGCTTTTTCAGCATTTTTGATATGTCCAGAAAAAAGTGTAGTGATTACTACATCTCCCTCAGAAATTTTAGCTAATTCAGAAACTCCTCTCAATCTACCCTCTATCTTACCAGTAGGATAAACTCCGTTGATAACAACAGAAGAATCTTTTAAAGTTTCCCAAACATTTTCAAATGTTGTTTCATAGTCAAAGAAGATATCTCTAGTACTCATCTCTAAATATGCATTTGCAATCTCCGAGATATGGATCATATTTTCTAATTTATTATCTTTATTTACAACAGGTAAACTTGAATAATTTTCAGTAGTCATGATTTCTAATGCTTTTTGAATAGAATCAGTTTCCTTTATTAATTCTTTTTCAACCTTAGTCAGATCTTTGACCTGTGGCTTTATAGTAGTAAGTAACGGTGGTGTCGCTACTTTAAAATGATTTAAAATAAATTCAGTTTCCTTATTTAATTCTCCTAATCTAACAGCTTTTGTATTAAGTCCTAATTGATCCTTAAGGTTAGAATATGCAATAGCTGAACATATAGAGTCTGTGTCTGGATTCTTATGTCCAAAAATTAAAACCTTGTCCTTCATTGTTGACCTCCTAAAATTATAGTAAAATATTAGAAGCCTTACCTATTGCAGGTAGCAACTCCTAATTCACTGTGTTTATATTTCTTTTTAACCTAGATATATTACCATTTAAATCACTAAATAACAAGGGTAAGTTATAACTAAAAACGAACAAAAATGTTGAAAAAAATGAAAAGATTTAAAAGTTAGAGTTAGTTGGTGTCAAAGATATTTTTTTAAGAAAGTTAGCTTCTTTCTCCTAATCTAGGAGAGAGAAAAGAAGAGAGAGGTCAGTTGACTCAAAGAAGAAATTTCTAAAGAATTCCTCTTTAATAGGGGTACATGATAAAATTCCAAAGTTTTCGTCTTTGATACGAGATCATTTCGATTCACGATTATTAAAATTAGATTTAGTTAAATCTAATTTTAAATGTGATTGATCTAAGAAAAAGATCCAAAGAAAATCAGTGGCTAATAAAAATATCTATTTCGTAATTGAAAAGACTGAAAAAATCGAAACTCGCTATGCTCAGATAATCGAATATTTTTCAAGATCTTTTTATTCATACTAGATTTAACAATATTTTTATAATGCCGTTAAAGATGACTATAAACTTCGATTAAAACCAAGAAAAAGAAATTAAAAATAAAAAAATAAAAAATTAAATGGAAATACCCAAAACTACTAGCATTGTTTCTCCCTAGAGAGGGAGAAACTAAGAGGAGAGGGTAGAAGAATTTATAATCTAAAACTTGATATATCTGTTTCAGGGGTTTAAATTTTATGATATAATTTAGTATAAAAAAAGAAATTTTGAGGAGAAGAACAATGATGAAAGAGAAAGAAAATATAAAAGCAGAGATAGAAAAAATAAAAGAAGAGTTACATAAACATAACTACCACTACTATGAAAAAAACGAGAGTTTGATCTCAGATGTAGAGTATGATAAGTTATTAAAAAAATTAGAAAAATTAGAATTAGAAAACCCTGAATATAAGACGGAAACCTCTCCTACAGTAGTTGTAGGTGGAGGACTAAAAGATAGTAAATTTACGAAAGTTACCCATAAAAAACCTATGCTGAGTTTATCTAATACCTATAATTTAGGAGATTTAGAAGACTTTGATGGGAGAGTAAAAAGGATTTTAAATAAAGATAGTTTAGAAAACGACAATATCCAGGTAGACTATGTGTTGGAATTAAAATTAGATGGAATTTCTATAAGTATCCATTATGAGGATGGCCGTTTAATCCAGGCTGTAACCCGTGGAGATGGAAAAGTAGGAGAAGATGTAACTGAGAATATAATGCAGATAAGTTCTATCCCTAAATATCTAAAGGAAAATGTATCGATAGAGGTCAGAGGAGAGATTGTATTACCGCTAACTGAATTTGAATCATTAAATAAAAAAAGGTTGGAGTCAGGGGAGGAAGTATTCGCTAATCCTAGAAATGCAGCTGGTGGAACCCTTCGTCAAAAAGACGCTGCCATTGTAGGAGAGAGAAACTTGGATGCTTATATATATTATCTGGTGAACAGTGAAGAATTAGGGCTTGAAACTCATATTGACAGCATAAAATATTTAGAAGGATTGGGATTTAAAACTACAAAGGTCTATGACCTATGTGAAACTATAGAATATTTAGGAACCAGGATAAAATACTGGGAAGATGAGAGGAATCATTTAGACTATGAAACTGACGGGTTAGTAATAAAAGTCAATAATCTGAGTTTATATGAAGAATTAGGAGCTACAACTAAGGCACCTAGATGGGCTATCTCCTACAAATTTCCTGCTAAACAGGTAACTACAAAATTAAATGATGTAACTTGGCAGGTAGGGAGAACAGGGAAGGTAACTCCAGTGGCGGAACTAGAGGTAGTAGAAGTATCTGGAAGTATGGTCAGACGTGCCAGTCTTCACAACTATGACGAGGTACTTAGAAAAGATATAAAAATTGGGGATACAGTATTTATTGAAAAAGCTGCTGAGATAATTCCACAGGTTGTAAAACCAGTAAAAGAATTAAGAGATGGGACAGAAGGGGAGATAATCCCTCCTACAAATTGTCCTGTATGTGATTCAGAGTTAGAGAAAGAAGAAGGATTGGTAAATTTAAAATGTATGAATCCTCACTGTAGGGCAAAATTACAGGGGAAGATGGAGTATTTTATCTCCCGTGATGCTATGAATATAATCGGTGGAGCGAAGATAGTAGAAAAATTTATAGAATTAGGATTTTTAAGGGAAATAAGTGACTTCTATGAACTTTATCTAAAAAAAGATGAGTTAGAAAAATTAGATAATTTGGGAAGTAAGAGTATTGAAAAACTACTTACCTCTATTGAGGAGAGTAAAAGATTAGATTATTCTAAAACACTATATGCCTTAGGAATTCCATTTGTAGGGAAATTTTTAGGAGGATTACTGTCTAAAGAGAGTAAAAATATAGAAAATTTAGCAGCGATGGAAGTAGAAGACTTGCTATCAATAGATGGTGTAGGAGGGAAGGTAGCTCAGTCTGTGTATGGATACTTTAGAGATGAAGATAATATGAGAATTTTAGAAAAAATAAAGGATGCAGGAGTTAACTTTGAGATAGAAGAGGTAGATGAGGGAGCTCATTTGGAGGAGTTTGTGGGAAAAACCTTCTTAGCTACAGGAAAATTGATCCACTTTAAGAGACAGGAGATCAAGGATATCGTAGAAAAATTAGGCGGAACCAATATGTCTGGTGTATCTAAGAAATTAGATTACCTTATAGTAGGAGAAAAACCAGGAAGTAAGCTGAAAAAAGCAGAGGAGTTAGGCAGTGTAAAAATTCTTACTGAGGAGGAGTTTTTAGAACTGACAAAGTAGAGGTTAGAAGAAAAAAAGGATGCGATTTCGCATCCTTTTTAGGTTAGTAGAGTTCAAGTTCACTATAAATAATTTTTGTCACACCATTTTCTACATATTCAAAGGCTACTTTTAAGCTTTTAGGTTGAGTAATTCCAGCTTCTTGTCGAGATGGTGGTACATTGATAGAGTTCCCATCTTGTGTAGGAGATTTGTAACCGCTGTTGACTAAATTATCGTCTATATAAACATAGTAATTTCCGTTTAATTTACCACTGCCAGATATAAAATTTGGTAGCCAACCAATATTAGGTTTTATCTCAACTACATATTGGCCACCGAGTTCATAAGCATCTCCACCAGAACCGGTTAAACTACCACTAGTTTTAGAAATTGGAAATTCGATTTTATCCCAATCGTTTTTTTCGGTATCTGGATCTACAGGTTTATTGTTGTCCTCTGAACCGAGCTCATCCCATATTTCATACTTTGCATCTTTTGTATAGGCTCCATTTGGAAGGTTGGCATAGATTTCACCTGTTTCTCTAATGTAGAACCATCCTCCTGTATTATCTCTAGGAGTAACAACTTGGGAAGTTTCTTTATGATTAACTCCATCTGCGCCTGTAAATCCAGGGGTAGGTTCTATACTGTATGATTTTAATAAGTCTGTTTTATCAACATCTTCAACAGTAAAAAAATCTGGAAATTCCTCTGATAAAGTATCATCTAGGGATAACCTGGATCTGATTACACCTAAATTATGCTGAACTTCGGCTACTGTAGCCTTTCTTATCTCTTTTAAAAGTTTTGGAGCTAAAGTTGTGGCTAAGATACCTATTATAGCAATGACTATAAGTAATTCAATTACTGTAAATCCTTTATTTAGTTTTTTCAAATTAATCCCTCCTTAAAACGATATTATATCAAAAAAATCATATTTAAGATAGTGTATTATAGGGTAAAATAAAAGGAGTATCCCTTTTAGGGAGTACTCCTTGAACTGTTATATTTTCTATCCTACTGTTGTGACTGTTCCCATCTTATATAGTTTGGGACTGATTATTCCAGCATCTGTTTTATCTGTCAGTACAATAAGGAAATCTCCGTTTTTTATCTTGGTTATTCCTTTTGGAATGATCTCTTTTATCTCTCTTCTGATTCCAACAAGAAGACAATTTTCAGGCCATGATATTTCAAAAACATGTTTTCCATCTAAAAAAGAGTCTGCAATAACAGGTATTAATAGTGTTACTTTAGATGATTTAGATGAAACTTTTTGTGGTGTTTTTTCTGAAGCAAAAAGATTAGATATCATATTTCTATAAAGAATATCGTATATGGGGTCTAAATTAATAAATTCAGTCAAGACATAAGCTAGTGTTGAAACGAGAGTTAAACTGAATAGGTGATCAAATCTACCTGTCATTTCAAGGATAAGAACTATTCCTGTAATGGGGGCTCTTACGACTGCTGTCAGATATCCAGCCATACCCAGGATCATAAAATGAACTGCGTAGACTTCTTTTAGATCAAAAATATCCATTAAAACAAGGCCGTATATTTTACCTAGGAGACCTCCTACAACCAGCATAGGAAGGAAGATTCCTCCTGGAAATCCTGTACTATATGAAAATAATGTAAATATAAATTTAGCTATTAAAAGAATAAATAAAACTTTCATAGGAGTAGATCTATGAGCTATTTCTTGAATGAGGTGATGTCCTCCACCTGCAACCTCTGAAAAAAATAATCCAACACCTAAAGAGAGAAGAACGGCTAAAACGGCTTTGATATATGAATTGAGTTTTGCTTTTTTATATAAATTTTGAAAGAATACAATTCCATCAGTAAATAATTTTCCTGCTAATCCTATAATAATTCCAAAGATTATAAGTGAAATGAGATATTTTCCTATGGAAAGCTGTGCAGGTAACTTAGTATCGAAATCAAATACCAGGTCATATCCTAGAAATAATTTGGTTACGAAGTCAGAACTTATACTGGCTAATAGGGTACAAATAAGTAGTAATGGAGAAAAATATTTGTGAAGTTCTTCTAAAGAAAATATAACTCCAGCTAGAGGTGCGTTAAATGCCGCTGCTAGACCAGCACTAGCTCCACTAGAGATAAGATATTTTTTCTCAGCTTCTTTAGTTTTGAAAAAACTGTTGACTCCCTCACTTATTTGAGCTCCTAGATGTATAGATGGTCCCTCTCTTCCTAGAGACAGTCCACTTCCTATACTGAGTAATCCTCCTAAGAACTTACTGATCAGTTCATAGAACCAATTGAACTTAATCTGTTTCATCAAAAGGGCTTTTACTTGTGGAATTCCACTTCCGCTTATTAATGGAAATTTAGATAAGAGTATCTGTAAAATTATTGCTGCACCTATAAAAAGAGCTACTAATTGGGATATTCCTACAAAAGATGTTGTCCTTTTTACGTCCAATAAGGTAGTGTGTCTTATTGTATTTAAAAAATCCAGTCCCTCTCTATACGCTACAATAACTAAACCTGTTAATACTCCCACAATAATACTATAGAAAACTAATAGTAAATTGTGTCTACGTCTCCTCAAATTTTGCCATGTATTAACTGCTCCCTGTACATCCTCTTGCATATTTCATCATCCTTTTTTTTTATGAATTATATAATTGTTGCTGCAAAAACTAAGTAAAATAAAGCTTCTGAAGCGCAGTATATAATTATTCTTGCCTATAAAGTATAACAAATACATATTTAAACATCAAGGTGTTTTGTTAATCTATGAGAAAAAAACTTTATGAAATGTTAATTCTTTCTTAACAGTTTGTTAAGGTTCTATACTATATATACGTATAAAAAAGTCATGATAAATTCATATATAATTAAGAGATATTTTAGAGATGAAAATGAGGTTCATTTAATTGACGGTCTCTCCTTTTTTATGTTATCATTATAAGCGGTGAAGTGTATTGAAATCAAAGTTTTTGACTTTGAGAAATCAAAAATTGAGTGAGGTAATGACAGATGATCGGTAACTTAGTAAAGAAAATTTTTGGAACAAAAAATGACAGAGAAATAAAAAGGATTTTAGCTATTGTAGATGAGATCAATAACTTAGAACCTGAGATAAAAAAATTAGGAGATGAGGATCTTAAAGCTAAAACTATAGAATTTAGAGAGAGATTAGATAAGGGTGAAACTTTAGATGATATCTTAGCAGAAGCGTTTGCAGTAGTAAGAGAAGGAGCTATAAGAGTTCTTGAGATGAGACACTACGATGTACAAATGATAGGTGGAGTGGTGTTACACGAAGGGAAAATAACTGAGATGAAAACAGGAGAGGGAAAAACATTAGTTGCAACTCTGGCTGTATATTTAAATGCATTGAATGGTAAGGGAGTTCATGTAGTAACGGTAAATGATTACCTAGCTACCCGTGACAGGGAGTTAATGGGAAGATTATACGACTTTTTAGGACTAACTTCAGATGTTCTATATAATAACATGCCTATGGATAAAAGAGGGGCAGCCTATAGAGCTGATATTACATATGGAACAAACAGTGAATTTGGTTTTGATTATTTGAGAGATAACATGGTATCTAGAGTGGAGAATAGAGTTCAAAGAGACCTTCATTTCTGTATTGTAGATGAGGTAGACTCAATTCTAATAGATGAGGCTAGAACACCACTTATCATATCAGGAGCAGCTGCAGATACTCAAAAATGGTATAAAGTATTTGACGGGGTATCTAAAAAATTAGTTAGAAGTTATGAAACGGAAAAAATCAAGGATATAAAGAAGAAAAAAGAGATGAATATTCCAGATGATGTTTGGAAAGATTATGAGGTAGATGAAAAATCAAGCAACATAACTCTGACAGAAAAAGGAATAGCTAAGATAGAAAAAGAGTTAGACATTGAAAACCTATACTCTCCTGAAAATGTAGAGTTGACTCATTATATGATGCAGGCTCTAAAAGCTAAGGAATTATTTTATAGAGATAAGGAATATTTAGTTAGAGATGGTCAAATCGTAATTATTGATGAGTTCACAGGAAGAGCCATGGAAGGTAGAAGATATTCAGATGGTCTGCATCAGGCTTTAGAGGCTAAAGAGGGATTAAAAGTAGCTGGAGAAAACCAGACTTTAGCATCGATAACATTACAAAATTACTTCAGAATGTATGAAAAATTGTCTGGAATGACAGGTACTGCGGAAACGGAAGCACCTGAATTTATGCATACATATAAATTAGGAGTAGTAGTTATTCCTACAAATAGACCCATAGTAAGAATGGATAACCCGGATTTAGTTTATAAAACACATGATGAGAAAATAAATGCCATAATAGAAAGGATTGAAGAACTTTATACCAATGGACAGCCTGCCTTAGTAGGAACAATTTCCATTGAAAGTTCAGAAGTTTTATCTGAGCGTTTAAAAAAGAGAAAAATACCTCATGAGGTTTTAAATGCTAAATTCCATGAAAAGGAAGCAGATATAGTAGCTCAAGCCGGAAGATATAAATCAATTACTATCGCTACAAACATGGCTGGAAGAGGAACTGATATCATGTTAGGAGGTAACCCGGAATTCTTGACTTTAGATGAAGTTGGAACGATTGATGATCCTAATTATGAAGAAGTACTTGAAAAATACAAAGCTCAGTGTGCAGACGAAAAAGTAAAGGTATTAGAAGCCGGTGGACTATTTATCTTAGGAACTGAGAGACATGAATCTAGAAGAATAGACAATCAGTTAAGAGGTAGATCAGGTAGACAAGGAGATCCAGGAGCAACAGAATTTTATCTTTCATTAGAAGATGAGCTTATGAGATTATTTGGATCGGAAAGAGTAGCTGCTGTAATGGATAAATTAGGATTACCGGAAGGGGAGCCTATTGTACACAGTATGATAAGTAAAGCTATTGAAAATGCACAGAAAAAAGTAGAAGCTAGAAACTTTGGAATCAGAAAAAATCTATTGGAATTTGATGATGTTAACAATAAACAGAGGGAAGCTATCTATGAGAGTAGAAATACGGCTTTAGAAAAAGATGATCTTAGTGAAACTGTTTTTGGTATGTTAACTGATACAGTCTCATGTGAAGTCGTTGAAAAATTCGTAGGAGAATTTAAAGAAGATTGGGATATAGACGGGTTAGTAGAAAAAATAGAAGAACTGTTTGATTATGTTATAGAGGATAAGGAAGAATATAAAAGTTTAACTATCGAGGAATATTCTGATTCTTTATCGGAAAAAATAGTAGAAAAATATAAAGCCAAAGAGGAAGAATTTAGTACTGAACTTATGAGAAAGCTGGAAAAATATATATTATTTGAGATAGTGGACTCTAGATGGAGAGAACATTTAAAAACTTTAGATGCTTTAAGAGAGGGAATCTATCTTAGATCATATGGTCAAAAAGACCCACTTACAGAATATAAATTAATCTCTGGAGATTTATATGCTAAGATGTTAAAAACTATAAAAGAAGAGACGATCTCTTATCTATTTAAAGTACAGATCAGGGTACCTGAAGAGAGGGAAGTAGAGATAAAGGAAGCGAAAAATAGAAATAAAAATATAAGATATGAGGCTAATGATGATTCGGAAGGGAATACAGATTCAGCTAAAGAATCTAGAGTTTCTGATAAAGTAGGCAGAAATGACTTGTGTCCTTGTGGATCTGGAAAGAAATACAAAAAATGTTGTGGAAGGGTGTAGACTATGAAGAGAATGAATAAAATTTTGTTGGTAATAATGGTAGTATTTTTAGGAGCATGTTCATCTTTAGATGTGGATACTAGTAAATATAAGATCACTACAGAAACTTTAAAAGAGCCATATAAAGTAATGGATGAAATATTGGTAAGAGAATCTATCTTATCTGACTGGTATAACAATGAAGAACCGGTTCATTATTTGACAACTAGACAAATCATAAAAAAAGATAGTAAGGATGAGATCTTTTTAAATAGTTTAAAAACTAAAGAAATTAAAGATGAAGATATTGAAAAATTCAATAAATTGACTAAAAAATATCTGAATAAGCTAGAAAGAAAGTATAAGTTAAAAGATGAAAATATCAAAGATACCAAGGAACTAGTAAAGAACTTAGTAATTGGATATAATGTTGTTTATCCTACTACTTCAAAGCACTTGATGACAGTGGTTGCAACAGAAAATGAAAGAAATTATATCTTGGAATTAAATAAAAAAACTGAAGATGAGATGACTGATAAAGATAGAACAAAGGTAAGAAAATTATTAAATAAGTGGTTAGAAAGAAAGGAATTCTTTGATGGAGAATCAATCTATAGTGCTGAAATTTCGCAAGATACGGTGAAGCTTGTAGAACTATCTAAGAAGAAAAATTTAACAACTTTAGAACTCAACAACTTAAATGCAAAGGCTATGGAAATAGCATTCCCAGAATTAATATCTAGTTTATCTAGATGGGGAAAATAAAAAGATATGGAATTAGGAGATAGAATCATCTATCTCCTAATTTTAATATTTAATTTATAATAAAAATAGTCAGGAGGAGAGTTATGGATAAAAAAAAATGTCCTATTTGCGGGAATGAGAATAATTGTGCCCATGAAAATGGAAGAGACCCCCATACTTGCTGGTGTATGGATGCTAAGATACCAAAAGAAGTTCTGGAAAAATTAAAAAAAGCTAAAAAAGCCGATACAGGTGGTTGTTTTTGCAGGTCTTGTGTAGAAAAATTTATGAAAGGCGAATAGAAAAAATAGAATTAGAAATTATAGGTCATTTAAAATTAGCATAAAAAAAGAGAACTAAATTAATTAAACTGTACCCTTTGTCAAGGACACTTTAAAAAAAGGTATGGTTAAGATACTGTTAAAAGATGATTTCTGTATTGCACAGGAGTCATCTTTTTTAAGTTCCATTGATACCTATGGTTATTGTAATAATTCATATATTTAGATACTTCTTTCTTTACATCATCTAATGTTTTTAAGGGCTTTAAATTTATTTCATCTTTCATATGTCCAAAGAATGACTCCATAGGAGCATTATCCCAACAGTTACCTTTTCGCGACATTGATTGGATAATTTTCTTTGATTTCACTAATCTTTGAAACTTAGGATTAGTATAGTGAAAGCCTTGATCCGAATGAATAATGCACTCTGGATGGAGTTTAAACTTTCTTTTAACTAAGCGCTTAACCGTGTTTAAAGCAATATCAATACTAAGACTATGAGACACCTCATGAGCTAATACTTCATTAGTACTACCATCTTTTATTGTTGAAAGATAAGCTCTTTTTCCAATTCCATAAGTTAGATAGCTGATATCAGTTAGGAGAACTTTTTTAGGAACTTCTTGTTTAAATTCTCTTTTCAATATATTAGGGACAGTCGAATGTTCCTTAGTTGCTTTAGCTATGTTTTTATAGGGGTTCGGTTTTCTGTGAGGACATATTATTTCGTATTTTTTCATAATTCTTCTTATTTTTTTCAAATTAAAAATAGTATCAAATTCATTCTCTAAAATCATCCTGATACTTCGGGCGCCCTTCTTAAAACCTCTTCTATTAAAAGCTTTTAGAATTAATCTTTTGGAGTTTAAATCTTTAGCTTCTTTATTATTTCTATTTTTTTCTGAATTAATATAGTTGTAAAAACCAGACCTGGAAACCCCCGCTTGAAAACATAGAAATTTAATTTTTGATTTCAACTTATATCTTTTAACTATTAATTTAATAGCTTCAAAAATCTCAGTTTTATTTAAGCATCCCCCCTTTCGATCTCGTCTAACTTTTTTAAAAATTCATTCTCTATTTTTAAATATTCAATCTGTGCTTCTAAACGTTTAATTTTTTCTAAATCTGTTAACTCTCTTTTCAGAGGTCTTCCAGAAGATGTTTTCCTGGAATCCATTAAACCCAGTTCACCATTATCTTTAAAAGCTCTCCTCCAACGTTTAGAGGAAGTTTCAACTCTTTTCATACCTAAAATATCCACATCAAAGCCAGCTTCCTCAAAAATTATACGCGGAGGCTTTCCCATTTTATATTCCTCAATAAATTTCTTTTTAAATTCAAAAGTATATGTAATAGCTTTATTTGAAACTTTAGAAATATTTTTATTTTTAGATAATTTAGTAACTTCTATATCTGAAAATATTTTTTTAGACATTTAATTCACCCCTTTAAACTCTTATTAAAAAATTGTATCAAAAAAACCATGAAACTAACACTCTTTTTCAAGTGTCCAGTTTCATGGTTACAGTTTAAATTTAGTTCTCTTTTTTTATTATATTTATATATATATTCGTTCTGGTAATTTTTTCTTGTTTTTCTTATCTTTATACATCTCTATATCTGCTAGGTTGATATATTCTTCCAAGGTATCGTCTCCAGAGCATTCTACCATTCCAACACTTATACTGGTCTTGTATTGTTTTGAATTGTTTTTAGTATATTCTTCAAATTGTTTTTCAATATCATTAAATAATACCCTTACTTCTGCTATATTTAATCTATCAAATCCCAGGATAAATTCATCTCCTCCAAACCGTAGAAAAATATCTTCCGGGAGGAGGCTGCCTTCTATAGTTTTAACAATATTTTTAATCAACTCATCCCCTTCTTCATGGGAAAATCGATCATTTACATATTTGAGATTATTTATGTCGATAAAGACAGCTATTAGAGTACCTTTATTTTTCTTAACTTTTTTAAATTTTTTATTTAATTTTTCCAGGCCGATATGTCTGTTAAGTATCCCTGTCATTACATCATAGGTAGCTAAATTATAAAGCCTTTTTTTCATCTTTTCAATATCTTCTAAGAGGTTGTTTATATTTTTTCCTAAATCCCCAATTTCATCTTTCCCATTGATTTCAAGGCGTTTCCCTAAATCCTTATGTTTTATGATCTCTTTAACTGAGTGTTCCATATTTCTTAACCTCTTTACAATAAATCTTTCCATAAAGATATAGATAACAAAAATCAAAATTAAAAAGTTTATTAACAGCATTACTATATATTTCTTTATATTTTCCTTTCCTAAAAATAATATATTGGCATCTCTTTGATTTTCTAAGACAATGCTCCGGCCAGAAAGGGTTGGAATATAAAATTTATTGAGGACGGTATCTTTTTCTATTTTGATTTCATATGGATTTTTTGAATTTTCAGAAACTCCTAATATATTAAATGGAATTCCTAATTTTTCTTCTAAAGTTTTCAATTTTTTTTCATCTAGAAAATAACCCATAATTAAGTTACCAACTGGTTTTTTTGAATTATTGCTGTCTGTTATTCCTAAGTTGGAAAAAATTAAAATTTTATTATTTTTTCCAGCTATCATTCCTGTTTTTTGTTTATGAAACTCTATCTCGTTTTTTAATTCTATAACCTCTCTTGAAGAAAGATCCTCATCGGAGTCGTCATCAGAGCTTGTCTGGTATACTATTTTCCCATTATCATTTAAAAAGAGAATAAGGTTTAAATCTAAGTCTTCTAAAATGGTATCAACTAAGTTACTCTTAATATAATCTTCTCTTATTTTAGGATCACCTGAATCTATAAAATTATAGCTATCATCCCATTTAGACCAATCAACATTAAGTCTTTCTAAGTTTGAATATGAACTATGAAATTCATTGTTTATCAATTTATATATTGATTTAGATATTCCAACCTCTATCTGTTCATAATCTTTTTCTACTGATTTTTTTAGATTAACAAAAATCAAAATAAAGACTACAATACTAGAAATTGTTACTATAAATAAACTTTTTGCTCTTAACATTATGTTCAACTCCCTTTGGGTAATTTATTCAGATTTATTTCTATAATATACTTATGATAAAAAAGAAAACCTCTTATTTCTTAATAAATTATAATTATTTATAGATTGTAATAGAATAAAGTCATACTAATTATTATATTATAAAACGCATCTCTGAAGAAAGTTTGTCATTGTGATTCCAATAAAATAACAACAGCCCCTATTATTAGGAAGGTCTGCCCTATAATTCCACAAGAAAAAATCATGGTAGCAGAACAAAATCAAAATATTCCTAGGATGAATATAATATATAGTATAACATATACAGGATGAATAAAATGAATTATCTTTTTTTGTGAAGAAGAAGTAGAATGTATAGGTGGAAAGAAGATGAATATAGTGAATATTTCAATTTATTATATCTGTAGGTTAGGTTAGCATTTTGGTTATACAAAAGGGAAAGGTGATTAAAATGAAAAAAAGTTTAGTAGCAGATGTAACATTATTATTGGTATCAATTGTATGGGGGTCGGGCTTTGTAGCCACTAAGATATTATTGGATGCAGGGATATCACCATTTTATATGATGGGATTTAGATTTTTAATAGCAGGAATATCTCTAGGAGTTATTTTTTTTAATAGGATAAAGAAGATGAAAAAAGAGGATATATTGGGAGGATTTTTAGTAGGGATCTTATTGTATTTGGCTTTTGGAGCACAGACAGTAGGACTGCAGTATACGACGCCGTCTAAAAATGCTTTTTTAACAGGGGTAAATGTGGTTATAGTACCTTTTTTATATTGGGCTGTGACTCAGAAAAAGCCTGATAAATATGTTTTTGCAGCAGTTATTATTTGTTTTTTAGGGACAGCATTTTTATCTACAGGAAATAATATGAGTTTTGGATATGGGGAATTTTTGTCTCTAGTCTGTGCAGTTTTATTTGCGGGACACATAGTTTCAAATGGTCATTATGTAGATAAAACAGGACCTTTTATCCTTTGTTTCCTACAGATGATCTTTGCATCTATCTTTTCATTTGTGACAGCATTTAGTGTGGAAACACTACCACCGGTGATATCTTCTCAGACTTGGGCAGCCATATTTTATGTGGGATTAGTAACAACAATGTTGGCATTTTTCCTACAAACTTGGGCACAGGCTCATACAACTTCTACAAAAACGGCGATAATTATATCAACAGAAGCAGTTTTTGGAACATTGTTTTCAGTGGCTTTATTGGGAGAGTTATTAACTCTAAATATGATTATTGGGGGATTTGCTATCTTTATAGCAATAATAACCGCAGAAACAAAATGGAATTTTTTGAAATTTAACAAGAAAACAGTTAAGATATAAGAAAGATAAAAAAAGAGTAGCTTAAGCTACTCTTTTTTTATTCCTTTGCTCTTTGAAAGGAAGAGGAATGAGGATAAATATTAGGGAGGGCTAAGATGTTTAAATTAGTATCAAATTATACTCCTACAGGAGATCAGCCAAGTGCTATAAAGACTCTGGTAGAGGGGTTAAATAATAATTATAGAGATCAGACATTATTAGGAGTAACGGGATCAGGGAAAACATTTACTATAGCCAATGTAATTAAGGAAACTAATAGACCGGCCCTTATTATGGCTCCCAATAAAACTCTGGCAGCACAGCTGTATTCAGAGTATAAAAAGTTTTTTCCTGAGAATGCAGTAGAATATTTTGTATCCTACTACGATTATTACCAACCAGAGGCTTATATACCGTCTACAGACACGTTTATAGAGAAAGACTCATCTATCAACGATGAGATCGATAAAATGCGACATTCGGCTACTGCAGCCCTTTTAACTAGAAAAGATGTTATAATAGTAGCGTCTGTATCGGCTATCTATGGTTTAGGGTCTCCTGAAACATATAAGAAGATGACCTTAGCTATCGACCTTAAGAGTGGTATGAGCAGAGATGAAGTTATGAAAAAATTAATATACTTGAGATATGAAAGAAATGATATAGCCTTTGAAAGGGGAAAATTCAGGGTAAAGGGAGATATTATAGATATCTATCCTGTATATCAGGAGAGTGGATACAGGCTTGAATACTGGGGGGATGAACTGGAAAGTATCTCTGAAATAAACACCCTTACAGGGCAGAGTATAAAAAGGAATATTCAGAGAATAATGATTATGCCGGCCACTCACTACCTGACAGAGGGAGAGAAGTTAGAGCAGATCATGGAGGAGATAAAAAATGATCTGGAGATCCAGGTGGAAAAATTTGAAAATTCAGGAAAGCTCCTGGAAGCCCAGAGGATAAAACAAAGGACTGAATACGATCTCGAGATGATAAAGGAGATCGGTTACTGTAAGGGCATAGAGAATTATTCCAGATACCTGTCGGGGAAAAAAGAGGGGGAGAAACCTCATACACTACTGGAGTACTTTCCCGATGATTTTTTAATCTTTATAGATGAATCTCATATAGGGCTGGCTCAAATTGGCGGGATGTACAAGGGAGACAGATCTAGAAAAACAACTTTGGTAGAAAATGGATTTAGATTACCATCTGCTTTAGATAACAGACCTCTAAAATTTGAAGAGTTCAGAGAGGTAGGAGGTCAGATGGTATTTGTTTCGGCTACCCCTGGAGACTTTGAATTAGAAAATAGTGAAGCAGTAGCAGAACAACTGGTTCGTCCTACAGGAATTGTAGAGCCTAAAATAATAATAAAACCGACTAAAAATCAAGTGGATGACCTCTTAGAGGAGATAAGGTTAAGAGTAGAGAAAAGACAATGTGTTTTAGTGACTACACTGACAAAAAAAATGGCAGAAGAGCTGACAGAATATTATGCAGATTTAGGTGTAAGGGTAAAATATATGCATTCTGGAATAGATACCCTAGAGAGAATCGAGATAATTCGGGGGTTGAGAAAAAAGGAATTTGATGTATTAGTAGGAATAAATTTATTAAGGGAAGGACTAGATATTCCAGAGGTATCCTTGGTAGCTATATTAGAAGCAGATAAAGAAGGGTTTTTAAGGAGTAGGAGATCACTGATACAAACAATGGGAAGAGCCGCCAGAAATATAGAGGGAGAAGCTATCCTATATGCAGATATCATGACAAAATCTATGAAAGAGGCTATCTCAGAAACAGATAGAAGAAGAGAAAAACAAATAGAATATAATATAAATAATAATATAGACCCTAGGTCAACTATAAATGAGATCTCAGAAGATCTGCTCAATCTCGATTATGGTTTAGATATAGATGAGATAAATGAAGAGGTAATGATATACACTTCTAAAAAGGATATAATAGAGCAGATAGAAAGATTAAAGGTGGAAATAAGTCAGTTAGCTGGAGAATTAGATTTTGAAGGAGCTATAAAAAAGAGGGATGAAATGTTAAAATTAGACAAATTATTGTTGGAAATATAGGTGATTAGGAGGAAATCATGAAAAATATAAAAGTAGATCGATTTTTAAAAAAATATGATAAGATGGTGCCCGTCTATAATGAGATGATAGAGGTCATACAAGAGATCTTTGAAAATGAGATTGAAAATAGGGAATACAGACTTCAAAGTATAGATTTTCGAATAAAAACCAAGGGGAGTCTGAGTAAAAAAATTCATGATAAGGGGAGAAAGTATCAGAGGTTATCCGATATTACCGATGTTGTAGGAGTGAGAGTAGTTACTTTTATGGAGGATCAGGTAGACATAGCTGCTGAAAAAATAAAAGAATTTTTTGTGATAGATGAAAAAAATACTATCGATAAGAGAAAAGCATTGGATCCTAGATCTTTTGGATATATGTCCCTTCACTACGTGGTGTCATTCCCATTAGAAGAGAAGTATAAAAAATTTAAAGGGATAAGGTTTGAGATTCAGATAAGGAGTCTTCTACAGCATACTTGGGCTACCATAGAACATGATTTGGGGTATAAAAGCAGGATAGGAATCCCAGATGAATTAATAAGAAGTTTCTCTAGGGTCGCAAGTTTACTGGAGTTAGCTGATAAGGAATTTGTAAATATAAAACAGGATCTGATAAAATATGAGGAAAAAGTACATGATTCTATGAAGATGGGGAAAAATATGCCTAGTGATAGCCCGTTAAATAATATAACCATCAGGTATTTTATGGAAAACAATGTTATCTTAAATAATCTTTTTAGAGAGACTTTGGCAGAACTCAACTTAAAGGAAGAGGTAAGGGAAGAAGCTCCTGTAGAGATAATAAAATTATTGAATTATTTCAAATTAAAGAGGATAGGAGACCTAGAAACTATACTCCAGACTAAAAAAAGAGAAATAATTTTTGTAACCAATAAAATAGTCCAGGAAACAGGAGAAAATGTAATAGAGAAAAGAGGTATATTTTATTCCATGGCCTATGTACTGTTAGGAGGAGAACCGCTCAGCGAAAAGTTAAAATTTTTAGAGATGTTTAAGATATTGACCGACGACGAGAGAAAAGGAATGGCAGAAATGATGGAAAAATATCATCTAGAGTATAAAAACAAATCCAAAAAGCCTACTAAATATTCACTAAAGAATATTATTTTTAGAAACAAAAAGGGGGCTAAATGAAAAAAATAGATTATTATGGAGAATTTTTAGAGAAGCTCAGTGAGTATTTAGGGGTAAAATTAAAGCTGAAAGCTCATGGTAATCATGTGGAATTTATACCGGAATTTAATTCAAAATTTATAAAAAAAACTTTGGAACATATAGGTGAAATTTTTGAGATTCTGGATATAATTTTAGAGGAATACTATGAGGAAAATAATAATATCTACTTTACCGACCTGATAGAAGAGTTTTCTCAAAAATTAATAGGTCATATGGTAAAGGAAAAGCTGGTAGTTACAGGTGAACAGATGAACTTTATGGATACCATAAAGAGGATATGCAATGAAACTTATGAAAGTGAAAATTCAAACCTAAATATATTACTCTTTAAAAATAGAGAAATTATCCCAGAGGAATTGAAAAAAATGGGATTAAATTTCCTGCCCTTTGATACTCCTAAAAAAATAGAAGAAATATTCAAAGAGAAATTATCCCTAAAGATGTTAAATGGAGATAATTTGGTATTGATTATAGACAGTGATTTCAAAGGTTATGGGTTAGGAGTAAATGATGAAAAGCATACGGTGTTCAAAGAAAGGATGCTGGTTAATTTAAGGAGTCAAAATAACGGATATTTAATCTCATTTATATCTTTGTTGTCTAAAAATATTTTAAGCTATATAGATAAAGATAGTATAAGCATAGAACTTAAAGCTGGATTTAAGATGAGTGAGGATAAGATAGATAAATTGGTTAAATATTCCAACGAAGAGATGATATCCTCGAAAGTTCTTTTTAATACTTATAATAAGGAAAAGAGAGAAAGATTCCCTTATATATATATGGAAATTAAAAATAAAGAGTTGAAATTATATTTACAAAATTCTATAGATAACTATCTTTCGTATAGAAGTGGGAAATGGAAGTTAAAATCTTTTCATATTTTAAAATTTTTGATTATAGAAAAATTTTATATGGATTCTTTTGTATTTCACCTTTTTAATGATAAAATAGAGAAAAAAGATATAATTGAAAATATTATAATGAATGTAGATGTTTTGGTATGCCTTATTAAAAACCTCCTAGAAGAAGGTAAGGGAGGACTTTTTATAATTCTAGAAAGAACTATAAAAAAAAAAGAGAGAGAAAAAATATTTATAGGTGGGAATGAAGATAATAGTATATATAAGAGGACAGTGTTAAAGGGTGGGGAAAATACCAGAATAAAAAATCATAATTTTGAATACTTGAAATTAATATCTAAGGTAGATGGTGCTGTGACCCTTGACAATGAATTCAACCTTTTATCATTTGGAAGGTTAGTGAAATTGGATATGAATGGAAGTAAGGAGAAGGTCGAAGGGGCCAGGACGGCTGCTGCAATAAGTGGATCTAAATATGGTTTAGCTATAAAGGTGTCTGAAGATAAAAAAATAACTGTTTGGGAAGATGGAATAAAAATATTGGAGATATAATTCTTTTTTATTTATTTTAATATCCATAAAAATCGATATCTATAAATGTAAGAAGGTAAAGGAGAGTAGTATATGAAGGATAGGATATTTTCAGTAAGTCAAATAAATAAGATGGTAAAGGAATATTTAGAAGGGAACGATAGCTTTAATAATTTTTTTCTAAAAGGCGAAATTTCGGGGATAAATTATTATAAGAGTGGTCATCTTTATTTTACTCTTAAAGACAGTAAGGCCAGTGTAAAATGTGTGTCTTTTGGATATAAATTTAAAAAAATACCAGAGGATTTAAAAGAGGGAGACAAGATAAAATTATTTGGAAAAGTGACACTGTATGAAGCTAATGGGAACTATCAAATTTTGGTAGCTCATGTGGAAAAAGAGGGGACTCTGGGAAAACTCTTTGAGGAGTTGGAAAGAACTAAAAGAGAGCTGGCTAAAGAGGGTTATTTTGACACAAAATATAAACTGCCTATTCCAAAATTACCTCAAAATATTGGAATAGTAACTTCGGGAACAGGAGCGGCAGTAAAAGATATAATAAATACTGCTAAACTTAGATATGAAAATATAAATATCTATGTCTATCCTGCCAAGGTTCAAGGGATAGGATCTGAAGATGAGATCATAAAAGGGATAAAAACTCTGGATAAGATGGAGGAGATAGATCTTATTGTAGCAGGACGGGGTGGAGGAAGTGTAGAAGACCTATGGTCATTCAATAAAAAAGAGGTGGCTTTGGCATACTTTAATACTAAAACTCCCATTGTTTCAGCTGTAGGTCATGAGATAGATAATCTTTTGACAGATCTTACAGCAGATATGCGTGCTTCTACTCCGACCCATGCAGCGGAGTTAGTTGTTCCTAGAAAAGACCTGCTAATGGAGACTTTGGAAGACAGGAAGAAGAAGCTAAACAACAGCTTGCTGGGGAACCTACAGAAAAAAAAGGAAAAATTAGAAACTTTAAAAAGAAGCTATATCTTGAGGAGTTATTTAGAGACTGTTGTAGACAGAAATAATCTATTGATGGATAGGGAAGACAGGTTAAAAAAAGTTATTAATAATAGTTTAATACAAAAAAAATATCTTTTAGAAGTAAGGATGGAAAAACTCCGTTCATTGAATCCAGAAGGAATATTGAAGAGGGGATATACTATAACTAAAGCGGGTAACAAGGTTATAAGAGGTGCAGGAGAATTAGAAAAAGGTGAAAAAATAGAGATTATCTATCATGATGGTAGTGTAATCAGTAGAGTAGAGGAGATAAAATAGATGAAAAAATTATTGGTAGTATTATTTATTGGGATAGTTTCAATAGGATATGCAGAGGTTCAAGGTAGTCTTACTACAGAGGGCAGCTATATAAGCGCAAGTGAGTCTCTTGCAACTTATGAGAAGTATATGGAAGCAGGAGGAAATTCTTATATAGAGGGGAATTACAGTGATTCACTGGATTTTTATCTGAGTGCCTTTAAGGTGAAAAAAGATGATATAGAGTCTCTTCGTGGGGTGGCAGAGTCATATGAGGGCCTGAATCAAACGGATAAAGCCTTGGGAGTATATAGAAAAATTTTAAAATTAAATCCTCAGGATACGAAGGCAATGCAAAAAAAACTCACTATAGATAAAAAAAATGTTTCTAAGTGGGGATACGATAAAAAAGAGGAATATTTTGAGGAATTTGAAAGCTATCTGAAAAAAACTAATTATATAAACAGCGAGGATATTTATATTTTGGGAAGTATATATATGAATGATAAATCTTTTGAAAGAGCTTATACTGTATTTAAGAGAGATAAAGGAGGAGATTATAGAAATTATTTCGGTGCAGCTACAACAGCTAGATTTTTAGGGAAATATGATACGGCTATTACATTCTATAATAAACTTTTATCTGAAAAACCAGACTTTTATAGAGGATATCTCGGGTTAGGAAGCTCTTACCAGATGAAAGGTGATTATGGTAAGGCAATAGAAAATCTGGAAAAATACCTAATATACCAGGAGGATGAAAATGTCTATATAGCCATGGCAAATATCTATATGGCTGAGTATAAATACAGCAGTGCTAAAGATATTTTGGAAAAGGCACAGGCTAAATTTCCTGACTCTAAGAAAATAAGAAAAAATTTGGGGTATATATATAGTAAGCTAGGAAGAAATTAAGTGACAAAAAATTAAATAAAAAAGATTTTTAAATTATATTTTGATTGAAACTGTCGTGGAGGTGAAAGCTTTGGATTCTTGGTATAAATTGAGAGTAGCGGGAGTAAGAGACAGTATAATAATTAAACTGATGAATTTGTGTGAAGAATTTGAAGAAATTTTTCTCCATGACAGGTCATTTTATAATAAAATTATGAGGTTTAAATACGAAGATATTGATAAAATTTTAAATTCTTATAAAATTAATCTTGATTTTTATAGGGAAAAAATGCTAGATTTAAATATTGAAACAATTTCTATAAAGGAAAGAGAGTATCCATTATATTTGAAAAACATCTCTCATCCACCAGTTTTTCTATACATAAAGGGGAAGATGAACTTTTATGACAAAAATATAGGAGTGGTTGGAACACGGAAGATGACTAATTATGGAGAATCTGCGTGCAGGGAATTAGTGGGAGACTTAGTAGGAGCAGGAGTTACTATAACCAGTGGATTAGCAATTGGAGTAGATGTAACTGCTCATAAGAGGGCCTTGAACCTAGGTGGAAATACCATAGCTGTTGTAGGAAGTGGGTTAGATGTGATCTATCCTCCTGAAAATAAATATGAATGGGAACGAATCGCTAAAGAAGGGACCCTTATAAGTGAATATCCATTAGGTGCTCCTCCAGACAGGTATAATTTTCCCAGAAGGAACAGGATAATAGTGGGATTGACCAGGGGAGTTACAGTAGTAGAGAGTTATAAAAAAGGCGGAAGTTTAATAACTGCTAAACTGGCTTTAGAGGAAGGCAGAGATGTATTTGTTATTCCGGGATTTCCAGACTATATATCCTTTGAGGGGAATAATAATCTCATTAAAGACTCCTATGGTAAGTTGATTACCTGTGGAAAAGATATATTGGAGGAGTATGGCTGGGATGGAGAAAATCAAATTAATGTGAAAATAGATATAGATTCAGAAGAGGAAAAGGTGTATAGTGTATTGGTTGTAGAAAAAAGTTTGGATGAACTGATAACTGAAACACATATTCCTATAGGAAAACTTTTGGGATTATTAACAAATTTAGAATTAAAAAAACTTGTGAGAGCTATTGCAGGTGGTAAATATAGAAGAGTGTAGTAAAGACAAAATATTGGAGTGATAGAAGTGGCTAAAAAAAATCTAGTTATAGTGGAGTCGCCGGCAAAGGCAAATACTATAAAGAAAATATTAGGACGTAACTATGAGGTTACAGCCTCATATGGACATATAAGGGACCTTCCCAAGACAAAGATGGGGATAGATATAGAGAATGATTTTACACCCTCTTATTCGACAATAAAGGGTAAGGGTGAAATAACCAAAAACTTGAGAGCATTGGCAAAAAAATCAGATAAAATTTATCTGGCAGCCGACCCGGATAGGGAAGGGGAAGCTATAGCTTGGCATATAGCTCATATATTAAAATTAGATCCAAAAGAAAAAAATAGGATAGAATTTAATGAGATAACTAAAACTGCAATAAGAGACGCAGTAAAAAATCCTAGAACCATAGATCAAGACAGGGTCGATGCACAACAAGCAAGAAGATTATTAGACAGAATAGTAGGATACTCTATCAGTCCATATTTATGGCAACTAATATCTTCTAACACCAGTGCAGGAAGAGTTCAATCGGTATCATTAAAATTAATCTGTGACTTAGAAGATGAAATAAAGGCATTTATTCCTCAAAAATATTGGGAAGTAAGTGGAAATTTCAGTGATAACATAGATCTAAATCTCTATAAATCAGGGGATGACAGAGGAATCAAGATGTGGGATGAGGAAAAGATGGAGGAGTTAAAAAAATCTCTAGAAACACATCCGACTTTTGAAGTAACTAGCACTGAGATATCGAAAAAAACAAAGAAGCCGCCACTGCCATTAAAAACAAGTACATTACAACAATTAGCTTCATCATACTTAGGTTTTTCAGCTTCTAAAACTATGAGAGTAGCTCAGAGTTTATATGAAGGATTGAAAATAGATGGAACTCAAAAAGGTCTGATTACCTATATGAGAACTGACTCTACTAGAATATCAGAGGAAGCTCAAGGACAGGCTAAAGAATTTATTTTAGAGAAATATGGTGAAAAATATATAGGGAAAGAAAAGAAGAAAAAAACAGATGATAAAAAGAAAATACAGGACGCCCATGAAGCGGTAAGACCTACTTATATAGATTTAGAGCCAGAGAATATCGAGGAATATCTAAACTCTGACCAATACAGATTATACAAATTGATTTGGGAAAGATTCATAATTTCTCAATTAGCACCTATGGAATATGACCAATTTACTCTGATAAGTGGATATGATAAATACCAATTTAGAGGGATCGTAAATAAGGTAACCTTTGACGGATACTATAAAGTATTCAAAGAGGAAGATGAGATAAAAACAGCTAGTTTTCCTAGTATTGAAAAGGGAGATAAGTTAAATTTAGAAAAATTAAATATAAAGGCAGACGAGACTAAACCTCCTAAAAGATTTACTGAATCTTCATTGGTAAGAAAGTTAGAAGCGGATGGAATTGGAAGACCTTCTACCTATGCATCTATAATAGAAACTTTGAAGAAGAGAGAATATGTAGAGTTTATGGGGAAATCATTTGTACCTACTAAATTAGGTTATGATGTAGAAAAGATATTGAATAAATATTTCCCAAGAATATTAGGAGTAGAATTTACATCTAGTATGGAAGACGCTCTGGATTCAATCGAAGAAGGAGAAATAAAGTGGACCAATGTTTTAGATGACTTTTATGTAGACTTTAAAAAGGCTCTGGATAACTTTGATAAAGAGGTAGAAAAAATTACTAACAGAAGGATTGAATCTGATGTACCATGTCCAGTGGATGGCTGTACAGGGAAGATGCTCCTAAAAACAGGTAGATTTGGAAAGTATTTAGAGTGTGAACACTTTGAAACCTGTAGTGGAAGAATCCCATTAAAAACAGTGGAGATCGATGAGCAGGAATTAGAGGATGGGCATATCTTTATTAATGAGATAGTGCAGAAGAGAGAAAGAATTAAAAGGGGAATACCTACTGATATAGTGATCAAAGATGTCAGATATAACTTGAAAAAAGGTAGATTCGGGGAATACTTAGAGAGTGAAAATTATGAAACAGATAACAAAAGACTACCATTATCTAGTACTGTTATAGGTGTCTTGAGAGATGGAAGTATAGAGATCGATGTAGAGATGATAGCTCTAAAAGAAAGATTGTTAGAGATGAATGAATATTTTGAAGAAAAAGATACCGACATGAAAACACAAGATGGAACTATGATGATCTTAAAAAAGGGAAGATATGGAGAATATCTAGAAAGTGAAAACTTTGCTATTGATGAGATCAGAATACCACTGCCAACAAGCATAAAAAAGATGGTAAAAGAAGGGCAGTTAGAGGAAAAAGATGGAGTTATAATAATTAAATATCTATTGGATGAGATCAAAGCTGTAGAAGACAAGCTTATAGCTGAAGCTGGAGTATGTGAAAAGTGCGGTAGTAAATTTGAGATCAAGGCAAGTAGAAGGGGAAAATTCCTGGCTTGTAGTAACTATCCAACTTGTAAAAATACAAGGAAGATATTAAAAGATAAGGAAACAGGGGAACTTTCAGTAGCTCCTCCTGCAAAGAAAAAAGAACCAGTAAAAAAAGCTGTAGCTAAAAAAGCACCTGCAAAGAAGGCTCCGGCTAAGAAGAAAACAACAACTAAAAAAGTAAAAGAAGAAAAATAAAACTTGAAACCTCCTACTTATAAAAGTAGGAGGTTTTTTATATCTTCACATAAATTTCATATTTAAAGAGTAGAGTTAAGTAGGAGTAATTTAAAGAGGAATTCTAAAGGAGGCCGAGGAAGATGAAAAAGAAATTTATAGGAATTATAATGATATTGGTGTTGAGTAGTTTAACTTTTGCTGGTTACGGCCATACAGGAGCTGAAAAAGATAATAATGTGACGGTTCAGGAAATGATTAAATACGCAATAGAGGATGAAATCTTTGCAAAAACAGAGTATGACAAGATAATGAAAACTTTTGATATCGACAGACCATTTTCAAATATAAGAAGAGCTGAGGAAACTCATATGGAAATGTTAAAACCATTAATTGAAAAATATAATGTCAACTATGAAAAATTAGAGGAAAAAGATCTCGTAATTCCGGAAACTTTAAAAGAAACTTTTGAAATAGGAGTGCAGGCAGAGATAGATAATATAGCTATGTACGAAAAGTTTCTAAAAGATGAAAATTTACCTGATGATGTAAGGGAAGTGTTTACTTATCTCAGGGATGGATCGAAAAATCATCTCAGAGCATTTGAAAGACAGTTGAGTAAGTACTAACTCTAAGACCTCACTCTTCCTTCTTCTCTCTCCTAAATTAAGAGAGAGAAAGTTGAACAGAGAAGCGAAATTTGCGACGTCAAAAAAATAAAGTGAGTTAAAAAGCTTATGTTTTCGTTAGAGGGTGTGGGCTTTTTTTAATAAATATGAAATGAATAATGTTTTTAAAGGAAATTCAATAGAGTTAAATAATAACATTAATGTATATTGTTTTATTGGATAGCGAATAAGGGAGGTTTAATATGGTTCGATTTATTGATTTTCACGGAGAAATAAAAAGTTTTTATGGAGAACACTATCATACTTTTGAAGAAATAGAAGTAATAGGCTTAGAGGAAAAAGTATACATGTTAAAAATTGGAGAAGTAATTCATTATATCAGGAAAGACGTTTATGAAAAATTACAAAGGATACAAGCTTATAAAGAAAGTGAGGGAGAATCGTGTGAACATTGATGGTTGCCTTAAAGTTATAGATAAATAAAAAAAAGAGATGTATCTCCACAACAGTGGAAATATATCTCTTTTTGAAATAACCTTATCTCTTTGAGAATTGAGGTGATTTTCTTGCTTTTTTCTTTCCGAATTTCTTTCTTTCAACCATTCTTGAGTCTCTAGTTAAGAATCCAGCTTCTCTTAAAGCACCTTTTAAAGTTTCATCAGCCATTAATAATGCTCTAGCAACACCATGTCTGATAGCTCCTGCTTGACCAGTAGTTCCTCCACCATTTACGTTTACTTTAACTCCAAATTTCTCAGCAGTTTCAGTTAAAACTAAAGGTTGGTTTACGATATCTCCTAAGATTCCTCTTCCGAAATAGTCGCTCATTTCTTTTCCATTTATAGTAACACCTGTTTCACCAGGTACTAAGATTACTCTTGCTACTGAAGTTTTTCTTCTTCCAGTTCCTCTAAATTGTACAGCCATTTTAATTTACCTCCTATTTATTATAAAGATTTAGTTTCAGGGTTTTGAGCAGCATGCTCATGTTCAGATCCAACAAATACTCTTAATCTAGTTAATTGTTGTGCACCTAATCTGTTCTTAGGTAACATTCTCTTAACTGCTAAAAATAAAGCCTCTGCAGGGTTCTTAGCTAAAACTTCTTCTAATCTTCTCTCTCTTAATCCACCTGGGAATCCTGAGTGATTGTAATAAATTTTGTCAGTTAATTTTTTTCCTGTAACTGTGATTTTTTCCATGTTAGTGATTACTACGTAATCTCCACCATCGATATGAGGAGTATAAGTTACCTTATCTTTTCCCATTAATTTCTTTGCGATTTCTGCAGCTAATCTACCTAATACTACACCATCAGCGTCATAATGTAACCATTCTCTAACTACATCTTCTTTTCTTAACATAAAACTATATTTGTTTTTCACGTTTTGTTCCTCCTTGAAATAAATGTTATAAAATACTATTTATAACGGCTCCTCGTGGGAAAGGGCTTTATCTTTGATATTATATAACAGTTAGCTCATTGTGTCAATGATTTTTTGTTGACAGAATGATATTATTAGAGAGGGAAATTTAAATTTTTCTCTAATTTTATTAAAAAATCATATTGACTTGACTTATCTGTTATTTTTATTGGCTGAAAGAGTGAGATATAAGAAGGTTAATGTTTAAATATTTAAAGAATTTAACAGGGAGTAATTTCACTTCTCTTACTTTGATATGTCAAAACTTTTATTCCGAAAAAAGTGAAGAAAATAGAGAATTGAAAATAGCAGGACATGAAAGTATAATTTTAGTATATTTAAGTTTTAAGGGGGAAGGTTTTATGAGTACAGGTGCAATTAAAATGAAGAGTGCAAAAAAGTCAAACGGTGTTAGTGGATGGGAATTTTTTCAGAACTTAGGAAAAACTTTTATGTTACCGGTGGCATTACTGGCAGCTATGGGAATCTTGTTAGGATTAGGAGCCGCATTTACAGGGGCTACAACTATTGAGATGTTTCCATTTTTAGGAATACCAGCATTACAATTTATATTTAATTTTATGATCAAAATCAGTTTAGTAGCGTTTATTTTTTTACCATTGATGTTTGCAGTGTCCATACCTTTAGGATTAGCCAGGGAAAATAAGGAGATAGCAGCCTTTGCAGGATTAGTAGGATATATATCCCTGCAACTGGGAACAAATTTTTATCTGACATCTAGAGGAATATTGGAGTCTACCGATACAAGGATGATAATGGGAATAGAGAGTATAGATACGGGAGCCCTAGGTGGACTCATATGTGGTATCTTGGTTTATATGATTCATTCAAAGTATCAAAATATTGAACTTCCAGATGCATTTTCTTTCTTTGGAGGGACAAGATTTGTAGCAATAGCTACCGTACTTATTATGTCAATTGTGGGAATTATAGTACCTGTTATCTGGCCATTCTTTGAGACAGGAATATTAGCAGTCGGGAGCGGAATTCAAAAAGCAGGAATCTTTGGACCGTTTTTATTTGGAGCAGGGGAAAGACTCTTATTACCATTTGGGTTACATCATATATTAGTAGCGACAATAAGATTTACAGAAGCTGGGGGACAGATTGTGACTGCCAGTGGGGAAACTATATCAGGTGCACTAAATATATTTTATCATCAATTTACTCAGGGGCCAGAATTTGTATCCCCTCAATATACTAGATTTTTATCGCAAGGAAAGATGCCATCATTTATATTTGGATTGACAGGAGCAGCTTTTGCTATGTATAAATCATCTTTTTTAAAAAATAGAACGAAAGTAAAAGGTCTACTTATATCAGCAGTTGTAGCAGCAGCAGTAGGAGGAATTACCGAACCTATTGAATTCATATTTTTATTTATAGCACCAGTTCTTTACCTTTTTCATACTGTTATGACAGGACTTGGGTTTATGGTAATGGGGATCTTAGGTGTGGTTATTGGAAATACAGATGGAAATATAATAGATTTTTTCGTATTTGGAGTATTACAGGGATTATGGACTAAATGGTATTTAGTACTGCCAGTAGGAGTTATATGGTTTGGATTATATTATGTAGCATTCAAATGGTACATAGAAAAATATAATATATTGACTCCAGGAAGAGATGATTCTGAAGAAGCTGTAAACGCTATGGACAGCGGGGATATGGCAGGATATAATGCCAAAATAATGTTAGAGGCAATAGGCGGGAAAGAAAATATAGTCAGTTTGGACAACTGCATAACAAGGTTGAGACTGGTATTAAAAGATGCATCTATTATCGATGTAGAAGCTATAAAAAAAGCTGGAGCTGTAAATGTGGTAAAACTAAACGACACAAACGTTCAAATAATAGTTGGGACAAAAGTACAGGTATTAAAAAAACAGATGCAAAAACTTATTTAATAAAAAAGTATTTTAGGAGGCTGTCAAACTGCCTCCTATTCTTGGAGGAAAAGATGAATTTTGATAATGTAATTGATAGAAGAGGAACCTATTGTACCCAATGGGATTATATAGAGGATAGATTTGGAGAAGGAACGAAAAATTTAACGCCATTTACGATTTCAGATATGGATTTTCGTTCTCCAAAAGAGATAATTGAAAAAATAATTTCTAGAGCAGAACATGGTGTTTTTGGATATTCTCGTTGGAATCACACTGACTATAAGGGAGCGATAAAAAACTGGTTTTTTAAGAGGTGTGACACAGTTATAAAAGAGGAGTGGATCTCCTATTCACCATCGGTACTTTATTCTATTACATTACTTTTAGAAAAAATATTAGAAAAGAAGGGAAAAGTTATGACTCATACTCCTAAATATGATGGATTTACCAAATTATTACATCCTTATGAACTCTTTGAAATTCAGTTGAAAGAAGATGAAAAAGGGAAATATCATACGGATTTCATCAAGATAGAGGAGGGGTTCAAGGAGGGCGTTAAGGTTTTTTTACTTTGCAGTCCTCAAAATCCAACAGGGAAGGTATGGAGTATAGAGGAACTGACAACTTTAATAAGTTTGTGCATCAAGTATGATGTATATTTGATTTCAGATGAGATCCATATGGATGTTGTAAGAAAAAAACATACCCCAGTTTTAAAGTTGGATACTTTGAGATCCATCATTGTTTCATCGCCTTCAAAAACTTTTAATACTCCTACCCTTGGAGGATCATATGTGGTAATTCCTCAAAGAGATATCAGAGAGGCATTTATTGATCATATAAGGAATATAGACGGGGTCTCTACAGCAGCAGTATTTGGAGTTTTATCCACTATTTCTGCTTATAATGATTGTGATTACTGGGTAGATGAATTGAATAGATATATAGGTGAAAGTTTTGAACTAGTAAAGAAAGAATTGGATGGGTACATGGGGTTAAAAGTAAATATACCCGAGGCGACCTACCTTATGTGGATAGATTTTAAAGGAACAGGATTGAAAGCCGATGAATTTCAAGATCGTTTAATAAAAAAGGGTAAAGTTGCTATTATGTCGGGAGACGTTTACGGAGATTCTTATAAGATACGTTTAAATGTTGGATGTTCCAGAGAAAAATTAAGAAAAGGGATAGTGGGAATAAAATTGGCATTAAATAAATAGGAAAAATCTATCATCGTATTATATAATTTATATAGGCAGGTGATGACGATGAGTTTGAAACAAAAAGAATTAACTATTTTGATGTTGATAAATAAAAATCCCATTACAATAAAGAAACTTTCTCAAGAGATTAATCTCAGTGAAAGAAATCTTCGATATAGTTTGGAAAATTTAGAATATTATTTAAAACAATTTTTTAGAGAGACTGGGTTGATAAGGGCTCAAAAGAAGATATCTACAGAGATCACAGAGGAAGAAGTAAGAAATTTTTTAAATTATATATATAATGGACACTATATATATAGCAGCAAAGAGAGGCAGGATTATATATTAAATTTTTTCTTATTTGAGAATAAGCCGACTTTAAGAAAATTAGAAACTATTTTAGATGTGAGCAGAACTACATTAAAAAAAGATATACAGGGTTTAAAAAGTGAGTTGGAGGAATACAGCTTATATTTTAAATACGATGTAACCAGAATATATATAGGTGGAAGTGAAAAGAAGATCAGACATTTGATGATGTTAAAAGTGATCGATAGTTTGGGAAAATCAGAAGAAAAACATGTGAAACCAATAAAAACGATGGTAAAAAAACTAATTTTAACTCATCGAAATGAAATTGATAATAGGAAAATCGAAGAGGTTATCCATAGGATTGAAGAAGAATTTATGTATGGATTCTCTACAGAGTTTAATTTGATAATCAGACACTATCTCTGGGTGACTTTATTTAGAATATCCAGGGGACATTATATATTAAAAAAACACAATGCAGAATTTTTAAGAAATACATCTCAACATAAAATAGTTAAAAAAGCATTGGAGACAATAATCTCTCCAAAATTAACTTTTGAATTTATTCATCTGACAGAATATTTCTTAAGCAGTTCTTTAAATGGGAAGTATAATGATGAACTATTAAATATTCAACTATTTACATTTTATCTTTTAAAAAAAGTGGGGAAAACAGTAAATCATAATCTGTTAAAAGAGGAGTTATTTCAAAAAATATGCAGTTATTTAACTTCAGCCTTCTACAGGATGAAAAATAATTTCACCTTGGGAGCGACCCATAAAAATCAGTTAGAGGGAGATAAGATAATTACGATTTTAAATAAGATATCCAATAGAGATAAATATTTAAATGAAAAATTAAGGGATGAGGAGATCTATTTTATAGGAGAACTGATAGAAAAAGAGCTTGAAAATCAAGAAAAAAAAGTTATAAAACTTAGTAAGCTAATAGAAATTTCTAAAAAGAATAGCACCGATTTTAATGAAAAGTTATTTATAAAAGAGATATTAGAAGTTTATGGAGAGAGTATATTAGATGATATTAAGAGGAATTCATCAATTACTTCACCTTTAAAAAAATTGATAGAGGCAGATAAAGGTTCAAAGTTATGATAAATAAAAAGAAAAACAGGAATTTAATCACTCACGGCGATTAAATTCCTGTTTTTATATGTTAAGATTATTGTTTTTTAGGCTTTAATACAGAAGTAATAGTAGCAGTTATGATAGAACCAACGATTATAGCTATTAAGAACATGATCTTATTATCTACTACTGGAAGAACTATTAGTCCTCCGTGGGGGGCATGGTCAGCTACACTACCTATAGCAGCTATAATAGCTCCTATACCAGCACCAATCATATTAGCTGGGATTACTCTGAGTGGATCAGCAGCGGCAAAAGGAATAGCTCCTTCAGTGATACCAATACATCCCATAGCTAAGGCAGCTTTACCAGCTTCTCTTTCTTCACTTTCAAATTTCTTAGGAGCCATAAGGGTAGCTAATCCCATACCGATAGGTGGTACACAAATAGCAACTGCGATAGGTCCCATAACAGTAGAAACACCTTGACTAATCATACTAGCACCAAATAAAAATGCTACTTTATTAACTGGGCCACCCATATCGAAAGAGATCATAAGTCCCAAAATAAGAGCTAAGAGAACAGAACCTTGTTCCATGCTTTTAAGTCCATTAGTCATAAAATCCATAAATCCACTAATAGGGGCACCGACAATATGCATAATTAATCCAACTAAACATGTAGCAACCAAAGGAATAACGAAGATAGGCATAATAGGCTGCATACTTTGTGGAACTTTCCAACCTTTTACCCATTTAGCAATATATCCTGCTACGAAACCTGCGATGATTCCTCCTAAAAATCCTGCGCCTATATTGTTAGCAATAACTCCTCCAACAAGTCCAGGAGCTAAACCAGGTCTATCAGCGATACTAGAAGCGATAAATCCTGCTAAGATAGGAACCATAAGACCGAATGCAACTACACCTAAATCCAACATTTGCTTAAAAAATGGATTGGTAACAGCAGCACCTTCTCCAGCTTTAACTCCAGAAAGAGCAATAGAAAGAGCGATTAAAACTCCACCACAAACAACTAAAGGGAGCATATGAGAAACCCCATTCATAAGGTGTTTATATATCCCATTTTTTTCATTATTTTTAGAACTTTTACTTTTAGAAGTATTTCCTTTATATATAGGGGCTGTTGTAAGGGCCTGTGTTATTAGTTCATCAGGTTTTCTTAAAGCATCTTGAACTCCTACTTGAACTAGAGGTTTACCATGGAATCTATCCATATCTATATTTTTATCGGCAGCAACGATAATACCTTTGGCACGTTTTATATCATCATCTGTAAGTTGGTTTTTAATACCGATTGATCCATTTGTTTCAACTTTGATAGCAACTCCCATTTCTTTTGCTTTTTTTCTAAGAGAATCAGCGGCTAAATAGGTATGAGCTACTCCAACTGGACAAGCTGTTACTGCAAGTATTAAATCAGAAGATTTGGTAGAATTATCACTATCTTCTTCGATAATCTCTGTTCCTAAAATATTAATTATTTCATTTTCTGTGTTAGCTTTTTGTAATTTTTCAATAAATCTATCTTGAATGAATAAAGAAGTAAGTTTAGTCAATACCTCTATGTGAGTATCTCCTTGCTCTGATTTTGGGATAGCGAGTAAAAATACCAGAGTTACTTCATTATCTTCATCTATAGATTCCCAATCTTCGATAGGAGTTTTAAGTCTTGCGATTGCAAAAGTAGCTTTTTTTACAGCTGTAGATTTTCCATGTGGAATAGCGAGCCCCTCTTCTAAACCTGTAGGAGAAAGTTCTTCTCTGTCTAATACTGCTTTAAGGAATTCATCTTTGGATGCTAATACACCTTCACCATCTAATTTTTCTACTAATTTTTTAATGACTTCTACTTTAGTTTTTGCTTCTAAATCTAAAGTAATTAAATTCTTATTTGTTAAATTGCTTAACTTCATATTATTCCTCCCTTTTCTTTATGTTAAAATAGTACCACTTAAAATTTTGTTTTTAAATTATATATTTTTTTCAATCTTTTATGAATATTAGACGAAAAAAAATTAAAGGGATAGTTATTTTTATTTTGAAAATATAGATTAAAATACTATTGAAAATATGGCAATGCCTTACAATTGCTTGATTTTTTTAAAATTAATGTTGAAGTTGAAAGCCTGTACAAGACATTATTATAGTATTAAATTTTTTTCCTTTTTTTTTGAAGAAAATTTTGAAATGTATTTTTTTAATAATTTTTGTATAATTATAGTAATAAAAACTAAGGGGGAGGACGATGCTTAATAAAAGAATGCTTAATATTGTTGAGTATTTAATCAATAATAATGGACAGGGAGTTCTAAAAGAGATGCTTGGCTTAATTAAAGTAACTGAAAGAACTCTGAGGTACGATATAGACAAAATAAATGAATTTCTTTTAGAAAATAAAGTTGGAGAGATTATTAAAAGATCTAAGGGAAGGGTAGAACTTTTAAATTTTAATGGGGTAAAGCAATATTTAATAGCAAACTTTCATAGAATATTCTTTATAGAGTATAGAGATATCTCCATATTGATATCAATAATTTTTTGTGGAAAGGTAAATATATCTCATATCTGTGAAAAATTTGATCTCAGCAGACCTACGATAAATAATGATATGAAGGAAATAAAAAAAATGTTGTCTAAATATAATTTACAACTTATTTTGAACAATAAAGAAGGATTTCTTCTGGTAGGGAAGGAAGAGGATATTAGGAGGATACAATTAAAAATATTAAATAAATATTTTAATCTAAATAATTCTAATTCATTGGAAATAACTTATACAACTAGTTTAATAAAGGAAAATTTAGAGGACATTCAGTTAAATATGATTGGAAGCTTTATTGACTATATCACTAAATCTATAGATAAAGTTATCTCTGATGAAGCATATAGTATCATAAGAAATTATATTATCATTATGGTAGTTCGAGTAAAAAACGGTTTCTTTTTAAATAGTTCTTTAAATCAAATTTTTTTATCTAAAACAGATGAATTTTCAACTATTTCAAAAGCAATACCGATATTAGAAGCTGGGTACCAAATAAAACTAAATGAGTTTGAAATCTATAAAATCACAGATTATTTTTTAGGGAGTCATAGTTACAATCCCAAGATGTCTTTTTATGAGAATTGGATCGAAGTTGAGACCAATGTAAAGAAGATAATAGGAGAAGTTAGTGATGAAATACATTTAGATCTATCAAAAGATAAGTTTTTAATGGATGGACTTTTGAATCATATCAAACCTGCTATACATAGGGTTAAAAATAAAATAGAATTAAAAAGTTCAATTTATGCTGAAGTTATCCATGAATATCCAGAACTTTTTACAAAAGTAAAAAAATCTATGCTGCTTTTAGAAAAATTTATTGGGTTGCCATTTTCAGAAGATGAAATAGCTTATATAGTTTTACACTTTAAAGGGGCTGTAGATAGAAATTTATATCAAAAAAAAGAAACTAAAAGCATTTTATTGGTTTGTGGTGAAGGCTTAGGAACTTCTAGACTAGTAGAGCAGCAGCTAAAAGAAAGTTATAATATAGATGTAGTTGAAAGTATTCCGTTAAATCAGCTAAAAAACTTTATATCTAACGACAAGGAAAAAATAGATCTTATAATTACAACAGTAAAGATTAATGGGTTTGAGACTGGGATACCGGTAGTTCATGTAAAAACTATATTAAATTCAGAGGAACTGAAAAAAATAGACATGTATAATCTTCCAAAATATAATAAAAAAATCCTTTTATCTAATATATTAAATAGTTTAAAAAAGGGTGCTATTATTGAGAATGAAAAAATTATAATAGAGGAACTCAAGGCACATCTGGGAAATAAACTTGTGGATGATATAAAAGTAAAAGAATTATCGATATTAGATATTCTTCCACCTAGTAATATTAAATTAAATGTTAAAGTGGAGTCGTGGGAAGAGGCTATAAAAAAAGTTGGAGATATCCTTTTCGAAGGAGGGTATACATTTTGCGGCCATGGAGAAGAGATGGTAAGGTTGATAAAAAAACATGGTTCATATATTGTTGTAGTTCCTAATTTGGCTATCCCTCATACAAACAAAAAATTTGTAAAAAAAACAGGAATGAGTCTGATAACTCTTAGTGAATCGGTTTATTTTCCTGGGGAAGTTCCAGTTAATACAATTTTAGCGTTTTCTTCAGTAGATAACAAAAATCATTTTTCTGCTCTTTCTAATTTTTTAGAAATAGTGAAAAACTATGATTTTATAAAAAGGGCTCATAGAGCTTCTACACCGGAAAAAATTATAAAAATCTTTGAAAAATATGATTTTTTTATAAATTTAGGTAAAAATAAAAAAAATTAAGGAAGGAGACCTTATGGAAAACTTATATCCATTAAAATTTAAAAAGGTGTTTAAAGAAAAAATATGGGGTGGAAGAAGTTTTAGTGAAAAACTAAATATGGAACTGCCAACAGAGAAGTTATATGGTGAATCTTGGGAAGTTAGCTCCCATAAAAATGGAATGAGTGTCGTTGAAAATGGCGGATTAGAAGGAAAGACTTTGGAAGAATTATTTTTAGATTATAAAGGTGATTTGGTAGGAGAGAATATTTATTCTAAATATGGAGAAAAATTTCCTCTTTTAATAAAATATTTGGATATCAATGATAAATTATCTGTTCAAGTACATCCTAGTGACGATTATGCCCTAAGGGTAGAAGGGGAATTTGGGAAATCTGAATCGTGGTATATATTGGAAGCCAGCCCTGATGCCAAGTTGATCATGGGATTAAAAAATGGAATAACTCCAGAAAAATTTGCACAGAAAACAAAAAACAAAGATTTTGAAAATTTATTTAATATTATTTCAGTAAAAAAAGGTGATTTCATAAATGTAACTCCTGGACTTATCCATGCAAGTTTAGAAGGAAGTGTAGTAATATGTGAAGTACAACAAAACTCAGATATGACTTATAGAATATATGATTTTGATAGATTAGTTGATGGAAAACTTCGTGACCTTCATTTAGATAAAGCGATGGAAGTAATCGATTATGAAAACACTCCTCAGATTTCTACAAATAGAACGAGAAATAGTGTGGAGTTTGACGGCGGGTCAAAGCAGGAAATTGCTAGAGACAAGTATTTTAACATAGATAAGTTGTTATTGGATGGCAACTATAAAGATGTAGATAATGATTCTTTTATGATATATTCCATTTTAGAAGGAGAGGGAAACCTGAATTGTGGTGGTGAAACTTATCCTATAAAAAAAGGTGATACATGGTATATCTCTCCTAAATTAGAAGTAAGGATAGAGGGAAAATTAGAAATTTTAAAAACTTTCTTATAAAGTTAGTTTATATAGAGAGAAAAAATAGCTTCCCATAGGGAAGCCATTTTTTTATAATATGTATTTAGAGATTTTACATTATTTTTTAAACCCCCACCAAACTTAAGAGTACACTTTTTTTATTTTTCACTAAAAGAAGGTAATACATCTTCTTTAAAATATGGCTTTTGATCCACCCAAAAGATATAATTTACCTTCATAAAATCTTTTGCAAAGGCATGTAACATTGGTACAATATTTTTTCTTTTCTTTTGGATTTTAATAGAGTTTGTTTGTCCTATATAATTTCCATCTTGGATAGCAATTCCTAAAGGCACTGTATAACTATGCTCATGCATCATTGCAATAGTATGATTAAGTTGACCTTTTTTTGTTACCATTAAATCTGGCCCTCCTATACCTACACCTATTTTCTCTCCATAACTATATATCGATCTTAGATAACCATAATCGTCCCATGGTAACCACTCTCCTGGTATAAAATTAGCATATTGCATCGTTACAGATTTAGGGAATGCTTTTTTTAGAGCCAACATGTTATCTTTTATTGACTGAACATATTCCTTGGAAGTAAAAGTTTTATCGTATTTACAAGAAACTCCTATTGCTGTTTCTTGTAAGTTTACCCCTTCTATTCTTCCATCAAATTCTTTTCCAAGAGCTATCAAAAGTTTACTAAATCTTTTTTTCACTTCTGGATTCCAACTTTTGGCTACCCATCCTTCTGGTTGTCCATCATCTCCTCTTTGATACATCCCTCCATTATCATAAAAAGGTTTTTCTAAATAACTTGGGTATGCCTTTCTTTTTGTGCTAAAAGTTTTATCTTGTAATTGTATAAATAATTTTTTCCCATGAGATTTTAAGTATTGTAAATCTTCTTCTATTATAGAAAAATCATATATATCTTTTGATGTTTCTAATTGTTTCCATGAATACATTATTTGTGCCCCTTGAAAATTTGAATTTTTCAAAAAGGGATGATTGTGTATATCTTCTCTATCATGAGAAAAATAAACAAAGTTTTTTATACTCTTGTCCTTTATAGGAACTTTAGCATCCTCATATTTTTTATAAGCCTGCATATACCTTTCACTTTTATTCTTAGCACTAGCGCTTATTCCTAAAATTAGTGTGAATAATATTAACAATAATTTTTTCATCTTCGTCCTCCTCTATATTTTTATTTCTTTAAATTTATTTTAGCGAATTTTTGTGTTTATTTTGTGATAGAAAACTAATTAAATCAAAAATGATTATAAATATTCCAGTCCAACTCTTTAACAACCTATATCCTAAGAAATAAAAAAAGATGATCTCTGCAAATACAAAATCATCTATATATATTTCCTATAAAAAAATCTTTAAAATTTCTTATAAAGTTAGTTTATATAGAAATAAAAAAATGGCTTCCCAATGGGAAGCCTTAATTTTATATAAATGGCGATGAGAGAGGGATTCGAACCCTCGGTAGATTGCTCTACACATACGTTCCAGGCATGCGCCTTCGACCACTCGACCATCTCACCACTGCTCAACTATGATACTATATTCTATAGGATAAAGCAAGGAAAAACTCTAAAGATTCCATCTTTAATACGGGTCTATTTCGATTCACGATTATTAAAATTAGATATAACAAAATCTAATTTTAAATGTGATTGACGCAAAACAGACGAAAGAAGGTCAGTGGCTATAAAAACATCTATTACATAATCTAAAAGATTAAAAAAATCGAAACTCGCTATGCTCAAACAGTCGAATATTTTTTGAATCTTTTATTCCTATTTCATTAACGATATTTTTAAAAGGCCAAAAACAACAAAAGGATTACTTAAATTTTAAATGGTGGATATCAATGACAAATTTTTTTAAAGAACTCTTAAGATATCATCGGTAGAATAAATCATCTCAAATTTATCCAAATTGTCGATAATATGTGATTTTTTCTTAGTAGGCAGTTTTTTAGTGAAGTAAGTCTTAGTTTTATCATAATCTTTAACTATCTCAAACTCCTCCAAAATACTTATATTTGTAGGGAGGGTTAAGTTATCAACAATTTTAAGAGTCCCGTCTACATGGACATCTTCTTTTGTGATGACCATAAAATCTCCTTGAACTTGGGTAACAGGAAGTTCGTTGTAGAAAATATAGTAATCGTAACCATCAGAATATCTATCTGAAATATTTAAAAATTCAGAAAAATAATGGGGAAGGATATCTTTAGTTATAACTAAAGTTTTTTTGTTGTGTAATTTATTCCAAAGTCCCATGGTATAAATTATAGTTTTCATTCCACGATTTCCGGAATAGATAATTGTAGGGTTTTCTTTTTTTCTAAAAACTGTCGATAGAACTTCTTTTTGAAGAGTATTGTAATCCAAATCTCCTAAAATAAAAGTTTTAATATCCTTTAATATTCCCCCAGGTTTAAAATGATTAGTTTTAAAATTATGGTCATAATCTATAGTAATATGGATATTATAATTTTCATCTTTTTTTATAATTTCTGTAATTTTTACATTGAATTTTAAGTCGTAGTCGTAAGTTAAACTTTTTAATATACTTTCAGTCTGCTGGGGAAGGTAGCCTACAATAGATCTTCCAGAGTTTACAGTGATTCCATTGGAGTACTCAAGGTATGTAGAAGAATTGATATCTATGTCTCTTTTGGTATATATTACTTCTTTCATAGGAAATATCATATCATAGAGGTCGATGCTCTCCTTCAATAGATTTTTTTCTGAGTTCCCTTCTCTGATATCTTCTACAAACATCTTTACATTAAATCTATCCATATATGTATCCACCTTTAATTTAAAGGCCACATCAACAGATTTCATCTCCATTAACCTCTCAAAGTGATGAGAACTACCGAACCATACACAGTTTTTTAGAGCTGTACCGTTAGCAGAGACTGCATCAAACATGATATGAGTTTTATCTTTTCCTATCAATCTTACCCTATCTAAAATAACATTTTTTACCTCAAAGAGAGGTGTTGCATTTCCAAAACCATAGGGCTCAGCTTTTTCTAATTCATTGTTAAAATCATATGTAAGTTTTGTAAAACTAATCTCTTTGTCGATCTTTACAGGTTTTTTATAATCTTCATTGGACAGTTTAGAACCTGCCTCTTTATTTATTTTATTTCTGAATTCATTGACTTTGTCAGCATCTATGGAAAAACCTGCTGCTCCTGCATGGCCACCATATTTGATGAATATCTCCCTCATAGAATTTAATCCCTCGATAATTGAATATCCCTCGATACTTCTACAAGAAGCCTTTGAAATACCGTCTTTTTCCTCCATGATTATAGTAGGTTTATAGTATTTATCCACGATTTTAGAGGCTACAATTCCCACTACACCGTGATGAAACCCTACTCCAGAGACAACGATAACATTATCTTCGTAGTATCTATTTTTTTCAATCTCAGCTTCTACTTTTTCCAGGATATCAGCCTGTACTTCCTTTCTTTCAGAGTTCTGACCAATTAACTTCTTTGAGATCTCACGAGCTTCTACCATGGAATCACTGATTAGGAGTTTAACAGCCATCTTGGCATCTTCTAATCTGCCGGCAGCATTAAAGATCGGTGCGATTATAAATCCTACATCATAGGTATTAAATTTTTTCTCCTCTAAATCATCAAAGATAGTTTGGAGTAAGATCTGTAAACCTGAGTGATTTGTACGTTTTAACTGCTCTAATCCCAACTTAGTAAAAATCCTGTTTTCTGCCTTTAGAGGAACTATATCGGCAATGGTACCGATGGCAACTATATCCAAATATTGGTAGATCTCTTCCTTTCTGCCTAAAGTTTCATAGAGTCCCATCATCAGCATAAATGCAGTTCCAACACCAGCAAGATATTCAAATTTGTAGGAGTTGTCCTCCCTTTTGGGGTTGACCACAGCATATGCAGGGGGTAAAATATTATTTATGTCATGATGGTCGGTGATGATTACTTCTAAACCTATGGAGTTGGCATATTCCACCTCTTCTACAGACGAGACACCACAGTCTACAGTAATAACCAGGTCTCCTCCCTGTTCCTTGATGTGAGATAGAGATACATTATTTAAACCATATCCTTCATCTCTCAGTGGGATGTAGTAATCCACTTTATAACCTAATTCTTTTAAAGCTAAATAGCAAAGGGATGTAGAAGTTATTCCGTCTACATCGTAGTCACCATAGATAAATATTGTTTTGTCAGCCTTTCCCATCTCTATTATCTTATCTACAGATTTTTTCACATCGGAAAATTCAAAGGGTGAAACTATATTTTCTATCTTCGGGTGGATAAATTTTTCTATCTTTTCATGGGTATCTATCCCACGGTTAACCATTATATTAAGAAAATCTTTACTGAGTCCCAGGGACTCAAATTGTTTTGTATTGTGTACGTCTTTATGTATCCATCTTGTTTCCATATTTATTCCTCCAAACTCTCTCTAAATTCAAAATATTTTCCACAGATTAATGAGTTTAAACTCATTTTTTTTAGAACAAAAAATATCTGTAATCATGAATTATTTGAAATATTATTTTATAACTATATATTACCATAATTAATTTTTTTTGTTATCAGAATAAAAAGTTGTAGACTTGTAATAGAATAAAAAAATGGAGGTAAGGTATGAATGAAACTTTAAAAACTATAAATAACAGGGTATCCCTGAGATGGTATGATAAGAAAAAAATATCATCTGAGCATATGGATAAAATAATAGAATCGGCAATCAGTGCTCCTACAGCGGGGAATATGGTTATGTATTCAATTATTCATATTCAAAATAAGGAAACTATGGAAAAATTAGCGATATCCTGTGATGATCAACCTTTTATAAAAGCAGCTTCCGATATACTGATTTTTGTAGCTGACTTTAAAAAATGGAATGATTATTTCAAAGATGAAGGAATGTATAAAGAGGGGAATAGAAAGATTGGTAAAGCAGAGATGATATTAGCATTTGAGGATGCAATGATTGCCTCTGAGAATGCAGTAATTGCAGGAGAAAGCTTAAATATAGGAAGTTGCTATATAGGTGATATATTAGAAAATTGTGAGTATCACAAGGAATTATTAAATCTACCTGAATATACTATCCCAATTGGAATGTTAACCTTTGGATATTACCCGGAAGATTATAAAAGAATAAAAAGAAAAAGGTTTGACAAAGAGTTTGTGGTGTTCAAAGAGAAGTATAAAGAACTTGATAAAGAAGAAATAAAAACTATGTTTAAATTAAAAGAAGATGAATTTAATTCAAAAGAATCGAATAAAGGTAAGAGATTTGTAGAGGCTTTTTATAATAGAAAAACAAATTCAGATTTTATGGAAAACTTTGAAACTTCAATAGACGAGTGGTTTAAAAATTGGAAATAAAAAAAGATTACTTCTATGTATTAATACATAGAAGTAATCTTTTTTACTAAACGCATAGGTCTCCTACCAGAAGATAATTTCTATCCTCATGTAGAGCAACTATGAAAATAATTAAGGCCACCCTTAAGACTTTTCATAGATTTAAATCCGTTTTTTTCCATAGTAATGCAAGCACCCCTAGCATAATTTCCACGGGTACATACAACTAAATAAGTTTTATTTTTATCCAATTTTTTTATTTCACTTTCAAAGTTTTTATCTTCATAATCTATCATGACAGCATCTTCAACTAAAGAAGGAACTGTGATTATCTCCTTTGGAGTTCGGACATCTAAGACTATTGTGTTGTCACTTTCTAATAATTTCAAAGCTTCGTCTTTTGAGATATCGAATGCTTTACCTTTTTTTCCGAATCTTAAACCTAAGATTTTTAACATAGGTCAATTACCAGTTTTAATTTTTTCTATAATATTCATGACTTACACTCCCTTTATCTATAGTTTTTATTTACAAAAAAGAACTTCGATAATTTTTATTATCTTTTCATTGGAGATGGAATAATAAACTTCTAAGCCTTTTCTCTCACCTTTGATAATTTTTTCAGCCTTTAGTTTAGATAAGTGCTGCGATATTGTAGATTGTGGTGCTTCTAAACAATGTTGCATTTGAGTTACATTGGCTTTTTTTGCTGCAATTAAATTTTTTACTATGCATAATCTTATAGGATGAGATAGAGCTTTTAAGACACTAGCTTTATTTTCAAATAATTCTGGATCATCTTTGTAATATAACAAATTGTACCTCCTATATAAAATTCGTTTATTTGTATATTCAAATAATACGATTTAAATAGCTATATGTCAAGTAGTTATTAAAAAAACACAAAATATATGCTTGATTTCAAGTATATATTTTGTGTCTGAATAGATAATCTTAAGTTTGGTGTTTATCTAAATACATCTCTCTTTAATCTGCTGAATCGATCAAATGCAATTTTATTTATAGCAAAGGTTGTAAATAACAGAGATAAACCTCTGATACAAAAGATTGCAAGCATGATACTTATCTGGTATTTAATAGCTGTAAAGGGAGAGGCTCCGGCTAAGATTTGTCCAGTCATCATCCCTGGCAGAGCTACCAACCCGATGGTAGCCATATTTGCAAGACTAGGCTGAAGAGATGATATGATGGATCTCCTATAAAACTCTCGAAGTGCCTCAAACTTTGTGGCTCCCATAGAAAGAAGGTAAAAATATGAATCTTCTCCGTCTTTTATCTGGGTGAAAAAGTTATTTAAAAATATAATCTGTCCCTGTAATAGATTCCCCAAGAGCATACCGCTGACAGGGATAATATATCTGGATTCGAAAAAATTAATGTCATGTAAAATTATAAACTGGTACAGGGTATAGACTGTAACCCATGACAAGAATATAGACCCAAATAGGGGTAAGATGAACTTCTTATAGTTTAATTTAACTACATCTATTGTAGAGAGAGATGCAACTAAAACCATAATAAGGATATAGATGAAGTTTACAGCCCAGTTATTAAATTTGAAGATGTATTCCAGGTAGACACCTACTAAAAATAGCTGGAGAATCATTCGGCCGATAGAGGTGGCAGCTTTCTTTAAAAGGTTTATTCTAAAAAATCTCAATCCTAAAACTAATATAAAAAGCGGGATCAAAAGGAGTGAAATATTAAAAAAAGATATATTCATAAGATCACCACCCCACTACTTCAAATTCATCATAATCCAGCCACTGATTGTCGTGGGAGGAGACTATAACTGTTTTATCCAAATTTTTTATGATCTTGATAACTTTTATTTTTAAATCGTGATCCAGTCCAGAAGTGACCTCATCTAAGAGGAGGATCTCCCTATCTAAAAGTAAAACTAATATAAGTGCAATTCTCTGTTTTTCTCCTCCGGATAAAAGTGAAGGAGATTTTTTTAATATACTTTTATCCAAATCAAAATTTTCCAGGAGATCATAGAGGGCAGAATTAGACAACTCAATATCCTTGTTTTTCTGAAATGAAAATATAAGCTCTATGTATTTTTCTACACTTTCTTCTGTGAAGAAGATATTTTGACCGATGTAAGCAATTTTTTGACGTAGTATATCTACATTATTCTGTCCTAAAATTTCTCCATCTATAAGAATGTTTCCGCTGTTTACAGGGATATACCCCATAATTACCTTTAGGAGGGTACTTTTCCCAGCGCCAGAAGGCATTTTTAGGAGAATTTTTTTATTTTTCTTAATGTGTAAATTTAAGTTTGTAAAAATTGGTTGTTGTCTTAACATCAAATTTATCTGCTCTAACTTTATCATGAAATTACCTCCCTACATATTTTTGCTCAATTCACGGACTTTTTCTTCCCCTTTCTTTAAAATTATCTTACCCAGATCTGTAGTAGTATAATATTTCCTAATCTTTCCTTCTACTTTCTTTTCCTCTAAGGATAGCAGACCATCTCTGCACATATTTTTCAAAAGGGGATAGATAGTTCCAGAGCTCATATTGTAACCGTGATCTTTTAAATGATCCATAAGCCATACCCCATAGATGGGTTTTTTGCTGCCATGTCTGAGAATGTGTAGTTGGATAAATCCTAAAAATAACTTTCTTAATGTCTTTTCTTCCATAATTCCTCCTAATATCGTTTAACGATATCGAATATCGATATCAAAAGTTTAGCTTAGAAATTTTAATTTGTCAAGGGAAATGAAAGAAAAAAATCTTTCCTGAAAAGGAAAGATTTTTTTTAGTCTTTATAGAGACTTTTATATTTATAATAGTTGGTAATAACTCTCTTTATGAATCTTTGTGAATCTGAATATGGTATCTGCTCCACATCTATATCTCCGTTTTTATCTAATTTCCAATTGGAGATCAGTTTCTCTCCATCATGAAAACCAGCGATGGTCAGGCTGATATTGTCATCGGAATTAGATAAAAGGTATTCTAAATGCCTGACTCCAATACTGATGTTTACTTCGGGGTCTAAAAGTTTTTTAGTGGTTATATCAGGGTCATATAGTTTAGCTGTTTTGAGATCTAACTGCATAAGCCCGAAATAAGTACTTTTAAAAATTAGATTTGAATCAAACTTACTTCCCTCCTTAATAAGACTGAAGATAAGTGATTCCTCTACATCATATTTCTTACTGTATTTTTTTACCAAATCACCATAATATCTGGGATATAGGTAGGGATAAAGGTTTGAATATTTAGAAAACTCTTCCTCAGCAGAGAGGGAAGATTTCATAGCCAGATCATACAGTTTAATTTTTTCTAAATAAGATGTTTTAATAAAAGTTTCAAAAACCTTATCTTTGGAAAAATTAAGGGTATCGGATTCAATAATTAACAGTTGTGGATCACCTAATTCAGCTAACTGGTCTAAGATGCTTAAGGAATCTGTGTAGAAGCGCTTCTTATAATCTAGAGGATATTCCTCCAATACTCTGGTGGTTTTAGTAATGTTGAAAGCCACTTGATAGTAGTAGGAGTTTAGGTTGTGTTTGATTATCCAGTTTAAATAATTTGGATTTTTACTTTCATTGTAGAGCATATTCCTATAATAACCGGCCAAGTTAGAATTTGGATAGGACTGTATATACTTAATTGCAGATTCCTTAAATAGATCCATCTGGGATGAGTTGAAATAAGATCTGGTCAAGAGTTCATGAGCCTTGTCGTTATTTAATTTTTTACTCCATAGGATAGCTTCTTCATAATTTTCTAAAATAAAATAAATTCTTCCAATGGAATAGATAGATCTTTCTAGATATGGAGATTTATCTACTAGTTTATATTTTTCTATAGCCTCCAAGGGTTTATTGGACTTTTTTAAGGCGTTTCCCCAGAAATAATAGTAATCTGAATCTGTATTCCCCGAACTGAATTGATTTTTTATGAGTTCTATCATCAGGTCGTACTGGTTTGCTTCTTCTAAGATATTAAGGGTACCCACAACGATCTCCTTATTGTTAGAGGAAGAATTAATTGAGTTTTTATAAGATTTATAAAATTCTAAAAAGAGTCCCTTTGAATACAGGTAGTGTCCTATCATCTTTAGATCATCGTTTTTTAATTTGTCGATGTTTTTATAGTTGTTTTTGTATTTAATCTCTAATATATAGTTATAATAAGGGTCTTTAGAGGCCAGGATATTAAGTGCTTTTTTTTCAAGTGGTTCTAAATCAGGGTCATAATAATCCTTTATAAGGGTCAGATACTGGTAGTGGGCATTGGTAAAATATCCTAAACGAGAATAGATCTCACCCAGATAAAATCCACGTTTGAATTCAAAATAATTAGATTTTTTAAATTCTAAAAATTTTAAATATTTAGGAGTATAGATAGATGACTCTAAATATTTAAGGGCATTTTTCATTTCCCCAATCTCGTAGTAGTTCATGGCAATATAGTAATCAGGGTAGTGAGAATTAACCAATTTAGAGTCTTTATAGACCTCTACAAAATTTTCAAATTCTATTTTTGCCTGATCAAAATTTCCATTAAGATAATGATTCTTTGCCTGGATAAAGGCTCTATACCCACCTATATTATCTGAGGGGAATAGAGTGGTAAAAATAAATATATATAGTAAGATAATTTTTTTCATGAAAATCTCCTTTTTAATTAATATTTGAATTTTTAAGTTATTATAACTTTTTATTTGATATTTTCTAACCTTTAATTGCTGAATAATATCGCTAAATATATTGAATATCAATTAGAGTATACCATAAAAGTATTCGATTCAGAGTAGGCAATAAAAAGTAGTTCAATTTTTTAGTTTTAAGGGTCAAAAATAGGGTATAATAAGTTAAATAAAAAAATGAAATCATTAAACTAAAAAAGAAATGGTCAGAATTTTATAATTTTGCTATAATATTAAGGCTATTTTTTAGAAGGGGTAATATTATATGAGTAGGATAAGAATACTAGATGAAAGTGTATCTAATATAATCGCAGCAGGAGAAGTAGTTGAGAATCCAGCCAGCATGATAAAGGAGCTGATAGAAAACTCCCTAGATGCAGAAGCAGGATCTATTAGAATAGAGGTAAAAAATAATGGTCGAGATGTAAGGCTAGTTGACACAGGTATGGGAATGGGAAAGGAAGACCTATTTTTATGTGTGGAGAGACATGCTACTAGTAAGATTAAAGATAAAAGGGATATCTTTAATCTTACTAGCTATGGATTCAGAGGTGAAGCATTAGCTTCTATCGGATCTATATCCAAGATGATTATTTCTAGTAAAACCAATGATTCTAAAGTCGGGCATAAGATAAATTTAAATGCCGGTAAGATTACTAAATATGAAGAAATATCTAGAGCAGGAGGAACAGAGATAGTTATTAAAGATCTGTTTTTTAATACTCCAGCAAGACTTAAATTTTTGAGAAAAAAATCTACTGAATATGCACGAATAAGGGAAATTGTTTTAAAGGAAGCTCTATACAACACCGAGGTTTCATTTTCTTTACTTTTAGATGGAAGGGAAGTTGTGAAGACCAGTGGTCGTGGGATAGAAAATACAATTTTAGAATTATTCGGCAGGAATACATTAAAAAATTCAACAAAATTTTCTTTGGGATATTGGGGAAATATGAACCTCCTAAAATCTAATAAAGATTCTATATATACCTATGTAAATGGCAGATATGTCAAATCTAAGACTATTGAAAAAGCAGTTTTAGATGCTTATTATACTAAATTAGTTAAGGGGAGATATCCCTTTACAATAATATTTTTTAATGTTTCACCTGACTTAGTTGATGTCAATGTTCATCCCTCTAAAAAGATCGTTAAATTTGTGGATGAAGATGGCGTATACAAGGAAATATTAGATCAATTAACCGATGCTATCTATAGGGATGACAGGAAGAATTCGATCTCTTTAAAAATTGAGGAGGAAGAGGATAAAAGTCTAGAAGAAAATAACCTTTTGGATTTTGAGGAGTTGGAAAACTTAATAACTCCTACAGTCAATGAAGTCATAAAAACAGAGCAGCCTGTCCTAATAAAAGAGGAAAAATTAGAGAATAAGGTAACTGAGAGAATTGCTAAAGCTAATAGGTACAGTCAGGAATATGAGGCAACTCTTCCTTCAGATATTTCTTCTTTAGAAATAAAGGAGGATAAAATTGAAGGTGAAGATAAGAAAATTGAGAGTAGAGAAGATGAGGTTATTCCACAGAGAGGGAATAAATCCGTTGAGATCGAAAAGATCCTTGCAGCTGAAACACAGGATAGTGAAGACCATAAAGATCTAGAGATAGAAAAAAAGATCAAAACTGATTACAGGGTTTTAGCCCAACTTCACAATATGTATATCCTGGTTGAAACAGAGGAAGAATTAGAGATCTATGATCAACATATTGTCCATGAAAGGATCTTATATGAAAGGTTGAAAGAGAAGCATTATAACAAAAAAATATCTATTCAAAACTTATTAGTTCCTATAAAATTAGAGCTAAATGGTTATGAAACTGAGATTGTAAAAGGAAATTTAGAGTTATTTAGTGAATTTGGATTCGAAGTAGAGGAATTTTGTGACAATGAAATTTTAATCAGAGGAGTCCCTATATTTAACTTTAGAGTCAGTGTAGAAGATACATTTAGACACCTTTTAGAAAATTTAGGTGGCAGTGACCCAAGGGAAAAAGTTATCATATCCATGTCTTGTCGAAATGCTATAAAGGCAGGTGAAAAACTGACTTTAGAGGAGATGGAAACTTTGATATCGGATCTTCATAAGGTCGGGAAATATACTTGTCCCCATGGAAGACCCATAATATTAAAGATGACTTTTGATGAGATGAATAAAAAGTTTAATAGAAAATAATATTTTTTGGAAAAAAAAGAGCTGTTTGACGTCTAAAGAATAGTAGAAAGACAAAAAACAAAAATTAAGATAGGAAAATTCACATTTTTTGTGTAGAATTAATTAGGGACAAGGATCTTGAGTAAGGAGATAAAGATGGTAAATGTAAACATTGTTTGCGTAGGAAAAGTAAAAGAAAAATATATCAATATGGGAATAGATGAATTTACTAAAAGGTTGTCTGCCTATACAAGGTTAAAAGTTATTGAATTAAAGGAAGATGGGAACGATAAAAATAGAAATCAATCTATGGAGAAGGAAGCCAAGCAAATAATAGAGACAATATCTAAAAATAAAGGGTATTCTATTCTAATGGATATTGGTGGGAAAAAGTTTTCATCGGAAGAGATGGCTAAAAAAATAGAACAAATAACAGTCAACGGGAACAGCACAATTAACTTTATTATTGGGGGATCTTACGGGGTTACCAAGGAAGTGAGAAGTGCCGTAGATCTAAGAATGAGTTTTTCAGACCTAACATTTCCTCATCAATTGATGAGACTTATATTGTTTGAGCAAGTTTATCGTTGGTTTAGTATATTAGGAAATAGTAAATATCATAAGTGAGGTGGGAAAAATGTATGCTGTTGGAGAAAATTTTGAATATATGATAGAAGATGAAGAACGTGACATGTCCGTAGTAGGAGATATAATGATGTTCGGAGATGAATATTTAATCGGAGAAGACCTAGATGGAAAAAGGTATGTTTTTATATATAGAGAAGATGAAGAAATAGTGGAATTAGTAGATGAAGAGGATGAAGCATCAGATATATTAGATAACTGGGAAGATGAATATTATGCCGGTGGAACAAATATTGGTGACTGGGATGATGATTCTTATTATGAAAGAGAAGATAAAATAACTACTGGTTCTGAGGAGACAGAAGAGTATTTTGAAGAGGAAGATTATTCTGAAATTGAAGAAGATGTAGATTCATTTATATCCGGCTTAATGGGAGACTAGAAGATGAAATTAAGGATAAGAACAACAGATAGTTTTGGAGAAAAGTATGACGCTACCTTTGATGCGACTAGAGAAGAAAATGAAAAAGGTGTTAAATACACTTATGCTGATGAATATGCAAAGGTAAGAATATTTATCTTAAAGGACAAGATGCAGATAGTAAGAGATGGAGATATAAAGAGTAATAAGCTATTGAAAGAAAATCAAAAGACAAGTTTTTCTTATAGGGCATCATATATGAATAGAAATTTTGAAATTTTTACAAAATCTTTAATCATAGAAGAGAAAAAGATCAGTGCTGAATATTCTATAATTGAAGAAAATGCAGTTGTGAATGAATTGACACTAAAGATAGATGAACTATAATTTATGGTAAAAATATAAAAAATTTGATATAATAGAGCAAGAGATTGCTCTATTTTTATTTAAAATTAACCTTTGGAGGATGAGATGAAAAAATTAATATTATTTATGACCATCTTATTGGGGGTTAATATAGGATCTTATGGTGCTGTGAACAGTTCTAAAGAGGTAGATGAGGTCAATAAAAAAATAATTAAAGAACTATCTTTATTCTATGGAGGATATGAAAAAATATATTCTAGTGGGATAGATAAACAAAATATTAATTTTCTTTTGGGAGAAGTAGAACCTAAGGGAGCTAAGAAGGTTGAATACGACTTTCAGACCATTCCAAATGGGAAGAAAATAGACCTGGCTTTGGATGAGAAAATTGAGCTTAAAAACATATCTGAGATAAAAAAACTAAAAGTAATAGGAAAAACTTATAAAAATTCCCTTGTAGATCTGAAGAAAGAGGGAGAAAATCTGAGTATTACTTTTTCTAGTATAGGGGAATACAAGATATCTTTTACAGAAAAAAATCAGGTAACTAAAGAGATAATTTTTAAGAAAATTTCAAAGTATCAGCCGTTTCCTGAAGATATAGAAAATAATATAGAAGACTCCTACAATGATGGAGATTTTAAATTCTTAAATAAGAATTTATTGCTTTTAGAAACTTTTTTCCCTGATTCAGAGGAGATAGAAAAGGGCCTTTTTTATGCTTTGGAATTAAATGAAAAAAATAAAAACTACCATATGGTGAGAAATATCTCAAAAGTATTGGTAAGTAAATATAAATTAGATGATGAAAAAAAGGCAGAGATAATAAAAATTTATCTAAATGCTTTAAAAGAATTAGGAGAAACAGAGGAATATCTTAAGTTTTTAGAAAAATTATCCACCTATGATAAAAAATATGAACTAGAATACTTAGATGCTTCTATAAATTATAAAAATTATAGTTCAGGAGCTGTTAAATTAGCTGAAACTCAAATTTTAATTGAACCTGTTCCAAAGATATTAGATTATTTAGGAGATTACCATTATCAATTAAAAGATTATAATAAAGCAATTACCTATTATAAAACAAGTGGAAACTTAGAAAAATTAGCTCTTATATATTTGGAAACAGATGATAAGAATAGCTACGAGACCCTAAAATCAGGGGTGAATCCTGAACAATTGGATAAAATTAAGCAAATAGAAATAAAATATTTAGACAGAAAAAAACTTGAAAAATATATTGGAACTGCTGAAAAGTATGTTCAAGAGGGAAGGCTTCAAGAAGCCGAACTTTATTATAAGAGGTCTCTAAAAAAAGATATATCATCTGAATTAAAAAATAATATCTATTATAAATTGGCAGATTTGTATTATAATTTAAATGAGTTAGAATTGGCAGAAAAAAACTTAAAATTTATAGATGTTAAAATTTTAGATGAAGAGTTTTTTGGAGATTACTACTATTTAGGTGGGATGATCTACTATAACTTAGAAAACTATGATGAAAGTTCTAAATATTTCAGAACATTGATCAAAAAATTTCCAAACACTACCCTTAGCAATAGGGGAAGGATATATATATTAAAAATAGAAAAATTAAATAAAAATAAATTAGAGAAAGAGGTAGAGAATGAATCAAACAGTTGAAAACAATGACCACATTGTCTTAGACAAGTGGAACAAGGTAGAAGAGATCAAAGCAATGGGAATCGAACCATTTGGTAGAAAGTACAGCAAGTTAAATATGGTAGAAGATATTATAAATTCAGAGGTTGAATTTGATAAAGATCCTGAAAATTATAATGAAACATTCCAAACTGCAGGAAGAATCATGGCATTCAGACCAGCAGGAAAAAAAGCAGTATTTGGTCATATTGAAGACCAAACTGGAAGAATCCAATTTTATATCAGAAAAGATGTAGTTGGAGATGAAGCATTTGAAGTAATCAGTAAAATTGGAACTGGAGATTTCATCGGAATCAAAGGTGGAGTATTTAAAACAGGAAAGGGAGAATTCACTCTAAGAGCAGTTGAATTTGAATTTTTATCTAAAAATATCAAACCATTACCAGATAAATTCCATGGTTTAACAGATGTAGAAACTAGATATAGACAAAGATATGTAGACCTTATCATGAATAGAGATGTAAAAGAAACATTTATAACTAGAGCAAAAATAGTTAGTTTTATAAGAGCATTCTTAACTAAGAAAGATTTCTTAGAAGTGGAAACTCCTATTATGCATCCAATCGTTGGTGGAGCTTCGGCAAAACCATTCGTAACACACCATAACGCTTTAGATATGGAATTATACTTAAGAATAGCTCCAGAATTATACCTTAAAAGGTTAATTGTTGGTGGATTTGACAAGGTATTTGAAATCAATAGAAGTTTTAGAAATGAAGGAATATCTACTAGACATAACCCTGAATTTACAATGATGGAATTATACCAGGCATATGCTGACTTTGAAGATATAATGGATCTTACAGAAGAGATCATCACAAACACTGCAAAAGAAGTACTTGGAACGACTGACGTTGTATACAATGGTAAGGAAATAAAATTAGAAGGGTTTGCAAGAATACACATGGTTGACATAATCAAAGATGTTACAGGTGTAGACTTCTGGCCTGAGATGAGTGTAGAAGCTGCTAAAGAATTAGCTGAAGCAAATGAAGTACACTTAGCTCCTCATATGGATACAGTAGGACATATCATCAATGAATTCTTCGAGCAAAAATGTGAAGAGACAATAGTACAACCTACATTTGTAATGGGTCATCCAGTAGAGATCTCTCCATTAGCTAAGAGAACAAAAGATGATGGTAGATTTACAGATAGATTTGAGTTATTTATCGATGCAAGAGAATATGGAAACGCATTCTCTGAGTTAAATGATCCAGCTGATCAAAAATCAAGATTTATGGACCAAGTAGCGGAAGCTACAAAAGGTAATGACGAAGCCAATGCAGTAGTAGATGAAGACTACATCAACGCATTAGAATATGGTCTTCCACCAACAGGAGGATTAGGAATTGGTATCGATAGATTAGTAATGTTATTAACAGGATCTGAATCTATTAGAGACGTATTATTATTCCCACACATGAGAAAAAAATAGACTCCTACTTCGATGGTTTTTATAACCTGGGCAGGAATCAAAATTATAAATTATAATATGAAAGGGCATAGAGAGATCTATGTCCTTTTTATTTGAAAAAATATTAATTTCAGAAGAAGGATAAAGGTTGTTTATAAAACTTTACCCGATGAGTAAGAAATAATTGTTGACAGGGTTAGTAACCTATGGTATTATCATTTCACAGATAACTACTTAATTCCTATGTATTAAGTGTATTTTAGGAGGAGGAAGATGACAACAACTAAAAAAAGTAAATATGGATTGAGAGCTTTGGTATATATGGCATGTAATCCAGAAAGAAAATTTAGTGTTAAGGAGATATCTGAAAAAGAAGATATTTCTAAGAGATATTTAGAGCAGATATTTTTAACTTTAAAAAAAGCAGGATTAATAATAAGCAGTAAGGGAGCTCAGGGAGGATATGTTTTAGCCAGGTCTCCAAAGGAAATAAGTGTTGGAGATATTTTAAATATATTGGAGGATACTCAAGATTCACCCTGTTGCAGCAGCTATAATTTAGAAGCTTTAGAATCTGTCTTGGAAAAAGAAGTATGGGAAAAGATAGATGATAAAATAAAAGAATTAACTGAAAATATAAGTTTAGAAAGCTTAAAAGATAAATACAATGACGGCCGTACGGATATTTATTATATATGATTAAATAGGAGGAGATTATGAACAGATTTAAAATTTTATTATTGGGAATATTATTAGGAACTTTATTTATAGCATGTGGAAAGGAAGAGTCTAAAAAAGAGGTTATAAGAGTAGGAACTTCTGGTGGATACTATCCATTCACTTATACAGAAAATGATGAACTTAAAGGTTTTGATATAGATGTCTGGAATGAAATAGGAAAAAGATTAGGAAAAGATATCGAGTTTAAACAGGCTAAATTTAGTGGCTTATTTGGGATGTTAGATACGGGAAAGATAGATACAATATCTAATCAAATTACCATTACAGATAAAAGACTGGAAAAATATAATTTCTCAGTTCCGTATGTTTATTCTGGAGCTCAGTTCTTTGTGGCTAAAGGAAATCCAAAAGGAATAATGGGAATAGAGGATCTGGCAGGTAGAAGAGTTGCCACTGAAGTAGGAACAAATTATGAAGAAATAGTCAGAGAACTATCTAAAAAAATAGATTTTGAAACTGTGGTTTATAATTCAGGAAGTTTAGTTAAAGATGTAGAGCTAGGAAGAGTGGATACGTTTATGATGGATAAGGTATCTATCATAGAGTTGATCAAAAAAAATGATCTTCAAATTGAACTACTAGATAAACCGGCTAAATATATAGCCAATGCTTTTCCTTTTGTAAAGAAAGAAAAAAATGAAATTATGATGAAAGAGATCAATGAAACTTTAGATGAGATGAGAGCAGACGGAACTCTTGTAGAGATCTCTAATAAGTATTTTGGGATGGATATAACTTCAAATTAATTTTGAGTTAATTTATATCTAATTACATAATTAATAGGCATTTTAATTCTGAAGAGAGAAAACTTTTTCAAAGTTAAAATGCCTATTTTTTTAAAAAATAAAATTAAAGAGAGGGAAAAAATGGATTTTAAAATAGAAGCAATGATAGGGTTGTTCCCAATTTTATTTAAAGCTTTGGGACTGACATTAAAAATAACATTTATATCAACAATTATATCGGTTTTACTGGGGATACTAGTAGCAGTTATCAGATTTTTTAAAGTGAAAGTTTTATATGAGATAACGGGATTATTTGTATCTTTCTTCAGGGGAACTCCATTATTGGTACAATTATTTTTAATCTACTATGGATTGCCTCAGGTATTTCCTATATTTATAAATATGAGTGCATTTACAGCTACTGTACTGGGACTTAGTCTGCATTTTTCTGCTTATATGGCTGAAACTATAAGGGGAGCCCTGTCATCGGTAGATAAAGGACAGTTAGAGGCTGGTTACTCCGTTGGGATGAATACTATTCAAGTGATGGTAAGGATAGTTATACCTCAGGGAATAAGAGTTGCAATTCCTTCAATTGTAAATATCTCTATAGATCTATTGAAATCTTCATCTTTAGCATTTACCCTGGGGTTAGCCGATATCATGGCAAAGACACAACTGGAAGCAGCCAGTTCATATAGGTTCTTAGAGAGTTATCTAGCTGTGGCTTTGGTTTATTGGGCATTGGTAATTTTACTTGAAAGGGTTCAAAAAATACTAGAAATCAGATTAAATAGAGGTTATTAGGAGGGGAACTGTGAATAGAAATAATATATTAGAGGTAAAAGGATTACATAAAAATTTTGGAGAATTAGAAGTTTTGAAAGGAATAGATTTTTCTCTGAAAAAAGGAGAGATTGTATCTATTATTGGGCCCTCTGGAAGTGGAAAATCAACTTTTTTAAGGTGTTTAAATTATTTGGAAGAGCCTACAAAGGGGTCTATAACAATAGATAGTTTAAAGCAGGAAGCGAGCAATCATAAGAAGAAAGATATAGTATCTTTTAGACAGAAGACATCTATGGTATTTCAAAACTATAATCTATTTAAGAATAAAACAGCACTAGAAAACATAACAGAAGCTCTTATAATAGTAAAAAAAATAGATAAAAGATCAGCTGATAAAAAAGGCAGAGAGATAATAAAAAAAATAGGATTAGAGGGGAAAGAAGGGTTTTACCCCAGTGAACTCAGTGGAGGACAGCAGCAAAGGATAGGAATAGGAAGGGCTATGGCTCTTGAAAATAAATTGATATTGCTGGATGAACCTACATCAGCTTTAGATCCAGAATTAGTAGGAGAGGTTTTAGATCTCATAAGACTATTAGTTTCTGAGCATATAAGTATGATAATAGTAACCCATGAAATGAAGTTTGCCAGAGAGGTATCTGACAGGGTTATCTTTATGGAAGACGGAATAATTGTAGATGAGGGAACCTCTGATGAAATTTTAGTATCTCCTAAAAATAAAAGGATAGAGTCATTTTTGGGGAAAGTATAATATTGTTATCTAAATGAGAGTAATTTTTTCGGATTACTCTTTTTTATTGTGTACATTATAGCTTATAAAGTTATAAAAAAAAGCGATTAATAGTTTTTTCCTATGAATAACCAATGAAATTCATATATGGTATATATTGACAAAGAATAATATATATACTATACTGATGGAATAAATAAATAATAAAGCATCAGGGAGGAATAAAGTATGGTAGATTTTTTAAATAACATTTTATGGTCATATGTATTGATAGTAGGTTTAATAGGTGTAGGGATATATTTCTCTGTAAAAACAAAGTTTGCTCAGTTTAGAATGTTAAAGGAGATGGTAAGACTTTTAACTGAAGGAGCAGCAGATGGAGTAAAGGGAAATAAAGAGGAAAAAGGGATATCGTCATTTCAGGCTTTTTGTATAAGTACAGCTTCTAGAGTAGGAACTGGAAATATGGCAGGGGTTGCGCTGGCTATCGCAGCAGGTGGACCAGGAGCAGTATTCTGGATGTGGATGTTAGCACTTATTGGTTCTGCATCAGCTTTTGTAGAATCTACTTTGGCACAACTATATAAGGTAAAGGATGGAGACGCATTTAGAGGCGGACCTGCATATTATATGGAGAAGGCTTTAAAAAATAGAACATTAGGAATAGCATTTTCGATCTTAATCACAGTATGTTTTGGACTGATATTCAACTCGGTTCAATCAAACACAATAGCTATGGCATTTAATGGGTCATTTGGAATAAGTAAAACTGTAGTTGCAGTTGTATTAGCAGTATTAACAGCTGTTATAATATTTGGTGGAGTAAAAAGAATAGCAAGTTTCGTAGAAAAAGTAGTTCCTGTAATGGCAGTATGTTATGTTGTTGTTGCAACGGTGGTTATAGTAATGAATATTACACATATACCAGCAGTATTTGGAATGATTATTGATGGTGCATTTAACTTTAAATCGGCAGCAGGAGGAGCACTGGGTGCGGCTCTTATGCAGGGTATTAAAAGAGGATTATTTTCCAATGAAGCAGGAATGGGTAGTGCTCCTAATGCAGCAGCTACGGCTACAGTAAGTCATCCGGTAAAGCAAGGGCTTATCCAAGCATTGGGAGTATTTACAGATACAATATTAATCTGTAGTGCAACAGCATTTATAATCTTATTATCAGGATACCAATCACTTAGTGGAGACGGGATCCAAATGACTCAGTCAGCACTTAGTATGCACTTAGGAAACTTCGGTGGAATATTTATAGCTGTATGTATCTTCTTATTCGCATTCTCTTCAGTAATCGGAAACTATTATTATGGGGAAGCAAATATTGAATTTATGACTGAAAATAAATTATGGTTACAAGGGTATAGAGCAGCAGTTGTTATGATGGTGTTATTAGGAGGAATTGCAGGATTAAAAGTAGTATGGGGATTAGCGGATCTATTCATGGGATTCATGGCTTTATTAAACCTGTATGCGATCTTAAAGTTAGGTCCTATTGCATTCAGATTATTAGCTGATTACTCAGATCAAAGAAAACAAGGATTGGATCCAGTTTTAAAAGCTGAAACAGTGGCAGACTTAGATGGTGTAGAGTGCTGGACTGGTTCTGAAACAGCTACACAAAAAGCAGGACAAAAATTAAAGACTATATAATAATATGAAATACCTCCCGATAATGGGAGGTATTTTTTTCTAAAGAATAAAAAAACTCCTTCATTGAAGGAGTTTTTTAAATAAATTTTATAGATCGAATCTATAACCAGCTGAAAGCACAACTCTTCCATAGTCGTTATCTTCTTTTCCGTCAAGTTCTTTAACTTCAGTTTCTGCTTTAGTTACAGCATACATTAGATCTACAGTAAAATTCTTATACTCTACTCCTCCACCTAAAGCCCAGTAAAGACCATTTTCTACATCTGCATTCATTTTATAATTCTGACCAGTGTTTGTTCCTGTTCCTTTTGCTTCTAAATCAGATCCATCAAAGTTAAACGAATACCCTAAGTTAGCTTTTAAATATGGCTTGATATCTGAATCTAAATTAAAATTATATTTTGCAGTTAGATAGATGGGTAAAGATTTATATTCTGCCCCAGAAACTTCTCCTTCATTTCCAACTTCAGAAATTCCTTGTTTTTTTCTGTCTGCATGGAATTGATATGCCAGACCTAAACCCAGATCAAAATTATCAGTTATACTTTTATAACCTTCCAATGCTAGCTCTCCACCGAATCCATCTGTTTCATCATTTAAGAAATCCATTCCTTCTTCCTTATACCCAGTATATGAAGCTCCTAAATCTCCACCAAATCTTGCGTTTAAATATGTGTCTCCCTGTGCAGCAAATGATACTGCTGATAATGCTGCTAATCCTAATAATACTTTTTTCATGTTTTTTTTCTCCTTAAATGTCTATATTTATAATATCGTCCAATAACTTTACTTACTTAGTTGTCTAAATTTTTTAAATCTTTCTTGCTTTTTCATGAGATAAATAATAACATTTAATAGAAACAAAAGTGTCCAATTGGTGGACATTTTTTAGATTTTTTTAGTTTATTTAATTAAAAAATTAAACAACAAGTTGGGGGTCAATAAATGGAAGGTAAATTTGGGGTTTTAGAAAAAATAATGTCTAAAGATTTAGTTAAGAATCTAAGGATCAAAGAATACCATAGGGGAGAATTTCTACTGACCATAGATGAACATAAAATTGTATATATTCTTGAGGGGACAGTATATGCTGTAAGATATCATGGGGAGAAAAAAATAATTAATCCATATTTTTTTAATAAGAATCAATTTATAGGTGTAAATATGTATCTGCAAAAAGATATAAGAGATTGGGAGATGGTGGCAGCATCTAAAACCGTAAGAGCAGTGGTACTAGATGAGAAACTCCTGGAAGGACATCTGTTAAATGATGCTAAGATCCTTAGGTTTATTTTAGAAAGAGGTGCGGGGGCCATAAGAAGAGGGATGAGAGGGTTCTTTATTCGTTCTCATGGAGGAGCCAAGGTATTCTTTGCATTTTTACTTATAAGTAATTCCGTGAACGGAAAGATGTATTTTTTGAAGTATGGTGATATTGCTGATGTTCTTAATGTAGGGAAGAGTATGCTCTATAAATTAACCGGTGAATTAACAGAGGAAGGGTGTATAAAAAAAGAAAAAAATTATATAACGATATTGGATGAGGAAAAACTTATGAAATATTATGAGGAGTATCAGTATTAGGGTAAAAAATTATATAGATTAAAAGTGAGGAGTAAAGATCCAAGAACCATTGCTTCTCACTTTATAAAAGTTTTGTATTAATTTTATAAACTTATAAAAAGTCTATTTTAAACTTCATTTAAAGCTCTTTCTAAATCTAAGATTAACTCTCTAGAGCTTTCAAGGCCAACGGAGATTCTGATTACTCCAGGGGAAACACCCATAGATTTTATTTGATCTTCTGGCATCTCTTTTAATATAGATATTATAGGAGCATAAGCTAAACTTTCATATCCTCCCCAGCTGACTCCAATACTAAAAATTTCAAGAGTATTTATGAAATTTTTGATGCCTTTGACATTAGTATTAATTTCAAAACTCATAAGCCCTGAAAACCCTGTCATTGTTTGTTTAGCTATATTGTGTTGAGGAAATGACTCTAACCCAACATAGTTAACTTTTTTTATTTTAGGGTGTTTTTCTAAAAATAGAGCTATTTTTAGAGCATTTTCACTGTGTTGTTTTAACCTTAGTGGTAAAGTTCTTAGTCCTCTGAGTATTAACCATGCATCAAAGGGTCCTAAGACACCACCGAGGTAAGAAAACTCCTCATAAAACATCTCTTTGATATCTTTTTCCTTTCCAATGACACATCCTGCCACTACATCACTATGTCCACTTATATATTTACTAGCACTGTGTACTTCGAGATCTATTCCAATCTCCATAGGCCTTTGATAAACAAAAGTAGCCCATGTATTATCAAGGATGGTTTTTATATTTTTGGATTTTGCTAACTTTACAACTTCTTTTAAATTTTGAATGGAAAAAATTGCACTTGAAGGACTTTCAAGGTAAAAAAGTTTGGTATTTTCTTTAATTTCACTTTTAAATTCTTCAATATCATTTCCACTGATAAATGTAATTTCTACATTAAATTTTTCTTTTAAATATTTATTTAAAAAATTATTAGCTGGACCATATATATTTTTTATAGCAATAATATGATCGCCACTTTTTATATAGTGAAGGATAGCGCTTGAAATTGCAGCCATTCCCGATGAAAAAAACTTACATGCTTCTCCGCCAGCAGCAGCAGCCACTTTTTCTTCTAATATCCTTACTGTAGGGTTATTTCCCCTAGAATAAATCGGGGTGTTATATGGATCATCAAATGCTTTTGAAATCTCCTCATATGAGTCAAAAGTGAATAAGCTACTTTGGCAAATAGGAGGTGCCACTCCCATTTTGTTTCTTTTTTCTCCTGCGTGTGCAATAATAGTTTCTAAGTCTTTCATAGCAATCTCCTATGTACCTTACTTTTTATACAAATGTTTTTAAATCTTTTAAAAAATTAGAATCTAATTCTTTTATAACCTTCATAAATAGCTTTGTAGCATTTTCTAAATCATCTGTATTAATTATGCTGTTATGTGAGTGTCCATATCTTGTTGGTATTGAAATTGTAACTCCAAATGCTCCTCTTTCATTTAAGTGCATAGCACCATTATCTGTACCACCATTCATCATAATATCTAATTGGTATGGGATATTGTTTTCTTTGGCAACTTTTTTTATTAATTTAATAAGTTTTTTATTCCCAAGGGAAGTGGCGTCAAATATACAAATAGCAGGTCCTTTTCCACACTCTAAAGTGGAGTCATATTTATTAAAAGAAGGTGTATCTCCATAAGCTCCTATATCAATAGAAAAACAAATATCAGGATTAACAACCTTTGATGCTGTTTTTGCACCTCTAATACCAACTTCTTCTTGAACTGTTCCTGCAAGGAATAAATTACACGGAATATCCTTTCCTTTTAAATTTTTGATGAGCTCAGAGATAATAGCACAACCAACTCTATTATCCCAAGCTTTGGTGGCAACAAATTTTGGATTTATAAGCTTTTTGTAGGAGGACAGTGGGGTAATAGGATCACCTATTTGAACCCCAGAACCTTCTAATTCCTCCTTAGAATTAACTCCAAAATCAATATAAATATCCTGCCATTCAATTTCTTTTTTCTTTCTCAACTCTCCAACAGCTTTATGACCAAATATTCCTATATATTTATCACCATTTTCAGTTTCAACTTCAACTTCTTGAGTTAATAGCTGAGTAGGATACCACCCACCAATTGGTTTTACAAAACAAAATCCTTTTTCATCAATATAGTTAACAATAAAGCCTATTTGGTCTATGTGTGCAGCAATCATAACATTTACATCTTCTATAGCCGTATCTTTTTTTTCTTTCTCGAAAATAATGCTGCCAAGATTATCAAAATGAATATTATCCACATCATCTTTTAAGTAGTTATATAATTCTTTTCTAATTTTCTCCTCATGACCGCTTATTCCATTGATTTGAGTAAGTTTTTCAATAAATTCATAATTAAATTTCATTTTTTCCTGTATGATAAGCGTATAGGATTCCTACCACACCCTCCTCTCTTATTCATTTTAAATACCCTATAAAATATTTTTTATGGTTTCTAAGTGTAAAATATACTAATACTGTGAACTTCTTCCTCTTTTTTTCTAGATTTTCAGTATATAACTGTTAGTTATAGAATACCCTATCCTATTGTTGAGTCTTTTTATTTATATTAAATTACTTAAACTTAGCTTTTACAATTGCATATGGCCATTCCCATAATGCATTAGTTTTAAAATCTACAACTTTATTTGTATAAGCATCATAGAAATTATTTGAATACAACGGTAATATAGGTAAGCTATGGTTGACTTCTACAATCCATTTTCTCCAGTTAGCTTTATACATAGTTTTTCCTTCTGTAGTTGAAGGGTTTGAGAATCGGATACTATTAAGTAATTCTTCATTAGATCTATATCTTGAACCATTTGTTGATGCTCCCTTCCCATATGGTAAAACCCTTGTTCCAGACCAGCTAGGATATGGGTCATATTGAATACCATAAGAATCACCAAGTGTAAATGCGTGATATTTTCTTTCGCTTAAAGGTATTACTCCATCTAGATTTTTAGAGAGTACAGACCAGTCCATAGAATCTATATTAACAAAGATACCGAATTCATCTTGAATGTTTTTAGTTAAAGTAAGGTTAAGTGAATCTACCCATACAGGGGTAGTAGCTATATTTAAAGTAATTTGTTTTCCATCCCATAAATAAGCTCCATTTCCATCTTTAGTCAATTTAGCATATGCTTCATCTGTTCTAGTTGCAGCTTGATCCAGTAACTTATGGGCAATCCTAAGGTTAGCTTCTTTATCCCAATTACCGTCTGCATTTATAATATCGTAATTTGTCAATGATTTTTCAAATTTACCCTCTGTTCCTAAATTTTCTCCTTTATCATACATCATCCATAGATTTCTAGAGTAGGGTGCATTGGAAGATATTGCGTATTTTCCTAAGAAAATGTCTCTAAATTTAACTCTATTAAATTCATAAGCAAAAGCTTTTCTAACTTCTGGTAATTGCATAGGGCCGAAATCAGTATGGAAAGTAAATTGCCCTCCACCATTACGTAAATAGTTATTAGTAGATAAAGTTGGTGTTGCTAATATAGCCTCTATATCTTCTTCATTGCCAAGGTTTACAAGACCATCTACTTCTCCAGTGATTAGTTGTGTTATCTGTGTTTCACTAGGAATGTTTTGAATAATTAAGTAGTCTATACTAGCCTTATCTCCTTCAAAATTTCCTTGGTAATTTTCATTAATACCTAATTTAACGTATTGTGACTCTACATATTTTTCTATCTTATATGGACCATAACCTATTGGAGTAGATATATTAGCTTTTACCCATTGTTGAGGAGAAAGTCCTGTTTTTTCTACTCCGGCAAGTATCATCGTCGAATCTAATATAGACTGATTTTCAAAGAATATAGATGAGCCTACTGTATACATTGGATTTTTCAAGTAAAAGGTTACAGAATTCTTAGCTTCGTCTAGTTCTACTCTATCTATATACTCTGATAATCCACTTGTTCCACCAGTGGCATTTAATGCTTCTTTATCCATATAGAAATCATAAGTAAACTTGACATCTTTAGCAGTTAGTGGATCTCCATTTGAAAATGTCATCCCATTTTTAATTTCAAACTTCCAAACGTCGTCGCTTTTTTTCTTTGGATCAGATTTATAGGTCTCTTTTTTTTCCACAAAAGAAGCAATTACTAGTTCTCCTTTATCTGTAGGGGATAAAAGCCCTCCACCCCAAATTAATTTTCTAATATAACCATCATATGCTGAGTTTGTCCAACCATAATAAAAATCACCGTTAAAGTTGGCACTACCCATTATGAAAGTATTCTCTTTGGTCTTCTTTCCATTTTCAGACGTTCCATTTTTCTTTTCTTTTCCACACCCTATCATTAGTAAGAGTATTAATATTCCAAAAATAGTTTTTTTCATCAAATCCTTCCTCCTTTAATTATATTTTACCTAATTATTTTCCAGAATTAAAACTGAGTTAAACCTTCTAAGAGCTTTTCACCCCCTTATTTAATTCAGCTTTCTTTACTTGTGATATTATATTATTTAATATTTTTGTATTTATTTGTTGGGCTTTCCTAACGTCTTTATTCTTTAGTGCATAAAATAAATCTTCGTGTAAAGGTATTGTATCTGTAAATGGGTCAGCTAGGCCAAGTGGAAAATTCCAAAGTTCTACTAGGAGTTCTTTTATAGAAAAAATTACTGCACATAAGGCTTTGTTATGACAGCAAGAGTATATCTTTGTGTGAAACTCCTTATCTTCTTTATTTTGCTTTTCACCATTTTTATATTTAGTCATTATGACTTTCAATATATCTTCTATCTCTTGTATTTCACTCTCCTGAGCATTTTTTATAAATAACTTTATGACTTCTTTTTCAAGAATTTTCCTGACATGTAATAACTCTAAGATCGATTCTTTTTCTTTTTTAAAACTTATCTGTGAAGTAATCATGTTCATAGATGAATTTTTAACATATACTCCTTTACCATTTATCACTTCTAAAATATTATTAGCTTCGAGAGTTTTAACCGATTCTCTCAATGAGCTTCTACTCACTCCTAATAAGTCTGTGAGTTCTTTTTGTGATGGAAGTTTGTCCCCATCTTTTAAATCATTTTCTGTAATATATCTTTTTATAAACTCAATTATTTTAAGTTGTAATGAAACTCCTTTTAACATAATTACCCCCTTTATTTTCAAACCCTATCACCTATCCGTTAGCTTACATCTTGATTATACTTTTATTGTCTATATTTTTTCAATATGCTAATTCGGCATTACTAAATTGGTTCAACCTATTTATTTTCAACTTATTTTGTAAAGGTTTAGTGGCCTTATTTTTACAAGCTTCCGAAGAATTATAATGTTTTTTTTTAGAGAAAATAAAAATTTCAAAAAAATTTCTATTTTCCAACTTCTGTACATAGGATGACCTGTCGATTTTTTATTCAATTATTTAAAGCTTGATTTTGAATAAAAATATTAGTAATCTTTTATTAGTTCATATTTTAAGGAGGAAATTATATGTTATTAGGAGCAATAGAAGCTGGAGGAACAAAGTTTGTGTGTGCTATAGGTGATGAAAATGGAGGGGTAAGGGAAAGAGTAAGTTTTCCAACAACAACTCCAAAAGAAACTTTAGGAAAAGTGGTGAATTTTTTTAAAGGGAAAGACATAGAAGCTTTAGGAGTCGGTTCATTTGGGCCTATAGATCCTAATATTAATTCTAAAAATTATGGTTATATAACAACAACTCCTAAACCTCACTGGGGAAACTACGATATATTAGGGGAGTTAAAAAAACATTTTAAACTACCTATGGGATTTGACACCGATGTAAACGGAGCTGCTCTTGGAGAGTTAAAATGGGGAGCTGCTAAGAATTTAAAATCAGCTATGTATATTACAGTCGGGACTGGGGTAGGAGCAGGAGCTGTAGTAGAAGGAAATATGATCCATGGATTGCTGCACCCAGAGATGGGCCATATATTAATAAGGAGAGATCCTAGTGATGAATATAAAGGTAAATGTCCGTTTCATTCAGATTGTTTAGAAGGGTTAGCATCGGGGCCTGCTATTGAAGAACGATGGGGAAAAAAAGCATATGAATTACCAAAAGATCATGAAGCTTGGGACTTAGAAGCTTATTATTTAGCTCAAGCTTTAGCTAACTATATCCTAATAATATCTCCTGAAAAGATAATATTAGGTGGTGGAGTGATGAAGCAAAATCAGTTATTTCCTAAGATAAGAAAGAATGTAAAAAAAATATTAAATGGTTATATTAGTAAAAAAGAGGTTTTAGAAGGTATAGATGATTATATTGTATCTCCTGGATTAGAAGATAATGCCGGAATTTGTGGAGCACTAGCACTAGCACTAAAATCTTTAGAAAAATAAAGGGCGTAATAATATGTATATTGAAATATACCGATGTTGCCAATGTCTTGAATGTAAGTAAGAGTATGCTCTATAAATTGACCGGAGAGTTAATAGATGAAGGATGTATAGAAAAAGAAAAAAATTGTATAACTATATTGGATGAGGAGAAGTTGAAGAAGTATTATGAGGAATATCAGTATTAGGTAATATATTTCTTTAGGGAAGAAGTAAACAAAAGATATCAACGGAGATAATTAAAAGCTAGGTTATAGAGTAAACCGTAACCTGTAAACTAGACATTAAAAAAGTGTCTAAATTTACAGGTTTTTTATATGTTTGAAGTAAGGTTACAGAAATCAAAACAATTAGGATAACGAGGAAAAAAGTGATGAATACTGTATAATTGAGAAAGAAAAGAGTAGCTATGAATAGACATGAATTTTAGTAGGAGGAGAAAAAGATGGAAGAAAAAGAAAAAATCATAGGAAATATTAAATATTTAATAGAAAAATCAGAATATTTTACGAGGTTAAAAGATGAAGAATCCTTTTTATTTGAAGAGTTAAAAAAAATAAAAAAAAGTGATTTGGTCGAAGTAATGAAATATTACAAAGGTGGAGAAAAGGTAAAAAAAATTAGATATTTAGCAGCAAAATCAATATTAGAAAATGAATTAACGCAAGAAAAATTAGAAACAATAAAAATAGAAGTTAATTCGGAGTATAAAAAAAATATACTTCATGCTTGGAAAAATTTTGGATTATTATATGTTTTATTTTTCAATCCAATTAAAGAAAAAGTAAAAAATCATCTTAAAGAAATTTCAAGTTTTATATCGCCAAACTTAGAGTTGAAATTTAAAATAAAGAATATAGATTTTGATGGTTCACAAAACCAGGGGAGGTGTTCATGTTGGATAGCATTTTATAATGCAAAATATAAAAGTCAAAGTGAAGGTTATCAATATGCATTAGATTTGAATATAAAGGATTTACACTATGGTGTATATCATCATAAAACAAAAGAAAATTTTTTTGAAGAAACTTTTAATAAAGAAGAAATTAATGAAGAGTTGTTAGAAAAAATAATTAAAAACCTAAAAGAATATTCTTCTATTATATTAGAGGAAGGAAAGAAGGGGTCTGTAAATAAAAATAAAGTACCTTTAAACCAAATATTATATGGACCTCCAGGAACAGGTAAAACATATAATACTGTCAATAAAGCCTTGGAAATAATAGATAATCAATTTTATTTAGAAAATCAAAACAATAGAGAAATTTTGAAAGAAAAATTTGAAGAATATAAGGAAAATGGGCAAATTGAATTTATAACCTTTCATCAAAGTTATGGATATGAGGAATTTATAGAAGGGATAAAGGCAATTCCCTCTGGGAAAGAAGGCAACGAAACAAATGAAATGATTTATGATGTTGTTGACGGTGTATTTAAATTAATTATTAAAGAATGTATATCAAAAAATGAAGTGGAGACAAATGATATATTAATCAATGAAAATACAACAATATGGAAAATGTCATTAGGTAATTCCCAAAATGGTGAGGATAAATATTATTATGAAGAAGCGTTAAATACAGATACTATTATTATGGGCTATGGTAATAATGTAAATTTTTCAAATTGTAATTCAAAAAAAGATATAGAAAAACTTTCAGATGACCAAACTACCATTGATATGATAGATAGATTCAAACATCAAATAAAAATTGATGATATTGTCATCATTAGTGATGGGAATAGAAAATTTAAAGCTATAGTACAAGTTATAAGTGATTATTATTTTGATGGAAAATCTAATTTTAATCAAAAAAGAAAAATTAAATGGTTACAACGGTTTTCGAATTCAAAAGATGCTTTAAAAGTTAGTGATCGCTACTTTACACAAGTTACATTGAATAAACCACAAGGTATTAATAAAGATAACTTGATTAACTATTTATCAAATAAGGATATGGTAGATAATAGAGATAAAAATTATGTTTTAATTATAGATGAGGTTAACCGTGGAAATATATCGAAGATATTTGGTGAATTGATTACTCTTATAGAGGGGAGTAAAAGATTAGGAGGAAAAGAAGAATTAGAAATAACTTTACCATATAGCGGGGATAAATTTGGCGTACCTAATAACCTATATATCCTAGGAACTATGAATACTGCTGATAGGAGTATAGCTCTTATGGATACAGCTCTTAGGAGGAGATTTAATTTTGAGGAAATGATGCCTAACCCTTGTTTATTATACGATAAGAATGAAGTGTATGGTATAGAAGATGAAAATGAAGAAGTAAATATTCTTGAACTCAATAATTGGAATTTTGAAGATAAAGAACATGAATTATATTTTGATGAAGACTATGATCACGATTTATTTATAGGGCAGATAAATTTAAGACGATTACTTTATAAAATTAATCAAAGAATTGAATATCTATATGACAGAGATCATATGATTGGACACGCTTATTTTATAGGGGTAAAAACTAAAGAAGAATTAGATGATGTTATGAAAAATAAAATAATCCCTCTTTTACAAGAGTATTTCTATGATGATTGGGAGAAGATACAAATAGTATTAGGAGATCATAAAGAACAAAATAAGAATATAGGAGAAAATGAAAGATTTATTATTGCCAATAAAATGAATGAAGTAGATATACTAGGATTTGATCACGATGATATAGAAGATGAAAGTATTTCTTATATAATAAATAGTGAATTTATAGAAAATACATATATTAAAATTTACAAAAAATTAGAAAAAACGATTAAGGGAAAAAAAGATGAGTAAGCATATAACTGTAGTTTTAACAGAATATCAATTTCTTCAAACTAAAGATAAAAATGAAAAAAATTATATAGATGAAAAAACTTTTACAGAGTTAGAAAATTTTATTTTGGAAAATGAAAGTGTAGCACAATATCTAAAAATTACTATGAAAAGACCTTTTTGTAAGGTTCTACAGGCTCAAAATTATGTAGGAGTGATTCAGACTAAAAGTGGAATTACAATAGAAATTCTACCCAAGATAGCTGATGTAGAAGATGAGAAAAAAGAAAAAGAAATCTTAATTAAGATGTTAAAAACTCTAAAAAAATCACCCTTTAAAAATTTTAATACGGCAAATCTAAAGTCTACAAATATGCCTCTTTTAGAAATATTTATATCTATGTTTTTAGAAGAACTGTCAAAATTAATAAAAAAAGGTATTAAGTCAGATTACATATCAAAGTCAGAAAATTTAAAATTTATGAAGGGGAAGTTTAAGATGTCGGAGCAAATAAAACAAAATTATATACATAGGGAAAGGTTCTTTATAGAATATTGTGAGTTTTCAAATGACAGGATAGAAAACAGACTGATTAAGACAACGTTAAAGTTTTTATATAGCAAATCGAAGTCAAATGGTAATAAGAAGAGAATACGAGAATTTTTATTTATCTTTGATGAAATAAAAATATCTCATAATATTAAGATTGATTTTGATAAAGTAAAAATTAATAGACAGATAAAAGATTATGAACAGACTCTGCTTTGGAGCAAGACGTTTTTATTAGAAAATAGTTTTTCTCCGTATAAAGGCAGGGAGGTAGCTTTTGCATTATTATTTGATATGAACTTATTATTTGAAAGTTATGTGGGACAGTACCTTAAGAAAAAAGGATTAGACGTCAAGTTACAAGATAGTAAACATCACTTAGCGTATCTGAAAGGGCAAGGGAAATTTAGATTAAAACCAGATATTGTAATAAATATTAAAAAGAAAGAAAAAATAATAATAGCGGATACAAAGTGGAAAATATTAAATGAAAGTAAAACTCATAATGGGGTAAACCAAGGAGATATGTATCAGTTGTATGCCTATGGAACAAAATATGAAAATTGCAGAAACATGTATTTGATTTATCCTAAAAATAATAAAATTAATGGTGAAAAATATAATTATTTAAAAGAGAAGCAACTTAATTTAAATATTGTTTTTTTTGATTTAGTAAAAGATAAATTTAGAAGATCTATGTAGGGGGGATTCACGAATTACTTCTACAGAATAATGTGTTTTATGATATAATTGTAGTAAAAGTTAACAAAAAAACAGAAAAATCCACCAGAGGTGAAAAAAAGTCTCTAATAATGATAAAAAACTATACAATAAACTAGGTAAAATAACAACCATTTAATGGTAAAATAAAACAGAACGAACAAGAAAAGAAATCAAGGAGGAAAAATCAGTGTCGATCTACATATTATTTTATTTTACATTCTACTTTACTTTAGGGGCTAGTATGCTCTATTTCTCCCAATTTTTTGAAACTGTCCATATATCAGGAGGACAATCAGGGATGATTTTTGCTATAGGGTCATTTTTAGCTATGGCTTTTCAACCAGTTTTAGGATATATAAACGACAAGACAAAAAAATCTAAAGAAATATTGATTTTAATAACCGGAATTATTTTTATTACTTTATTTCTGATGAACTATATAAATTCATTTATGGGGATATTAATTTTATATTCCTTCTATGCAATAGCGGTCTTTTGTGAGATGCCCCTTATGGATACAGTATCTCTCACTACCCATTATGCCTTTGGAAAGATAAGGTTATGGGGTTCGATAGGGTTTGCTGTAGGAGCTTTAGTTTCGGGAAAAGTTATAGAGATGTTCGGGTCTTCTTCATTTTTATATTTAGGAGCAGCAGCTTCAATTATAACTGGGATAATTATTTTAAAAATCCCTGTGAAAATAAATAATTTACACGGTGACGATGAAAAGGTAGACTTAAAGAAGCTTTTAACTAATAAAAGATACATTGTTTTTGTAATGGTTTCCATGTTATTTTTAGGAACTAACAATGGTCACAACAGTTATTTTGCAGTTTATTTTAAAGAGATTGGCGGGTCCATGGCATTATTGGGAACAACGATTTTCTTGATGACCCTCAGTGAAGTACCTTTTATTGGTGTTTCTACAAAATTAATAAGTAAAAAAGGGGTAGAATTTGTAGTTACTTTAGCAGTGTTGTGTATGACTGTCAGATGGGGAGTATATTTCTTATTCTCAAAACCATCTGTGATAGCAGGAACTTTTTTATCCCAGGGAGCATCTGTAGGGTTGTTCTTTGCAGGAGCAAATCTATTTATTCGAAATATTGTAGAAAAAAATACTCTGGGGACGGCAATAACGGTATTTATGGCAGCTGGTTCCTTAGGAGGAATGTTTGTTCAATATATTTCAGGTGTGATCATAGAGCAATATGGAGCAGTTTATATCTATGGATTTTTTACAGTGCTGGCATTTGCAGCCTTGATATTGATGTTTTTAGGAAAAAAATTAAAGAACTAAAAAAATAGAATAAAAAGGAGATTGTAGTTATGGCAAGAGGATACGATGAGGCAAAGGACAGAAAAAATAAGGTATCATTATTTGGAAAAACATTGGTAAGAAGATCTAAATCAACATGTGAGTTATGTGGTGAAACAGGTCAGAAATTAAATATATTTGAGGTTGGAAAGATAGAGGTAGAACCGGATTATGATAGGTGTATCCATATCTGTGATACATGTATGGACACGATAGATCGGTTAAAAAAAGCCGATGAAAATGATCTGAGGTTTTTAAATCACGCTATTTGGAGTGAGGTAAACATAGTAAAGGCTACAGCAATAGATCTTATAAAACAAATCGAAGGAAAATACTCTTGGATAGATGACCTATTGGATATGGTCTATATGGATGAGGAGTTAGAAGAGATAGTTGAAAAGATAAGCAAGAAGTAAAAATAAAAAAGTTTCTTTATAAAAATGAGGTGTTTATCCATTTTTGGATAGCACCTTTTTTTCTTATAAAGTATTAAAAAAATCATACAAAACATTGCTTCAGTTCTAAAATGGTTCTTTTGGTTCAGAAACAAGAATAAATATTTTGTTATATAGAAAAAGTGTTGTATAAACATAAGGTGCAGAAATAGTATAAAAACTATATAAGTTATACTGGGTTTATTGTATATTAAAAAATGAAAAATTGGAGGGAGAAAATGAAACAAGAAAACGTTAAAGCAAGTTTTAAAGGGTTGGTACCATTTTTTGTTTTTATTGGAATTTATTTAGGAAGCGGATTGATGTTGCAGTCTCAGGGGGTAGAATTAGCATTTTATCAACTGCCTGCTCCTATAGCAGCTTTTGCTGGAATCGTAACTGCTTTTATTCTTTTTAAAGGCACGATCAACGAAAAATTTAGTACTTTTGTCAAGGGATGCGGTCATCAGGATATAATAATAATGTGTATAATATATCTTCTTGCCGGAGCATTTGCTGGAGTATCTAAGGCCATGGGAGGAGTAGATTCTACTGTTAATTTAGGACTTACTTATATACCGGCACAATATATTGCAGCCGGGTTATTTATCATCGCCGGATTTATTTCTACAGCTACAGGAACTTCTGTAGGTGCTATTGTTGCCATTGCTCCAATTGCTGTGGGATTAGCTGAAAAAGGGGGACTTTCCCTTCCACTAGTGCTCTCTGCTGTTATGGGAGGAGCTATGTTTGGAGATAACCTTTCAATAATTTCAGATACTACAATTGCAGCTACCAGGACTCAAGGTGTAGAGATGAAGGATAAGTTTAGAGTTAATATTTTAATTACTGCTCCTGCAGCTATTATTACAATTATACTTCTAATTATTTTTGGAAGACCTGAAATTTTACCTGAGGTTCAAAACTATGACTTTAGTCTGATTAAAATTTTGCCATATCTCTTTGTACTTGGATTTTCTTTGATTGGAATGAATGTTTTCCTAGTTTTAACCGGGGGAATTGCTCTTTCTGGAGTAATCGGTCTTATTTATGGAGATTTTACTGTCCTCACTTTTTCAAAAGAAATTTATAATGGATTTGTAGGAATGAATGAGATCTTTCTCCTTTCATTTCTTACAGGTGGTTTAGCTGCTATGGTTACTAAAGCTGGTGGAATTCAGTGGCTCCTTGAAAAAATACAAAAGAGTATCAGGGGACCAAAAACAGCTCAATTAGGAATCGGGGCATTGGTGGGACTTACAGATATGGCTGTAGCTAATAATACAGTTGCAATAATTATAAATGGTTCCATAGCTAAAAAACTCTGTAGAAAGTATGAAGTTGACCCGAGAAAAAGTGCCGCTATATTGGATATTTTTTCTTGTATAGCTCAGGGTTTTATCCCTTATGGAGCTCAAATGCTGATTTTAGTAGGTTTTGCAGGGGGGAAAGTAACACCGTTGGAAGTTATGCCTCTATTGTGGTATCAGCAATTATTGTTATTAGCTGTTATAGTTTCAGTTCATATACCGTTTGCTGATGGTCTTATGAGAAAAAAACCATGGGTATGGGAAGTTGATACAGAAAATCTCTAAAAGTGTTCTTTAAAATAATATTTTTTCTAAAAAAATATTGTGTTTTAGAAAAAAATGTTATATACATGGAGTAGAAACATTTTAAAATTTAAGGGGGCTTAAAATGAAAGGGATTCAAGAAAAAGGATTTGGAACAAAGGCAATACATGGAGGAGCAGAAAAAAATCCATTTGGAACATTAACTACACCGATATACCAAAGTTCTACATTTGTATTTGATAGTGCAGAACAAGGTGGTAAAAGGTTTGCTTTAGAAGAAGCAGGATATATTTATTCAAGATTAGGAAACCCTACATCAAGTGTTGTAGAAGGAAAATTAGCATTATTAGAGGGAGCAGAAGCGGCGTTAGCAACTAGTTCAGGAATGGGAGCTATCTCATCTACTATGTGGACATTGCTTAAAGCTGGGGATCATTTATTAGCTGACAAAACTTTATATGGGTGTACATATGCTTTCTTGTGTCATGGATTAACTAAATTTGGAATCGATGTAGAATTTGTTGATACTTCTGATTTAGAAGCTGTGAAAAAAGCTATGAAACCTAATACTAGAATAGTTTATTTAGAAACACCGGCAAATCCTAACTTAAAAGTTGTGGATGTAACAGCTGTTTGTGAGATAGCTCATAAAAATGAAGGAACTAAGGTAGTAGTAGACAATACATTTGCAACACCATACCTTCAAAATCCTATAAAATTAGGTGCTGACTTAGTAGTTCATTCAGCAACTAAATACTTAAATGGTCATGGAGACGTAGTAGCAGGATTTGTAGCAGGAGATTTAGAAACAGTAACTCAAATAAGATTAATAGGTGTAAAGGATATGACTGGTTCAGTTCTTAGTCCGCAAGACGCTTTTCTTATGATAAGAGGAATGAAGACTTTAGAGCTTAGAATGGAAAGACATTGCAGTAATGCATATGACATAGCTAGATTCTTAGATGATCATCCTATGATAGAAAAGGTATATTATCCAGGGCTTGAATCTCATGAAGGACACGAGATTGCAAAGGAGCAAATGAATGGATTTGGTGGAATAATAGCATTTGACGTAAAGGGTGGAATAGAAGCTGGGAAGAAATTATTAAATAGCTTGGAGTTATGTACTTTGGCAGTAAGTTTAGGAGATACAGAAACATTGATCCAGCATCCGGCATCGATGACACATTCTCCATATACTAGAGAAGAGAGATTAGCATCAGGAATTACAGATGGATTAGTTAGAATATCTGTAGGTTTAGAAGGTGTAAATGATATTATAGATGATTTAAAGCAGGGATTGGAAAAGTTATAGAACATATAAAATAGCGGGGATCTATCTTCGCTATTTTTTTATTAACACTAAAGTTTTTATGTTGTTTATGATATAATAACAGGTGGAAATAAGAAAATAAAAAGGAGATAGGATCATGGCTAAATGGACAGGAAGAAGTAAAGGAAGAAAAAACAATGTAGCAGAATTTGGAAAAGAATTGGTAAGAAGATCAAAATCAACCTGTGAACTATGTGGAGAATCTGGAAGGAGTCTCAGTGTATACGAAGTTGGAAAAACTGAGGAAGATGCTGACTTAGAGAGGTGTGTCCATGTATGTGATGAATGTAAAAATACAATGAAAAGATTAAATAAAGCTGGTGAGAATGATCTGAGATTTTTAAATCATGCAATTTGGAGTGAAGAAACTACAGTAAAAGCTACAGCACTTCATATTATTTCTGAGATAGAGAATAGAAATAGGTATTCATGGATCGATGATCTGGTGGATATGGTTTATATAGATAATGAATTAAAAGAAATATGCGAAAGGATGAAACATTAAAAAGGAGGACTCATGATAGATTTACATATGCATTCTACATTTTCAGATGGGACACTGACTCCTACACAGCTGATAGAACGAGCTAAACAAAATAATATAGAGGTCATGGCTATTACCGATCATGATAATGTAGATGGACTGAAAGAGGGAAGAATAGAGGCAGAAAAAAAAGGTATAACATTTATAAATGGAATAGAGGTTTCAGCTAATTTTTTGAATAAAGACATCCATATACTGGGGTATTTTTTAAATTTAGAGGATGAAGAATTTTTGGAATGGCTAAAAAATCTTCAAGAGAAAAGACAGAATAGAACCTTGGAGATACTGAAAAAATTAGCTGATTTAGGAATAGATATAAGTTTATCCGAAGTAGAAGGGGAAGTTCTTGGGAATGTAATCGGACGGCCTCATATAGCTAAGATAATAATAAAAAAAGGTTTTGCAGTTACCATGGATCAAGTATTTGACAGGTATTTGGGAGACGGAAAACCTGCATACGTTCCCAAGGTAGGGGTTGATATGGTGGAAGTAGTAAAAAAATTAAAAGCCAATGGAGCTGTAGTTATCTTGGCTCACCCACATCTGATATCCCATCCAGATGATACAGTGATAAATATAATAGATAATTTGATAAAAAATGGATTGGACGGGCTGGAACTGTATTATCCTAATATAGCTCTGAGAAAAAAAAATAAACTTATGAAGATAGCTAAAAAAAGAGATCTTATCTTAACTGGAGGTTCTGATTTTCATGGACTTCACAGGGCAGGGATAGACATAGGGCTAGGAAATATTTCTACAGAAGTGTTTCAAAAAATGGTAGAAAAAAAAGAAAAGATTGACAAAAACAGAAAAAATATATAAACTAAAATTGAATCAAGAAAGAGACAATCGAATAGACAGCTAGGGGAGCCATGTGGCTGAGAAGTATAAAATTACTGACCCTTTGAACCTGAATCTAGTTAACACTAGCGTAGGAAAGCGGAGTTTTTTTATAAAATTTATAGTAAGTTATATTTTTTTAGAGAACAATCATAACCGTATACCTGTGGGTATACGGTTTTTTTATTACATAAAGACTAAAGGGGGATAGATGGAGATAACTTTAAACGGTGAGGTAAAAAAAGTAGAAGCAGAAAATATCCATGATCTGGTAAAAAGTTTAGGGCTGGATAGTGATGGTGTGGTGATTTTACACAACGATGAGGTCGTAAAAAAGAACCTTTGGTCGAGAAGTAATTTGAATTTAAGAGATAGCGTAGAAGTATTATATTTTGTATCAGGGGGATAGAGATGGATAAATTAATATTAGGCGGAGTGGAATTTAAAAGCAGATTGTTGACAGGAACAGGCAAGTTTTCTTCTAAAGATGAGATACCAAAGATGCTAGAGGCCAGCCAGTCACAGATAATAACCATGGCTCTTAGAAGGGTAAATTTAAATAATAGTGATGAAAATATATTGAATTATATTCCTAAAGACATTACTCTACTGCCCAATACATCAGGGGCTAGAAATGCAGAGGAAGCCATAAAGATTGCAAGGATAGCAAGAGCTGCAGGATGTGGTGATTTTATTAAGATAGAGGTAATAAATGATATGAAATATTTAATGCCGGATAATGCGGAGACTATTAAGGCAACGAAGGTTCTGGCAGGTGAAGGGTTTATAGTATTACCGTATATGACTCCAGATCTAATAGCTGGACAGAGATTAAAGGAAGCTGGAGCAGCAGCAGTAATGCCTTTGGGGTCACCTATAGGATCAAATCGTGGGATAGAAACTAAGGCAATGATTGAGATAATGATAGAAAATATAGATCTTCCAATCATCGTGGATGCAGGGATCGGGAAACCATCCCAGGCAGCAGAAGCTATGGAGATGGGAGCAGCAGCAGTACTTGTAAACACTGCAATAGCGTGCTCTCCTAACCCAGCTGAGATGGGAGAAGCTTTTGCATTGGCAGTAAAAGCAGGAAGGATGGCATACAAAGCTAGGATGGCAGAGGAAAGCAGATATGCCAATGCATCGTCACCACTGACAGGTTTTTTACATAATAATTAGGAGGAAAGATGTCATTTTATAAAGAAGTAGAAAAATTCAAAGATTTTGATATGGAAAAATATATGGATGAACTTACCCATGAAGAGATAAAAAGATCTATAAAAAAAGATAAATTAACTAAGTTTGATTTTTTAAATTTGTTATCTCCTAAGGCCAAGGATCATCTGGAGGAGATGGCAAAGGAAGCCCAGAGGAGGAGTGTCCAGCAGTTTGGAAAGATAATAAGTCTGTATATCCCCATGTATATTTCAAACTACTGTACCAATGAATGCACCTATTGCGGATTCAATAAAAACAATAAGATTGATAGAAAACACCTTAAATTAAATGAGATACAAGCTGAAGCTATAGAGATCGCCAAAACAGGGATAAGACATATCCTCCTTTTAACAGGGGAAGCCGAAGGGTTAGTGGGAGTAGATTATATAGAGGATGCAGTTAAAATATTGAAAAAGCATTTTGATTCTGTAGTGGTAGAGATATACCCATTGGAGACAGAAGAATACAGGAGGTTAGGTAATATTGGAGTTGACGGACTGACTATATACCAGGAAGTTTATGATGAAAAAATCTATAAAAGTGTACATCTGGGAGGAAAAAAATCAGATTATATGTGGAGGCTGGAAACACCTGAAAGGGGAGCTAAAGCAGGACTTAGAAGTATAAATATCGGGACCTTATTTGGATTGGGAGATTTGGTAGAGGAAGCTTATCTATCGGGACTTCATGCTGAATATCTTACAGATAAATATTTAAACAGTGAGTTTTCTATCTCACTGCCTCGTATAAATGAAGCAGAGGGTGGTTATAAGAGTAAATATATCTTAGATGACGCAAGTTTTGTTCAGTTTGTTTTGGCTTATAGACTATTTCTTCCTAAAGCAGGGATAAATATATCTACCAGAGAGGTTGCGGAGTTCAGGGATAACCTGATTGGATTGGGAGTGACTAAATTTTCAGCAGGATCCAAAACCAATGTAGGAGCATATAGTGATATGGAAAAATCAACACCACAATTTGAAATTTCAGACAACAGAAGTGTGGAGGAGACAGAAAGTGCCATAAGAGAAAGGGGTTATCAGGTAGTTCATAAAGACTGGGAGCTGATTGTATGAAGATAGGTATTTTAGGAGCTGGAGGGATAGGATCAAATGTAGCAGTTAATTTAGTAAGAAGCGGGGTATCGAACCTTAAGATAGCTGACTTTGACAGGATAGAGAATTCTAATCTCAACAGACAGTTTTATTTTCATGATCAGATTGGAAAATCTAAAGTAGAAGCATTGAGGGAAAATTTAACGAGGATAGCACCAAACTTAGAGATTGAAATCATAGATAAAAAAATTGAAAAAAATAATATAAAAGATCTATTTTTTGACTGCGATATCCTGGTAGAAGCCTTTGATAAGAAGGAGTATAAGACTCTATTAGTAGAGGAGTTTTATGATTCTAATAAACTTATTGTTTCAGCCTCTGGGATAGCACATCATGATACCGACAATATACATACTAAAAAATTTGGTGAAAATCTATATGTGGTTGGAGATTTTAAAAAGGGGATCGATAAATATAAAACCTACTCTCCTAAGGTTTTGATAGTAGCTTCTATAATGGCTAATCTTGTGATGAATAAGGGAGGATATTATGAAAAAAACTAAAGGGACTATACCTCATGGAATATACGGGATCACAGGGGAGAAGTTTGCCAATGGAAGGTCTAATATAGAGTGTGTGAGATCTATGATTGATGGTGGAATAAAGATAATCCAATACAGGGAGAAGGAAAAATCTATAAAGGAAAAGGTAGAAGAGATTATAGAAATAAGAAGATTATGCCTTGAAAATAATGTTATTTTTATAGTCAACGACCATGTAGATATAGCAATTTTAGTAGATGCAGACGGGGTTCACGTAGGGCAGGATGATATGGAGATATCTCATGTAAGAAAGTTAATTGGAAAAGATAAGATAATAGGAAGATCTACCCATTGTCTGGAGCACGCCAAGAAAGCTGTGGCAGATGGAGCTGATTATATTGGGGTAGGACCTATATTTAAGACAACTACGAAGGAAAAAGATCCTGTAGGACTGGAATATTTAGAAGAAGTTATAAAAAATATAGATCTGCCTTTTGTAGCAATTGGTGGGATAAAAGAGAGTAATGTAGAGGAAGTAAAAAGGTTGGGAGCTGCCAGTATATGTATGGTCAGTGAGATAGTAGGAGCAGAAAATATTGTAGAAAAGATTAAAAAATTAAATGAAATAATAGATTAAATAGGGGGGCAAGATGAATAATTATACAACACAGATGAATGCAGCTAAAAAAGGAATAATAACAAAGGAAATGAGGGATGTATTGGCATCTGAAACTATAGATGAAAAGACATTACTTAAAAAGATGAGTGAGGGAAAGATCGTAATACCTGCAAATAAAAATCATAAATCTCTTAGAGGAATAGCTGTTGGAGAAGGTCTAAAAACTAAGGTAAATGTAAACTTAGGAGTATCGGAAGATTCATATGATTTAGACTTAGAATTTGAAAAGGTAAAAAAAGCATTGGAATATAAGGCAGATGCAATTATGGATCTTAGTATCTTTGGAGCTACCAACGAATTTAGAACTAAATTAGTAGAATATTCTGACGTTATGTTAGGAACTGTGCCTATGTATGATGCAGTAGCAAAATATGGGAAAAATATAAAAGATATGACAGTAGATGACCTCTTCGAAGTAGTGGAAGAGCATGCAAAAAATGGGATAGATTTCTTGACTATCCATGCAGGCTTAAACCAAGTATGTGCAGAAAGAGTAGATAACAACCCTAGATTAACTAAAGTTGTAAGTCGTGGAGGAGCTATCTTATATGAATGGATGAAATTAAATAAAAAAGAAAACCCATTCTATGAACACTATGACAGACTGCTTGATATATGTGTAGAGCACGATGTAACTCTTAGTTTAGGAGATGGACTTAGACCTGGAAGTATAAAAGATGCAACAGATGCTCCTCAAATTCAAGAGTTATTATTTTTAGGAGAGTTGACAAAAAAAGCATGGGCAAGAGATGTACAGGTAATGATAGAGGGACCTGGACATGTTCCATTACATGAGATAGCTGCTAATATGCAATTGGAAAAAAAATTATGTCATGGAGCGCCATTTTATGTATTGGGGCCTCTTGTTACTGATATTGCGCCAGGATACGATCATATAACTTCAGCGATTGGAGGAGCATTGGCAGCTGCCAGTGGAGCGGATTTTCTTTGTTATGTAACACCAGCAGAACACCTTAGATTACCGGATTTAGATGATATGAAAGAGGGAATAATCGCTTCTAGGATCGCGGCTCATGCAGGGGATATAGCTAAACAAATTCCCGGGGCAATAGAGTGGGATAATGCTATGAGTAAAGCCCGTGGAGAATTAAACTGGGATAATATGTTAGAACTATGCATCGACCCTGTAAAAGCAAAGGCATATAGAAAATCATCTCAACCAATAGATGGGGAAACTTGTACTATGTGTGGGGACCTGTGCCCTATAAAAAGAACTAAAGACCTTGCATAATGAAAGTTTTGGACGAAGATGATTTTAAACGAGATGAGTTTAAAATAAAATTTGTTGGAAAGATAGATAATTTTTTTATTTTAAACTCCATGCTGGAAGATCTAAATATTAGTTCAAAGGATGAAAAAGAACTTATTTTAAATGTTTTTTTTAGAAGGCCTAAAAAATTGTTGGATAGATTGTTAGATATAATAGACCTTTTAAAGGGTAATTATTCCTTTGAGATATATTCTCCTGACTATAGATTTAAATTCGTAGATTTCTATGGAGAAGCCGTATTTGATTCTGGAGACAAGAAAAAAAAAGGGAAATTTATAATAGATGATGGTGTCAGAACCCATGAAATATCAAGGTTTGAGAGGATCGTATAAATAAAATAGAAAAATATTTTAAAATAAAAGTTGACCAAATTAAATAAATCATGATAGTATTTCTTTAAATAAATTAGAGCAAAAAATTCAAAAAGGAGGTTTCGCCATGTTAATGAACAGCAGGATAAGGGAAAGAAAATTACACCCAACTAAATTTATAAACAGGCTGATCTTCGGATAGACTTTTTGCAAAGATTAGAGATAGTAACATTATGTCTCTATGAGTATATTAAGTATTGAAATTTTAGCCGTCAACTATGACGGCTTTTTTTATCCCAGGAGATGTAGTATAACTACGTGTTTTGGGATTTTTTTTATGAATAAATAAGGAGGAAAGGAAAAATGGCATATTTAGAAACACTTAAGGGAATATTTATAGACGGGGACAGATATATGTATATCCTGAAAGGGTTATTGTTTTCCATCAATGTAACAATTTTAGCAGCAATAATTGGAATAGTATTAGGAGTAGTACTCGCACTCTGCAGACTGAGTCACTTCTACCCATTTAAAAATAAATTTAATCCATTATCTCAGGGAGCGCTCATCTATGTAGATCTAATTCGTGGAACACCAGCTGTGGTACAACTGATGGTTTTAGCCAATGTAATATTTGTGGGATCTCTGAGAGATGTACCAATCTTAGTGGTAGCAGGGTTAGCCTTTGGATTAAACAGTGCAGCATATGTAGCAGAGATTATAAGAGCAGGAATAGAAGGGTTAGATAAGGGACAGAGTGAAGCAGCCAGAGCATTGGGGATGAATTATCTAACTACTATGAAGGAAGTTATAGTACCTCAGGCAGTGAGAAAGATACTCCCGACATTGGTAAGTGAATTTATATCACTATTGAAGGAAACATCTATAGTTGGATTTATCGGTGGGGTAGATTTACTGCGTTCGGCAAATATAATAACCAGTCAGACATATAGAGGGGTAGAACCACTTATAGCGGTTGGAGTTATCTACCTGATACTGACAAGTTTATTTACTAAATTTATGAGAAAAATCGAGGAGAAGGTGAAAAACTAATGATTAAAATAGAAAATTTATATAAAAGTTATGGTGACCTGGAGGTAATAAAGGGGATAAGTAAAAATATAGATAAGGGAGAAGTTGTAGCAGTGATAGGACCTTCTGGATCTGGGAAATCTACATTTTTAAGATGTATCAACATGATGGAGGAGATAACTTCAGGAAAGGTAGTTGTACAGGGGAAAGATCTTACAGATCCCAAGGTGAATATAAATAAAGTCAGACAAAATGTAGGGATGGTATTTCAGCACTTTAACTTATTTCCTCATAAGACAGTATTAGAAAACCTTATGCTGGCACCTATGAAGGTGAAAAAGATGAAAAAAACAGAGATTATGGAAAAATCAAAAACCTTATTAAAAAAAGTAGGACTGGAAGATAAGGCAGATGTATATCCCGATTCTCTTTCAGGAGGGCAGAAACAAAGGATTGCAATAGCTAGAGCGTTAGCTATGGAGCCAGATGTACTTTTATTTGATGAACCAACATCGGCACTGGATCCTGAGATGGTAAGAGAAGTACTGGATGTAATTAGAGATTTAGTAAAATCTGGTATGACTATGATAGTTGTAACTCATGAGATGGGCTTTGCCAAGAGTGTAGCCAATAGAGTATTCTTTATGGATTATGGAGTTGTTTTGGAGGATGCTAGTCCCAAGGAGTTATTTGAAGCTCCTACCCATGAAAGAACCAAAGAATTTTTAGACAAGGTATTAAATCATTAAAATTTACTTTTAAACAGTAAAAATACATAAAAAAAAAGAAGAAAGAGGAGAAAAAATGAAAAAGAGTTTAAAATTTATATTACCATCGCTATTAGGGATAGCACTATTTATCCTGCCGATAACATTCAATGGAACTACAACTGTGTTTTTAGGGCATGCCAATGGTTTTGTAAAGAATAATATTAAGGATCAGGTATTATTTTACGGGATGTTGATATCAGTCATAACGATTATCCTTAGTATACTGGGAAGTTTAGTAAAACCTAAATTTATTGAAGACAATGAGATGTTAGATTCTATGTTTAATATGAGTTTAGGAGGATTAGTAGTAAGAGTCGTAGGTGCTTTATTTTATATCATGGTTTACTTTAAGGTTGGACCTGAGATGGTTATTGGAGAATATACAGGTGGGCTGGTAGTAAATGATTTTATCGGGTCATTGTTAGTAACATTTACAGTTGGAAATTTAATACTGCCATTTCTTTTAGATTTTGGATTATTGGAATTCTTGGGGAACTTATCCAAACCAATTATGAGAACTTTATTTAAGGTACCGGGAAGAAGTGCTGTAGATGCTATCACTTCATTTGTAGGAGATGGAACCTTGGGAATATTAGTTACCGATGAACAGCATGCCAAGGGATATTATACCAAGAGGGAAGCTATTATAATCTCGACTTGTTTTTCAGTGGTAGGGATATCATTTACTTCTTTTGTAGCAGAGGAGCTGGGATTTTCAGAAAGATTTCCATTATTTTATGGGACGATAATTATGACCTGTATCCTGGTAGCAATGATAATAGCAAGATTACCAATAATGAAAAGGTACCCAGATGAATATATGAAAGGGGTAGGGAAACAAATATCAGAAGAAGGAGCTCAGGTAGATCTAAAGGTAGCATATGCCACAGCAGTAAAAAAAGCTGAGGGTGGAAACATAGCTTCATTTAGTAAGATGCTGCCCGCAATAGTAAATATCCATATGACATTTATCCCAACAATAGTTTTCGTAGGAACATTGGGATTGATCACAGCAGAACATACACAGATATTTAATTATATAGCAATGCCTATAATACCTTTATTTAAAGCTTTAAATATTCCAGATGCAGCTCTAGTAGCTAAGGCATCTCTAGTAGGGTTTACAGATATGTATCTACCGACAATTTTTATAAAAGGTTCAGAACATGAGATATCTAGATTTATAGTTGGAACTCTATCATTTACACAGTTGATATTTATGGCAGAAACTGGATCGATCTTATTGAAGACAAAGATGAAATTTAATATATTGGAAGTAGCTGGTTTTTTCTTACTTAGAACAGCTCTTAGTTTACCGATCATAATAATAGTGGCAAAATTATTTGTTTAGATTAAAAGGAGGAATAAAATGAAAAAGACGATGAAATTAATAATGGCAGTAATAGTAGGAATATTTATGGTAGCTTGTGGAAATAAGAGTGAAGAAAAAGTAGAAAAAATATATGTAGGAACTAATGCAGAATTTGCACCATTTGAATATTTAGAAGATGGAAAAACAGTGGGATTTGATATGGATCTAATGGCTGCGATATCAAAGGAAATAGGGGTAGAGATAGAGATTAAGGATATGGCTTTTGATGGTCTGTTACCAGCATTACAGGCTAAAAAAGTGGATATGATAATAGCAGGGATGACAGCTACAGAGGAGAGAAAGAAAGCTGTAAACTTCAGTGAAACATATTATAAGGCAAATCAAGTAATCATAACAGCGGAAGATGCAGAAGATATCTCAGATTTTGAAGGGTTGAAAGGGAAGAAAGTAGGAGTAATCTTAGGATTTACAGGAGATGTAGTTGTCAGTGAGATAGATGGCGTAGAAGTAAAAAAATATAATGCAGGCTATGCAGCTATCATGGACTTAAAGGAAGGAAAGATAGACGCAGTAGTATTAGACGGAGAACCAGCTAAGAATTTTGTAAAAAATAATGAAGGGATAAAAGTTACATCGGCAGAGGGAGAAAAGGAAGAATATGCAATGGCAGTATCTAAAGATAATGCAGAGTTACTAGGAAAAATAAATACAGCTTTAACAACATTAAAAGGAAATGGTACATACGATAAACTGTTAAAAAAATGGTTTTAATTAAATTTTTAAAATGAGGGATTGTAATGGAAGTAAATAGGATTATTAAAAATTAAATAGGAAATAAGTCATGCTAATCTAACAGGGATTCTGTTGAAAACAGCAGGGTCCCTTTTTTATACCTAAAAATAAGGAAATAGATGGAAAATTCTATTATTTATGGAAAAAAACATAGTGGATAAAAAAATGAATCAGGAATTATAAAAAATTAAAGGGAGATGAATATTATGAAAAAAATAATAAATTTAGTCGGGATTTTAATGATGGTTATATTGGTTGGATGCGGGAAAGAAGAGGTGCAGACTAAAAAACTATATATAGGAACAAATGCGGAATATAAACCCTATGAATATATTGAAAATGGAGAGATAACAGGGTTTGACATTGAATTTATGGAAGAATTAGCAAAGAATTTAGGATATGAAATAGAGTGGAAAAACTTAAGTTTTGACGGATTATTACCGGCACTTCAGACTAAAAAAATAGATATGGTAATAGCTGGGATGACTCCTACAGAGGAGAGAAAAAAAGCGATAGATTTTACAGATATTTATTATAGTTCTGCTCAAGCTATCTTGGTAAATAAAGATACTACTGGAATTAAAACTTTAGATAATCTAAAGGGGAAAGCAGTTGGAGTACAGTTAGGAACTATCCAAGAAACTATGGCAAATGAGATAGAGGGAGCCGAGATTAAAAGATACAACTCATTTACAGGAGCTATATTGGAACTAAATAATAAAAAGATAGATGCAGTAATAGTTGGTGAAGTAGTGGCTAATAATTATTTAGAAAACAATAAAAAATTAAAATTAGCAGGGTTACTAGACGATAGACAAGATGGATCGGCAATAGCCTTAGGTAAGGGACAGGAACAATTAATATTAGACTTAAATGAAGAGATTAAAAAAATGAAAAAAAGTGGAAAATATCAAAAGTTAGTAAACAAGTATTTTGGAGGATAATTTATGAAATCAGTTGGGATAATAGGTGGAGGAAATGGAGGGCTTACAGCGGCATATCATTTTTCTAAGATAGGAAATAAAGTTTGTCTCTATGATGCCAAAGAATTTTCTGTGAATTTAGAGGGAATTGAAGAAAATAACGGACATATAGAGGCATTAAAAGAGGTAGATGGGCTAAAATTAGAGATTCCTGGGACCCAAAAGATAGATAAGATAACAACTGATATTATAGAAGTTTTAGAATATTCTAAAATAATAGTCATAGTAGTACCATCCTATGCTCAGGAGATTATCTTTAATAAAATTTATCCATATTTAGGTGGTCATATATTAGTATCTATGCCTGGAAATTTTTCTAGTTTAGTTTTTAATAAAATTATGTTGGAGAAAGGAAAAAAAGATGTAACCTTCGTAGATGGTATCTCTATTCCTTGGGCTTGTAGAATTGAGTGTCAAGGGGGAGTAGCAATTTATGGGACTAAATCTCATCTGCCAGTAGGAGTTTTTCCAGGGGTTAAAACTGATGAAACACTGGGGATATTAAATGAAGTATTTCCAATAAAGTTAACAAAATTAGAAAATGTAGTTGCAGCAGGGATGGAAAATATAAATTTTGGAGGACATCCTCTATTATCGGTATTAAATATGGGAATAATGGAAAACTTTGGAGGAGAATTTAATTATTATAGAGATACTTGTTCTTTGGCTACTTCAAAGGCTGTATCTGTCATGGAAAAGGAAAGGTTAGCGATAGGAGATACTATAGGATTTTACTTAACTCCGGAGTTGGAGGCTATGAATTCATTGTATAGCTTAGAATATGAAAGTGTATATGAATTAAATAGAAGTTCGGTAGCACATAGTAAGATCGGAGCTCCTAGTACATCAAAACATAGATATATAACAGAGGACGTTCCCTATTTAGTGGTACCGTGTTATTCACTTGGGGAATTATTAGGGGTAGAGACTCCTATGATGTATTCTTGTATAACAATTGCAGGAGCTTATAACAGTAAAAATTATTTTAAAGATGGAAGAAATTTAGAAAAGATGGGGATCGACGGAATGGACAAAAAAGATCTAAAAAATTATCTTTATTATGGAAAATAGTGAAAAAAGGAGATAGGTATGAAACTTTGGGGTGGAAGATTTAATAAGGAAACAGCAAAAATATTAGAGAAATTCAACGGGTCTATAAATTTTGATAAAAGAATGTATGAAGAGGACATAATGGGGAGTATAGCTCACTCTAAGATGCTGGCTAAACAAGAGATCATAGGAATAGATGAACAACAACAAATAGAAAATGGGCTGAAACAGATATTAAATGAGATAAAGGAAGAAAAGTTTATATTTGATCTAAAAGATGAAGATATCCATATGGCTATCGAAAAAAGGTTGATAGAGATTGTAGGAGAAGTAGGGGGAAAGCTCCATACTGCTAGAAGCAGAAATGACCAGGTAGCTTTGGATATCAGAATGTATCTAAAAAAAGAAAGTATGGTAATTGAGGAATTATTAGGAGAGTTATTGGAGGGGTTGGTAGAAACAGCTGATAAAAATAAAGATGTTATTATGCCTGGATATACTCATCTTCAGAGAGCACAGCCTATTTTATTTTCCCATCATATGATGGCTTATTATGAGATGTTTAAAAGAGATTTAGACAGACTAAAAGACTCCTACAAAAGATTAGATGTAATGCCATTAGGAGCCGGAGCACTGGCCGGGACAACCTATAATATCGACAGACATTTTGTAGCCGGGGAACTTGGATTTTCTGGTGTAACTAAAAACAGTTTGGATACTGTCAGCGACAGAGACTTTATAATTGAATTGAATTTTATTATTTCTATGATATCTATGCATATGTCCAGATTGGCTGAAGAGATTATTTTATGGTCTACAAGTGAATTTTCCTTTGTGGCTTTGGATGATTCCTATTCTACAGGCTCTTCTATCATGCCACAGAAAAAAAATCCAGATATAGCGGAACTTATCCGGGGGAAAACAGGAAGAATTTTTGGAAATTTAATGGGAATACTGACTGTTATGAAGGGACTGCCACTGGCCTACAATAAGGATACCCAGGAGGATAAGGAGGGAATTTTTGATTCCATTGATACCATAAAGATCTCACTGGTTATCTTTAAAGAGATGCTGGTTACCATGAAGATAAATGAAGGAAATATGATGAAGGGAATTGAAGATGGATTTATAAATGCTACTGATGTAGCTGATTACCTGGCGAAAAAAGGCCTGCCATTTAGAGATGCCCATAGAATAGTCGGGGAACTGGTTGTTTATTGTGAGATGAACAAAAAAAGTTTATCAGAGTTGAAATTAGAGGAATTTAAAGGGTACAGCGACCTGTTTGAAGGTGATATAAATAAAAAGATAAGTATAGAGGAGTGTATCAATGAGAGAAAAAGTTATGGTGGAACCGGGATAGAATCAGTGGAAAGACAGATAAAGGATGCCAAGGAATTTTTAAAAAAATAAAAAGGAGGAAGAAGATGAAAAAAATAATGCAATTAGTGATGATATTAGCAGTTGGGGTAATAATGACAGCATGTGGAGGAAGTAAGGAGGAAAAGGTTGTCGTTGTAGGAACGGCTCCGAATTTTGTTCCATTTGAATATATGGATGGGGATAAAATAGTAGGGTTTGATATGGATTTATTAGATGAAGTTAGTAAGGAAACGGGCCTTAAATTTAAAGTAGTAGGAATGGATTTCAGCGGACTTCTACCAGCCCTTCAGACTAAGAAAATAGATTTAATTGTAGCGGGAATGTCCATAACAGAAGATAGAAAGAAAAATGTGAATTTCAGCCACCCATATTTTAATGTGAGCCAGGTAATTATGGTAGGAGAGGGGTCAAAAGAGATAGAGAAAGAGTCTGATATAGCAGGGAAAAAGATAGGAGTTGTAATGGGAACAACCAGCGATACCATAGCCGAGAATCTATCTAAAGAATTAGATGGTGTAGAGACTGTAAAATATAATAAATTGCACGAAGCTGTTTTATCACTGCAGGCTGAAAAAATAGATATGATAATCTTGGATTATCAGCAGGCTAAAAAAACAACTGAGAATAATAATGGTTTAAAGTTATCTGACTATACTTTACAATCAGAGGAATATGCTATGGCTATGGGAAAGGATGAAACTGAATTATTAACTCAAATAAATAAGGCTTTAGAAAAAATTATAAAAAGTAAAAAATACAATGAATTAATAGAAAAACATATAAAAAATTAATCTATTATACCTGCGAAAGAATCTGCTAATGCTGTGAAAAAATTTATAGGCAGATTTGATTATAAAAAAATTGAGAATAAATTTTAGGAGGAAGAGATGAAGGGAAAAAGTTTTTTAAAACTTTTAGATTTTTCTACACAGGAAATAAAAAGTTTAATTAAATCGGCTAAAGATCTTAAATCAGATAAAAAGAATAATAGAGAAAAACAAAATTTAAAAGGGAAAAATTTAGCTCTTATTTTTGAAAAAGATTCTACGAGAACAAGATGTGCTTTTGAAGTAGGCGCTATGGATCAAGGGGCAAATACTACATATTTAGGTGCTGTAGGTTCTCAGATAGGAAAAAAAGAAAGTATTGCAGATACAGCAAGAGTTTTAGGAGGGATGTTTGACGGTATAGAATACAGAGGAAGTTCCCAGGAAAAAGTAGAAGAATTGGCTAAATACTCAGGTGTTCCTGTATGGAATGGACTTACAGACGAATTTCATCCAACTCAAATTTTGGCTGATTTTATGACTATCGAAGAGAAAAAAGGAAAACTTTCAGATCAAAAATTAGTTTATGTAGGAGATGGAAGAAGTAATATGGGAAATTCTTTATTAATTGGTGCAGCCAAAATGGGGATGAAATTTACGATATTATCACCATTGGAATTATTTCCTGAAAAGAAATTGATCACCAAAGCTAAGGAAATAGCTATGGAAACAGGTGCAGTTATTAATTTTGAAATGTTGCCTGAGAAAGCTCTTGAGGATGCAGATGTTGTATATACAGATGTTTGGTTATCTATGGGAGAAAAGTTCGATATATGGAAGGAGAGAATAGAATTGCTCAAGGACTACCAAGTTAATAAAAAACTCATGGGATATGCTAATGAAGATGCTATTTTTATGCATTGTTTACCGGCATTTCACAACTTGGAAACCGAGATAGGAAAAAAAATATATCAAGAATTTGGTCTGGAAGAATTAGAAGTTAGTGATGAAGTTTTTGAAAGTGAGCAATCAGTTGTTTTTGATCAGGCTGCAAATAGATTACATACAATAAAATCAGTTTTGGTTAGTACATTAGTTTAAAAAAAATTAATTTAGGGGGAATATAAATGAAAAAAGAAAAAGTAGTATTAGCGTATTCAGGGGGATTAGATACATCTATAATAGTACCCTGGTTAAAGGAAAATTATGATTTAGAAGTGATAGCAGTTTGTGTTAATTTAGGGCAGGAAGATAATATGGAAGATGTAAAGGTAAAAGCTATTGAATCTGGAGCTTCTAAAATTTATGTTGAAAATGTAGCTGAAGAATTTGTCGGTGAATATGCTTTTAAAGGTCTGAAAGCAGGAGCTATATACGAAGATAGTTATCTACTTGGAACAGCATTTGCAAGACCACTTATAGCTAAGAAATTAGTAGAAGTTGCACAGAAAGAAGGGGCTGCATATATTTGTCATGGGTGTACCGGGAAGGGGAATGACCAAGTAAGATTTGAAGTTGGAATAGCTTCTATAGACCCTGCTATAAAGATAATTGCTCCTTGGAGAGAATGGGATATTAAATCAAGAGAAGATGCCATAGACTATGCTGAATCGAAAGGGATTGAACTCTCTGTGACAAAAGAAAAGATCTACTCAAGAGACCAGAATCTTTGGCATATAAGTCATGAAGGTGGAGATATAGAATTTTTAGAAAATGAGCATAAGGATGACCTGTATATGATGGTAAAATCTTTGGAGGATGCTAAGGATCAAGCTGAGTATGTGGAGATAGGTTTTGAATCAGGAATACCGGTAAGTGTAGACGGGGAAAAATTATCTGCCGCTAACCTTTTGATGAAATTAAATGAAATAGCCGGTGAACATGGTGTAGGAGTAGTAGATATTGTAGAAAACAGACTTGTTGGGATGAAATCTAGAGGGATCTATGAAACTCCTGGTGGGACTGTGCTATATAAAGCTATAAAAGAATTGGAGAGTATATGTTTGGATAAGGAAACACAGGCTTTTAAGAAAAACATAGGGCAGAAATATGGAGAGTTAGTTTATAATGGTTTATGGTTTACGCCTTTAAAAGAGGGAATGGATGCATTTATAGATGAGGTTTCCAAAGTAGTGACTGGAACGATAAAACTTAAATTATATAAGGGGAATATAAAGGTAGCAGGAAGAATATCTCCTAATGTTCTTTATGATGAGGGTATCTCATCTTTTGGAGCCAGTGATCTATACGATCATCACGATGCTGAAGGGTTTATTAAATTATTCTCCCTTCCAAGTAAGATCAGAGCCATGAAAGGATAGAGATAAAAAAAATGGAAGAGATTGATCTCTTCCATTTTTTTTACCCTATTACGGCTAGGATTTCTTCTACTTCTAAGATGAGAAAAGTCTTGTCTGAATCAGGTATTTCTATCCCAGAATGAGGTTTGAAAAACACCTTATCCCCTAGGTTGATCTCATCATTAATATTTCCAAGTGCAACAACAACTCCCATATTAGAAGACTTAGCTTCCCCAGAACTTGGCAGGATGATACCGCTAAAAGTTTTTTCTTCAGCCTTTAAAGGTTCTACTAATATTCTATTTCCAATTGGTTTAATTTTCATAAATAAACCTCCTTAAATAATTTTTTAATATCTATTATTATACACTAAAATAAAAGATATTAGAATTATCATTAATCAATGAAATAAAAGGTTAAATTAAGTAATGTTTATTTAATTGGTTTGAAAGTTTTTATTTTTATACAAAAAAGTGTTGACATAAAAAAAAATAACTGGTATTATCTTTCTTAATTACAAAAGAGGAGGAAGAGAATATGATTTTAACTAAAGTTTTATTTATGAATTTATTATTATTGCTGCTAGTCTTATTGGACTTAAACCGCAATCAATTGAATAGATTTGAAAAATAATATTAGGAAAATTATATGCTTTTAGAGTGAAAAACTTTATTTTAGAATAGTTAAAAGTATAATTTATAGGTGGTAGCTAATGTTATTGGCTGCTTTTTTTATAAAAATAAATAAATGTAGAAGATATGTAAACTTTTTTCTAGATTAGGCAGCTATAATTATAGCTGCTTTTTTTTATAACTTGATATAGGTAAAAATAATATTAGAAAATTATTGGGGGTGAGGTTAATGAGAGAGATAAATGGTGCAGAAATAATTTTAGAAATTCTGCAAGAGCATGATTTAAACACAGTATTTGGGTATCCAGGTGGATCGGTACTTCCTATCTATGATGCTCTTCATTCTTATAGAGAAAAGATAGATCATATTTTAACTAGGCACGAGCAGGGAGCAGCTCATGCAGCTGATGGATATGCCAGGTGCAGTGGTAAAACAGGAGTTTGTATAGTTACTTCGGGACCTGGAGCGGCTAATACAGTTTCTGGCTTAATGACGGCTTATATGGATTCTACACCTATGCTCGTTATTACAGGACAGGTATCTGTTAATAATTTGGGGACAGATGCCTTTCAAGAGTTGGATATAACAGGGGTAACAGATTCCATCACAAAGCATAATTACCTTGTGCGATCAATAGAAGAATTATCTGATCTTTTGAGAGAAGCAATTTATTTAACAGAAAATGGGAGACCGGGACCAGTACTTATAGATATTCCAAAGGATATTCAGACGAGTAAGATGAGCTATGACAACTTTCAGAATAGTTGTAGCAGTGAATATAATACAGTTTCAGAGTATAAATATATCTATGAAAAACCAAAAAAAAATGAAACAGATGAGTTTATAGAGATGATAAGAAAAAGTAAAAGACCGGTTATTTTGGCTGGAAATGGAGTGATGAAATCGAACTCTTCTAAAGAACTGAGAAAATTTTCTAAAAAGTTTGATATACCGGTAGCAACTACTCTTTTAGGATTAGGTATCCTTCCGGCAGAAGATAGATATAACCTTCATATGCTGGGGATGCATGGGACAGCCTATGCGAACTATGCTGCAGATGAAGCAGATCTTATAATAGCCTTAGGAATGAGATTTGATAATAGAGTAACAGGAAATATCCACAGGTTTTGTAAAGATGCAAAAATAATCCATGTAGATATAGATGAGGCAGAGATAGATAAAAATAAACGTGCTGACCTTCATATAGTTGGAGATGTAAATTTAGTCCTAAAAGCTCTCTTAAAATATAAAGCAGAGGGAGAAAATAAAGTTTGGATGAACAGGGTAATGGAACTCAAGAAAAAATACCCGTTGGATAGGAATTTTTCGACAGATTATATATTGCCGCAATACTTGATTTCTAAAATAAGTGAACTAACCAAGGGAGAAGCGATTGTATGTACAGACGTGGGGCAGCATCAGATGTGGACTGCACAATATTATAATTTTAATAGGATTAACAGTATCATAACTTCAGGGGGAGCAGGGACCATGGGATTTGGACTGCCGGCAGCTATAGGAGCAAAATTAGCGAATCCTAATAGAGAGGTTATAGCCATATTAGGAGACGGAGGATTTCAAATGAATTCACAAGAACTTATGACGATCTCTGAATATAAATTAGATATAAAAATAATCATTGTAAATAACTCATTTTTAGGAATGGTAAAACAACTACAGGAGGTTTTTTATGAAAAAAGACATTCCTTTGTAAAATTAGAAAAGAATCCTGATTTTGTAATGCTGGGCCGGGCATATGGAATAGATTCTTATCTTGCAGAGACTCCTGTAGAGTTAGATAAACTTTTGGGAGAAATATTTTCTAAAAAAAGATCAGCTCTAGTTAACTGTATTGTGTCTAAGGAGGAAAATGTGTTTCCTATGATACCTGGAGGGAAATCGGTAGATGAGATGATTATGTCCAAGGAGGAGTTATGAAGAAATACCAAATTTTAGTGATCATGAGAAATAGACCGGGGATATTATCTAAGGTCTCAGGATTATTCTCAAAGAGGGGATTTAATATAGATGGAATAACTTGCGGAGTGAGTGAAAAAAAGGAGCATTTTAGGATGACAATCACAGTCATTGGAGATGAAAGTTTTGTTGAACAGGTCAAAAGACAAGTAGCTAAACTTATAGATGTAGTAAAAGTACAAATTTTGGATGAAAAAAAGGTAGTAAAAAGAGAGTTGGCGTTAATAAAGGTTAAGTCAGATTCTGAAAATCGTTTAGAAATAATAAAAATAGTCGAGATTTACAGAGCTAAAATTATAGATATTTCCCATGAAGCACTCATTATAGAGCTTACTGGAGATTCAAATAAAGTAGAAGGATTGATAGGTGTCATGGATAAGTTTGGAATATTGGAATCAGCTAGAACTGGAATAAGTGCTATGCACAGAGGAATTTAAACTTTAGGAGGTAAAAAGATGAAAGAACTAAGATTTTTAGAGGGAAAGAAATTAACGGTAGTTGGTTATGGGAGTCAGGGACATGCACATGCATTAAATCTTCATGACCTAGGAATGGATGTAACTGTAGGTCTTAGAGAGGGCTCAAAATCATGGGGAAAAGCTGAAAATGACGGAGTAAAAGTAGCGATGATAGGAGAAGCTGTAAAAGGTGCTGATGTAGTAATGATCTTAGCTCCAGATGAAGCTCAACCAGAACTATATAGATCTGAAATTGAAGAAAATTTAAAAGACGGAGCTTATTTGGGATTTGCACATGGATTTAATATTCATTATGAAAGAATTACACCAAGAGAAGGTATAAATGTATTTATGGTTGCTCCTAAGGGACCAGGACATATGGTAAGGGAGATATTTGAAGGTGGACATGGGGTTCCTTGTTTGGCAGCAATACACAATGATGTAACTGGAGATACGAAAGAGGCAGCATATGCCTGGGCAAATGGTGTGGGGAGAAAAGTTGGAGTAATAGAAACTACATTCCAAGAGGAAACTGAAACTGATCTATTTGGAGAGCAGGCAGTACTGTGTGGAGGAGTTACGGAATTGATGCAGGCTGGATTTGATACTTTAGTAGAAGCAGGATATAATCCTGAGGTGGCATATTTTGAATGTGTTCATGAGATGAAGTTAATAATAGATTTAGTATATGAAAAAGGGTTTGCGGCAATGAGAGATTCTATTTCAAATACCGCTGAATATGGAGACTATATAACTGGTAAAAAGATAATTACAAAGGAAAGTAAGGAAGCGATGAGAGGAGTTTTAGCAGATATCCAAAATGGAAAATTTGCCAAAGACTTCATAGAGGAAACAGAAAATGGATATAAATTTATGAATGCAGAAAGATCTCAGTATTCTGACTCTAAGATAGAGGAAGTAGGATCAAAAATGAGAAAGATGGTATTTTCAAAATAAGGAATCTATTAGGAGCAGGAGTTATTTATAAACTGTACCCTTTGTCAAGGACACTTTAAAAAAAGGTATGGTTAAGATACTGTTAAAAGATGATTTCTGTATTGCACAGGAGTCATCTTTTTTAAGTTCCATTGATACCTATGGTTATTGTAATAATTCATATATTTAGATACTTCTTTCTTTACATCATCTAATGTTTTTAAGGGCTTTAAATTTATTTCATCTTTCATATGTCCAAAGAATGACTCCATAGGAGCATTATCCCAACAGTTACCTTTTCGCGACATTGATTGGATAATTTTCTTTGATTTCACTAATCTTTGAAACTTAGGATTAGTATAGTGAAAGCCTTGATCCGAATGAATAATGCACTCTGGATGGAGTTTAAACTTTCTTTTAACTAAGCGCTTAACCGTGTTTAAAGCAATATCAATACTAAGACTATGAGACACCTCATGAGCTAATACTTCATTAGTACTACCATCTTTTATTGTTGAAAGATAAGCTCTTTTTCCAATTCCATAAGTTAGATAGCTGATATCAGTTAGGAGAACTTTTTTAGGAACTTCTTGTTTAAATTCTCTTTTCAATATATTAGGGACAGTCGAATGTTCCTTAGTTGCTTTAGCTATGTTTTTATAGGGGTTCGGTTTTCTGTGAGGACATATTATTTCGTATTTTTTCATAATTCTTCTTATTTTTTTCAAATTAAAAATAGTATCAAATTCATTCTCTAAAATCATCCTGATACTTCGGGCGCCCTTCTTAAAACCTCTTCTATTAAAAGCTTTTAGAATTAATCTTTTGGAGTTTAAATCTTTAGCTTCTTTATTATTTCTATTTTTTTCTGAATTAATATAGTTGTAAAAACCAGACCTGGAAACCCCCGCTTGAAAACATAGAAATTTAATTTTTGATTTCAACTTATATCTTTTAACTATTAATTTAATAGCTTCAAAAATCTCAGTTTTATTTAAGCATCCCCCCTTTCGATCTCGTCTAACTTTTTTAAAAATTCATTCTCTATTTTTAAATATTCAATCTGTGCTTCTAAACGTTTAATTTTTTCTAAATCTGTTAACTCTCTTTTCAGAGGTCTTCCAGAAGATGTTTTCCTGGAATCCATTAAACCCAGTTCACCATTATCTTTAAAAGCTCTCCTCCAACGTTTAGAGGAAGTTTCAACTCTTTTCATACCTAAAATATCCACATCAAAGCCAGCTTCCTCAAAAATTATACGCGGAGGCTTTCCCATTTTATATTCCTCAATAAATTTCTTTTTAAATTCAAAAGTATATGTAATAGCTTTATTTGAAACTTTAGAAATATTTTTATTTTTAGATAATTTAGTAACTTCTATATCTGAAAATATTTTTTTAGACATTTAATTCACCCCTTTAAACTCTTATTAAAAAATTGTATCAAAAAAACCATGAAACTAACACTCTTTTTCAAGTGTCCAGTTTCATGGTTACAGTTTATTAAACTCCTGCTCTTTTATTAGGATAGAAATTTTATTTTAAATTTGACTTTTTCTTGAAAAAATCTAATACTTATAGTAATGAACAGTAAGGTAAAAAGACAATAAAAAGTTATAGAAAATTGAGGGAGGAGAGAGAAAAAATGAAGAAAATTTGCAGTATATTATTCCTATTGATATTAGTGGGATGTAGCGGAATAGATAAGAGAGACAACAGAGTAGAAGAAAGGGAAGGACCGGAATTCAGAGGGGTTTGGATAGCCAGTGTTGTAAATATAAACTGGCCTAAAACTGTGGGAACAGGTAAAAACGCCGAGAGATCTCAAAAAAAGGAGTTTATAAAATTACTGGATCAGGCTGTAGAAATGAATATGAATGCTGTAGTAGTTCAAATCCGACCTACTGCTGATACATTTTATCCATCTTCATTTGAACCATGGTCAAAATACCTTACAGGAACACAGGGAACATCTCCAGGATGGGATCCGTTGCAATTTATGGTAGAAGAATCTCATAGAAGAGGTTTGCAATTTCATGCATGGTTCAACCCATACAGGGTAACTATGAAAAAAGAAGATGTTCCTATGAGTAACCACCCAGCTGTTTTGAATCCAGAGTGGACATTTAGATATGGAGGCAAATTATATTACAATCCCGGAATTCCAGAAGCTATGAACTACAGTATAGATAACATTATGGAAGTGGTAAAAAACTATGATATAGATGGGGTACATATGGATGATTATTTTTATCCATACCCGGTTAAAGGAGAAAAACTGCCTGATTGGAAAACATATTTAAAATATGGAAAATATTTTCCTATAGCGGCTGACTGGAGAAGAGATAATGTAGATAAATTTATAAAAACTTTAAATAGCAGGATAAAAAAGGAGAAACCAAATGTTCAATTTGGTATCAGTCCCTTCGGTGTATGGAGAAACTATGATGTAGATAAAAGTGGATCGAAGACCAGGGCTGGGATAACGAACTATGATACCCTCTATGCAGATACCAGAAAATGGATAGACAGGGGATGGATAGATTATATCGTGCCGCAGATCTACTGGAACCAGGGATTTAAGGCAGCTGAATATAATACCCTGGTTAATTGGTGGGCTGATGAGGTAAGAGGGACCGATGTAAAATTATATATTGGTCAGGCAGCTTACAAAGTGGGCACCAAAGGGTGGAAAGATCCATATGAGCTGATAAATCAGGTTAGATATAATAGAGGAGTGGAAGGCGTAGGAGGAAGTATATATTTTAGTATAGATTCCCTCATAGATAATCCCGTGGAAATAAAAGAAAATATGAAAAAGACAGTATATAAAGAGAGGGTTAAAATCCCGAATTAGAAATTGTTTTAGGAGGGGGAAAGATGAAAAGAACTATGTATGTTTTTAGTGTTTTACTAATACTGCTGCTTACAGCATGCGGAGGTAATAAAAATGAAGATCAAGGAGAAACTGGAGCAAATAAGGTAGAACAGGTGCTGAGATTTAACTTAGATGCAGATCCTCCATCTATTGATCCACAATTAAATACCGATGTATCTGGAGCAATGGTGATCAATAATACCTTTGAAGGGTTGATGAGAAATAATGCATCAGGGAAGCCGGAGCCTGCAATGGCAGAATCTGTAGAAGTTTCTGAAGATAAGACTGTATATATCTTTCATCTGAGAAAAGATGCTAAATGGTCAGATGGTAGATCAGTGACTGCTGAAGATTTTAAATATGCCTGGTTGAGGGGATTAGATCCAGAAGTAGCCTCTGAATATGCTTATCAGCTTTATTATATTAAGGGTGGACAGGATTATTTTAAGGGTAAGGGAAAGAGGGAAGATGTAGGATTAGAGGTTTTGGATGACTATACTTTGAGGGTGGAATTAGAAGCTCCTACACCATATTTTTTAAACCTAGTGACATTTTTTACATATATGCCAGTAAGAAAAGATATAGTGGATCAAAAACCTGAAGGATGGGCAAAAGATCCTGGATTGACAGTATCAAATGGGCCTTTTGTTGTATCGAAATACAAGATAAACGATAAGATCATATTGACTCCCAATGAAAACTATTGGAATAGAGAGGATATAAAATTGAAGAAGATGGTACTTACTATGATTATAGAGGGAAGTACGGTACTGACAGCATATGATAATGACGAGATAGATGTTATATCCGGCCAGGTACCTGTGCAGGAAATTCCCAAAAGACAGATGGAAGATTCGACCTTTAAAACGTTACCATATTTGGGAACATATTATTACCTATTCAATGTAGACAGAGAACCTACAAATGATATAAATGTAAGGAAAGCACTCTCACTGGCTATAGACAGGGAAGCCATTGTAAATCAGATTACTAAGGCAGGACAGATGCCGGCAACAGGATTTGTTCCCAATGGTCTTATAGATTCTAAAGGGAATGATTTTAGAGCTACAGCCGGTGACTATGATATGTCTACAACAGCAAATATAGAGCTGGCCCGTAAATATCTGGCTAAAGCTGGATATGCAAATGGTCAGGGGATGCCTCCTGTAGAACTTATGTACAATACCAGCGAATCTCATAAAGCTATAGCAGAAGCTATCCAGAGTATGTGGAAGAAAAATCTTGGAATAGAAGTTACCTTGGCTAACCAGGAATGGGCAGTATTTAAAACTACAAGAAGTATGGGTAACTTTCAGGTGATGAGATCTGTGTGGTTAGGAGATTATAATGACCCTATGACATTTTTAGATATGTGGACCTCGTATTCAGGAAATAATAATGCTCAATGGAGAGCCACAAAAGACGGTAAATTTCCAGAGAATAAAAAATTTACAGGATTAATTGAGGAGTCTAAGTTAGTCAGCGGAGAAGCTCGGGATGAAAAACTCTATGCTGCTGAAAAGATAATGATGGATCAGGCCATTATAGCACCTCTTTATTATTATACAGGTGTGGTAATGATTAAGGATAAAGTTAAAAACTGGGAAAGGGATATACTGGGAACTTGGTATTTTGGAAATGCAGAGATAATGGAAAAATAATGATTATAAACAAAAAGAGACTTACCCAAAAGGTAAACTGTAACCATGAAACTGGACACTTGAAAAAGAGTGTTAGTTTCATGGTTTTTTTGATACAATTTTTTAATAAGAGTTTAAAGGGGTGAATTAAATGTCTAAAAAAATATTTTCAGATATAGAAGTTACTAAATTATCTAAAAATAAAAATATTTCTAAAGTTTCAAATAAAGCTATTACATATACTTTTGAATTTAAAAAGAAATTTATTGAGGAATATAAAATGGGAAAGCCTCCGCGTATAATTTTTGAGGAAGCTGGCTTTGATGTGGATATTTTAGGTATGAAAAGAGTTGAAACTTCCTCTAAACGTTGGAGGAGAGCTTTTAAAGATAATGGTGAACTGGGTTTAATGGATTCCAGGAAAACATCTTCTGGAAGACCTCTGAAAAGAGAGTTAACAGATTTAGAAAAAATTAAACGTTTAGAAGCACAGATTGAATATTTAAAAATAGAGAATGAATTTTTAAAAAAGTTAGACGAGATCGAAAGGGGGGATGCTTAAATAAAACTGAGATTTTTGAAGCTATTAAATTAATAGTTAAAAGATATAAGTTGAAATCAAAAATTAAATTTCTATGTTTTCAAGCGGGGGTTTCCAGGTCTGGTTTTTACAACTATATTAATTCAGAAAAAAATAGAAATAATAAAGAAGCTAAAGATTTAAACTCCAAAAGATTAATTCTAAAAGCTTTTAATAGAAGAGGTTTTAAGAAGGGCGCCCGAAGTATCAGGATGATTTTAGAGAATGAATTTGATACTATTTTTAATTTGAAAAAAATAAGAAGAATTATGAAAAAATACGAAATAATATGTCCTCACAGAAAACCGAACCCCTATAAAAACATAGCTAAAGCAACTAAGGAACATTCGACTGTCCCTAATATATTGAAAAGAGAATTTAAACAAGAAGTTCCTAAAAAAGTTCTCCTAACTGATATCAGCTATCTAACTTATGGAATTGGAAAAAGAGCTTATCTTTCAACAATAAAAGATGGTAGTACTAATGAAGTATTAGCTCATGAGGTGTCTCATAGTCTTAGTATTGATATTGCTTTAAACACGGTTAAGCGCTTAGTTAAAAGAAAGTTTAAACTCCATCCAGAGTGCATTATTCATTCGGATCAAGGCTTTCACTATACTAATCCTAAGTTTCAAAGATTAGTGAAATCAAAGAAAATTATCCAATCAATGTCGCGAAAAGGTAACTGTTGGGATAATGCTCCTATGGAGTCATTCTTTGGACATATGAAAGATGAAATAAATTTAAAGCCCTTAAAAACATTAGATGATGTAAAGAAAGAAGTATCTAAATATATGAATTATTACAATAACCATAGGTATCAATGGAACTTAAAAAAGATGACTCCTGTGCAATACAGAAATCATCTTTTAACAGTATCTTAACCATACCTTTTTTTAAAGTGTCCTTGACAAAGGGTACAGTTTAAAGGGTTAAGTCTCTTTTTGTTTATAAAATTTAATAATCTACAGAAAAAATATTTTTAAACTCCTCCATAAATATTTCCGGGAGTCTGTTTAAAAGAAGAGATGTGTCTCCATTGATGCAAAAATCTACATTTCCCTTCTTATTTTCTTTGTTGAAAAGATCCATGGAAATGAGTAAATTTAATAGCTCAAACACAGATTCTCTGGAAGAATCTACAATTTTTTCAGGAAAGAATTTCCTGATATCCTCCTTTATAAGGGGGTAATGTGTCCCGCCGAGGATAAGGGTATCGGTATCCTTTGGGATTTTATCCAGATATTCTTTTAGAATTTCCAGACGATGGGGGTGAGTTTCCCAGCCAGATTCAATCAGGGCACATAGTTTTTTACAGGGGATACCATGGAGGGATCCATCCTTTGAGTATTTTTTGTAAGTTTCTTCATAAATTTTAGTTTTTACAGTAAAAGGGTTTGCAATATAGGCAATCTTTTTTTTCTTACTTTCCAAAAGAGCGGCTTTTACTCCTCCTTCTACAACTCCTATGATGGGAATAGGATATTTGTTTTTTAGATATTCCAAGGAAGCTGCTGTCATAAGGCTGCAGGCTATTATGATTACCTTGCAATGGTTTTGAATCATGAACTTCACTATATCTTCACTTAGTTTTTGTATTTCTGAGGTGGTTTTAGTACCATAGGGAGTATTTTTAAAGTCTCCGTAGTAGATGATATTTTCCCTGGGTAAAATTTTTCTGATCTCTTTCAGGATGGTAAGGCCTCCAATCCCTGAATCGAATATTCCAATAGGCATTTTACTTTTCATAATTTACTCCTTAGTATCAAGATACTATTAAGTATAACTCCATATTTGAAATACTTCAAATTAATATATTTTTAATATATGTAAAAGATGCATTTAATATATGGAGTGACATTGGAATTAATGATGGTCATTTATATAATATAATATCTATATTTTACAGAATGGGGCAGAAAAGATAAGATATCTATATAAAAAATTAAAGAAAGGTGGGGATATTATGTTTGGAACTCAAGAGATTAATGGCAACGGAATTTTGGAAATCGGAGGAGTATCGGTAAAGAAATTAAAGGAAGAGTATGGAACTCCCCTCTATGTTATGGATAAAAATTATATAGTAGAAAAGGCAGAATTAATAAAGGAAAGTTTTCAATCCAGAGTTTTTAAGACTGAGGTAGCTTACGCTTCCAAGGCATTTTTAACTGTTGGGATGTGCAAGATAGTAGAGGAATTGGATCTTTGTTTAGATGTTGTTTCTGGAGGGGAGATATATACAGCTTTAAAGGCAGGCTTTCCAATGGAAAGAGCTCATTTTCATGGAAACAGCAAATCTATAGAAGAACTTGAGATGGCGGTAGAATATGGGGTAGGGACTATAATAGTAGACAATCATTTAGAATTTGAACTATTAGAGGATATATGTGAAAAAAATAAGAAAAAGATAAATGCAATTTTACGTGTGAATCCAGGGATAGATGCACATACCCATGAGTATATTCAGACCTCTAAGTTTGATTCTAAATTTGGAGAATCAATCTTTATGGAGGAGACAAAGGAGCTTATAAGAGCAATTCATAGAAGTGAATGGGTAAAATTTGAAGGACTCCATGCTCACATAGGTTCCCAAATATTTGATATCAATTCTTTTTTGAAGGAAGCCGAAGTTATGACTGAGTATATAAGGGGATTGGTTGAAGAAGGTATAGGAGTAGAAACACTTAATTTAGGTGGCGGATATGGTATCTATTATTCAGAGGGAGATGAGCCTATCGATATAGAGACTTGCCTAAAAGAACAGGTAAAGATTATAGAGAATATAAATGAAGAATATAGTTTAGGGATCAAAAAACTTCAGATTGAACCTGGGAGATCGCTGATAGCTAATGCTGGGACTACCCTTTATACGGTGCAGGGGTTAAAAACTACCTATTCAGGAAAAAATTATTATTTTATCGATGGGGGGATGACTGACAATATAAGACCGGCTCTGTATCAGGCAGTTTATAGCGGGACTATTGGAAACAGGTGTTTAGAGGAAAAAGAAAACTTGGTAACTGTAGCAGGTAAATGCTGTGAATCGGGAGATCTGATCCTAAAGGATACAAAATTACAGAGGGCAGAGTTAGGAGATATCTTATGTGTATTTGGTACAGGAGCATATAACTATTCCATGGCAAGCAACTACAATAAAATTCCCAGACCTGCTGTGGTTATGGTAGAAAACGGGGAGTCAGCCCTCATGGTTAAGAGGGAATCATATGAAGATTTAATAAGAAATGACCTGTAGAGTATTAAATAAAAAAAGTCGTGAATTTCACGACTTTTTTTAATGTCCACCTTGGGTAGAGCCTGTTGTTCTATTTGCTAAGAGTACAAATGGAACCAGAGCTAAGGTGATAAATCCGGCAATCAAGAGTACATCATTTACTCCCATTGTAGCGGATTCCTTAGTGATCAAACCATTAATGACAACTAACTTAGCCTGGATAGAACCAGGGATAGAGTTAATCAGGGGTAAAAAGTTTGGATTACCAGTATGGATATGACTAGCCAATACCTCGTGGTGATAAGCCTGAGAATGGTTCCATAAAGGAATAAATAGGCTGCTGCCAATACTATTTCCTAAATTTCTCATAAAGTTAAAAATCCCAGCGGCAGCTACAATCTCTGTAGGTTTTATACTCCCCAGGGAAACATTATTAAGGGCCACAAAGAAAAATGCAAGTCCTATACCGCTTAGAGCTCTGGTATATGAAACATAGCTGGAAGTAACATCTAAACTGTAATTAGCAGTAAAAACTGTAACGATAGTAAAAATAATAAATCCTGTAATGGTAATATATCTATTGTCTATCCTGTCTGTGTATTTACCTATGATAGGTGATAAAAGTAATATAGGTAAACCCAAGGTAGCTGTGGTTTTACCACTTATAAATGAGGTATAACCCATAACGTTTTGCAGCCAAAAAGGTAAAATAACGGCAGTCATATAAAATGCAGCAGATACAATTAGGAGGGAAAATACTCCTATGGTAAAGTTTTTATTTAGAAATAACCGGACATTTATAACTGGATTTTCATGATACCATTCCCAAATCCCCAATATAACTAGGGACATAAATGAAATAACAGCTAGTACAACGATAGATGGACTGGCAAACCAGTCTAAATCCGTACCTTGTTCTAAAAAAACTTGGAGGGAACCGATACCGCTTATGAGTAAGAAGATACCTACAACATCTGTTTTTACCCTTATAAATTTTTCACTGGCATAGTCCTTCTTAAACATATAGTAGATTACACCACTAGATAAAAAACAGAGGGGGATGCTGAAGTAAAAACACCATCTCCAAGATGCTACATCGGTAATGGCTCCTCCAATAACCGGGCCTAAGATAGGGCCTAGTATAAGGGTCATTGTCCAAATAGCTATTCCTATTCCCTGCTTTTTCTTGGGAAAAATTTTCATGATCAGGGTCTGAGAAAGGGGGATCATACTGGCTCCTACAACTCCCTGCAATAATCTGGCAGCAACCATTGAGGAGAGAGAAAAACTCAGCCCGCAGAGTAAACTGGCAATGGCAAATAATATTGTAGACCAGATATATTGTTTTACAGTTCCAAACTGTAGTGTCAGCCACCCGATAAGGGGTAAAACTATGGCTTCAGCAACGGAATAAGAGGTGATGATCCATGTACTTTTACTGGTAGCCATCCCAAAATCTCCTGCGATATGTGTCAGGGATACATTGACTATACTGGCGTTTAACATATTTAAAAATGAACCCATAGCAAGGGCTATAGTTATAAAAATTATTTTTCCTGTGATCTTATCATTTGTTTCTGGCATACAACCCTCCTATTCACTTAATATAAATTTGCCTTAACTATACGATCTATTGTTTTTTGAATTTTTTGTATATTCAGAGTATATGGATTAGAAGATTTAACCTCGATATTGGAAATTTCCTCCTCTACTGAGCTGGTGTTTATTTCAGCATCCATAGTAGTTCCCAGGGGAAGCACTCCATTTTCTTCTAAACTTTTTTTATCAAAGGCCACTCTAACAGGAAGTCTTTGAGTAATCTTAATCCAGTTACCACTTGCATTTTGAGGCGGTAGAAGGGAAAATGCGTTACCAGTACCAGCAGAGATACCTACAATATAACCCTCATATACTTTTTCATTCAGGCTGCTTGTCAATTCCACGATATTTCCAATTTTTATATTTTTCATTTGATTTTCTTTTAAATTTACCTCTACCCATTCATTGTTTAGATCTACTACAGAAAATAACGGGTGTCCGATTCCGATTTTTTGTCCCAAAGAGACAGACTTTTTAGCAATAACTCCATCTACAGGAGCATAAACTTTTGTTCTAGATAGATTAAGGTATGCCTGTTTATATTTTAAAATTGCACTTTGAATAGCAGGGTGACTGTAAGCATCTTTTGAACTAGCCTGTAATTTTGCATTAGAAAGAGCATCATTTTTTTGAGAAACAGCTAATTTTGCATTTTTTAGCTGAGTAGTGGTCGCATCCATCTGTTGACGACTGATGATACCAGCATTAAATAGCTTAAAGTTTCTATCATAATTTTTTTTCACGTTAGTTAGATTATTTATACTCTCTCCCAGGGCATATTGATACTGGGAAACATTAGTTTCAAGGGCTGAATAATTCCTAACTGCTTGAGCCAGAGCAATCTCTGCTCCTTCTAGGGCCAGCTGGTAGTCTGTATTTTCAAATTCTATCAATAGGTCACCTTTTTTTACTTTTGCAGTATCTACAAAATTGATCTGAGTTACTCTTCCTGCTATCTGGGCAGTTACAGCAGTTTGATTCCCTGTAACATAGGCATTTTCAGTAGATTCATAGCCATTGCTGTAAAGGAAAAAATAGAGAGCATAAAGAACTCCGAGAACTGCCATTCCACCAATAAAGGTTCTAATTTTTTTTTTGGCTTTTTTTCTATTTTCTTCTATTTTTATATCTTTTTTATCTTCTAAACTTTCATTTGTTTTTATAACTTCTGACATATATATAACTCCTTTTTTTTAGATTACAAAACCTAGATTTTTTCTTTTATTACCTGTTCCTTATTCTTATATACTCCTCCTAAACTATTGATCAAATCGATTTGATCTGAGTAAAGTTTGTAAGCCTGCTGGGTTTTATGAAGAGAAGAGCCCAAATAAATATAGTGATCTTTTAAATTTTGATATTCAGAAATAGAACCATTTTCTAATTTTAAATTTGAATTTTTATAGATCTTTTCTTCGTTTTTTTCAATGGTATCGAGATTCATATAGTTGATCTTTGATACTTTGGCACTGCTTAACTTACTGTTTATATCTTGGATGGAATTGTTGATAGTTTTATTGTAATTTGCAATAAATGTATTTACCTGAATATCAGCAATCTTATAATTAGCTTTAATACCAGAGAGATTAAAGATTGGAAGATAAACCTTTGGTCCAAATGACCACATTAAAGATGAAAAATCTTGAAAACTGTTATCTATTCCCAGTCCTCTATATCCTATGTCTCCTCCGATTGAAACCTGTGGATAGAAATCTGATTTTAATGATTTTAACTTGGCTTTTTGAGAATTAATCATCATCAGATAATATTGTACATCAGGACGATGGATAATAACATCGGAAGAGATCTTGTCAGGGATTAGAAATTCTTGATCCATAAGATGGGAGTAAACAGCATCTTTTAATATCTTTTTTACCTGAATCTTGTTTTTATAAGACGACAATGAATATATAGTCTCTGCAGTAGATTCTTTTTTAAATCTATTTATGTTTATATATCTGTTTAAATTAAGGATCTTGTTTTGAATGATCAGAAGATCATCTTCTGATCCTCCACCAAATTCGATGGTTGATCTGACCTTATCTTCGATAGATACCAATACAGATAGCTTTTTATCGAGGTTTATTTTTTCCTCCTGAAGATAAATATAATACCCGTAAAGTTTAGCAATATTTGTAGTAATATTCAGTTCAATCAGTTTTGAATGAAATTTAGTACTTTCAGCCAAATATGTTTTTTGTTTAGTTAAGTTTTCGTATTTATTATAGAAATCAAAGTTATAGTTGGCTCTGAGTCCTGTACCAGCGGTATAAGCAGTTTCTCCTGCAAGTGCATCTTCAGGGATAAGGGGTACTTCTCCCAATCCAGGAATAGTTTTTGAAACAGCTTTTGATTTTGTATATGGTTTACTGGTACCTACTACATTTGCTCCTGCATAGAGTCCCATTTGAAAAGCACTGTGGTCAGCTGCATCAATAACCGCACTGGCAGCACGAATATTTAATTTAGCTACTTTCAGATCTGTATTTGAATTTAACACGATTTCCATAAGTTTGTTAAGATCTGGATCATTGTAGTTTAACCACCATTTTTCATGAATGAAAACCAAGTTTTGATCTTTGGAAACATCTGTTTCCTCTAAGGTAAAATTATCCTGTAGCTGGATCTCATTTTTTGTCTGCATGAGGTCTTCGTGGGTCTCTGGAACATAGCTGGAGCATCCTATTATTAGGAGCAGCCATGAAATTAATATTATTTTTTTTGCCTTCATCTATATCCTCCTATTTACTAAATGTGTATCCTATATACACGAAAGTTTTGAAAATTAAGTTAACCTAAAGGTTGAAGTAATTCGTTAATTAAATTTTAGCATTTTTTTTATGAGAGAGTTAAACCATTCTTGCTACATTAAAAAAAGACGATATGAATAGGTAAACTGTAACCATGAAACTGGACACTTGAAAAAGAGTGTTAGTTTCATGGTTTTTTTGATACAATTTTTTAATAAGAGTTTAAAGGGGTGAATTAAATGTCTAAAAAAATATTTTCAGATATAGAAGTTACTAAATTATCTAAAAATAAAAATATTTCTAAAGTTTCAAATAAAGCTATTACATATACTTTTGAATTTAAAAAGAAATTTATTGAGGAATATAAAATGGGAAAGCCTCCGCGTATAATTTTTGAGGAAGCTGGCTTTGATGTGGATATTTTAGGTATGAAAAGAGTTGAAACTTCCTCTAAACGTTGGAGGAGAGCTTTTAAAGATAATGGTGAACTGGGTTTAATGGATTCCAGGAAAACATCTTCTGGAAGACCTCTGAAAAGAGAGTTAACAGATTTAGAAAAAATTAAACGTTTAGAAGCACAGATTGAATATTTAAAAATAGAGAATGAATTTTTAAAAAAGTTAGACGAGATCGAAAGGGGGGATGCTTAAATAAAACTGAGATTTTTGAAGCTATTAAATTAATAGTTAAAAGATATAAGTTGAAATCAAAAATTAAATTTCTATGTTTTCAAGCGGGGGTTTCCAGGTCTGGTTTTTACAACTATATTAATTCAGAAAAAAATAGAAATAATAAAGAAGCTAAAGATTTAAACTCCAAAAGATTAATTCTAAAAGCTTTTAATAGAAGAGGTTTTAAGAAGGGCGCCCGAAGTATCAGGATGATTTTAGAGAATGAATTTGATACTATTTTTAATTTGAAAAAAATAAGAAGAATTATGAAAAAATACGAAATAATATGTCCTCACAGAAAACCGAACCCCTATAAAAACATAGCTAAAGCAACTAAGGAACATTCGACTGTCCCTAATATATTGAAAAGAGAATTTAAACAAGAAGTTCCTAAAAAAGTTCTCCTAACTGATATCAGCTATCTAACTTATGGAATTGGAAAAAGAGCTTATCTTTCAACAATAAAAGATGGTAGTACTAATGAAGTATTAGCTCATGAGGTGTCTCATAGTCTTAGTATTGATATTGCTTTAAACACGGTTAAGCGCTTAGTTAAAAGAAAGTTTAAACTCCATCCAGAGTGCATTATTCATTCGGATCAAGGCTTTCACTATACTAATCCTAAGTTTCAAAGATTAGTGAAATCAAAGAAAATTATCCAATCAATGTCGCGAAAAGGTAACTGTTGGGATAATGCTCCTATGGAGTCATTCTTTGGACATATGAAAGATGAAATAAATTTAAAGCCCTTAAAAACATTAGATGATGTAAAGAAAGAAGTATCTAAATATATGAATTATTACAATAACCATAGGTATCAATGGAACTTAAAAAAGATGACTCCTGTGCAATACAGAAATCATCTTTTAACAGTATCTTAACCATACCTTTTTTTAAAGTGTCCTTGACAAAGGGTACAGTTTATAGGATATATCGTCTTTCTTTAATATTTATTGTTTATAGCTTTTATTTACTGACCTCTACAGGGATCATGATGGAATAATGAGATGGATTATCAATGAAAAACTGTTGAACAACCTCAAGGGTATTCTTATTAGGTGTGAGGTGTTCCTTATCAAAGATACTCTGTATATCATTCATTACTACATCTAAGGAGTTATACAATCGATCACCGGAATAGTGCAGAAGAGCATATAGTCCTGAAGGGATAGTAAAATGCTCTTTGAAATCAAGTTTTTTGTCGGTGAAAAAGCCAAAATTATAGATATCTTTAGTTCTTTTGATAGAAACATAGTAGAATTTTTTTAGCTGGGGTGTAGCAATAAAGTTCTGTGAATTTATCTTGGTAAATGTCACAAGATCCTCTTCACTAAGGGGTGTTTTAGTCAGGTCTATAGAATAGGTGATTCCATAGACCTTTGTTTTCTTGAAATACTCTAGGGAAAGATCAATTCTAATCTTTCCATTTAGGGAAATAGTTTCCTTTTCTAAAATGATCAGCCTGTCCTGGATGACCTTTCGGAGGTTGATCTCCCTATACTGTGTAGGAGTAATACTGTAATATTTTTTAAAGGTTCTGTTCAAAATTTGTGGATGGGTATAGGAATATTTAAGAGCGATTTTCCAGATTTCCTCAGTTCTTTTGTTTAATATATCATCGCCAATATATTGGAGTCTTCGTTTACTTATATACTGCCCAAATGAGATACCGGTATAAACTTTAAATATTCTATGGAAATGAAATTTTGAGATGAAAAAATTAGCTGAAATTTCATCTAAAGTGATAGGCCTATAGATATTATTTTCAACATAGTTGATTATCTCCTTTAATATAGGTGTATAATTCATAAAATTGACTCCCTTATATTTATACTTTTTTTAATTTGCTTATAAGATCCCTGCTTTCCTTTATAGATGCTGTTGAGTTTTGATATTCTTTTTGAACGATACCGATAAAGAGTATATCTATAAGGGATAATTGTGCCATTCGGGATGAGATAGCCGAAGATCTGAAAAGATCTTCATAGGCAATAGAATAAAGATTTATATCACTATTATCGCTTACAGGATTGTTTCCGATATTTGTAATAGAAATAGTAGTAGCGCCATGTTCCTTTGCTTTTTCTACCCCTAATATAACCTCCTTACTTTCTCCTCCATGGGAGATTGCTACCACTAAATCATCTTTATTTAAAGTAGTGGTGTGAGTCAACTGTACATGGGGATCAAAATCATGAAATGCCATCTTTCCGATCTTACTTAATTTGTAGAAAAAATCTTTTGCAACTAGGGAAGATGCTCCTACACCTAATATCACTATCTTTCTTGCCTTATGTAGATAGTCAATAGCTATATCTAACTGGTGAAAATTCAGATTATCCAAAGTTTCACTGATAGCATTTATGCTGTTATAGGAAAGTTTTTTTGCTATATCTTCCATGGAGTCGTTTAAGGTGATATCTCCATACAAGTATGACGGTGTAGATGAGGCTTTCGCTAGTTCCTCACCAAGACTTATTTTGAATTCTGTAAATCCTTTGATATCTATTTTTTTTATAAATTTTATGATAGTGGATTGACCTACGCCTATTTTTTTAGCCAGATCAGAGGATGTTATAGTTTTAACTTCTTCTAAATTATCCAATATATAGTTAGCTACTTTTATCTCAGTTTTAGATAAATTTTTTATTTCGTTTTTTATTCGTAGTGTTATAGACACGATTCCCCCCTTAATCTACCGTATTTTTACTTTCATTATAACCTTATTTAAAACTAAGGTGAAGTAAAATTTAAAAAAGGTAAAAAATTAAGAAATTTAAACTTCTCGAGGAAATGGTAAATTGTAATAAGGTAGAAAATATGTTACAATTTAGTCTGAATTTAAGGCGAATAGATTGAAAAAATCAAGTAAGAGGGAGTAAAAAAATATGGTGAAAAATTTAAATCAATGGTTATTTTTATCGATCAACAATTTGGCCGGTAAAAGTGATGTTTTAGACCGATTAGGTGTCTTCTTAGGAGAGAAAGGACCTTATATATTTATTGCATTGATAGTTTATATCTATTTTAAAAAGCAGAATAAAAAAGAAGCTATCTATGCTACGATTACTGTTATCTTAGCTATATTGCTCAATCATTTTGTAGAGTTGTTTTATTATCATCCCAGACCATTTGCCGATGGATTAGGATTAGTTCTGAAAGAACATATAGCAGACAGTTCTTTCCCTTCAGATCATACGACTTTTATGCTGGCTTTATCTTGGTCACTAATTATGTTTAAAAAGACTAAAAAAATGGGGAAAAATATGCTGGTATTGGGGATTTTATTGGGGCTTTGTAGAGTTTTTGAAGGGGTCCATTATCCATTTGATATATTAGGAGCTACAGTTATGGGGTATTTCAGTGCCGTTATAATTTATAGATTAAAGGGAGCGTTTGAGCCTTTAATAAATTTAATTTTAAAAACAGATGATAAAATTTTTAGAAGAGCCTAACTAGTAATTATTAATTACTAGTTACTGATTATATAGATGGGGTGAGAGATTTGCAATTTATAGTAACAGAAGGAATGGGATGGTTAGAAGTTGTAACTGGAAGTATGTTTTCAGGTAAAAGTGAAGAATTGATAAAAAGGTTGAGAAGATCAAAGTATGCACGTCAAAAAGTAGTAGCTTTTAAACATGCAAGTGATGTGAGATATGATGATGAAAAATTAGCATCACATAGTCAGTCTTTTATAGAGGGAGTACCAGTTGCTAGTGTTGAAGAGATGAAGAAAATATTCTTTGAAAAATATAGTGATGCCCAGGTAATTGGAATAGATGAAGTGCAGTTTTTTGGCAGTTCAGTTGTTAAATTTTGTGAGGATTTGGCTGACATGGGAAAGAGAGTTATTGTAGCCGGTTTAGATAAAGATTTTAAAGGTGAACCTTTTAAACCTATGGATGAGCTTTTAGCTAGAGCTGAATATGTAGATAAATTTCAGGCTATTTGTGCTGTATGTGGGAATCCTGCCACAGTATCTCAAAGGTTGATAGACGGGGAACCTGCTTATTACGATGATCCCATTGTATTGGTTGGGGCTACAGAATCATATGAGCCTAGATGTAGAAAGTGTCATAGAATAAAATATAAAAATGAGAATATAGGAAATATTTATTTCATAGTTGGAACTGGAACTGAGATAGGGAAAACTCACGTTACTCTAAAATTGATAGAGGAAGATCTTAAAAATAAAAAAAATGTTATGGCATTGAAACCTATAGAGACAGGGTCGGAAATTTTTGGTGAAAATTTGGAAGGGTCAGATACCAAAAAATATGCAGATCTTTTGGGTAAAGGTATAGAAGAGATAAATACATATTTCTTTAAAAAACCTATGTCTCCTCATATTGCAGCAAACCTGGATGGAAAGCAAATATTTATCGATAAGTTAAAGAAAAGGATAGATGAAGAAATTCAAACCAGTGAAATTTTGTATGTTGAGGGTGCAGGAGGTTTGTTAGTTCCTTATAAAGACAGATATACATATTTAGACCTTTTGGTGGATTACAGAAAAAAATCAGAGGTTATAGTAGTAGCAGCTAATTCTTTGGGGACAATCAACCATACTTTATTAACTATAGAAACATTGAAAAGAAATGATATTATGATAAAGGGGATTATCTTTAATAATAAAGATAATGATACCGATGAAATTTTATTGAAGGATAATGTAGAAACGATAGAAAAGTTAAGCGGAATAAAGGTTTTAAAAAACATGGGATATGACGGAGGCACAGGTGAATTTTAGGAGTTTAGAAAAAACAACAAAATTTGGATATTTATTTTATATCTCATACAGGGGAACAAAATTTCATTCTTTTGATGAAAATAAAGATGAAAATTCTACGAAGAAAACTGTAAAAGGTGAATTTATAAAGATATTAGGAGAACTTGGAATTACATGGGCTAAGGGAGTTCAGCAAGGTGGAAGAACTGATGGTCAGGTAAGTGCTAAGGAAAATATATTGTATATAAATTCAAACAATAAGATAGATAAGACCTTATTAAAGGATAAATTCAATAAAAAAATAAACGAGATGAAGATCGTAAAGATAGAAAAAACACTGCCTAACTTGGCTCTACCAGAGATGATAAAGGGAAGGGTTTACAGGTATAACTACCCGACAAATAAGATAAGCTCTACTAAAGAAGAGATCTTAACAAGGTGTAATGAACTTACGGGAACCTATGATGTAAGCGCGTTTACCGATAGAAAGGGTCAGAAATTAAAGGGAAAAATAAGAAGTGTAGAGATATCATACGACAATGAAAGTTTGGTATTTTCAGGGAACTCATTTATGCCAAAACAGGTAAGGATCATGTCGGGGTATATATTAACCGGTGAGAAAAAAATTCTATCAGGAAAATATTTGACTTTGGAAAAGATGATTTTATCCAAGGAGTTAGAGGAGATAATAATAGAGGAAGTTCACGATATCTCTGAAGATAATATTTTAAAAATAGAAAAAATTAAAGATATCTATATTTTCTATGTGGCTAAAAACAAAAAAGGTGAAGTTATTGGGAAAAATGCCACTAATATCAAAAATTTAAGAAAAAAATATGGAAAGATAATAATAAAGACAATCTAAATTTCTGGAGAGGTATAATGGGTAGAATAAAACAAGGACTAAATTATTTGTTTGCAAAACCTAAGACTGAAAAGATAGAAGAAGTAAAATTATTCTTAACGAAGGAAGAATATAAGATTTTTATAGATATGGATAACTATGATAAAGTACATAGTATAGGTGTCTATGAGAAGGTGAAGAAAGACAATATACTGAATAGAGATGAAAAATATTTAAAATTAGCCCTTCTGCATGATTGCGGTAAGGAAAGAGTTTGCCTCTTGACTAGGGTAAAAAAAGTCTTAGTAGGAGATAAACAATTAGATATGCATCCTAAATCAGGATATAAAAAAATAAAAGAGATAGATTTGGAATTGGCTAATTTAATTTTAAATCACCATGGTCTAGATGGGGATAGGAAATTGAAGAGATTCCAGGAGATAGATGATGAAAGTTAACCCTCCTAGAGAGACTGCGATTATTAAAATTAAGTATAATCAAAACTTAATTTTAAATGCTAACTACTCAAAAGAGGAAACGAAGTTAGGGTAATTTATAAATAAAGGAGAAAAAAATTATGATTGATATAGAAAAATATCTACTCTCAGTAGAGAAACCAGTACAATATATGGGAAATGAGGTAAACAGTGTCCATAAGAAAGATTATAAAGCAAACATGTGTTTATTTTTTCCTGATATCTATGAAGTAGGGATGTCCAACTTAGGTATAAGAATATTATATGATATTTTAAATAAAGTTGATGGATTTTCATTGGAGAGAGGTTTTTCTCCTCAAGAGGATATGGAAGCTGTCATGAGAGAAAATAATATACCAATGTTTTCACTAGAGAGCAAGATTCCTTTAAAAGAATTTGATGTGGTAGGATTCTCACTTTCTTATGAAATGAGTTATACCAATGTATTGAATGCAATGGATTTAGCAGGAATTCCACTGAGAGCAGAAGATAGAACAGAAGAGGATCCACTTATTATGGCAGGGGGAACTTGTACAGTGAATCCCGCTCCTATGAGCAAATTTGTAGATTATTTTGTAATTGGCGATGGGGAAGATGTTATGCCGGAAATAGCTGAGATATTTGTGGCAAACAGTGACAAAACTAAGGCAGAAAAATTAGAATTGATAAAAGATATAGATGGAGTGTATATTCCAAAACTGCATAAGTGTAAAAAAATAAAAAAGGCTATAGTTCATGATTTAGATAATACAGAATTTTATACTGACCAAATAGTTCCTTTTGTTAAGATAGTTCATGACAGGGTATCTGTAGAGATTCAAAGAGGATGTACTAGAGGGTGCAGATTCTGTCAAGCTGGATACACATATAGACCTGTAAGGGAGAGAACTTTAGGGAAAAATATGGCCCTTATAGAAAAAACACTTAAGTCTACTGGATATAATGAAGTGTCATTATCTTCATTATCAAGTAGTGACTACAGTAAGATAAGTCCTTTACTATCAAACTTACAGAAGAAACATGGTGATAGTAACTTGAGTATAGGGCTTCCTTCTCTAAGGATGAATCCTTATTCTGTAGAGGTTGCAGAACAGATTCAGAGTGGTAAAAAAACTGGATTCACATTCGCACCAGAAGCAGGGACTCAAAGGATGAGAGACATTATTAATAAGGGTGTCACAGAAGAAGATATTTTAGAAACAGCAATTTCAGCTGTAAAAGCCGGATGGGGGACATTAAAGTTTTACTTTATGATAGGCCTGCCTTTTGAAACTGATGAAGATTTAAAAGGGATACATGAGTTAGTGATGAAGGTTGTAAGAGCGTGTAAACCATTTACAAAAAAATTAAATATAACAGTTAGTGTATCTAATTTTGTGCCGAAACCTCATACTCCATTCCAATGGGCTGAACAAATGAATATAGAGGAGATGGAGAGAAAGCATCAACTCCTAAAAGATATTTTTTATAGAGCAAGACACACGACTCTTAAGATGCATTTTAGAGAAAAATCATATTTAGAGGGATTCCTATCTCGTGGAGATGAAAAGATAAGTGATCTATTAGAGAATGTATGGAAAAAAGGTGCCAAATTGGAAGACCATGGTAGAAACTTTCAATTTTCTAGATGGAAGGAAGCTATAGAGGAATTGAACCTGGATGAGAAAGATTATCTAGGAGAAAAATCAACAGATGTAGAGCTGCCTTGGCATATGGTAGATATCGGTGTATCGGATAAATTTTATATAAGTGAATTAAATAAAGCCAAAGAGATAGCTCTTACTCCAGACTGCAGGGATAACTGTTTAGGTTGTGGAATGAAGGGAAGAGTTAAAGAATGTGGAGAGTTAATCTCTGACAATTTAAAGAAAAAATAATATAAAAACTTCTAAGTGAACCCAACTATTATAGTTAGGGTTTGCTTGGGAGTCTTTTTTTATTAAGAATAAAAAAAGGAAAAAAGTTTTTTTTGAATAAAAGGTTAATTAGAGTAGTTGAATTTATTTAACTGGTGAATAAAGGGAGGGGAGTAATTTGAAAAAAATGCAGTTAGAAATAAATGGGGATATGGTAAAAATAAATGATATTCTAATTTTTGGTGTACACGATCTTGAGATTGGGGATGACTATGTACTGTTAAAAAAAGACAGTGATAATTTAATCCATTTTATCGATCATGAAAAAGAAGCTAATCCTTATTTTACTGTAATACGAATAAAAGATGGAGCGAGGTTAGCTCATAACTATAGATACTGTAACTTTAAACCTATAGAGATAATGGAAGGTTACCACAAAAAGACTTTATGAGTTTTTTAAAAAATATAATCTAAAAAGAATTTTGAATTTTCTGAAGAGGCTGGTTTATACCAGCCTTTTTTTATAATAAAAACTCTTTATATTTATAAATTTTATCTTTTAATTCTGAAATTCTTAAAAATCGACCTTCCCTATATACTTCCTTTCCCATAGCAAACATAATGACTGTAGGAGCAGTAAATACATTATATTTGGTTCCGACCTCTCTATTATCCTCTATGTAGATATCTATAAATTCGATTTTTTCTGACACTGCAACTTCCTCGACCTTTGGTAGAAGTTCAATACAGACGCTGCAGCTCCTGCTCTTTACATACAAGATAACAATTTCTTCACCTTTTATAGTTTTAGTGATCTTATCTAAATTCATATGAAACCTCCTCGTTTTTATAAAATTATACTCTATTATCAGCTTATATGCATATCTATTATAAAAAAACATGGATTTATAAGTTTAAATTGATATTTTAATAAAAAATTATTATCTTGTATGATAGAAAAAAATTAAGTTGTACTAAATATCGGTTAAAATACGTTAATTCGAACATAAAATGTTGCTTTTTTTTTGTTTTAGGTGTATAATCCACATACAATATAATAAAAAATTATCACGATAGATTGAGGGGGAGTTATGGACGTTAAAAAAATTGTAAAAATATTAAGTGAAGAAATAGTACCAGCAGAGGGGTGTACTGAACCCATTGCTATAGCCTATGTAGGGGCAAAAGCTGTAGAAATTCTGGGAAAAACTCCAACTAAATTAGATATATATGTTTCTGGAAATATGATAAAAAATGTTAAAAGTGTAAATGTTCCAAATGGTGGAGGAATGGTAGGGATAGAGGTTTCTGCTGTTATGGGAGCTATTGCTGGAAATGCAGATGCAGAATTAATGGTTATCAGCAGTGTTACGCCAGAACAATTAGAGGACGTGAAGGAGTTTATTGAAAATAAAGAGATAAATATAATTCATGAAAAAACAGATGTAAAGTTATATGCAAGAGTTATTGCTTATAATGGGGACGAATCTGCAAGTGTTGAGATAAAACATCTACATACTAATATTACAAAAATAGAAAAAAATGGAGAAACTTTGATAAATAGAGCTTGTAACGATACAAATTTTGTTTCAACTGAGGAAGACAGATCTATCCTTACAATTGAAGGGATCTATAATTTTGCTAAGACGGTAGAATTATCTGAGATAGAAGATGTTTTTAAGATGGTGGTAGATTATAACTCTGCAATAGCGAAAGAGGGATTAAGTGAAAAATATGGTGTAAATATGGGATCGATGATTCGTGAAAATATGGAAAAAGGTATATATGGAGATGACCAAAAAAATAGAAGTGCTAGTTTAGCAGCAGCAGGATCAGACGCAAGGATGGCAGGATGTCCATTACCAGTAATGACTACCAGTGGAAGTGGAAACCAGGGAATGACGGCTTCATTACCAATAATTCAATATTGCAATGATAATGATTTGAGTTATGAGCAAATGATCAGAGGATTAGCTTTTTCTCACTTAGCTTGTATTCATATCAAAACAAATGTAGGTAGATTATCAGCTTATTGTGGGGCTATATGTGCATCAGCAGCTGTTAGTGGAGCTCTAGCTTTCGTAATGGAAGAAAGTTTAGAAGTTGTAGCTGATTCAATAACTAATACTTTAGGAAATGTTTCAGGGATGATTTGTGATGGAGCCAAGGCATCTTGTGCTATGAAAATAGCCAGTGGAGTTTATGCAGCATTTGATTCACTACACCTTTCAAAAGCTAAAAAAGTATTATCTAATGGAGAGGGAATAGTAGGTAAAGATATAGAAAAAACTATAAAAAATATCGGTATCTTATCTCAAATAGGGATGAATGGAACGGATGAAACTATCTTAGGAATAATGACAAATAAATACTAAATTAAAAAAACCTATGGAAAAGATACTAGGGAGTATCTTTTTCATAGGTTTTTAACATATATATAGTATAGGAAACAAGGATGATAACGGCACTCCAATTTACTACAAGGATTCCTACCCAAACACCATATATTGGATTAGGGAAAAGCACTATTAAGATAGGAAATAATAATAGGGGGAGCAAAAATTGCCGGTAGACCCCTATAAAAATAACAAAATTTGGCTTTTTAAGACCTTGAAGGACAGCCACAGAGATGTTTAGAAAAACGTAGGAGTTAAAGGCAAAGGTTTCAATATTTAAATAGGTAACACCATATTTTATAACTTCCATATCGTCTGTAAATAATCTTAAAAAATATTTTGAAAAAGGGAAGATGATAAACATAGCGGTGGTCATTATAAGAAGTCCATAGATGAGACCTAATTTATATACTTTTTTTATCCTATCTAAATTCCTAGCACCAAAGTTTTGACCTGTAATACTTAAGATAGCTATATTTAATCCAATAGTAGGAAGAAGTGCCATCTGTTCGACTCTCATAGAGATACCGTAGCCTGCTACTGCAGAGCTGCCACCTACATCTAAAACAAAATAGTTGATTACAAAAACTCCTAAAGCCATACTCATCATATTCAGACTAGCTGGGAATCCTTGCTTTAAAATTTCTGAATAATGATGAAAATCAGGTTTTTTAAGACGCAATTTTATTTCTGAAAATAAAGGAGATCCTATAACTTTTTTTAGGAGATAGAAAGATCCTGTTATTTGGATAAAAACTGTAGCTAAGGCAAGACCTGCAATCCCCATATTAAAAACTAATATAAAGAGAGGATCTAAGATTAAATTTAAGAAAAAACCAAGGATAAGAAAGTTTCTGTAAGGTTTGGTGTCTCCTTGGGCAGAAAGAATTGCATTGAAGGAGCTATTCAAGATGAAGAATAAACTTCCTCCCATAATTATATGGATATATTGAACACCGTAAATTGTGGTTTCTGTAGGAGCGTTTAAAAATCTAAATGTAGTCCCTGTGAGGACAATTCCTAAAAAGGTAACGAAAAAACTTAAAATAATTCCAAGACTTATAGAATCTTCAGATATATCTCTGGCAGTTTTTGTATTTTTCTCTCCTAAAAGATTGGAGATGAGGGCTGTGGTACCGGTTCCCATTCCAGATCCAATAGATATCAGGATGAAAAAAAGTGGGAATGAAAGGGTAAGACCTGAAACTGCATCAGATCCTATATAACTGGCATAGAGGGTATCTACAATGTTAAATAAGGTATTGAATAAAAATCCAATGCTTGAAGGGATAGCTATTTTTTTTATGAGACATCCAATGTCTCCTTGAGTTAGATCTAAATGTTTACTCATAGTTTATCTCCTTTTTAGTGTTTCCTACAAATTACTTTGCAGGAGAACTCGTATTGTATAAAATGTTCTAATATAAATATTATGCCATAAAAAAAATTGAAATGCTCAGAATTACCGGAGAAAAAATAGAAGTTTAAATATAATATTTATATCTTTTTGTAAATGACTGAAGTATAATATTAAGAAAAAACAGAGGAGGTTAAAGATGGTTGATTTTAATAAAAAAATAGATAGAAATAAAAATGATTCAAGAAAATGGGCAGGAAGAAAAAGTTATTTTGGAAGGGAAGATATCCTGCCTATGTGGGTAGCAGATATGGATATAGAAGCTCCTAATGTGGTGATAGAAACTTTAAAAAATAAAGCTAATCAAAAGATATTCGGTTATACAATGGAAAACGAAAGATATATAGGTAGTCTAGTAAACTGGGTCGAAAAAAGACATGGCTATAAATTATCTTGTGATAAAATTGCTCACTCTCCTACTGTAGTGACCACTCTAAATCTATTGATCAAGGCTCTGACTGACGAAGGGGACAAAATAATGATTCAGTCTCCAACTTATCCCCAGTTTGTAAAACAGATTAAAAATAATGGCAGAGAATTAGTTGTAAATGAACTGTTAAAAAAAGAGGGCAGGTATGTAATTGATTTTATAGATTTTGAGGAGAAGGTAAAGTGCTCCAAGGTATTTATATTATGTAACCCTCACAACCCTAGTGGAAGGGTTTGGGAGAGGGAAGAGCTATCAAAAATCGCAGAGATTTGTGTGAGACACGGAGTTAAGATAATCTCCGACGAAATTCATAGTGATCTGATCTTAGAGGGGAAACATATTTCAATAGCCAGTCTAGGTAAGGAAGTGGAAAATATTGTATATACATGCCTTTCTTCTACTAAAACCTTTAATCTGGCTGGAATTCAAAGTTCCTTTGTAGTTTTTCCCACAATAGAGGAAAAAGAAGGTTTTATAGATGAACTTTCACTGATTGGAGTTCATGAACCTAATAGTTTTTGTATGGATATGGTGATATCTGCCTACAATAATGGGGAGGAGTGGTTGGAAGAACTCTTAAATCATCTGAGAGGAAATATAGAATTTGCTATAGATTATATAGGTGAAAACATTCCTCAAATTAGAGTGGAGAAACCAGAGGCTACTTATCTGCTTTGGCTGGACCTGAGAGAATATGGAATGGATAATGAAATATTAAAAGAAAGATTAGTGGAAGATGGAGGATTGGCTCTGATGATGGGGGGCGCTTTTATGGGTGATGGATTTGCAAGGATGAATATAGCCTGCCCTAGATATATGTTAGAGGATGGATTAGAAAGATTGAAGAAGGCTTTTGGATAGAGAAGATCTGTGTGAATCAGAGAATTTCTGTGTCCGCAATATTCTTAGTTTATGAAATAAACTTTAGAGATATTGGTGATGTCTATATTGGGTAATCTCAACAGAGATTGTGTTCAAAGGATTTAAAAGAAAGAAATAGAACGTTGATGCTGTCGCATACATGGAAGAAACTCTAATGAACACGAGTTTGTTCTTTTGGTTAAAATCAAAAAAAAGCAATTTTTAGTATCAGGTTGTTCAGATTAAAAGGTAAAAAAAAGAATTTAGGCTTGGTTTTATGACAAAAAAAAATAAATATGTTAATATTTGAGTACAAAATCAATAAAATGCTAGGAGGAAAAAGATGTTTAAAAAATTATTTGGGTTTGGAAAAAAGAAAGTTGATACTGATGAAAAGTTAAAAAAAAAAGAAGAGGAAGAAAAAAAAGAACTGGAACAATTGAAGGTTAAAGAGGAAGAGGAAAGAAAGGAACTGGAGGCATTAGAAAATCAAAAAGAAGCTGAAAGGGTTGAATTAGAAAGAAAAGAAGAATTAAGAGCTAAAAACGAAGAGTTGGAAATAGAAAAAGCTAAGCAAAAGAAATTGGCAGAAGAAAATGAAAGATTAAAAGCTGAAGAAGAGGCTAAAAGAAAAGAGTTAGAGGAATTAAAAGTTAAAGAGGAAGAGGAAAGAGAAAAACTTGAAAAATTAAAAATTAAAGAGGAACAAGAGAGAAAAGAATTAGAGGAATTGAAGGAGAAAGAGGAGAGAGAAAGAGGAGAATTAGAGAGATTAAAGGCTGAAGAGAATAGAATAGCCAAAGAAGCTGAAGAAGAGGCCAAAAGAAAAGAGGATGAAGAATCAAAGAAGAAGGAAGAAAAATCTAAGAAAAGAGGATTTTTTAAATCTTTAAAGGAAAGACTTGTAAAAACCAGAGAAGGGTTGTTTGGAAAGATGAAAACACTTTTTGCTGGTAGAAGTGTTATAGATGAAGAGATGTATGAGGAGTTAGAGGATCTGTTGATTCAATCGGACATCGGTATGGATATGACTCTGAAAATAGTAGGAGAGCTAGAAAAGGAAGTTAGAAAAAGAGGGATCAAAGATCCTAACTTGGTCTATGATGTGTTAAAAGATGTAATGGAAGGGTTCTTGATCGCTGAAGGGACGGAGTTAGAAGTGGATAAACCTGGGATGAATATAGTCTTAGTAGTAGGGGTAAATGGAGTAGGAAAAACAACTACCATTGGAAAATTAGCTGCTAAGTTTGTAAAAGATGGTAAAAAAGTAGTGATAGGTGCAGGGGATACATTTAGAGCTGCAGCAATTGAGCAATTAGAAGAATGGTCAGATAGAGCAGGTGCAGATATCATAAAGCATGAGCAGGGAAGTGATCCAGGTGCAGTGGTATTTGATACGCTAAAAGCTGCAAAAAATAGAGATGCTGATATAGTCATAATAGATACAGCAGGAAGATTACATAATAAGAACAACCTTATGAAAGAATTAGAGAAGATAAACATCATCATAAAAAAACATGTAGGGGAAGCAGCCTATGAAAGTTTATTAGTAATAGATGGAACTACTGGTCAAAATGGCTTGAACCAAGCTAAAGTATTCAATGAGGTAACTAAATTGAGTGGCTTTGTAGTGACTAAATTAGATGGAACAGCTAAAGGTGGGATAGTATTTGCTATATCTGAAGAGTTAAAAAAACCAATTAAATTTATTGGTGTAGGAGAAGGGATAGAGGACCTCCGTGAATTTAAATCTAAAGAGTATATAGATGCTATTTTCGAATAAAAATTAAATTTGGATAAAAATAAATCAAAAAAAGCTTTCAAAATAAACGTAAAAATAATATAATAGTTATGTTAGTAAAAAATGGTATAAAAAATGTGCTTATGGGAACAAAAGTTTGTAAATGAAACACTAGGTTCTAACCGGTTGTAAGAAAACAAAAACCATATGTACAACTAGAGTAAAATATGTTAATATAGGTTTCATATTATATAGATCGGGAGGATGACTAATGGGAATCATTAATCAAATAAAAGAAAAATCTAAAATCGCACAAAAGACTATCGTTTTACCAGAAGCAACTGATGAAAGAGTATTAAAAGCAGCACAAGAAATCGTAAAAGAGGGATTGGCTAAAGTTGTATTAGTAGGAAACGTAGAAACTTTAAATGCAGAAGCAGCAAAAGTAGGAGCTAACTTAGAGGGAGCTACTATAATAGATCCAAACACTTTTGAAAATATAGATGCTTATGTAGCTAAATTAGTAGAAAGAAGAGCTAAGAAAGGAATGACTCCAGAAAAAGCTAAAGAGATCTTAACTACAGATGTTAACTTCTTTGGTGCTATGATGGTAGCTTTAGGAGATGCAGATGGAATGGTATCTGGATCAGATTCACCTACAGCAAACGTACTTAGAGCTGGATTCCAAGTAATAGGACCTAAGCCAGGAATGAAAACAGTATCATCTGTATTCATCATGGAATTAAAAGATAAAGTTGAAGAGTATGGAAACATCTTAATATTTGGTGACTGTGCAGTAATACCAGAACCTAATTCTCAACAATTAGCTGATATTGCTATGGGTGCAGCTGAAACAGCTAGATCAGTAGCAGGAATTGAGCCAAAGGTAGCATTAATGACATTCTCAACTAAAGGATCAGCTAAACATGATTCAGTAGATGTAGTGGCAGAAGCAGGCAAGATATTAGCTGAAAGTAATGTAGACTTCGAATTTGAAGCTGAATTACAAGCTGATGCAGCATTAGTAGCAGCAGTAGGAGCTAAAAAAGCACCTGAATCAAAAGTAGCAGGAAACGCTAATATCTTAGTATTCCCTAACTTAGCAGCAGGAAATATCGGATATAAATTAGTACAAAGATTAGCAGGAGCAGAAGCTCATGGACCGTTATTACAAGGTTTAGCAGCACCAATCAATGACCTTTCAAGAGGTTGTTCAGTATCTGATATAGTAAACTTAACAGCAATAACATCAGTACAAGCTAACTAATAGATAAAATAGTAGGAGTTAGAGATAGCTCCTACAAAAATAATATAGATGATAAGTGAAATATATATCATCAAATAAAATCTAGGAGGAAATAATTAATGAAAGTTTTAGTAATTAACTGTGGTAGTTCATCTTTAAAGTACCAACTAATCAACCCAACAACTGAAGAGGTATTCGCAATAGGTCTATGTGACAGAATTGGAATTCACGGATCTAAGTTTGAGTACGAAGTACCAGCTACAGATTTCGAATTAGAATTAGAGCATGATATGCCTACACATAAGGAAGCTTTAGAATTAGTGTTAAACACATTAACAGGAGAGCACGGAGTAATTGCAGATATCAAAGAAGTTGACGCAGTTGGACATAGAATAGTACATGGTGGAGAAGAATTCACAACATCTGTATTATTAGATGAAAAAGTAATGGCAGGGATCGAAGCTAACAACGAATTAGCTCCATTACATAACCCAGCTAACTTATTAGGTGTAAAAACTTGTATGGAACTTATTCCTGGAAAGCCTAATGTAGGAGTATTTGATACAGCATTCCACCAAACTATGCCAGCAAAAGCATTTATGTATCCATTACCATATGCTGACTACACAGAGTTAAAAGTAAGAAAATACGGATTCCACGGAACTTCTCATAAATTCGTTTCTGGATTAGCTAACGATTTATTAGGAAACCCTGCTAACTCAAAAGTAATCATATGTCACTTAGGAAACGGAGCATCTATATCAGCTGTTAAAGATGGTAAATCAGTAGATACTTCAATGGGATTAACTCCATTACAAGGATTAATGATGGGAACTAGATGTGGAGATATCGATCCAGCAGCAGCATTATTTATCAAAGCTAAGAGAGAGTTAACTGATAAAGAAATCGATGCTAGAATGAACAAGCAATCTGGAATCTTAGGAATCTTCGAAAAGTCATCTGACTGTAGAGATCTTGAAATTGCAAGAGGAGCTGGAGATGAAAGAGCAGCATTAGCTATCGATATGATGACTTATAGAATCAGAGCTTATATCGCATCATACGCAGCAGCTATGGGTGGAGTAGACATGATCTGTTTCACAGGTGGAATTGGAGAAAACTCTAACTTAATAAGATCTAAATCTTTAGAAGGATTAGAATTTATGGGTGTAGAATTAGATGAAGCTGTTAACTCAGTAAGAAAGAAAGGATCTGTAAAATTATCTACAGAAACTTCTAAAGTAGCTATCTACAAGATTCAAACAAATGAAGAATTAGTAATCGCTAGAGATACATTAGCAATAGTTAAATAATTTTAAAGCTGCCAGATTAATCTGGCAGCTTTTTTTATTACCTAGAAAATTCTACCAGTAAATGGTATGACTAAAATATTAGTAGTTTACTCTGTAAATATAGAACTTTGAGATAAAACTTACTGAATAAATAAAAAATTATAAAAAAATTGGGTTATGTATGTTTGGATACAGCTCCACGTTGCTTTTTTATTTAGATGTAGAAATAGACTGTATATCATTTTTAAACGATATGTATTGGCAGATATCAAATTTGTAAAAAAATGTCCATAAAACACAGAAATATAGGGGGATTTGTAAAGTATAATCGTACAAAAACTTAGAGAATCAAAGGTTTTAACCTCGATAATACTAAGTGAAAAAAATAATTAAATGTGTGGAAGTGGTTATATATGACGTTTTAAGGACGAAAAAAGTGTAAAAAGAGATAAGTTTAAAAAAATAATAATGAATTATTGACAAAATATTGCTAGTGAAGTAAAATTGTACATGAAAGATATTTTATTTTACTGACACCAATAAAATATAATTAAAATTTTCAGGAGGTCAAAAAAATGGCTAAAACTATGCAAACAATGGACGGAAACCAAGCTGCAGCGTGGGTATCATACGCATTCACAGAAGTAGCAGGAATCTATCCTATAACACCATCATCACCAATGGCAGAATACACTGATCAATGGGCAGCTCAAGGTAAGAAAAACTTATTCGGAGTACCTGTAAAGTTAGTAGAAATGCAATCGGAAGCAGGAGCAGCAGGATCAGTTCATGGAGCGTTACAAGCAGGAGCTTTAACGACTACTTATACAGCATCACAAGGATTATTATTAAAAATACCTAACATGTATAAGATCGCTGGAGAACTATTACCTTCAGTAATCCATGTATCAGCTAGATCATTATCAGCTCAAGCATTATCTATATTTGGAGATCACTCAGATATATATGCTGCAAGACAAACTGGTTATGCAATGTTGGCCTCTGGATCTGTACAAGAAGTAATGGACCTTGCAGGTGTGGCTCATTTAGCAACATTTAAAACAAGAGTACCTTTCATGCATTTCTTCGACGGTTTCAGAACTTCACATGAAATCAACAAAGTAGAAGTAATGGATTATGCAGATTTAGATAGATTATTAGATAGAGATGCTGTTCAAGCATTCAGAGATAGAGCAATCAACCCTCATCACCCAGTGACAAGAGGAACAGCTCAAAACGATGACGTTTATTTCCAAGCTAGAGAAGCTCAAAATAAATATTATGATGCAGTACCAGCAGCAGTTTTAGAATATATGGAAGAAATTTCAAAGATTACAGGAAGAGAATATAAGCCATTTACTTACTATGGAGCAGCAGATGCTGAAAGAATAGTAGTAGCTATGGGATCAGTTACAGAGACTATCAAAGAAACTGTAGATCATTTAGTGGCATCAGGAGAAAAAGTAGGATTATTAACTGTTCACTTATACAGACCATTCTCTGCTGAGTACTTCATGAATGTTTTACCTAAGACAGTTAAAACTATATCTGTATTAGATAGAACTAAAGAACCTGGAGCAAACGGAGAACCTTTATACCTTGACATAGTTGAGTTATTCAAAGATGACAAAAATGCACCAAAAATCGTTGGAGGAAGATACGGATTATCTTCTAAAGATACTACACCTGCTCAAATAGTAGCTGTATTTGAAAATGCAAAATTAGATACTCCTAAAGAAGGATTCACAGTAGGAATTATCGATGACGTTACTCACTTATCATTACCAGTAGGAGAATCTGTATCAGTAGTTGCTGATAACGTAAAAGAATGTTTATTCTTCGGATTAGGATCTGACGGTACTGTAGGAGCTAACAAAAACTCAATCAAAATCATAGGAGATAAGACTGATCTTTATGCTCAAGCTTACTTCGCATATGATTCAAAGAAATCTGGAGGAGTTACTAGATCTCACTTAAGATTCGGTAAAGACCCTATCAGATCAACTTACTTAATCAACAGACCTTCATTCGTAGCATGTTCTACACCATCTTACTTAGGTAAGTATGATATGACAAGTGGATTAAAAAAAGGTGGATCATTCTTATTAAACTGTGTATGGGATGCGGAGGAAACTGTTGCAAACTTACCTAACTCAGTTAAGATCAAATTAGCTAAAGCAGAAGCTAAGTTATTCATCATCAATGCAAACAAATTAGCATCTGAATTAGGATTAGGAAACAGAACTAACACAATAATGCAATCTGCATTCTTTAAGTTAGCTAATGTAATTCCATTTACAGAAGCTCAAGAATATATGAAAGAGTATACTTATAAGTCATACATCAAAAAAGGTCAAGATATCGTTGACATGAACTACAATGCAATTGATAAAGGAGCAGACGAGTTAGTAGAAGTTACTGTAGATCCAGCTTGGATCAACTTAGTACATGAAACAGCTGAAGACGCTTACAAAGGTTCTGCATTCGTAGAAAAAATTGCTAAGCCAATAAACGCTATCAAAGGATATGATTTACCAGTATCTGCATTTGACGGATATGAAGATGGTACATTTGAAAATGGAACTACAGCATTTGAAAAGAGAGGGGTAGCAGTAAACGTACCTCAATGGATTCCTGAAAACTGTATCCAATGTAACCAATGTTCATTTGTTTGTCCACATGCAGTAATCAGACCTTTCTTAATCAATGAAGAAGAAAAAGCTAATGGACCAGAAGACATGAAAACTTTAAAAGTTATCGGAAAAGCTGAAGGTGTAGAATACAGATTACAAGTTTCACCACTTGACTGTACTGGTTGTGGAGTATGTGCAAACGTATGTCCAGCACCTAAAGGAAAAGCTTTAGTTATGACTCCAATTGCTGAAGTTATGCCTGAGCAAAAATTCGCTGATTTCTTATTCAACGAAGTAACTTACAAGAAAGAAATTATGGGAACTGCAAATGTTAAAACTTCTCAATTTGCACAACCTTTATTCGAATTCCATGGTGCATGTGCTGGTTGTGGAGAAACTCCATACATCAAGTTAATCACTCAATTATTCGGAGATAGAATGATGGTAGCAAACGCTACTGGTTGTTCATCAATATACGGTGGATCAGCTCCATCAACTCCTTACTGTACAAACGGTTGCGGAGAAGGTCCAGCTTGGGCATCATCATTATTTGAAGATAATGCAGAGTTCGGATACGGAATGCACGTTGCTGTAGAAGCATTAAGAGATAGATTAGAAGTAGAAATGGAAACAATCATGGATAAAGTTACTCCAGAAGTAGCAGAATTATTCAAAGAATGGATTGAAAACAGAACTGATGGAGAGAAGACTCAAGAAATCAGAACTAAATTATTACCATTAATCGAAGGTAATGAAGATGCTAAAGAAGTAACTTCATTAAAAGATTACATCACTAAGAAATCACAATGGATCTTCGGTGGAGACGGTTGGGCAAATGACATCGGTTACGGTGGAATAGATCACGTTTTAGCTACATCTGATGATATCAACATCTTAGTAATGGATACAGAGATGTACTCAAATACTGGTGGACAAGCATCAAAAGCATCACCAACTGGATCAGTAGTTAAGTTTGCTGCAGCTGGAATGCCATTAAAGAAGAAAGATTTAGCTGCTATCTGCATGTCTTATGGACATATCTATGTAGCTCAAGTATCTATGGGTGGAAGTCAAGCTCAATACTTAAAAGCTGTTAAAGAAGCAGAAGCTCATAAAGGACCATCTATCATCATTGCATACGCTCCTTGTATCTCACATGGTGTAAGAAAAGGTATGGGTCACTCTCAAACAGAGATGAAGTTAGCTACTGAATGTGGTTACTGGCCATTATTCAGATTTGATCCTAAATTAGAATTAGAAGGTAAGAACCCATTACAAATCGATTCTAAAGAACCTAACTGGGACAAATATGAAGAGTTCTTATTAGGAGAGACTAGATACTTAACACTAACTAAATCTAATCCTGAGAGAGCAAAAGAATTATTCGCTAAGAATAAAATGGAAGCTCAAAAGAAAATCAGACATTATAAGAGATTAGCTGCACTTGACTATTCTCAAGGTCTATAATTTATCCTCTTCCTTTTAGGAGTAAGAATAAAGTAGACATATAGAAAAAGGACTGGAAATTTTCCAGTCCTTTTTTGCATATCATAAGATTAATAAATTTTAATAATACATAATTAATATATTGGTTCAAAATGAGTGAAACTTAAGAAACAAGATACAAAGCCATAAAACATAGGCGAAAAAGAGTATAGATTTAATTAACAATTGATTTCTAGATGGACTATAGATGTTATATAATCAAGTTATATCATATAAATAGGGGGAATAATTTTGAAAAAAATACTATTATGCTTGGTTAGTTTATTTTTATTTATCGCTTGTGGTGAAGAAAAAGAGAAGAAGGTTAAGGATACGCTAATTTTCTCTCAGTCTTCAGAGTTAAGAACATTAGATCCGCAAATGCACACCGATATCTACTCAAGGAGGGTTTTAACAAATGTTTTTGACAGATTAGTAGAAAAAAATATCGAATTGGAAATTGTACCTGGACTAGCAAAAAATTGGGAATATTTGGATGAGACCACTGTACTTTTTAATTTGAAAGAGGGAATATTATTTCATAATGGAAGTGAGCTAACTTCAGAAGACGTTAAATATTCTTTGGAAAGAGCAAAGGAATCTCCAATGATTGGGGTATTGTTTAGCTTAGTAAGTGAAATAGAAACACCTGATAAATATACAGTAATAATAAAAACGGAGGAGCCATTTGGAGCCTTATTTCATCACTTAAGTCACATTGGAGCTTCTATCGTAAACAAAGAATATAATGAAAACACAGATGAAGTCGCTTTAAATCCAATGGGAACAGGGGCATATAAAATGATAGATTGGAAAGCTGGAGATAGAGTTGTATTGGAAGCTCACGACAAATATTACAAAGGTGAAGCTCCTATTAAGTATGTTCATGTGAGAAATATTCCTGAAGAAAATAGTAGGGTGATAGGTCTAGAAACTGGAGAAATTGATATATCTATGGATATAGCATCAATTTCTAGAACTTCAGTTATTGAGCATAAAGATCTAACTCTTCACGAAGTAACTTCATTAGGGGTGTCATATATGGGTTTAAACACAGAAAAAGGGGCATTAAAAGATAAAAAGGTAAGACAAGCTATTGCTTTGGGAATTGACAGAGATATAATAATTGAGACTATATTAATGGGAGCAGTTACAAAGGCTAATGGATTATTGGGACCGGGAGTTTTTGGTTACTCAAAAGATGCTACAACCTTAGGGTACGACCAGGAAAAAGCAAAGCAACTGTTAAAGGAAGCTGGATATGAAAAAGGAATAGATATGAAAATGACAATAAGTGGAAGTGAAACTAATTCACAAATAGCTCAAATTATGCAGGCTCAATTAAAAGAAATCGGAATTAATTTATCACTGGAACAAATTGAATGGGGTGCATTTTTAAATATTACTTCTAAAGGTGAAACGGACTTATACTTGATGGGGTGGTCAAACTCATCGGGGGATGCAGATTATGGTTTCACTCCTATGCTACATAGTTCTATGAAGGGGAATGCCGGGAATAGAAGTTTTTTTGAAAATTCAGAATTTGATGCTCTTTTAGAAGCTGCGAAGATAGAATTAGATGAAGGTAAAAGAAAAGTATTGTATGCTAAAGTTCAAGATATCATGAATGAAGAAGTGCCTATCTATCCTACAAATTTTTCTGCTGCAAGTGGAGGAGTTAATAACCAAATAGTTGGGTATGTGCAATCAGAATTAAATTTACCATATTTCCATGATTATTCATTTAGAGTTAATTAATAAATGTATATATGATAATGGGAGTTATTTATCTGAAGGACTGGGATTTTCCAGTCCTTTTTTTATTATCTAGGAAATCATACCCGCAAAGGGTATCACCAAAATTTTAAGGTTTATTACAAAAAAATTTGGATGCAGCGTCATGTTGCTTTTTTATGCCATGATATATTTATTCTTCTTTTTCCATAGACCTGACAGATAAAATAGGATGGAGACAACTCCTATGGCATTCGTAGCAATTGCTGTAGAATACCATAATGACCTTTCTCCTACAAAAATTCCCAGGATGAAAACCAGCGGGATTCTCAGCAGCCATAATCTAATAATGGTTATATACATGGATATCTTAGTATAACCGGCTCCCTGATGTACCCCCATAATGATCTGAGAGATCCCCCATGCAACAGCTGTAGGAGTTGTAGCAACAAAAAATTCTTTTGTAAGTTTTTTTATTGATGGATCGGAAGTAAAGAAAGAGAGGATATTCTCTGAAAATAAAATTATAATAACCGAACCTAAGAGACTGATAAAAATACTTATAATTCCTAATTTTTTTACAGCTTCTTCGACTCTTTTTATCTTTCCAGCACCGATGTTCTGACCAGCAATGGTAGTCATCGTAGCGGATAGACTGGTTCCCATGCTGAATAGAATACTATTTATCTTATTACCTAGACCCACTGCTGCAATAACAGAACTACCATAACCAACAGCATAGGAATTGATAAGCATATTCCCCAAAGGAGAAGTAGATTTAGTGATGACAGCAGGGATTCCCAAAGCAAGTATGTATATAAGATCTTTTCTTGATATTTTAAGGTGCTCTTTTGAAATCCTTAATCCTTTTCCCTTATAAAATAGGTCATAGATCCCATAGATAGTTAAAAACCCTTTTGAAACCACCGTGGCTATGGCAGCTCCTTCAATTCCTAAATTCATTTGAAATATTAAAATAGGGTTGAGTAAAAGGTTTAGACCAAGGGAAGCAATATTCAAATATAAAGGCTTCATGGTATCTCCTTCAGCTTGTTTTATGGAGAGATAACATACGTTTATAAATGTAAAAAAGGTTCCCCAAAGAATAATTTTTAAATAACGAGAACTCTCTATTAATAATATTCCATGGGCATTTAATGTTTTAAGGATTGGATCTGAAAGAAAAACTCCTGCCAGTCCAATAAAGATAGATAAAATTGATGCTAAAAAAATAAGGTTACCGATATTTTTTTTAGCACCATCGTAGTTTTTGGCTCCTATATTTTGAGAAACCATAGACAGCATAGGAACTGCTAATCCCATTCCAATAGCCATGATTCCATTTATTATTGGATCAACAAAGGTAAGGGCTGCTACCTGTATACTTCCCATCTTCCCCATAAAAAACATATCTGTAAGGGTATAGGCTCTTTGAATCAGCTCACCAATCATGAGAGGAATGGAGATCTTTAAGATTACTTTGTAGAGACTTTTATTAACTATTAAATCTCTGTGTTTTATATATTTCATTTAAAACTCCTTATATTATTAATTAGCTAAAAATAACTCTTAGATAAGTTTAGCCAGAATGAAAAAATCTTTATATTTTATCATATATTTAGTACTTTAACAACGGTAGTTTGTACGAGCCTTAAGTTATAAGATTAAAATTATAAAAAATGAAATTAATATTATTTATATATTCGAGTTATTTTAAGGCTATTTTTATAATTTTTTAATCTTAACTTGTTTAAACTTAAAAAAGTAGTATAATTGTAGCAATGATTTAAAATATAGGGGAATGAGATCATCTATAAAATTAAAGTAGGGGGAAGAAAAATGGTTGAAAAGTTAAAAAAGAGAAGAGGGAATTCAAAATATATCCTATCATTTCCTATATTTATTGTACTATTTACTGTAAATATAGGACTTTATCTACTGGTATCACCAAAGGCGGTATATTTATTTTTTATACTGGGAATTATTGAATTTATCTTGGCCAAAAAAAGGTTTAATTGGGTAGTAAAATCTTCTAATATGAATATTTTATCTGCTTTATTTCTCCTGCTGCCAAGTATGATGGCATTGATATTTAACAATAAGAGTGAAGGATTTCCAATAGGGGTAGCAGGATTGATTGTTCTGCTGGGACTTAGAATATACCTCATGGTAACAAAAACTAAAAAAAGAGTTGTGATGAGGAGTTCTTCTAGTGGTTTATTCAATCTAATAATTCTTACATTATTTGTATCAAATTTTTATTTTATGATCTTTTATAACTATCAAAATAAAGTAAAATGGGTATCAAAAGTTCCCAGCGGAATAACTTCTAATCTGAAGTTTTCAGATCAAAATATTTCCTTCTTGACCAATGATGATTTTTTGAGAAAAGATGTCTATAATTTTCCTCAGACCTATACGATTGATAAAGAAAATGGAAAAACAAAGGATGTAGAAAAAGGATATAAATTCTCTGAAGAATTCAGCCCATTTAAAGGAAAGGTAGAAAAGATAAGATACCAGAATTTAGAAATTTCAATTACCGGGGATAAATTATACATTGAAGATATTTCTTCGAAAAAACAATTATTTAAATTTATAGTAAATGGGGATATAGTAACAACTCCTACTATAAAAGATAATATACTTTATCTTGCAGCTAATGGAAGGGCTGTCATGGATAAGATAAAAAGAACAGATGTTTATGCAGTAGATATAGAGTTTTTATTAGGAGAGAAATAGTAGGGATAAAAGATGTTATTTTAAATTTATTAAAAAAAGTTAAAGAGAACCTCTATAAAAAATCACTCCCTAATTAGGAGTGATTTTTTATATCTTACTTATTGTTCTTTTCTATCGTTTAATGCTCTGTTGATAGTAGCAATATCAGAAAATTCGATATTTCCACCCATGGGAATTCCACTGGCAATCTTAGAGATCTTAACGCCAAATGGTTTGAGTAGTTTCATGAGATACATAGCCGTAGTTTCTCCTTCTAAATCAGGGTTAAGAGCTAGGATGATCTCATCTATTTCTTCAGCAGCCACCCTAGTTAAAAGTGATTTGATATTTAATTTATCAGGAGTTATACCACTTAGAGGGGCAATCTTACCATTTAAAACATGGTATTTACCGTTATATGATTTTGATTTTTCCAAGGCGATAATGTCTCTATTATCTTCTACTACACATATGACAGAGTTATCTCTACTTTCATTATCACATATATCACAGATAGGAGATTCGCTTAAGTTCCCACAAACTGTACATTTTTCAGTATTCTCTTTTACCTCATAGACAGCCTTCACAAATTCCTCTATCTCATTTTTTTCCATCTCTAGGATGTGAAATGCCAATCTGCTGGCAGATTTCTTTCCAATTCCTGGAAATCTATAAAAATAATCTGTTAATTTCTCTATACTTTTTGTTGCCAAATTTTCCACCTCTTTAAATTTAAATATTATATCTATTATTATAACATTTAAAACAATAAACTTCACCTTAAAGAAAAGAATCAATCAGATTGGCAGTTCTAGGAAGTTATTTCAAGAAGTTTAAAAAACACGCAATTGAATAAGATAGTTGAATTAAAAAGAAAGAATATTCTTGTAAAAAATATTTATTCCTCTTTTTTTAGTGTAAAATCTTTTTAATTTCTCTCCCTCTTTTTAAATCTTTTAAAGAAATTTTGAAAAAAAAAGGAAATAGACCAAGTATAATCGAATAAAGAAGTATATGGATAAATTGAGTGTGCAATTCTCGGCACTTAGGCCACAAAAAATAAAATTAGAAAGGAGGTTATAAAGATGAAAAAAATTATAGTGTTTTTATTGTCCTTATTACATTTGACAATTATTTATGGAGCTGAAGGCGGGTATAGTAACTATATTCCTGGAACATATGGAGATTTTGGAATGGCATTGGAGCCACCTCATGGTCTTACTATACGGAATGATATATATTATTATGGTGCGAGCACCAATAAAACAATTAGAAACACAGGGATTGATGTGGATGGAGATATCACAATGAAGATGGATCTACTTACTATGATATACAACACAAAGATTGAGTTTTTTAATGGAAATTATGCCTATGGAGCAGCAATACCTCTTGTGTATCTTGAGGTTAAAGGTGGATCAAACTTCGGAAGATTTAATGAGAACGCAAAGGGATTGGGAGATCTCACTCTTATTCCAGGAATGTTATTTTGGAATGAAGGGAATTATCATTTTAGCTTAGGAGAATTTATAATCATTCCAACTGCTGATTATGATGAAGAGGCTGAGGCCAATACTGGCCTTAACTACTATTCATTTGACACCAACTTTGCTGCTACATATTTAAATCCAGAGACTGGTCAGGATTATTCTGTTAATATAGGGCATATCTATAATACTGAAAATAAAGATACTGACTATCAAACAGGACAAGAATTTCATATCGATTTAGTATTAAATCAGTTTTTTTCAGAAAATTTTGCAGTAGGAGTGCATGGATTTTATCTTAAACAGTTTACAAGTGATCAGGTTAAAAATGATACTGCCAACAGTTTGTTAAGTGGTTTTAAAGGCGAAGCCGCTGGATTTGGCCCGGCAGTTATGTGGGCAACTAATATTATGAATCAGGATGTTACTTTTATAGCGAAATGGTTATATGAGTTTCACGCAGACAATAGAATTGAAGGAGATCATCTTTTTCTTAGCTTTGCTTTAAGCTTGTAATTAAAAGCTTAAATATTTAAAACCAATTATTGAGGAGAAAAAATGAGAAATAATATTTAAAAAAATATAAAAGAACCTAATGTAAAGGGGGAAATTATTATGTCTAAAAAGGAACTGAGAAATAAGGTTATTGAACTCTTGTCAAAGACATCTTTCTTTGGAGGAATAGCCAGAGAAGATATAGATTTTTTTATAGAAAAACTTATAGAAAGAAGTTATAGTGCCGGAGAAAATATCTTTGAAGAGGGAGAAACAACAGAGGACTCCTATCTTCTTTTAGAGGGAGAGGTAAAGGCAGTCGTAGGAGGGAGAACAGCAGATAAATTTTATCCAGGAATGTTTTTCGGAATAATCGCCCAAGTAGGTATCCCTAAACATCTTGCAACAGCAATTGCCGATACAGATATTATTCTAGTAGTGATCCCCAAGACGACTCTCTCCCTTTTGGAAAAGCAAAAGCCCGAACTCTATGGAAAGATAATACTCAAAATGTGGAAAGATACCTCAAATTGCTAAAAGAAATAAAAGAATGGATTCCTGGTTATTGGATATAAATTCATCACTTAAACTAGAATAAATATTTAATTTTTATTCTTATTGATTTTGGCTGATATAGGTGATATTCTTACTTTAAGAGAGATCTAAATGTCAGGTTATTTAATAATAAACTATCTTAAACATGGAGGTTAAATATGAAAAAAATGTTATTCTTAATTTTGATTTTATCAGTCGTATCTTTTAGTAAAGGTGACTTTGAAGCTAGTGAAGACATTCTTGAAAAACAGTTTGAAATTGAATACTCTGTTATCAGTGATGGAAAAACACAAATTAAAGATATTGAATATGACCTAACTATTTCTCAAAATAGAGCTATATTAGAGCTTGAAATTGAATCAACATTTGGAGATGCTAACTGGTCTAAACTTGATAAGCAAATATTTGAAAAAGTAATCTTTAAACTGGTTAAAAGTATAAGGTCAGAAGTTAACAATCCAAAGCTTGATGTAACTGTTTTTGTAAAGCTAGATAAAAAAATTGGAAGTGATAAAACTTTGTTTAATAAAACTTACTAAATAAAAGAGCAGTCATTGCTCTTTTTTTATTACAGGAACAATTCATCCCTTGTTTTCGGAAAAATCAGGGAAATCTTCCAATAAAAAAAATGAAGGATTCCCTTCATTTTTATATAACCACTATTTAGTTATTTTCATTCATTTGGTTAGCTTGCATCAATTCCTTGATACTTTTATTAAGATCTCTTCTTTCCTTTGAAAACTCAGCAGTTTTGATGATGAAATCATCGATTCTATCCTCGTAGTCACTCTTCATACTTTGAATGATATCTTTTATCTCATCTGTAGTCATATTATCTTTGATATATGATGATAAGTTATCTAATAATTCAACCCTTTTTCTGTTGTCTCTTATTTTTTTTTCAACATCAGTTACTTCTCTTTTGATTTTATTTTTTCTTCTCATGTTTCTTACGATTTCTAAAGCGTTATCCATAATTTGTCCCTCCTATAAATTAATTGATTGTTACTACCCCAATAGTATAACATATCATCTGTAAATATTTAAATATATAGCGGATTAAATTCTGCTCATTAAACTTTAATTTTGTAATTTTATTTCAAAAAAAAATAAAATTTTGCACAAATTTCAATAATGCTTTATAATTTGTAAAGGGGGTTGAGTAAAAATGGATTGTATAACAAAATTAAAGGAAATGAAAGAGGTATTTACAAAGACAGAAAAAAAGATAGCTCAATATATTTTAGGAAATTTAGAAAACATAAAGGGAATGAGAGCCAAAGAATTAGGAGAATTAATAGGTATAAGCCAGCCCAGTATAATTAGGTTTGCCAAAAAATTGGGATATAAGGGATTTCCGGAATTTAAGATAGCTCTAAGTGAAGCAGTAATAAGGAAAAAATCAAAAAAAACTAAGATAGTACACGATCAGATTTCAATGGATGACATAAGTTCGGAAGTTATAAAAAAAGTGGCGTATCAAAATATTGAGGCTATAAGAAATACTACTTCTATTGTGGATGTTTCAGATATGGAAGAAACTGTAGGTGCCATATGCAAGGCAAGAAATATCTATATTTTAGGAGCTGGATTTTCAGGTCTGGTGGCCAAGAATTTGATGTATAAATTGTTGGAGATAAATCTAAGTGCCAGTTATTTAGATGATACCCATGTACAGCTGACTAGTATGAATAATACCACTCCCGATGATCTGGTCTTTGCTATATCCCACAGCGGACAGACATATGAGATAATCAAATCTGTTGAGATAGCGAAAAAAAATGGAGCAAAGGTAATTACTTTGACTAAGGTATTGGAAAATCCACTGAGTAAGTTAGCAGATATAGCCATTAAAACTGTAGCTGAAAATGTTAATTTCAGGCTGACTGCGATTTCATCTACAATAACTCAGCTGACAGTGATAGATGCAATTTTTATCCTCCTCAGTAAGATTAACTATGAAAAAAACTTGAGTTTAGCTAAGAAAAATACAAAGACAGTAAAGATATTGAAAATAAAAAAGTAAAAAAAGTCATCTTAAATTTAGATGACTTTTTTTATTTGACGTTACTTTATCTAGTTTTTAATCTAGCATTAATTCTTTTGATCTTTTCTAAATATTTTAAAATGTTTTTCTGAGCTTCCTTCCCTTCTGGAGTTGTGGGCTCTAATTTAGCAATTTTCCATCTTTTAATAAGAACTTCTAAAACCTGGTTTACATATTCGTCCGGGCCATATCCGGCTTTTTGAATTACCTTCATCCTATCATCAAAATCACTCAAAGATCCTCCGGGCATTTTGAAGTTTTTAATTACAGGCCAGACATGTGTTATTAAATCAGGATTCAGCTCTAGGTGTGCATCAACTATCTGGTTGTAGAAGGCATAGTGAGATGATTCATCCTTGGCTATTCTGAGGAGTAAATCACTCAGTCCAGAGTCATATTTTTGTGCATATTTAGCTATATTTCTATAAAATACAACTGTTCCCAATTCCTGTAACGAAGTGTATACCATAGATGCCAAAGGTTCCGACAAGATAGAGTCCCAGCCGGTAGTAAGAATTTCTTTTTTTACTTTGGTAAGCTCCTTAGGGTCAGCATTTCTAGTCAAGATTAAGTAAGTTTCCAAAGCTGCGGCATGCTGGTCTTCCTCACTTACCCAAGTATGTACAAAGTTTTGCAGCGGCTCTAAACTATCTGTAAACATATTATTTAAAAAAGTAGTATACCAAGGAAGATTTAATTCTGTCAGCATAGAAGTTTCTATTGCTGTAATCAACTCCTGAGGCAGGGTATTTTGTGATTTATCATAGGGCAGGGTGGAGAAAGACTGCCCCTTATCCCAAGGCATATATTCGTAGAAATTCCATTCCATTGATTCACTTTGTTTTTGGTGTCTTAAGTATAAATTCATTATTTTTTCTTCTAAATCTATTTGATTTTTAATTGTATTCATCGTTACCTCCATATTATTAATCCTTAATATTTTTCTATAAACAAAGTTTACTAAACAAGTAAAGAAATGTCAACAAAAATATAATAACACCTGAAATTTTATTTTTCTAAGGTGATTATTTAGAATATTTGGTGAGTTCAATCCTTTTAATACCAAGAGTTTATAATATTCTTGAGTTAGATAAAATTTCCTGCACGGAATTTTTTTATTATCATAGTTGGATACCTTTAATTAAATTAATTTAAAAAAAGTATCCATAGAATTGTCATGACTTTAAACTTTATATTCATAATTTCGACCGATAAGATCCTGATAAACTTTTTGCAACACTCTTACTAATAGTGTAAAATGAACTTATATAAATATATTAATATAAAGGAGGAGCTATGTTCGGGCTTGTTGGAAATCTAATAAATAGTTTGGGTTATATCATAACGATAGCATTTTTCCTATCGAGGGCTAGGGGATTCAAACGGTTAATAAAAAAAGAAAAATATACAAAACTAGATATGGTATTATTATCTCTGATATTTTCTGTACTTGCTATAGGCGGGACCTATATGGGAACAGACTATAATGGTGCCATAGCCAATACTAGAAATATCAGTGTAGTTGTAGCAGCGATTATAGGCGGACCTATGATCGGACTTATCACAGGATTAACTGCAGGAATCCATAGGATCATGATAGATCCCTATGGGATAACGGCAATTCCCTGTGGTATAGCCACTTTTTTAGGGGGCTGGGGACTGGGATACTTAAATAAACTCAATGTAAAAAATAAATATATATTGGGGTTTATAGGTGGAATTATTATTGAAAATATCAGTATGGGATTGATATTACTCATGTCAAAACCATTTTATCTGGCTTTAAATATAGTGGAAACTATATATTTTCCTATGGTTTTAGTAAATGCTCTGGGAGTAGCCATCGTAATATTAATAACAGAAAATATGATGTTAGAAGAAGACAGGGTAGCAGGGGAAGAGGCCAGGTTAGTTTTGGAGATAGCTAATAAAACGCTGCCATACTTTAGAGATGTAAATAATGATTCATTAAAAAATGTATGCAGGACTATACTGGAATCTTTAGGTGCTAAAATAGTGGTATTTACCGATATGGAAGATATAATTTCATATTGTGCCCAGGATGAGAAATATGAAATAATGCATACAAAGATCCGGGGGAATGTCACAAAGGAAGTGCTTAGAACAGGGAAGTTTAGAATGGTCAATAAGGATGATGAGGAAGAGAGAAAATTAGATTGTATCTCTGAGGATATTATTTCATTTATAATAGTGCCACTCAAATCAGGAACTGAAGTAACCGGAGCATTAAAAGTTTATTTTTCGGAAAATTCCTATATATCGGAAAGAAATAAAAACCTAGTGCTTGGATTATCTGAGCTTATATCGACCCAGCTGGAGATAAGCAGGATAAAAAAATTAGAGGAGATGGCCAGAGATGCAGAGATAAAAGCGCTGCAGACTCAAATCAATCCGCATTTTTTATTCAATGCACTGAATACAATAACCTCCTTTGTGAGAATAGACCCTATTCAGGCCAGGAGCACAATTATTGATCTGGCGACCTATCTCAGATACAATTTGGATAATGGAAATAAACCTGTGGATATAGTTATGGAATTAGAGCAGGTAAAAGCCTATGTAAATATAGAAAAAGCAAGATTTTATGATAAAATAAATATGCACTATGAGATAGATGAAGATGTTAAGCTAGTAAAGATACCAAGTCTGACAATTCAGCCGTTGGTAGAAAATGCAATACAGCACGGACTCCTTAATGGAACAGGGGGAAAAGATATCTACCTCAAAATATACAGGGTAGACAAAAATAAAATACGTGTGATCATAGAAAACAATGGTAGGAGTATAGACCAGGAAGTGATCGATAAAATATATAGCGATAGTATTGAAAGTAGTAAGATAGGTCTTTATAATGTACATCGAAGGATAAAATTGATCTATGGAAAGGGATTGGATATAGAAAGATTAGAGGAGGGAACGAGGATAACTTTTGATATCAGGGGGGAATAATGAAGTGTATAATAATTGATGATGAATATCCAGCAAGGATGGAACTTCGATATTTTATAGAAAAATATGAAGAGTTAGAGATTGTAGGAGAATTTGAGGATTCCATGTCAGTGCTTAATTTTTTGGAAAAAAACAGCGTGGATATAATCTTTTTAGATATAAATATGCCAAATATGAATGGGATGGTCTTAGCTAAGTTGATCTCAAAATTTGAAATAAAGCCACAGATCATATTTATAACTGCATATGGTGAGTATGCAGTGGATGCTTTCAGCATAAAAGCTTTTGACTATATATTAAAACCATATTCTGAGGAGAGGATAATAAAAACCTTAGATAGTTTAATAGAAAAAAACATAGAAGAAAAACCTAAGGAAGAGAAGAGCATCAACAGACTGACTCTTTGGAAGGGGGAGAAGATGTATGTTTTATCCCTGGATGAAATTTATATTTTCGAAGCATGTGAAAGGGAAACGAAGGTATATGCCAAAGGTGAAATATATTTTTCCAAACAAAAGATATCTGATTTGGAGGGGGAATTGCCAAATATATTTTTCAGGACCCACAGATCATATATAGTGAATATAAACAAAATAAAAGAAATAATACCTTGGTTCAACAGTACGTATAACCTGAAGATAGAGGATTTGGATGTAGAAGTTCCTGTGAGCCGGAATAAGATAAAAGAATTTCGAACTTTGCTGAATATAAAATAGAAAACAAAACTAATAGTTCCAAAATAGAACTAGGTGACTTGATAAAGATCGGGACTTCAAAATGCATTTCATGACGAATATTTGTATTTAATGTTTGAAATTTTGTATTTTATCTCTAAATGACACCTTGAATCTATAATAGATGTATAATAATCATATCAAATATATTAAATTTATTTTAGGAGGACGATATGATTACTTTTTTAGTATCGATAGTTTTATTAGTTTTAGGTCATCTATTTTATGGAAAATTTGTTGAGAAGGTATTTGGAGTAGATCCAAAAGCCGAGACACCAGCAATTAAGTTAGAGGATGGAGTAGACTTTATACCATTACCAGGTTGGAAAATATTTATGATTCAATTTTTAAATATTGCAGGATTAGGACCAATATTTGGAGCCATTGCAGGAGCTTTATTTGGACCGGTAGCATTTATATGGATTGTAATTGGATCAATATTTGCAGGTGGAGTACATGACTATATGTCAGGGATGTTATCTCTTAGAAATGACGGTAAATCAGTACCGGAATTAGTTGGAAAATATTTAGGACAACCCTATAGAATGGCAATGAGAGTTATATCTGTAGTACTTTTAGTATTAGTAGGAGTAGTATTTGTAGCAGGGCCTGCAACTATCTTACATGGATTAACAGGATTGAATGTACAAATGTTAATTTATATCATATTCGGTTATTACTTAATAGCAACATTAGTACCGGTAGATAAGATAATAGCTAAGATCTATCCATTATTTGGAGCAGCACTGTTATTCATGGCAGCTGGTGTAGGAGTAATGTTATTTGTAGGAGGATTTGAGATCCCGGAATTATTTGGAAACATAACAAATATGCAGGCAACACCTATGAAAACACCTATATTCCCAATGTTATTTATCACAATAGCATGTGGAGCAATATCAGGATTCCATTCAACACAATCACCACTTATGGCAAGATGTTTAACTAATGAAAAGCAAGGTAGAAGTGTATTTTATGGTTCTATGATTGCAGAAGGAATAGTAGCATTAGTATGGGCAGCAGCAGCGATGGCATTCTTTGGTGGAGTAAAAGGATTAGCAGGATTTGATGGAAATGCAGCAGCAATTGTAAATGTAATATCTAACTCATTATTAGGAAAAGTTGGAGGAGCATTAGCAGTATTTGGAGTAGTAGCAGCACCTATCACATCTGGAGATACAGCATTTAGAAGTGCCAGACTTACAATAGCAGATGCACTTAACTTTGAACAACACTCTATGAAAAATAGATTATTAGTAGCTATACCGTTATTCGTTATTGGATTCTTCCTTTCAAAGGTAGACTTCAACATTGTATGGAGATATTTTGGATTCACGAACCAATTGATCGCAACTATCGTATTATGGACTTCTACAGCTTACTTTGTAAGAGAAAAGAAAAACTTCTGGATTACATATATCCCAGCAGTATTCATGACATCTGTGTGTATCGCATTTATCATGATGGCACCGATCGGATTTGGATTACCAGTAATGATGTCTAAGTATGCAGGAATTGCCTTAGCAATAGTTATCGGAGTAGTATTCTTAGCAGTAAAAGATAAGGTATACAACAAAGAAGGTAAAAAAGTAACAGCATAACCCCCCCTTACTCTGCCTTCTCCTACATGGGAAGGACAGAGTAAATAATATAATGTAACAGAAAAGAGAGAAGATCCATTTGGATCTTCTCTCTTTTAGTTTATTGACTGGTGATAAATAAATTATTTATTATATCAGTCCTACTGCTTTCTTAACTTCTACCATCTTAGCTTTTGCTATTGCACTGGCCTTCTCGGCTCCTTCAGCTAATATTTTATCTACATATTCAGGGTTAGCGACTAACTCTTCACGTTTAGCTCTTGCTTCGGCAAAGTGCTCTAAGATAGCTTCTAAAAGTTCTTTTTTAGCATGACCATACCCGTAGTTACCAGCTCTAAATTTTTCCTTCATCTCTTCTAATTTTTCAGGTGTAGCGAATAATTTATATAAAGTAGTTACATTGTTATCTGGATCTTTAGGATCTTCTAACGGTGTAGAATCAGTTACAATACTCATTACCTGTTTCTTTAATGCCTTTTTAGGTGCAAACATATCGATGGTATTACCGTATGATTTTGACATTTTAGCCCCGTCTACTCCAGGAACTACTGCTGTACTCTCGACAATCATAGGTTCTGGTAGTTTGAAAATTTCAGTGTATTTCTCATTGAACTTTGTAGCTATGTCACGAGTCATCTCTAGATGTTGTTTTTGGTCTTTTCCAACTGGAACCATGTCTACATCATACATTAAGATATCCGCTGCCATAAGTACTGGGTATGTGAATAATCCTGTATTAGATGAGATACCACGAGCACTTTTGTCTTTAAATGAGTGACCTCTCTCCAGTAAAGCCATTGGAGTTAAATTTGATAAAACCCACATAAGTTCTGTATGTTCTGGTACATGAGACTGGATAAAGATGCTGGCTTTGGCAGGATCTACTCCTAATGCTAAGTAGTCTAAAACTACATCTCTGGTGTTTTTACGTAATGCGTCTGCATCTGTAGAAGATGTAAGAGCGTGGTAATCTGCTACGAAGAACAGACAGTCGTTTTCTTCCTGGAATTTGATAAATTGTTGTATTGCACCAAAATAGTTTCCTATATGTAAGATTCCACTTGGTTGTATTCCTGATATTATTTTTTTCATGGTTCCCTCCTATAATAAAAAAAGACCAGTCGAGATGACTGGTCAAGTATATATATTTTCCCTTCGATTCTATATTTTAGTTTAGAATTAAAGGATAAAAAAGATATTACTATTGATTAGACGTCAATCTACTTAGATGAAACAGTATTAAAATTATTAGATAAATTTCTCCACCACCAAGTAAATCTCTTTGACACAATAGCTACCTCCTTTATAGATTATTTTAGATAAATGATACCTTTTTTAGGTGGGAATGTCAACTTATTTAGGGCTATATTTCTCTTTTTTTCCAGTTTCATGATCTAAAATAATAAGGGATTGTTTTTTTATTTTTTCTCCATTATAAAATTTATCAATGGTAGAATAATTCGTTATGATACTGTATCTCTTTCCAAATTCAGTTTTTTGGAGTGTATTATCACTGGATAGATATTCAAAATTAGTCATAGGTAGTTTTACCAAGATTTTATGCCATTTAGAGAAAAAAACTGCATGGGGAACTATATATTTTTTGTCCCTCCTCCAAACTCTTCTATCAAGATGATATAAAGGCGGTATATTATATGAAATTTCCATAAGGTAGTTATTTTTCCTTTGACCTTTAAACTTTAAGCTTCCCATTGTCCAGTGGTGTGTTGTTATGACAGAATCATTGTAAACCAATTGGTATAAAGGGAGATTAAATTTATTATTAAAATAAACATATGAATAGATATCTTTTAATGGAACCTCTTTTTCAAACAGAGCAGGAACTCCTCCAGTAGGAGAGTAATATTTTCCCAAATAATACTTTGAAGCTTTATTTTTACGGAGATCTTTGTCTCCCCATCCAAACAAAGGTCTTGTCATTCCGTGAGCAAAACTAATATATTTACTTGAAAATCCCATTCCAGTTTCAGATCCTAAAACCATATTATAATTTTTAGAAATATAATTCATTTTTTTTATCCTTGCATTCATGTCATCTTTTTGTGTAGACATCCTGCTTGGAGTATAATCATTATGAAATTCGCCAGTAGCATCTACATCTAAAAACCATGAATTCATCTCTACACCATTGCTTAAAATTTTATCTATTCGATCTTTTATTAAGGGTATTGTGGTAGATGGATTTAATTTTCTACCTGTCTGCTGGAACCCCTTAATTTTTTCCCCATTTCTGCCTGTAATAGTATTGTTGTCATAGGCATTTTTATTATTGAATTCAACTGTTGACCATGCCTTAGCTCCTGGTTTGACAATTGTATGGTATGAATCGTAGACTCCGAATAGATATCCCATTTTATTTGCTCGCTTAACAACTTCAGGGTTACCGATAGCATAGAGGTCGTTGTTGTCTCCCAGCCAAGCTCTGTCTATATTATTATTTTTAAGTTCTGTCAAAATATAGTTAGATACACCATCTCCAAAACTGTCCAAAGGATTTAAATATTTTCTATATCTATTATAGAATTCATATTTGTTTTTCAAAATTTTATCACTGTTACTGAATTGTTTGGGATATTGAAGTAAGTTTTTTTGTTCTAAAGAATGATTGATTCCCTTTATAAAAATATTTACATTGTGGCTGTAATATTCTTTTACTTCAGTTTTTAAATTTTTTGTAAATTCATCTTTTTCGTCATAATTTTTTAGTCCGGAGTAGATTTTTTTAGCGATATTATCCTCTTTAATTTTTAAATCTTTTTTAAAAGCATGATATAGTCCCTTGGGGTCTTTTACATTTTCTGCAGTGATAATTCCTAATCCCCATAGATAAAAATGAGAAGCACCGTATAATTTTTTTACGTTAGGATTTATTTGTGCTTTTTCTTCCAATGTTTTAAAGTCTTTATTTTTGATCAGTAAATTTCTATATGTAGCAGTGATCTCTTTGATATCTTTAGGCAATATATAGATACTGAAAGATATAGTTTTTGGAGATTCCATAATAGGGAAGGTGTGGGTGAGGTTAAACTGTATATCCCCTTCGTTATCTGTAAATTTATAGGTATTATTAAAGATATTCCCGACTACTATCATAGCATTAAAATATTTATATTCGGAACTAAAGAAAGCCATGGAAAACCTTTCACTAAAAATTTCTTCCCCTTTACCAATTAGATAGTTTTTAAACTTTTTATCCTTTGTAGGAATTCTTTTCCCTTGATATAGTGGTAAAATAAAATTCTCTACCCCTTTTGAAATCTGAGGAAAAGTTATTTTATCGTCTGTTTTAGTAGCAGTAATAGAGATATCTAAACGATCTTTTATAACTTTGAAACTAAATTTTTTACTATTCCTATCAAAACTAATTTTATTATTGCTTTTTAAAACATTAGTTGGTTCTAGGTTATTCTGAGCTATAGACAGTATTTCCCTATGGGGACCTTTGTTTACAGTTACTTCTAGGGTATTAGTATCTATAAAATAAAACACCTCTCTACCAGAGTATATTTTGACCCTCTCTCCAAAAGTTGTAAGTGCAGAAAATACCATAAATACAACTAACAATATTTTTTTCATCATATCGACCTCCCTTTTTTTTTAGAGTACCAAAAAAAAGTGATAGAAAAGTGATATTGAAAAATTATATTTGCGTTAAATTTAGTTTATATAAGACTCCGTTATTAAAATTTTCTATAGTAATATCTATTTTTGAATGATCTAAAATATTTTTTATAATAGTGGTACCTAATCCAGATCCATTTTTATTTTTTTCTCCTTTCTCTGTATAAAAAATATTCCATATTTTCTCTATATCCTTTATTTTTTCTCCATCGTTATAAAAATTTAAATATAATTTATTGTCTTCTGTATTTAAGTAAATAAGTACATTCTTGTCAGCAAACTTAAATATATTTGAAAAAATATTATCCAATGCAATCGTTAATTTTCTTTGATTCCCTCTGAAAATAAGTTTATTTTCTACTTTATTTATACAGTTTATATCCAAATATTTGTTTATATATTTTATCTCTAATTCTTTTATTATTTTCTTCAAATCGACTATTTCTTCTATACTGGCTTCTTCTAAGCTGGATATAGTTAAAAGGTTGTCTATTACTTTTGCACTGCTAAAACATTCTTCTATGATAGTGTCTAAATAAAAGTTATTTTTATGAGGGATTATATTGTCTTTTACAGCAGAGGCATAGCTTCCGATGATAGCTAAAGGAGTTTTTAGTTGATGTCCTGCATTTCTTATAAAGTCCTCTTTTTCTTCAATTTTTAAATTTAATTTATCAATATTTTCCTTTAAATTAGTTCCTAAAATATTTATGCTTTTTCCTAATCTATCAAACTCATCATTTGTTTTGATATCATACTGGCTTTCAAATTTTAAATTTGAAAATTCTAGAGATATATCGTTTATTAAATAAAGTGGTTTTATCAACTTCCTCAAAATAAATACTAAGGTAATTATAGTTAAAATCGATAGAATAAAACTAAATATAAATAGAATATTCTTTAAATATGGAAAAAATTCGTTAAACTCAATAAGGGGTGTGATTATTGCTATTATTTTATTATCTGTACCTTTAAAATAAAGGATAAGGGCACTAGCATTGATCTTCGGCTGTCGATATTCAATTATTATTTTTTCTTTCTTCTCGAGTAAATCTCTATTAGCCTGCGTTACCCATATTTTAGTAAGGGGAAGTTTTTTATTGTATACACCCCATCGTAGAGAATTATTAAACTCTTCTAAATCAGCACTGTTATCTAATTTTAAAATGATCACATTGTTCTCTTCCTCTAATTTATTATTATTTATATATGAATTATATGTATTTTCTAAAATTTTAGATTTGTGTTTACGATAACTTATCTGAATCATAGATGTATTGAGGTAAAATAATAAGATAAAGTTTATGAGTAAAACAGTAAATACGGAGAGTAAAATTTTATTTTTTAATTTCATTTTTCACCTCCAAATAGTATCCAACTTTTGATTTGGTCTTTATTCCATCTATTCCTAATTTTTTTCTAAGTGATTTTATGTGTGTATCAATAGTTCTAATATCTCCATAATAATCATATCCCCATATTATATTTAATAACTGCTCCCTGGAATAGATTTTATTTTTATTCTCTACTAAATGAAGGAAGAGTTTATATTCCTTTGGAGTTAGGTTTATGCTTTCTTTACCTTTAGATATTCGTTGCTTTTTTTTATCGATAAAAAGATCAAATATATCAAATGTGTCTTCACCGTATACTCTAGCTAAAATAGATTTTATTTTTGCGATTAGTATTTGTGGATTGAATGGTTTTATTATATATTCGTCTATTCCCAATTTATAGCCCATTAACTGATCTTTGTCGTTTGAGTTGGCAGTTATCATAACGATAGGAATTTCACTAATTTTTTTTATTTCTGTGCATATATCAAATCCATTCTTTTTACCTTCTAACATTAAATCTAATAGGATAAGAGATATATTTTTAGAAGTATAGTATTGATTCATAGCTTCTTCATAGCTTTTAGCTTCTAAAACTTCAAATCCTTCACTTTCAAGGTAATCTTTTACTATTATCATTAATTTTAAATCATCTTCTACAATTAATATTTTCAAGTTATTCCTCCTAATTTATAGTTAATTTTATTATACCTAAAAAAAGTGATGAAAATATGATTAAATTGATTTTTGTTACTAATTCTAAAAAAAACTTTATGGTATACTTAATAAAAAGAAATAAAATGGAGTGAAAATATGAAAAAAATATTAATATTGTTGGCAGTTATGACTTTATTTGGATGCAGTGATAAAGGTTCGGCCCAAAAAATAGAGTTTAGAAAGGAAATCATCTATACCCTTGACGGAGAAAAGCCCTACACAGGTGAGGCAGTTCTATACTATGATGGAGATAATATAGAAAGCAGAGGTTATTCCAAGGACGGGAAACCAGATGGAGAGTGGACCTATTATTTTTATAACGGGACGGTAAAGAGAAAAGGAAGTTATCTAAACGGCAAGATGGAAGGCCACTGGATCTACTACTACCATAGTGGTGAAGTAGAAGGAGAAGCTGAGTATAGAAACGGGAAAGAGATTTAGGGAAACCCTTCATAAGACCCTCTCCTCCTAGTTTCTCCCTAGTAGGGAGAAACAAAGTGATAAATTAGAAACTGAGAGAGGATAAGAAAAAAAAGGAGGGAATATGGGAAAAGAAATATTTGATAAACCTTCAACGTTGGAAAAAAGAAGAGAATTAAAGAAAAATCAAACAGAATCAGAAGTTATTATGTGGGATAGATTAAGAGCAAAACGATTTAAAGGGATAAAATTTAAAAGGCAATATGGAATAAGTGAGTATATAGTCGATTTTTATTCTTCTGAATTAATGTTAGCTGTTGAAATAGATGGAAATCAACACTATAAAGAAGACGGTTTGGAGTATGATGAAATTAGAACTGAATATTTAAACAATATAGGTGTTAAAGTGATTAGGTTTAAAAATAAAGAAATTTTGAATAACATAGAAAAAGTTAAGAGAGGAAATAGAATGACCCTCTTCCTTCTTGTGTTTTCTTCCTCGTAGGGAGAAATCGAAGTGGAATAGTTGTGGTGTAGAAAAAATAGGTTCCCTTGCCCGATTGACGAGTACTAAAAAATTATATTTAGTAAATATGATTTTTACGATGTCAAAAGGGGGGAGGGGGTCCGTTAGGACCGGAAAGGTTAAGGTTAGAATATACTTCTTTCCCCCTATGAGGGGGAGAGTGCCTAAAAGGCGAGAGAGGGTAGAAACGACATTATAAAAATTATGTAAATGAAATATGAAAAGAAAATTTATAAAAATATTCGACGACTTTCTAAAATATATAGCTTCGATTCGATTTTTTATAATTTTCTTGAATATGGAATAATAATTTTTTTACGGGTGTCCTTTCTTGATTCCGTTCTTTGGACAAGCAAAGAATGAATGGAGGAACTTATGTACAAAAACTTATACAATAAAATAGAAACTTTAGATCTAAAGGGTGTAGGAGAAAAAACTATAGTTGCCCTAAAAAATCTGGGAATAAATACCATCATGGATTTGATATGTTTTTTCCCTCGAACCTATGAGGACAGATCTAATATAAAGAAGATAGGGGAGATCAGATCGGAAGAATATGTGGTGGTTATCGGAAGGATTATCTCGGTAGAAAATAGGAAAACTAAAACCCGTAAAACCATGACTGTGGCTCGTATTACTGACGGGACAGGGATGCTGGATATGGTTTGGTTCCAGATGCCGTATCTAAAGAAAAGCCTCCAGGTAGGAGAGGAATATGTATTTATCGGGAATGTGAAGAGGGGATATAACTTTCAGATTATGGGGCCGGAATACAGGAAATACAGTGGTAAATTAAGTGAGGAAATAAAACCTATCTATAGCAGTAATAGAAACTTATCTCAAAATGGATTACGAAAAATAATAAGAGATGCGATAAAAAAATATATCCCTTTCATGGAGGAAAATATCCCAGAAGAGATACTCCAAAAATATAAATTGATAGGTAGGAGGGAAGCAATTCTAAAAATTCATCTGCCAAAAAACTTAAGGGAAATTGAGGAAGCTAAGAGCAGGATGGCTGTAGAGGAACTCCTAATACTAGAATTAGGAATATTATCTAAAAGGTTTCAATTAGATGCGGATAATAACTCTAAGTACAAGTTAAATGACGACCGGCATATGGTAAAAAAATATTTAGGTAGTTTAGGGTTTGACCTTACCAGGGCACAAAAAAAAGTGATCACAGAAATATATAAAGATCTATCTAGCGGAAAGATTGTTAATAGGCTTATACAGGGTGATGTTGGATCGGGGAAAACCATTGTAGCAGTCTTAATGCTCCTATACCTTGTAGAGAATTCATACCAGGGAGTAATCATGGCTCCTACAGAGATTTTGGCTGTACAGCATTATCTGTCAGTAGTGGATGACTTGGCAGAATTAGGAGTGAGGGTGGAGATCCTGACTGGTAGTATAAAGGGGAAAAAAAGAGAAAAACTCCTATCTGAGATAAGGGAGGGAGTCATCGATATAGTGGTGGGAACCCATGCCCTTATAGAGGATCATGTGGAGTTTCACAAATTAGGATTGATTGTGGTAGATGAACAGCATAGGTTTGGGGTAGACCAGCGAAAAAAACTCCGAGATAAGGGTGAAATAGCTAATCTGTTGGTTATGAGTGCTACACCTATCCCAAGATCATTGGCTCTAAGTATCTATGGGGATTTAGATGTTTCGATCATAGATGAACTGCCTCCAGGAAGAACTCCTATAAAAACCAAGTGGATAGAGTCGGATAATGATCTGGAAAAAGCCTATGAGTTTATCAGAAAACAATTGGTTAAAGGAAGGCAGGCATATATCGTAGCTCCCCTTATAGAAGAGAGTGAGAAGCTTGATGTGACCTCTGCTACAGAACTTTATGAGGAGATGCTTAGGAGGTTTTCTGAATTTGAGATAGGACTTCTCCATGGGAAGATGAAAAATGCAGAGAAGGAAGAAACAATGGCTAAATTCAAGAAAAATAAGACGCAGATATTGGTCTCTACTACAGTTATAGAAGTAGGAGTGAATGTTCCTAATGCTACTATAATGATGATAACCAATGCTAATAGATTTGGACTAGCAGGACTCCATCAGCTTCGTGGAAGGGTAGGAAGAGGTGAGCATAAATCTTACTGTTTTTTAATAGCAAAAACAGATAATGATACCTCAAAATCCAGATTGAAGGTTATGGAATCAACTACAGACGGTTTTTTAATAGCCGAGGAGGATTTAAAACTTCGTAAACCTGGAGAGATATTCGGGACACGACAGAGCGGGATGTCAGATCTAAAATTTGTAGATATAGTTCATGATGTAAAAACTATAAAGCTGGTCAGAGATATCTCCATAGAGTATCTAAAAAAATATAGTGGAGAGATACAGGAAAATACATTGAGGATAGACATAGTAGAAAAATTCAAAGTGGATGAGATTAAATAGGAGTGGATTTATGAATATAGTGAAGTTAGATATGGAAGATTATGACAAGGTATGGATTATAAGTGACATCCATGGATATCATAATGTATTTTTAAAATTATTGGATAAGATAAAATTGACTGAAAAGGATCTGTTGATTATAAATGGTGATTCCTGCGACCGTGGGCCTTCTAGTTTAAAGATGTATGACACAATAGAAGAATTGGTTAAGAGTGGATTAAATATAATCCATACCTTTGGTAACCACGAAGATCTCATGGTCAATGCCATTGAAAAGGGTGAATTATTTGCCTGGTATAGGAATGGAGGGAGACAGACAGTTGATTCCTATAAGAAAAAATATGATATTTTGAATAAACATTTAAAGTATATAAAAAATATGCCCATAGCAGTTGATTTGGGTAAATATTTCGTAGTTCATGGAGGAATAAATCCGGAAAAAAGCATAGAGGATCAGATCCCCTATGAGATGACATGGATAAGAGGAGACTTTATAGACCACCCCCTTTTAAAAACTGACAAAATCGTAGTCTATGGACACACTCCTAACTTAGATGGAAAGATTCACTTTGTGAGTGATCAAAAAATATCTATAGATTGTGGAAGTTACGACACTGGAGTTGTAGGAGCTATTGAGCTAAAAAGTATGGAGATTATATATGAAAGTACAGACCGGTTAAATATATATTTGAATCAGCATTTTAAAAAAAGATAAAATTATATATGGATTAATACCATGGAAATATCGAGGAATTAAACTTGCTATTACTCTAATATAAAAGTAATATCATAAGGATATTATTTTATATTTAGGAGGAAAGAGTATGAAAAAGTTAATATTTATAATGTTGTCACTGCTGCTTTTAGCATGTGGAAAAAAAGAGGTAGCAGAGAAAACGAGAGATACATTAGTGATTGCAGATTCAGCTAATCCAAAATCATTGGACCCACACATGGGAAATGATGGAAGTTCTCTGAGGATAAATAAGCAAATTTATTCAAGGTTGGTAGAATCAACTGGAGATATGAAAATTATTCCTGGATTAGCAGAAAGCTGGGAACAGATTAATCCAAAAACTGTAGAATTTAAGTTGAGAAAGGGAGTTAAATTTCATAATGGAGAAGATTTTACAGCAGAGGATGTAAAGTATTCTTTTGAAAGGATGCAGACTTCACCAAGGATAGCCTTTATCTTACCGCCATTGGAGGAGATTAAGGTTATAGATGATTATACTGTACAGATAATTACAAAAACACCATTCGGTCCATTATTTGCCCACCTGTCCCACCCGGCTTTGGCTATTGTAAATAAAAAAGCCATAGAAAAGTATGGAAAAGATTATGGACAACATCCAGTTGGAACAGGGCCTTATAAATTTGAATCTTGGGATGCAGGGGATAAAGTCACTTTGGTTAGAAATGATGAATACTTTTTGACTCCTCCAAAATTTAAGCATCTTGTGGTAAGAAATATTGTAGAAGCTTCCAACAGGACCATTGGTCTGGAGACGAAAGAATTAGATATTGCTCTTTCCATTGGTGCCGTTGATATTGAAAATATAAAAAATAACAATAATTTAAAATTATTAGAAAAACCATCTATCTCATATTCATATATTGGTTTTAATAATGATAAAGAGGTCTTTAAAAATAAAGATTTAAGATTGGCTATAAACTATGCCATAGACAAACAAAGTATAGTGGACGTTGTACTAGATGGAGCAGGAAAAGTAGCGACCTCTCCACTTGCACCAGGTGTCTTTGGATTTACAGATAAAACAAAGGCATATGAGTATAATCCAGAAAAGGCGAGAGAACACTTGATTAAAGCCGGATATAAAGATGGTTTGACATTAACATTGACCATATATGAAGGGAATTCAAACAGTGATGTAGCTACTATTGTACAGGCTCAGCTAAAGGAGATCGGTATAGATCTGATTATCCAATCTTATGAAACAGGAGCGTTTTTTACATACACAGCTGAAGGAAAACATGAGATGTTTTTAGGGTCTTGGGGTTGTGTAACTGGTGATGCAGACTATGGATTATATGCAGTTTATCACTCTACGGCAAAGGGTGCAGCAGGAAACAGAAGTTTTTATAGCAATCCAAAGGTAGATAAATTATTGGAGGAAGGAAAAGTTTCTATAGATCCTGAAAAAAGAAAGGAAATATATGAAAAGGCTCAAGAGATTATCGTAGATGATGCTGCCGAAGTTATGTTGTATAACAGAATTTTAAGTGTCGGAACTCAAAGAGATATTCAGGGGTTAAATTTACATCCAGTGACGCTGCATGATTTCTATCCAGTTTCCATAGAGGAATAAAATGATGATTTAGGAGAAAAAAATGAAAAAGATATTAATATTATTTATGTTAAATATTGTGATTATTTTTGGTGGAGTTCAGGTTAATTATTCCCCTCCAACTGGAAAGAAGGAGAAAGAAGTAAAGGAATGGATGATAAAAAATAGAGTTATCGAAGATCTAGTAGATACTGTAAACCAAGAGATAAAGATAGAGGAAGAACTACAGGTAGTGGTAGAAGTAGCTGATAAAGACTCTGTCTATTATAGTCCTGAAGACCGTAAGATAGTCATAAGTTATGATTTTATAATGGAAATCAGGGAAAGGTTTAAAGATGAATATAAGAAGGAATGGGAAATCTATGCAAAGGATGCCATAGAACATACTTTTTATCATGAATTAGGTCATGCCCTGGTGGATCTTTTAGATATACCTGTTCTGGGAAAAGAGGAAGATGCTGTAGATGACTTTGGAATAATTATGCTTATCTTGACATTGGAAGATGGAGAAGAACGAGCTATCTCAGCAGCAGAACTTTTCTTTATGGAGGGGTTGGAAGTAGAAGAATTTACTTCTGAAGATTTAATGGACGAGCACAGTCTGGATGACCAGAGAGGGTATAGAAGTCTTAATCTGGTATATGGAAGCAATCCTGAAAAATATGAGAATATAGCAGAAGACCTGAAGATGGATGAAGACATGCGACTTATGGCTCAGGAGATGTTTGAAAGACAGACTATCAATTGGTTGAGGCTTTTAAAACCCTATTTAAAAGATGGTATTCTTTTAAATACATATAAAGAATTTCAATAAAATATCAGTAGCTATGAAATGATTTGAATAAAAAGTGGGTTAATCTGTAGATTAACCCACTTTTTATTTAGTAAAACTGTTAAACTTGGCGTATCATAGACAATGAGGCATCTAACTTATTTTTTATATTTTAGAATTAAGCAGGTGTAAACTACTATAAACTATAGAAAATTTTCACAAATTTCTTTTATATCAATAAAAATTTTGATAAACCAAAACAAACTTGATATAATGATAGATAAGAAAAATTACAAGATAAAATAATTTATTAATTTAAAATTAGTGATGATGGGCAATATTTCATCAAAATATTAGGAGGATTAGATCATATGAGATTCAGTAAGATGTATGCAAAGACATTAAAAGAAACACCAAAAGATGCTGAGGTAGTAAGTCATCAATTGATGTTAAGATCAGGAATGATAAAAAAATTAGCGAGTGGGATTTACACATACCTTCCTTTAGGCTATAGAGCATTACAAAAGGTAGAAAAAATAACTAGAGAAGAGATGGATAGAGCAGGTTCTCAAGAATTGTTTATGCCAGTATTACAACCAGCAGAATTATGGAAAGAAACTGGAAGATGGGATGCAATGGGACCAGAAATGATGAGACTTCAAGATAGACATGGAAGAGACTTTATATTAGGACCTACTCATGAAGAGGTAATCACAGATATAATTAGAAATGATATATCATCGTACAAATCTTTACCCCTTAGTCTTTACCAAATTCAAACTAAATTTAGAGATGAAAGAAGACCTAGATTCGGACTTATGAGAGGAAGAGAGTTCTTAATGAAGGATGCTTACTCATTTCATGCAACTGATGAATCTTTAGACGAAGAATTTGAAAATATGAAGGCTGCTTACACTAGAGTTTTTGAAAGATGTGGGCTTAAATTTAGATCTGTAGAAGCAGATTCAGGAGCTATCGGAGGAAGCGGATCACAAGAATTTCATGTATTAGCTGAATCTGGTGAAGATGAAATAATCTTCTGTAATACTTGTGATTATGCAGCTAACCTTGAGAAAGCAGAGAGTGTTGTTAAAGAAGAAATAACAGAAACTAAAGAAGAACTAGCAGAAGTAGAATTAAGAGATACTCCTAATGTTGCTAAGATAGACGACGTTTGTGAATATTTTGGAATTCCTGCTTCTAAGACTGTAAAAGCTATAACTTATATGGATACTTTATCATTAAAAGCATACATGGTCTTACAAAGAGGAGACTATGAGATAAACGAGGTTAAACTTAAGAACTTATTAAATGAAACTGATCTAGTTATGTTAAGTGAAGCAGATTTAATTGCCTATAACTTGGTAAAAGGTTATATGGGACCATATAACATTGAATTAGGTGATATGACACTTGTTGCTGATGAGAGTGTAACTAAGATCATAAACCATACTGCCGGTGGAAACCAAGTGGATACACACTATATGAACGTAAACTATGGTAGAGACTATACAGCTCATATTGTAGGAGACGTTAGAAGCGTAAAAGCTGGAGAAGGATGTCCTAGATGTAGCGAGGGAGAATTGGAAAGTGCCAGAGGAATAGAAGCTGGTCATGTATTCAAACTTGGAAAGAAATATTCTGAAAGTATGGGAGCTACATTTTTAGATGAAAATGGAAAGACAAAAACAATGACTATGGGATGTTATGGTATCGGAGTTTCTAGAACTCTAGCTGCTGCAATAGAACAAAATAACGATGAAAATGGAATTATCTGGCCTATGTCAATAGCTCCTTACTTAGTAGATGTAATTCCTGCAAACATAAAAGATGCAGATCAATTAGGATTAGCAGAAAAATTATATGCTGAATTAACTGATAAGAATATCGATACTGTAATCGATGACAGAAAAGAAAGACCAGGATTTAAATTTAAAGATGCAGACTTAATCGGATTCCCTATTAAATTAATAGTTGGAAGAGGAGCTAAGGATGGATTAGTAGAAGTTAAGGTTAGAAAAACTAATGAAGCTTTTGAAGTAAAAGCAGAAGAAGTAATTTCATTTATTGAAGAAATAATAGCTAAAGGTTAAGTAAATAAAAAAGGAACTCTGAGGAGTTCCTTTTTTCATAGATAGATAGTTTTAAAAATACATTAAATATACTAACAGAAATACAATAATTTTTCATTTCTAACTTTTTACTCTAATACTTCTAATTTCTAATAAAAATTTTGCCTTTTAAAATAATATCCAACTCACAATTAGTTGGTTGTTATTTTAAATTTGAAACCAATAACCATAATCTAAAAAGGGGTTATTTTTAAACCTTGAAACATAACGAATAACTCTCAACAGTTACCTGTTATTTGTTAATAAATCTTTTTTCTTTTTTACTACAACTAGTTGGTTTATCATATTGCTACTTGCTACTTGCTACTTGCTACTTGCTACTTACTACTTACTACTTACTACTTACTACTTACTACTTACTACTTACTACTTACTACTTACTACTTACTACTTATTCTATTACCCTTGCTATTTTCAAAATACATTTTAACAAAAAAACTTTAACTTCTAATAATGATAATCTAATGACCGACATTAACCAAAATTAAATTAACTTTTTGAAACTATCAACTATCTATCTTATTACAGTAATACACTAAAAAAAATGAAAAGTCAAATTTTTTTTAAAAAAGTTTTAAAAGTATCACTTATTTGATACTTATTTCACTATTATACTTTTTATGCTTGACTTTTTTTGATTCTTAGAATATAATCGATTTGAAAAGGCACAAATGAACTAAAAAAAAACAGAAACAGGCAACTGTAGAACACAATATAAGGAAATTAAACTTGGAGGTGAACCTTAAATAAAATTATCAAAACAAGATAAAACATCAGAAATAGATAATTATTTCGTCGGTTAATACTAAATTTAAGGATGGTGGATAAAATGAAAAAAAATAAATTAGATTGGTTAGTTATAGGGTTAGCATTATTTTCAATGTTTTTTGGAGCAGGAAATTTAATATTTCCTCCAAGTATAGGATTAGCAATGGGTGAAAATTGGTTAGTTTCAGCAATGGGATTTGCATTTACCGGGATAGGACTTCCTGTATTAGGAGTACTGACAATGAACAAGGTTGGAAGCTTTGAAAACTTTGCAGGGAAGGTATCGAAACCATTTTTTACAATGTATTCACTACTTTTAATGGCGTCTGTTGTATTCACAAATACTCCAAGAACAGCAGCTACAGCGTATGAATTAGGACTATTACCAAATCTTGGAAGTTTTCATATAAGCCCAATAATAATATCAATAGTGTTCTTTGCAGTAACTCTGTACATGTCATTGAATCCTTCTAGAGCGATAGATCAAGTAGGGAAGTTTCTAACTCCTACAATAGTAACGATTGTATTATCTATGATCGTTCTTGGTATAACTAATAAGGTTGCTGCTCCAGGAGCTTCCCATGTTCAGGTAAATTCATTTGGATTTGGATTTTCTCAAGGGTATCAAACAATGGATGGTATCATGGCAGGATTATTCAGTATGGTTATATTAGCTAACTTAACTGCAAGGGGATATACATCTAAAAATGAAAGAGCATCCCTTATAAAAAGAGCAAGTATAGTAACAGGTACAGGACTTTCTATAATATATCTTGGACTATTTTATTTAGGTGCGACAGGAAATCAATATTTCCCAGCTGATATTTCTAGACCAGAACTAGTATCTAATTTTGTAAATATATTTTTAGGACAGTATGGAAACTTAATATTTGGAATATGTGTAATAGCAGCATGCCTTTCAACAGCAGTAGCACTAACTATGGTTGTATCGGAGTTTTTCTCAAAGACTTATAATATGGATTATAAAAAAGTAGCTGTAGTTTCTTGTGTACTATCAGCATTTATGGCTAACTTTGGAGTGGATAAGATAGTTGTGATAGCATCTCCAATCTTAGGAATACTATATCCAATAACAATAGTTTTAATATTCTTAGGGATATTAGGAATTAATTCTATAGCAATCAGACGTAGTTGTGTAGGAGTATCTGGAATCTTAGCTGTTTTACAAATAGTAGTAGACAATACAGAGATCGGAGCAATAGAAAGTATCTATAGAGCTATTCCGTTATCTAGCCAAGGATTTGTGTGGGTAGTACCGACAGTAGCAGCAGGGCTTCTAACATATATATTGATGAAAGATGCTAGAGAACTTGCAAGAGCATAAAGAAAAGAACCTTTGGGTTCTTTTTTTGTTTAGAGGAAAATAAGAGTTATGGTAGAATAAATTGGATAGGAGTACATTTGTAGTAAAATTATGAGATATTTTAAGAAAGTGAGGAGATATTATGAAGAAATTATACGTATTGATGTTTTTTATATATTCTATTGTGAGTCTGGCAGAGGATACAGATAAGATAGAATTTAGGGTAGGGGGAAATTTAGCAGGAAAATACAAGGAGGTTAATACGACCAATTTTAAGAACGATAGCGAGCCTCAGGGAATAGGATATGAATTTATTGTAGAATTAGTTCATGAGCCTATCCCGAATTTGATAACTGGTTTAGGAACAGGGTATCAAAGGGAGGGTGAAATAAGGATAGAGGGGAAAAATTACAAAATAATCGATACTATACCTATCTATGCAACTGTAAAATATAGGTTTAATGAAACGGGAATATATAAGCCGTATATAAAATTAAATTTAGGTGCATCTATTCCTTATACCAGGTCGGACTTAGACAGGAGTGGTGTTAAAGCAGAAACAGGATTCTATTATTCTCTGGGAGGAGGAATAGAATATGAAAATATGATAATTGATCTCAGTTATCAGTATAATGGAAATAAATTGGATGGGGATTATGATGGTAAGGTAGAATTTTCTAGATTAACATTGGGTATAGGGTACAGGCTGGATATATAGGAGGCTGTTATGATAGATTATCGGGATAAGATAGATAATATAACAAATCTATATAAAATATATGACTATGAGATGTTTCTTTATCAATTGAGAGAAAAGATCTTGGATGAACAATTCAGGGAAATATTTAATGAGATTAGGTGGGCAAGGGAGATTAGAAAACTGGGATCACCTATACCTAAAGAGCTTCTCAACATGTTGGAGAAATTAAAGGAAAGGATAGTTAATTACTATATAGAATACCTAAAAACCAATAGGGAAATAGAAGAGATAGAAGACCCGGATCTGATTATTGGTTTAGGATGCAGTAATGGACTGGGATTTTTGGATAAAAGGGTAGAGGTCTTAGGGAAATTAATAGAAAAATTTCCCAAAGCTAAAATTCTGCTTTCTGGAGGAGGAATGGGGGTTTTAAAGACCGAGGCCTTAGAGATGCTGGAGAAATTAAAAAAAAATTATAAGATGGATGATAAACTTGTGATTTTGGAGGAGGATTCCCTGGATACCTTGGGAAATATTGTTTTTTCAAAACTCCTCTTAAAAAAAATGAATATATTATGCAATATAAAGAAAATAATCGTAGTAACATCTCCATTTCATGTAATTAGGGTCCATTCTTTATTTAGCAGGGTTTTTCCAAAGGAAGTATCTTTTGAGATTAGAGGTCATGATTACTATCTAAATAAAGTTAGTAGTGATGTAATTACTAGAAAAATTGTTGAAAATGAGATAAAATCTCTCTACAGATCTGATAGGATATTTAATATAGTTAATTTGAAGGAGGAGAAAAAAACTGGTTTTGAAGTGGATGAAACCAGTCTTTTCTATCAAATGCTCCTATATCATGACCTTTATAGGAATAGAAGGGATATTTTGAGAAAATATTATAGATGTTTGGAGACCTATAAGATCTAAATTTTTTCTGTGGGAGATAAATTTTGGTAAGAAATAAAAAACACTAAAAACTACAGAGTTTTTAGTGTTTTTTTTCTAAATGGCAGATACATCAGAGTAAATAATATTATCATAACTACTTCTAAAGAAATTATATAATATGGCCAAGGGCCTAAAAAATCCATAGGACTTGAGATTGGCTTATTTTTTAAAAACATATAGTTTGTATTCAATAAAAAATTAAGTGGGAAAAGTATCAGCATTATTCCATTTATATAAATATATGATTTTTTTAAAGCATTAAAAGTAATAGTAAACTTAAAGTATTTTAAACCGTAAAATACAGCAAAATAAATATAGTAATGTGTTACAAAAAAACTAATATTTGAGTAATTTGGAAAGGCAATCCTGATATCTGGTGTCATAATTGCTAAGATAGCTCCGATACTCCAAAAATATACAAGATTAAAGATCTTATTGGATCTAAAGATCATCATAAAAGCTGCTAAAACTAAGGTGTAATTACACATATTAAATGGTAAAAGGTTGGTAAAGGGTTCCTTGAAAACAATGTATCTATAGATCAATTCGATAGTTTTTTCTATTAAGATAAAATACCCAGAAATTTTGGCAAATTTATCTATATCAAGTTTAAATATTTTTGGCAGGGATAGTGCTAAAATAGCTAAGCTGCCATAACCGAAAATATAAAAAAAGTGTTCTATACTGAATAATGTAAATTCTCTGATTGTAATCACCTACCTATGAAATCCTAGATCTGAAGGATTTATATCTCCCGATACATGGGCAATATGTCCTCCTGATTTTTCAAACTCTTTTCGAAGTTTTACTACTTTTTTAGCCAATTCGACAGTATCAGTACTTAAATTTTCTGCTTTTATTCTACCTTTTGACCAATATTCAATGATTAATTTACTGTCTCCATAGATGTTTTTTTCCCCTTCTTTTAGAGCAATATTTAACGCGATATAACATCCTAAGAGTTCACCAAAGTTATTGGTGCTCCCTGGTTTAGTAAGGTAGTTGTCAAATTGATTGATCTTTTCCTGAGGGACAAAATGATGGAGGATGGAGTTCCCGTACTTGTCAGTGACTCTGACTTCAGTACCGATACCACGACCGGTTCCAGCATCAAAATATATCCCTAAAGGTAATTTCTCCTGGATCATCTCTTTGGTTTCATAGATTCCTCCATTTGCTATCCACTTTTCAGCTTCCTTTCGGTTTTTAAATGACTTATAACGGACGTTTCCGCCACGAGTAAGGGTCTTACATTCATCCCAATCGTTGGTGATTACACCGGTATTTGAATGGGTATAAAAGCAGGCATAAAATTTATCTAATTTTTTTTCATAGTTTCCCCCTGCACCTAACCACTTTTCCGCTTCTAATTTGGTTACAAATCCTTTATATCTTGCTTTTTTTCCTTTGACTCTCTTTTGGCATTCTGGCCAAGATGTCAGTATACCGGTTTCATTTATATTTTCAATTACATATGCATAAAATTTGTTCTTTGCCATTATTATCTCCTATTTTTAATTTTCTACTTTCAGCTATTATACCATTATATTATAAAATCAAAAAAATAAAATTAAAAAGGAAAATAAAAATATCTATAGAAAAAAGTAGATAAGAAAATTTGGAGGTGAAAAGGTGAAAAAAATATTGATTATGTTTTTTATTGTGACAAGTCTGGCTATGGGAGATTATTTGGATACCTGGGATGAACTCCTTCAAAAATATACATCTATTGGAGAAAGTGGTGGAACAATTTTGGTGGTAGTAGATTACAGGGGATTAAAGCAAGATATTAAATTTGAAAAATTATTAGAAGAGGTAAGGAAGGTGGAGATAAAAAAAATAAAAGGAGATGAGTTAAAGGCATTTTGGATAAATACCTATAATATAGGGGCGGTTAAGACCATAGTGGATAACTATCCCATAGAGGGGATCAAAGATGCGGGCTCGTTGTTTAAATCGGTTTGGAGTAGAGAGGTTATAGAGGTAGAAGGTAAACTCTATTCTTTGGGGGAGATAGAAAATGAAATTTTGAGAAAGACCGGGGATGAACTTATTCATTTTGCAATAGTATGTGCATCGATATCATGCCCAGATCTAAAGAGAACTGCCTATCGTGGAGGAAATTTAGAAAAACAGCTTTTGGAACAAAAGCTAAAATTTTTAGATGAAAAAAATAAAGGGGTTTATACAGTGGGAGATACTATATATATATCTAAAATTTTTAAATGGTATAAAAGCGATTTTGGAAATATAAGGAAATATCTAGATATTTCTCCAGATAAAAAAATAAAATATCTGGACTATAATTGGGAATTAAATGAGATGAATCAATAAAAATTTGTCAAGTAGATTAAATTTACAAAAACACTTGAATTTATGTGGTTTTTCTGATATAATTACTCTCGTGAATAAAAAATTTTTTATAAAGGAAGGTGACTAGAATGAAAAAAGGTATTCATCCTGATTATCACTTAATTAACGTTGAGTGTTCATGTGGAAACAAATTTGAAACTAGATCAACATATACAAAAGAAACTTTAAATGTAGCTGTTTGTTCTGAGTGTCATCCATTCTATACAGGTAAGGCGAAATTCGTTGATGCTGCTGGTAGAGTAGATAAGTTTAACAAAAGATACAACCTTAAGAAATAATAAAAGTAGGACTTTTTTTAAAGTCCTATTTTTTTAGGAAAAAATAAGTGTAAAAAAATTAGGAGGAAAAAAATGTCAGTAATAGAAATTAATCACCCATTAGTACAACATAAATTAACTTTACTTAGAAATAAAGACGCAGAAACAAAATTATTTAGAGAAACTTTAACGGAAATAACAGGGTTAATGACTTATGAAGCTACAAAGGACTTTAAATTAAAGGATGTAGAGGTTGAAACTCCTATAATGAAGACAACAGCTAAAGTATTAGCTGACAAGGTAGCTGTAGTTCCTATCTTAAGAGCTGGATTAGGAATGGTAGAAGGTGTTACTACATTTATCCCAACGGCTAAAATAGGGCATATAGGGGTATACAGAGATGAAGAAACATTACAACCAGTATACTACTACTGTAAATTACCAGAAAATATAGCTGATATGAAAGTTTTATTAGTAGATCCTATGCTTGCAACTGGTGGATCAGCAATCTACTCAATCGATTACCTTAAAGAAGCAGGTGTAAAAGATATTTCATTTATGTGTATCATAGCAGCTCCTGAAGGGATCGCAAAAGTAATCGAAAAGCATCCTGATGTAGATATCTTTGTAGGAAAGATGGATCAAGGATTAGATGAAAATTCATATATCTATCCAGGATTAGGAGATTGTGGAGATAGAATATTTGGAACTAAGTAATAAAAATTAGTGATTAATAGAAAAATAAAATAACATAATTTTAAAGGATTTCCCTTAAGGGAAATCCTTTTTTTTTAAGTTTTTATTATGAAAATTAACAATACTGGTGTTATAATGACTTTGGTATAGATATTATTATTTAGAAATATATAATATCAAAACAAATTGAAGTGATTTAAAAGAAGAAGAAAGCTTTCATTAAATTTTCATTAATGCAGGTTATCATAAAATATATTAAAAAATAATAAGGGAGAGACTAGATGAAAGTATTGTATATAAAAGCAAGTCCAAAACCGAAAGACAAGTCAGTTTCCCATAGAATTGCAGAAGCATTTATAGAGGAATATAAAAAAAATAATCCAAAGGACGAAATAACAGAATTAAACCTTCATGATGAGGGATGTCCATATGTAGATTATAAGATCCTATGTGATTCATTTGAAGGAAAGGGGCTTATGGTAGAAACTGCAAATAAATTTGTGGAATATGATAAATTTATAATTAGCTCTCCCATGTGGAACCTTTCAATACCAGCGATTTTAAAATCTTATATAGATCTTATCACTGTAAAAGGAATTACTTTTGAATATAGCAGGTTAGGAATTCCAAGAGGCCTTGCAAAGGGAAAAAAAGCATTTTATTTAGGATCTAGAGGAGGGGGGTATCCGTTCCCACTTTCCTTGATTGCATTTGATATGAGATATATAAAATATATCTTTAGGTTTATAGGGATAAAAAACTTTAAAAGTTTTATCCTTGAAAACGTAGACAAATCCCCAGAAAAAACAAAACAAAATTTTGAAAAAAGCCTAGAAAAAGTCAGGAAATTGGCAAGAAGATTTTAATTTAAAAAGAATAGGATGGTAATAGATGTATACGACTGGTAAATTTATGAAACAACTTTTAAAATCAAATAAGATGTACAACACAGTGGTCAAAGAAATAAGGAAAGACCTCTCTGAACTATCTTTTTTTGATAAAATAGAGGTAAAGGAAGAAAATTTAAAAGAGAATTTTAAAAAGAATTTTTTCTCTGTATTCATGCTGAGTTTAATAGAGTTTTTAGAAGCTGAAAGGGAAGATATAGTTAAATATGGAAAATGTTTATTCTATCTTAGAGGAATAATAACCTGTACAGACAATATTATAGATGATGAGAGTAAGGGAGTTATATTTTTAAATGGGATAGAGGAGAAAACGACGGAAAATACCCTCTTGACCCTAGTACTCCAGAAAAATCTAGAAAAAATTATCTCTGAATTAGATGAAAAAAATACAGGAATAAGCAGCAGAGTACTTGAAAGTATATATTTGATAGCTAAAAGTGAGGGGATGAGAGATCGGTCTATATATGAAAACTATCCAGGTTATAATTTTATTTCCCATGAGACCCATAGCGGAATTGGAGGAGAGTTGTTAAAAATAGGTGTTCTGGTTCCACTATATAGGGAAAAAAATGATAAATTTAAGGATATATCAAAGGCACTATATAGTTTAGGGATGTCCTTACAGGGATTGGATGATCTCTGTGATATGGGGGAGGATTTTTCTGCTAAAAAGATAAACTTAGCCACTTCATTTTTCATGGATAGATTAAAAATAGATGAGGAGAGTGCTGCTAGTTTGGATATCTTAAATACACCTGTTACAGGGGAATATTTACAGAAAATCATGAGTTATTCTATGAAAAGTTTTAATATATTGGAGGAGATCGGTTATCCAATCAATAAAAAATTAGGGATGAAATTACTATTTCATCTATTTAAGATAAGGGGATTAGAAGACCTTTGGAGTATTTATAAAGAGGAGGAAGAAAATGAGAAAAATGATTTTGGGATTTATGCTTTTAATAACTAGTTTAACCTTTGCTCAAGAAGGATATACAGGGTATTGGATGATGCCGGAAGGGAAATTTATCATCCATATTCAAAAAACTGGAAACGATGAATATATAGGTCAGGTTGCCTGGCTGAAAGATCTGTATTATCCTAAGGGAGATAAGATGGAAGGGATAGAGCAATATGATAGGAACAATCCCGATAAAACTATGAGGAGAGAGAGCAGAAAAGTTATGGGGCTGCCAGTTGTAGGAGAACTATTTGAAAAAGATGGTAAATTAGAAGATGGATGGATCTATGATTCTTGGAATGGGAAGATGTACCATGGAAGTGCTAAATTATTGGATGAAAATACTCTAAAGCTGAGAGGATCTTTTGATAAATGGGGGATTCTAGGATTGAGTCAAAAGGCTAAAAGGGTAGTGGATCTGAAAAAATACGGGATACTAACCGATGAAAAAAAATAATTATAGTGAAAGATCTAAGATTTTTTTTAATAGAGTTGCAGATACTAACTATGGCAATTCGGAAAAATTAGACAGGTATATCTTAAAAAATATAGTTATAGATGATGAAACAACTGTTCTTGATTTAGGTTGTGGTGATGGAAGGTTTTTACAAAAATTAAGAAGTTTGAATTCAAATAATATTCTCTATGGGCTGGATATATCTCAAAAAATGCTGGAGATAGGTAGGTCTAAAAATATAGAAAAATGTGAGTTTAGTCTTGGGGACAGCAGTTATTTACCTTATAGTGATGGAAGTGTAGATTTAATAGTCTGCCTGAATTCATTTCATCATTATTCGACTCCCAATTTGACTCTAAAGGAGATAAAAAGAGTTTTAAGTTCAGATGGAAGGGTAGTAATAGGGGATATATTTACCCTGCCGATTATCAGAGAGATGATTAATTTATATCTGCCATACAGCAGAAGTGGAGATTATAAGATGTATTCTAAGAAAAGTTTAGATAAAATTTTTAGTGTAGAAGGATTTAAAAATCAAAACTTTTCTATAGTATCTCCTTGGCTATTTGTTTCAGAATATAAAAAGAAATAAGAAAAATCATCCTCAATTGGATGATTTTTTTGATAAACTATTAATTTTTTTAGTGGGAAATAATATTTTTTTTAATATAGTAATAAGTATAGAATGGTGATATACTTTAAACATTAATTTTTTTTAATATATAGGGGGATTACAATGGATAGGGAAAGGATACGGGAAAAATTAAATGATGGGATAATAGGAAGAGAAAAAAATTTTAATAGTGCAGTACTTGCTAGTATTATAGAGATAGACGGAAAGTATAATTTTATTTTGGAAAAAAGATCGAAAAACATAAGGCAAGGTGGAGAGATAAGTTTCCCCGGAGGAGGATGGGAAGAAACAGATAAAAATTTTGAGGAAACGGCTATAAGGGAAACTGTAGAAGAACTGGGAATACTCTCTAAAAATATAGAGATACTGGGGAAATTGGGGACTCTGATAATTCCTGCCGGTGTATTGATAGAGGTATATGTAGGTGAGATCCTATGCAGGATAGAAGATTTAAATATAAATCTAGAAGAAGTGGATGAAATTTTGATAATTCCCATAGATTATTTTAGAAATAATCCTCCTAAGCTTGAAAAAATAACTGTACAGATGCATCCCCACTATGAAATAGACGGAAAAAGAGTAGAATTCCCAGCTAAATATTATAATTTACCTGAAAAATATCACAAACCTTGGAATGGAAGGGAGAGAGAGGTATATATATATGAATATCATGGAGGAGCTATTTGGGGAATTACAGCAGATATAATCTACGAAATTATAAATAAAATAATTTAATAGATAGGAAAAAGTATTTAATGTTCGTAAATTATTGAGGTAAAATAAAAATAAAGGCGGTAAAATATGATAAATGAAATAAAAGTACTGACAACAATAAAATTTTTGCTCTACTTGGTGTTGCTGGGAGTATTTCGAAATGGGATGACCGATGCAGTAGTAATAGATATAGTAGTTACAATGGTTATCTACTATCTCTTCAACAGTTATTTTATAGAGAGGGATATAGACAAACTACTGGTGATTGCATTTGTTAATATAATCAACTTCATAATAACAATAAATAGTTTACCCCTAACGATAGGGATAACTATCTATAGCTTGATGTTTTTATATCAAATTTTGAGTAATAAATTTCTAAAAAAACATCTAAAACAGGAAAAGTCTATCCTTATAATTGGGGAAACAGAAAAAAAACCTGAAGCACTAAAACTGATAGAGGAGAGCGATGATTATAAGGGGGTTCATCATTTTTTCAAAGATGATCTAACCCTATTTGATGAAAAAAACTTCATGAAATTTATAAAGGAAAAAAAAATCCATGAGATTTTGGTATTGGATAAAGATTTGAAAAATCAAGTGGTAACAAATATATTGAATGTAAAGGTTACAGGGATTAAAATTTATAATTATTATGAGTTTTTTGAGTATATAAGAGGACAGCTTCATCTAGAAGAGTTAGATGAGAAAAAACTCTTATTTGACCATGGGTTTGGTGTCTATCATAATCAATTTCAAAAACAATTAAAGAGAACTGTAGATATAATTTTAGCTATATCAGTGGCTATAGTAGTAGCTCCAATTGTAGTGGTAGCCGCACTGATTGTAAAGCTGGAATCTAGAGGGCCTGTATTATTTAAGCAGGATAGGGTAGGAGAGGGAAATAAGGTTTTTAAGATGATTAAATTTCGTTCAATGAAACTGCATGATGAAAATGCCCACTCAAAATATGCAGGGAAGACTGATTCTAGAATAACTAACTTTGGAAAGATAATGAGAAAAACCAGGATAGATGAACTGCCTCAACTTTGGAATGTTATAAAGGGAGAGATGAGTTTTGTAGGTCCGCGGGCTGAGTGGGTTAAGTTAGCTAATGAATATGAAAAAAATATTTCTTTTTTCCCGCTTCGACATACAGTCAGACCAGGGCTGACTGGCTGGGCTCAAGTAAACTATCCATATGGGGCTTCAGAAGATGATATGAAAAAAAAATTGATGTACGATCTTTATTATGTAAAACATCAGACTGCAGGGATAGATCTAGTGATCTTATTAAAAACTGCTGGTGTAGTATTTTTAGGGAAGGGGCAATAATATGAATAAAAAAAAGGGAACAGGTGGGAAAAAAAAGATAGGAATGGTAGTAAATGAAGCTTGGAATATGTATAACTTTAGAGGTGGTTTGATAAAAAAGTTGATACTGGAGGGGTATGAAGTTGTAGTGATTGCTCCGACAGATAAGTTTGACGAAAAATTAAAGAGTTTAGGAGCTAAAGTAGTAGATGTTCAGATAAATTCCAAGGGAACTAATCCAATGGAAGATTTGAAATTGATATTTAGCCTCCGTAAAATATATAAGAGGGAAAAATTAGACATAGTTTTTAACTATACTATAAAACCAATAATCTATGGAACTATTGCGGCTAAACTTGCAAAAGTCATACCCATAGCCGTGACAACGGGTCTCGGATATGCGTTTATAAAGGAGGGAAAAGTAACCAAGGTAGTTGAAAAATTATACAGGTTTTCTCTCAGGTTTGCCAAAGAAGTCTGGTTCTTAAATGAAAATGATAAGAAGGTATTTTTAGAAAGAAAATTAGTGGATTCAGATAAAACATTTGTTTTAAATGGAGAGGGAATTGATACCGACTATTTTAAACCTCTGAAAGAAACAGGATCAGACCGTAAAATAAAGTTTTTGATGATAGCCAGAGCCCTCTGGGATAAGGGAGTAAAGGAATATTGTGAAGCAGCTCAAATTATAAAATCTAAACACAGGGATAAGGAGATAGAATTTCTATTTTTAGGAAAGGTAGGAGTACCGAATCCATCAGCTGTTCCTAAGGAATATATAGAAAAATATCATAATGAAGGGATAATTAACTATCTAGGAGTGGTAGATGATGTAAGTGAAATAATTGAAGAATCATCTTGCTTTGTGTTGCCTTCGTATAGGGAAGGAATTTCTAGAGTGATAATGGAAAATGCATCTATGGGGAAACCTATAATAGCGACTGATGTTCCTGGATGTCGTGAATTGGTGGATGATGGGAAAACTGGATATCTTTGCACACCTGGGGAGTCTAAAGATCTGGCTCAAAAATTGGAGTGGTTTATAAATCTGCCTGAGGAAAGAAGGGAAAAAGCAGGAAGGTTAGGGAGACAGAAGATGATAGATGAATTCTCTGAAAAAATGGTAGTAGAGGTCTACTCAGATAAATTAAAAAAATGGCTTAATTAATCTTTAGGTTTAAAACTAAAATAACCAAGCTGAGTTTATGTAAACTCAGTTTGGTTATTTTTTATTATATATAAAAGTGCCTATCTGGATGCAACGTTACGTAGCTTTTTATGCTTGCATCTCAGTATTTAAAGCTTCTTCTAATTTATTTTCTTTCTTTGCAATCTTAGGAAGGATAAACCCTAGACCTACTAAAACCACAGGTGTTAAAATATTTAGAGTGATTTGGAAAAACCATTCAGATGAAAATAATACAAGACCCTTTGGGAAAACTCCCATTAAACAAGCAAAGGCTGTAAAAGCAAAACACCAAGCTCCTACAAGGTAGGCAACTTTATCATTTTTTATAAAGATGTAATCACTGTTTTTAGATATATCTTTGTTCCTCTTAAATCCTCTAAGTGCCATATAAGCTAGGAATACCCATAAATATCTAAGAGGCATAACTATAGAGTTAAGATCTAGCAGCCAGTTATATAATGTATTCATATTTCCAATCCCAATAGCAGGAATTATTATCAGGATACTTACCAGAATACCTGTTAATTTATATCCATTAATTGGAGCTCCGTGTTTATTTAGTTTAGCAAATGATTTTGGAATAAAGTTTCTGTCTGCATCTCCTATAAGGATCTTAAGAGGGGCATCTATAGAAAACATAAGAGCTGATATTTGAGCTAATGTATTTGCTATTGCAAATAGTATGATTAAGAAATTCCCAACACCATAATATTCTCCTAATAATTTAAATGCATAATATTGTCCATTCATCTTTAAATCAGCAGGGATGAGATCACTATTAAACATCATTCCCATAGCTACCGAACCTAAAAGTGCAGAAATTCCTACCATGATAGCCAAGGCTAACATTCCCTTAGGGAAGTTTTTAGAAGGGTTTTTAATTTCTTTTACATAGGGAGATAATTTTTCACACCCTCCTACAGCAAACACTAACATTGAGATAGTAGTGAAATACTTAAAATCAAATGAAGGCATAAGTGTAGATGCGTCCCATGTTGTAGTAGCCGATTTAAGGTCTACAAGAGATGGGGCTGCCAGCATCATTAGAATATATAAGATTCCCATGATAAACATAGCTGTTCCTGCCAATGCTCCAATTCTTTTTAAAGAAGTGACACCACGGGAAGCGATCCAAAGAAAAATTATAAAAATGACTAAAACAATAGATTGTAATAAGATAGGATTTACACCTTTAACTAAATCACCGTCTTGAAAAAATACCCAGCTGAGAGCTACTAATATACTCTGTGGTTTTTGAGCTAAATAAGGTACATGCACTACCCAGTATGTCCATCCTGCAAAGTATGCTAACATTGGTCCATATGTAGAACCTATCCAACTAGAGACTCCTCCACTCTTATCCTTGAAAGCAGAACCCATCTCTCCAACCATCAATGCATAGGGAATAAAATATAATGATAATATCAATATCCATGAAACAACAACTGCTAACCCTTGATTAGCATAGTTATTTACTACATTCCCAAATCCCCAAACAACTGTAAATCCCATTAAGGCTAACATTTTCCAACTTGTTTTCTTACTACTACTGTCCATTTATATCTCCTTTTGTAAGTAATTTGTGCTATATAAATATCCTATCATGATGAATTATAATAATAAAAATATATTATTTAAATGATTTAGTTATTTTAATCAAGTTTTAAGAATCTTTATAATTTATCCGTTAAAATCGTATTTCTTTTCTAGTATCAAATTTGATAAAAGTTGTATATAAAGAAACTTTTTCCAATTGAAAATAATAACAATATATTCAATATATGTAATTCAATAAAAAAACTTAATAAAACTATTTAAAAAATTAAATTTTTTTATTAAATCTTTCCTAATCTAGTCAACTTTTAGAGGGTGTGATATAATAGAAGTAAATATAATTAGAAATTAAACCTCAATTTTCTTTGGGATCAGACAAAAAAATCAATGATTGTTATTTTGATTTTTTCTGATTTTAGAGAGTTAACGAAAAGATGAGATTTTTAAATTACCGATGGAGGAAGAATTTTGAATAAAAATTGTGAGATATTAGATGTGGAAAATACAGATTTAAATGGATTTGAGAGTCGTGGAAAGATGGCAACTGACAGCTTGAGAAAAACTTATAGAAAAGAAATATGGAGGAAGTTTGTCAAGGCTATAAAGGATTTTGATTTGATTGAAGATGGGGACAAGATAGCTGTAGGAGTATCAGGAGGAAAGGATAGTCTACTACTTTGTAAATTACTTCAGGAATTAGCCAAGGATAGAACTAAAAATTTTGAGCTTAAATTTATCTCTATGAATCCGGGGTTTGGATCTATGGATATAGAGCAGTTTAAAAAAAACTTAGAGGAATTAGAGATCCCATGTGAGATTTTTGATGCCAATGTCTGGGAAGTAGCCTTTGAAGAAAATCCGGAAAGCCCGTGTTTTTTATGTGCAAAAATGAGAAGGGGAGTACTATATAAAAAAGTAGAGGAATTAGGTTGTAATAAATTAGCCCTAGGACATCATTTTGACGATGTAATCGAAACTAGTTTGATAAATATGTTTTATGCTGGAACTATAAAAACTATGATCCCCAAGGTAAGTTCTACCAGTGGAAAACTATCTATAATCAGACCTTTAGTCTATGTGAAGGAAGCTAATATAATAAACTTTACTAAATGGAATGGGATAAAACCAATGAGCTGTGGCTGTCCTGTAGAAGGGGAAAAAACTGATTCTAAAAGAGCAGAACTGAAAAAATTATTGGAGACTTTAGAAGCTACAAATCCAAATATAAAGCAGAGTATATTTAATTCCATGAAAAATATAAACTTAGATTATGTGTTTGGTTATACAAGGGGAAATAAGAAGGATAAGTAGAAATTGAAAGGGTATTACCTAAAAAGCAGATGAGGAGTCAGAATGAAAATAGAAAGAATTGAAGATTTAGATAATTTAAAATATGAAAACTTTAGGTTTCAAATTATAGAGGATGAACTGATTATAAAAAATATTGGGGAAAACTATGAGATAAAGTTTCCTTTAAATGAAAAAAGAAGGGTAAAAACAGCTGAATCCATAGAAAAACTTACAGGTTTAAAATTAAGATTTTCAAAGTTAGATGGAAGGGAGGTTACATCTTATATTGAATCTAAGGGGTTTAATAAAAGTATCTGGAGTCTGGCTGGAAAGGCTATGTGTGACTATAATATGGTTGAAGAGGGAGACAGGATAGCGGTAGGAGTATCAGGAGGAAAGGACAGTCTTACCCTTCTAAATGTATTAGTTCGTGTAAAGATGATAACCAGAGTGAACTTTGAGATAATCCCTATTCATATCCACCCTAAGCAAAAAAGCATTGCAACAAATGAAATTGAAGACTATTGTAAATCTTTAGGGTTAGAACTGATCGTAGAAGAAACTAATTTAGAGGATATCTTATTTGGAAAGGATAAGATGAAAAATCCTTGTTTTATGTGTGGACGTATGAGAAGGGGAATCCTCTATAGAATGATGAAGGAAAAAAATATCAATAAATTAGCCTTGGGGCATCATAAAGACGATATTATTGAAACATTTTTATTGAATACCTTTTATCAGGGAAACTTAGGAGTAATGAAACCTAGATATATGTCAAAGGAACATGGGGTAGAGGTTATAAGACCTATGGCGTATATAGAGGAAAGTACCATAATTAAGTATGCTCGTAGGATAAAATTGCCGATATTAAAATCTGAATGTGAATATGAGACAAGTAAAGATTCCAAGAGGTTAGAAGTAAAGGAAATGATTGAAGAGCTGAGTAAAAAAAGTGAAAATATCAGAAGTGTAATTTTAAATAGTATAAAGCCGTTATTGGCAGATTAAATAAAAAAGAGGTATTTTCTAGTTATAGAAAATACCTCTTTTAAAATTACTATTTATTTTGAGTTGATTTCATCTAATCTTGCTTTAACTGTATCTATAAACCATTTCCTGTCCTGGGGATTTTCTTTTATATCTACATTATCCACATTGATTCTCAAGATGTTTGAAAGATTATAAGAGTTGAAATAACTTTCATAATTTTGATTCAAACTTTCCCAATAAGTCCTAGGAACAACCTTTTCGTAGTCTCTACCTCTTCTAGAGATCTTTTCAATAGCACCTTCTACAGATGACTCTAGATAGATCATTAGTTTAGGAGGAGAAAGATGTTCTAGCATATTATAAAGTAATTCTTCATAGAGTTCAAACTCTTCAGGAGTCATATCTCCATCTTCCATAAGCATCCTAGCAAAGATTACGTCACCATAGATACTCCTGTCCATAACACAACCATCTAATAAGTTAGCTTCCTTTATCATCTTAAATCTCTTGTTCAAGAAAAATATTTGAAGAGGAAAACTATATCTTTTTTTATCATAGTAGAATTTATCCAAAATAGGGTTATTTAAGACAGGTTCTTCAAATAATGAAATTCCTAATTCTTTAGCTAAAATATCCCCTAGAGTACTCTTTCCAGCTCCTACAACACCATCAATACAAATAATTCCGTTCATGTCATCTCCATTTAATTTAGTTTTTTTAAAATATTCATTATAATACATAATTTCCTCACAAAATTTATTAATATAAAATTATTTACTTATCTTTCTTAAGATATCTTTTATAGCCATTTCTATAGTGTCATATGATTCTATATCCTTAGAAGTGACAAATTTATCGATATCTTTTTTAGAATATCCAAGAGCACCTAAAGCCAGGTAGATATCTTCTTCTAACTGAGCCTTGATACTACCAGTACCAGTATCAATATTGTCTACAAGTTGAAGATTTTTCATCTTATCTTTCACATCAACTATTAGTTTTTGAGATTTTTTAGCTCCTAATTTAGGAACCTTAGTAAGTAATTTTGTGTCCTCATTGGCAATTATCTGTTTTAGATCGTTAATAGTGAATGTAGATAGGATGGCCAAACCAAGGGACATCCCTATTCCATTTACATTGATAAGGATCTCAAAGAAATCTCTTTCTCTCTCCTCAGCAAATCCAATTAACTTAAACATATCTTCCTTTACATGATTGTAGATATACAGTCTTGTAGTTTCATCTAGTTTAATTTTATCTAAAGTTTGAAGGGATACAAATACCTTGTAACCTAAACCATTTACATCTATGGCAACATAACCCATTTTTTTTATGGTGATCTTACCATCTAAATATTCAAACATTTTAACCTCCTGTAAGTTAGGATAGAGATATAAGAAAAGAGTTTGATTATCTCTTTCTCATTCTTTTAAACACTTTTTCAAAACTAGCAGGGATCTTAGTTTCAAACTTATATTCTTTTCCTGTTATTGGATGAATAAACTCTAATACTCTAGCATGTAATCCCATTCTTTTGATTGGATTTCCATCAGCACCATACTTTTTATCTCCTACAATTGGATGCTTTAGGTCTTGCATATGTACTCTGATTTGGTTTTTTCTTCCAGTCTCAAGGGATGCCTCTAGTAGTGTGAAGTTATTAGTTTTTTTGATAACTTCATAATTTGTGATGGCTTTTTTTCCACCGTTATCTGTTTTACTTGAGTAAACTACAAATGCAGTATTCTCTTTTAACCAAGATGTGATAGTTCCCTTATCATCTTTAATTTTTCCCTCTACTAATACAGAGTATTTTCTGCTGACAATATATTTCTTCCAGTCACTTTGTAAAAGCTGTTGAGCTTCGGCGGTTTTAGCGAACATCATTATTCCAGAGGTATTTCTATCTAATCTGTGAACGATAAAGATCTTATTCTTAGGATTACTTGATTTAACATGATCCTTCAATTTATTATAGGCAGTATTTTCATCTCTGCCACCAGTAGATACTGACAGGATACCTGCATCTTTATTTGCAACGATGATATTATCATCTTCAAATAAGATTTGAACTCCCTGCATCTTCTTTACATCTCTATCCTTATTCCAGTTAATTTTAACCTCTTGACCAACTGCTAAAACATGATTAAACTGACTGACAATTTGGCTGTCTACAGTTATTTGACCATGGGTAAGCAATGATTTTAAGTTATTTTTACTCTTTCCTTGTAGGTGGAAAGTTAAAAATTCCATTAACTCCATTTTTTCCTTTACTTTTAATATTGTATCTCTTTTTATTTTCATATTTTTTTTCAAAATAAATCTCCTTGTCTTACATTTTTTTATTTACCTATAATTATATCATTTTATCAATAGTTTAGCCATGAAATTTTAAGAATATAAAAATGCTGATGATTTCCACCAGCATTTTTATATTCTTATTTATTTTTTATTTATAGTCACATAAGAGCGTCTATTAGGAACAGTCTATCTCTTTCTAAATATCATAGAATAAATTAATATTAAAACTGAATATATCTCCAGTCTACCTAAAAGCATACAAAAGATAAGGACTCCCTTGCTGTATGGATCAAAGAATCCAAAGTTTTCAATAGCTCCTACTCGAGCTAGCCCTGGTCCAATATTTCCAAGACAAGAGATAGCAGCAGTAAAACTTGTGATAATATCATATCCCATTCCCGCCAGGAAAAGTGTAGATCCAGCAAAGATAAATACGAATAATATTGAAAATCCCAAGACATTTCTAACTACGTGATTCTCCACATGTTCCTCTCCTACTCTCAGGGAGAAAAATGCTCTAGGATGTGCTAATTTTTTTATTTCATTGTATAGGTGTTTAAATAGTATTAATATTCTAATTTGTTTCATTCCGCCCCCTGTAGATCCGGCACAACCACCAAAGAACATAAGTGCCACCAAGAGAAGGGCAGAAAATGAAGGCCATAGGTTAAAATCGGCAGTCATAAATCCAGTTGTGGTAGTAATAGATACCACTTGAAATGCAGAATCAAGGAGTGCACGACCATAATTTACGGTATATTTTTCTATTCCAGAAGAAAAATATATATTCAACGAGATTAGGATAGTTGTAATAGTAATTACCGCTGTATAAAATCTCAGTTCACTGTCTTTAAGAAAATCTCTAAATCTTCCCTTGATAAGGTAAAAATGAAGTGCAAAGTTAACTCCAGCTAAAAACATAAATACAGTTATAACTATCTCTATATAAACACTGTTAAAACCTGATACAGAGGTATTTAATGTAGAAAAACCGCCTGTAGCTACAGTAGCAAACGAATGGTTAACAGCTGTGTAAAGATCCATTCCGCCAAACATCAAAAATATAGTTTCAATAATAGTAAGACCGATATAGATGAGCCACAATATCTTAGCAGTGTCCTTTATTTTAGGACTCAACCTATCTTTTGTAGGTCCTGGAACTTCTGCATTGTAAAGCTGCCCAGGAGCGATTCCAAACATAGGTAAGATAGCGATGGTGAATAAAACTATTCCCATTCCACCCAGCCAATGAGTCAATGATCTCCAAAACAATAACCCTCTGGGAATAGATTCAATATCGGATAAGATAGTAGAACCAGTAGTAGTAAATCCTGACATTGCTTCGAAAACACAGTTTATATACGGCCCAAAGGAACCATGAAAAAAATATGGCAGGCCTCCAAAGAGAGCGGCCAAAATCCAGCCCAATGAAACACTTGCAAATCCTTCTTTAGCTTTAAATTTTTTATCCGATTTAAATATAAATATAAAAGCTAATCCGGTAATTAAAGTTATTGCAATAGAAAGAGCTATAGCCCCTAGATCTCCTCCACTATAATGAAATGAGATCATAAGAGGAAAGGTCATCATAATTCCTAAGATAAGTAAAAGATAACCCTGTACTTTTATTATTAAGCTCCAGTTCATCTTCTACCTCCAAATTTTGGGGCAGTAAACATCTTTTCTACCTCATATATTGCCTCTGGAAGTAAGAATACAATGACTTTATCTCCCATTTTTATTAGATCATTTCCAGTAGGGATGATAACGTTATTGTCTCTGATTATCACACCAATTATGGATTTTTTAGGGAAATTAATATCCTTTATAGGAGTATCTAGGATAGGTGAATTTTGGGTAACATTTATACCTATTGTCTCTGCATCAATCTCTGTAAATGGAGAGACTGAGAAAAGGTCAGTTTTTCTAGTATATTTTAAGATATCTCCAATTGTAAGTGCATGGGGAGAAAATACAGTATCGATGGGATCAAGGTTGTTGATCAAGTTTACGATAGAGCTGTTTTTTACCATACACATAGTTTTAGAAGCACCGTATTTTTTTGCTGTAAATGCCGATAAGATATTATATTCATCGTTATCACTCATACTGATTACACAAGAATCTTCTATAGAGACTTCATCCATCAAGTGGGAATCAGTAGCCGATCCATTCATGACTAGGACATTATCTAATAGGAAACTTAATTTTTTACATCTGAATTTATCCTCTTCAATGATTGTGATGTTCTTTTTTGATTTATTGAGAGCCTTAGAAAGTTCGATGGCATGCTTAGTTCCGCCAACAATAATTATATTTTTTAAATTCATAGGGCTGGAAAAATGTTCTTCAACTATATTTTTCACAATGTTTGTCTTACCGACTAAATATAATTTATCTTTAGGATAGATTACATCCTGCCCCTTTGGAACGATAACTTTCCCTTCTCTTTGTATGGCTACTAACCTAACTTTGGAAAAGATATTATCTTTTGAAGAAATTTCAGAGATAGGTATTCCCTTATGTTTGAAATCTCTTTTAACTTTAACCCCTACTAGTTGAGCCATATTGTCTGCGTAGTTCATGATTTCAAATATATTTGGATTATTCATAAGTTCCATAATTTTTGCAACAGTAATTTCTAGCGGCTTTATAATAGTTTCTATACCAAAATCATTAGGAGAAAGATATTTCTCATTAAAATACTGGTAATAACTGTCGATCTTACAAGTTATAGAGATGTTATTTTTACAGCATTTTTTAACAATACTGCAAGCGATAAGGTTATCCCCGTCACTGTTTGTAACTGCGATAAAAGAATCGGCACTTAAGATGTTTGCCTCAATAAGGGTATTGATATTAGTTGCATCTCCCTGTATGATCATGGCATCCAACTTACTTTGTAATGTTCTGATTAATTGTGGATCTTTTTCTAAAATTGTAACGTCGTGGTTTTCATAGATAAGTTTCTCGGCGATCTTTACTCCGACATCTCCCCCACCAGCAATAACTATTTTCATTTCATTCCTCCAGTATATATATGTACATAATGTTTTTAAGTGTGACATAAATAATAATTTCAATCATTTATTATATAGTCATTTTTGATTACTGTCAATAATATCAATATTTAAAGGATTATTGATGAGCTCATAAACGTCATATAATGTTGAAAAAAATTAAGTACAAAAAAATCTCCGCGAAAAGCGAAGAATTTTAATGTTTTTTTATTAATCACCTATAATCTGAATCCATAGGGGAAAAGGTCGGTAAATTTGACTACTTTATATTCTTTTTTCATGTTTGCCATTATGACAATGGTATCTTCAGTAGAAAATTCATTTATAACTTGTCTGCAGGCACCACATGGTGAGATAGGACCCTCTGTCTCTCCTACAACAGCTATAACTTTAATCTTCTTCAGCCCTTTGGAAACAGCGTGGAAGATAGCGTTTCTTTCGCCGCACATAGATAACCCATAAGAGGAGTTTTCTACGTTACACCCTGAATAGTGGTTACCTCTATCGTCGATTAGAGCAGCTCCTACCTTAAAATTTGAAAACTTTGCATATGCACCTTCACGAGCTACGATAGCTTCGTCGATTAATTCTAATATCTCTTTTTCATTTAACATACTCTCACCTCTTTTTTTATTGTCTAAGAAATTATAAATTTAAATTATGTATAACTGGATACAACGTCATGTTGCCCAAGGGTATCAAAAGGCACACCAGATGGTATGCCCTTTGTATTATAACATATAATTTTATTTTTTATGTGTGCAGAGTCACTCTATTTTTATAAAGTACCCAGTGCTATTTCGATCATTCCACCAAAAGTAGTTTGTCTTTCAGCAGAGGTAGTTTCCTCTCCAGTCACCAAATGATCAGAGATAGTAAGTAGAGTAAGAGCTTTTACTCCGTGTTTAGCTGCTACAGTATATAGACCAGCTGTTTCCATCTCTACACATAGTACACCATATGATGCCCATTTTTTATAGTCATCGAAGTTATCTCCGTAAAATTCATCTGAAGTAAATACATTCCCAGCTTTTACTTTGATATCTTTTTCCTCAGCAGATTTGATAGCCTTCATCATTAGATCAAAATCAGCTGTAGGGGCATAGTCTGCACCATTAAACCTGATTCTGTTTAATCCTGAATTTGTAGAAGCTGACATAGCTAAAACGATATCTCTTACTTTAATATCTTCTCTATAAGATCCGGCAGACCCTACTCTGATTAAGTTTTTTACTCCAAAATCTTTAATTAATTCATTTACATAGATAGAGATAGACGGAACACCCATACCAGTTCCCTGAACAGATACTCTTTTTCCCTTATAAGTACCAGTATATCCATACATTCCTCTAACTTCATTATAACACACTACATCTTCTAAAAATGTGTCAGCGATCCATTTTGCTCTAAGTGGATCTCCTGGTAGTAATACTGTTTCTGCGATATCACCTTTTTTTGCGTTAATATGTATACTCATCTTCTATTTCCTCCTAATTTTGTGCTCTTTCCTTCTTATGTTTTCTCTCTGAGAAAACATAAGAAGGAGGAGTTTTATTTTTATTTACATTTGCATTTATGATTTTTTCCATGATTATGGTGACCATTATCACAACATTTAAATAGATCTTTAGCAAAACTAGTTCCAGGAAGTTCATTTGAATCTAAGATCAGCTCTTCGATAGTGGAAGCTATATCGGCAAATGACTCTCTGTCTCCTAAGTTTACTCCTTTTTTTAATCCGTGTCCATATGTAAGAACAGGAATATATTCCCTGGTATGATCTGTTCCTTCATATGTAGGATCGCATCCATGATCGGCAGTTAATATCAGAAGATCTCCTTCTTTCATAGCATCTACAATCTCAGGTAATTTATTGTCAAATTCTTCTAGTGCTTCTTTGTATCCTTCTGGATTTCTTCTGTGTCCAAAATTCATGTCGAAGTCAACTAAGTTTGTAAAAATAAGTCCCTTAGTATCCTCTTTGATGGCTTTTATAGTCTTATGAATACCATCCATGTTATCAAGGTTTGTTCCACGAGTATCGGTTACTCCTGCACCTGCAAAGATATCATTTGTTTTTCCAACAGCGACTACATCTAAACCTTTATCTTTAATCTTATCTAAAAGTGTAGCTTTTGGTGGAACTACTGAATAGTCATGTCTGTTAGGAGTTCTTGCATAGTTTCCTACGCCGTCTCCAAGATAAGGTCTTGCAATTACTCTAGCTACAGGAGCCATCTCATCGCATATTTCTAATGCTATTTCACACGCTTTATACAGCTCTGCCAGAGGAATATCTTCTTCGTGGGCTGCTATCTGAAGTACAGGGTCAGCTGAAGTATAAACTATCCAAGCTCCAGTTTCTTTTTGTTCAACTCCATAATCATCTAGAACTTTAGTCCCTGAATATGGCATGTTGCAAAGAACTTTTCTTCCTGTTCTTTTCTCTAATTCATCCAAAACTTCCTTTGAAAATCCATTTGGATACGTTGGGAAAGGTGTTTCATTGATAATTCCAGCAATTTCCCAATGACCTGTTGTAGTATCTTTTCCTTTAGAAGCTTCTTTTGCTTTTCCATAAGCTCCAAATGATTTACCACTACAACAATCTGTAGTTTCAGCTACTCCTTTTATATCTGTTAAGTTTCCTAGACCTAATCGTTCCATATTAGGTAGACTAATACCACCTGTAGAACTTGCAATATGACCAAAGGTATTTGCCCCTGCATCTCCATAATCTTTAGCATCAGGTAATTCTCCTACACCAGCACTATCAAGTACGATGATTATAGCTCTATCTATGTTTTTCATAACTACCTCCCTGTATTTTTATACTTTTAATCATTCTATAACGATTAATCTATGATATATAGGACAAATGTCTTTGTTTCTTTAAGTTGGTACCTATATATGTGTAATTTTAAAATATTCATTCTTTTCCATTCTAATTCACTATTACATTCTACTCTTTTTTTTATAAAAATTAAGAATTTATTTTAAAAAATACTGGAAAAAGGAATGAAATTAAATTTTGGTATATTTTATATGGAGGAGGTGATTAGTAGGATGGAAAATCAAATTATGATTAGTGGGAAAAAATTGTTCTATAAAAAAGGTTATTTTAAAACGAAGGTCTCTGATATAACAGCTGATATAGGAATATCTACGGGTAATTTCTATACTTACTATAGCTCCAAAGAGGTACTTTTGGATAAAATTTTGAGGGAACAATTGAATGTTTTAAATAGGGAATTTAAGATAGCTGTAGATATAGATGGAAATTTACCGGAGATATTAAATAATTTTTTTATTACAACGATTAATTTTGTAAAAAATATGAGCCCGCTGTATATTTTGAAGGAGGAAGTTGAGGGAAATATCAATAAATTCAAAGATTCAACTATTAAAATAATAAGGGAATATGATGTGATTTTATCTCACTATATCAAGATAATTATCTTGAAAGAATCTGTAAATTTAAAACAGTTAGATATAATAGTATCTCTTATAAATATTCAAACCAAAACATATATAGCCCACCTTATAAAGGAGAGAAAATTAGAATATTTAAATGCTAAAAATATGAAAAAAAAGGCTGAAATCTTGACGTCGTTATCCCTTTCAACCTGTACTATATTTAATTTGAATTTTGAAAACATGAACAAATATGACAGTTTAACAGGAGTATATTCGGAGGAATATTTCATTAATTTTTTGAAAGAATTAACCTTAGTTAATGAGATGGATGATACAGCTTTGTTTTTGGTCTATCCGCTGAGGTTAATAACGAATAAAAAAGATTTCTTTTCAGATTCAATATTAAAGGGAATATCTGATATTTTGAAAAAATATACAAAATCAGATGATGTTATAGGTATTCTAAATAAAATATATTTTATTATATATATGAAAAAAATAGATGGCGGAAAAGTTAGAGAATCTATTGAGGACAGGTTGAAAAAGATGTTTGAAAAGGTAGAGGAGAAATATTCTAATGGAGGAGATTGTGCAATACAAATAGAATTTATCTCTCTGAAAGAATCGATGTCTTACACTATAATTAAATCAAAGATAGATGAAATTATATATGGTGAAACAAAAGAATAAAAACTAAGGGGGTCTAAAGGTTATTCTTTTTGCCCCTTTTTATTTGTAAGATTAAATGTGAATGGTGTAAGATAGTTGTAGACATAAAGATTATAAAGAAGGAGGAAATTGTGAATAATAAGATTATTATTAAAGGAGCACGAGAACATAACCTTAAAAATATAAATTTAGAGATACCCAAATATAAATTTGTAGTTATTACAGGGGTAAGTGGCAGCGGAAAATCATCCCTTGCCTTTGACACAATATATTCTGAGGGGCAGAGAAGATATGTAGAGAGTTTATCAGCCTATGCCAGGCAGTTTATCGGGCAGATGACAAAACCGGATCTAGACAGCATAGAGGGGTTGTCTCCTGCAATTTCAATTGAACAGAAAACAACCAATAAGAATCCAAGATCAATAGTAGGGACTATGACCGAAGTATATGATTATATGAGGCTGCTCTATGCTCATATTGGGACGGCATACTGTCCCATATGTAATTCTCCGGTAAAAAAACAGAGTGTAGATGAGATTGTAGACACTATTATAGAGAAAGGAAAGTTAGGGGATAAACTCCTCCTCCTGTCTCCAGTTATAAAAGACAAGAAGGGTACTCATAAGAATTTATTTATCAATTTAATAAAAAAAGGATTTGTGAGAGCCAGAGTAGACGGAGAGATCCTGTATTTAGAAGATGAGATAGACTTAGATAAAAATAAGAAACATAATATAGAGGTAGTTATAGACCGATTGATAATAAAAAAAGAAAATGAATTTTTAACTCGGCTGACAGATGGGATAGAGAGTTCGATCGGATTATCTGAAGGCAGAGTCATAGCCAATGTAAATGGTATAGATCATTCATACAGTGAAAATTTTACCTGTCCTAATCATGAGGATATAGAAATACCTGATATCAACCCTAGATTATTTTCTTTTAATGCTCCTTATGGAGCGTGCCCAGAGTGTAATGGATTGGGAAAAAAATTAGAGATAGATGAAAATAAGCTGATTATAGATGAAAATAAATCTATTAATGATGGAGGACTTTATATACCTGGAGCTTCAAGTGCAAAGGGGTATGTATGGACGATATTTTCTGCTATGGCAAAAGCTTTTAAGATAGACCTAGATAAACCGTTTAAAAAACTGACAAAGAAAGACAAAAATATCATATTTTATGGAAGTTCTGGAAAAAAATTCAAAGTTGACTATATTGGACGGGAATTCAGCTATAATGGGATGAAAAATTTTGAAGGAATAGTTAAGAACTTAGAGAGAAGATACTATGAAACCAATTCTGAGTCTATGAAAGATGAGATAGAGAACAAATACATGATGCGTAAAATCTGTAACAAATGTCACGGGAAGAGGCTCAGAGACGAAGTTTTGTCAATTACAATTAATAAGATGAATATAATGGATGTGAGTTTTTTAAGTATAAAAGACTGTTTAGTATTCTTCAATGAACTAATTCTGAATCCTAAGGAAGAAACTATCGCTAAAGATATATTAAAGGAGATAAGAGAACGTCTTAACTTTATGATAAATGTAGGTTTAGATTATCTGAGTCTTGCCCGGGAGACAAGAACGCTATCTGGAGGAGAATCCCAAAGGATTAGATTGGCTACTCAGATTGGAAGTGGATTGACAGGGGTACTCTATGTATTGGATGAACCGAGTATAGGTCTTCATCAGAGGGACAATGATAAATTGTTGAAAACCCTTAATAGACTTAAAGAATTAGGAAATACTCTGATAGTGGTAGAACATGATGAGGATACCATGATGCAGTCGGATTATATCTTTGACCTAGGGCCCGGGGCTGGAAGGTTTGGCGGGGAGATAGTGGCTAAAGGGACCCCTAAACAGATTATGAAGTCTAAAAAATCTCTTACTGGAAAATATTTAAAGGGAGAGATAAATATAGAGGTTCCTCCAAAAAGACGTAGATCCAAAGAATATTTGGAATTATTGGGAGCTTGCGGGAATAATCTAAAAGGTATAGATGTGAAAATACCACTGGGGATAATGACAGCTGTTACAGGAGTCAGCGGCAGCGGAAAATCTACCTTGATCAATCAAACTCTATATCCTGTACTGTTCAATAGTTTGAATAAAGGGAAGTTATATCCATTGAACTATAAAAAAATAAAGGGATTAGACCACCTAAATAAGGTGATAGACATAAATCAAAGTCCAATAGGCCGGACTCCCAGATCAAATACAGCTACTTATACCAAGATGTTTGATGATATTCGTGGGATATTTGCTGAAACTCATGAAGCTAAACTTCGTGGATATCAAAAAGGAAGATTTTCATTCAATGTAAAAGGAGGAAGGTGTGAAGCCTGCCAAGGGGCGGGGATCATTAAGATTGAGATGAACTTCCTGCCTGATGTTTATGTGGAATGTGAAGTGTGTAAGGGGAAAAGGTATAATCGTGAAACTCTAGAAATAGAGTATAAAGGAAAGAATATCTCTGAAATTTTGGATCTCAGTGTAGGAGATGCTTATGGACTCTTTAATAAGATACCGTCTCTGGAGAGGAGACTAAAGGTATTGATAGATGTAGGATTGGATTATATAAAATTAGGTCAGCCTGCCACTACCCTGTCTGGAGGGGAAGCACAGAGAATAAAGCTGGCAACCGAGCTGTCGAAGATGAGTAGGGGTCATACAATCTATATATTGGACGAACCTACTACGGGTCTTCATTTTGAAGATATAAGAAAGTTACTGGAAGTATTGAATAGATTGGTAGATAAGGGGAATAGTGTAATTATAATTGAACATAATTTAGATGTGGTGAAAACAGCAGATTATGTGATAGATATCGGGCCTGAGGGAGGAGACGGTGGTGGAGAAATCATAGCCATAGGAACACCTGAAGAGATAATAAAATCTAAAACTTCATATACTGGAAAGTATCTAAAAAAAATATTAGGTTAGGTAAAAATTTAAAACTTCAACTTTACAAAATGTGATTATTTTGTTATAATACTTTAAATTCATATCTAGGTTTTGGGGTGTCGCCCTTGGCTTGGTTTGGATAATTTAATTTTTAGGAGGAACAAACAATGGCAATGAGAACTAAAGCAGAAATCATTAAAGATTTCGGAAAAACAGCAACTGATACAGGATGTACTGAGGTACAAGTAGCTATATTAACTGAAAGAATCAATCACTTAACTGATCACTTAAGAACTAACAAGAAGGATCACCATTCTAGATTAGGATTAATGAAAATGGTTGGTAAAAGAAGAAGATTATTAGACTACATGATCAAGAAAGATTTAGATGGTTACAGAACGTTAATCTCTAAGTTAGGAATCAGAAAGTAATTAATTAGACAGGTCTTGGACCTGTCTTTTTTTTATTGTACAAACAGTTTTTATGTTGTATAATTTTGGTAACAGACGGAGGGTGATTAACATTAATATGATAGAATTTTTTATAGCTAAAAAGCATATTTTAGAGAGAAAAAGACAGAGTATAATAGCTATATTAGGTGTGGCTATTGGTGTAACGGTACTTACGGTTTCCATAGGAATAGCCAACGGATTAGATAAAAATATGGTTGACAGCATACTGTCTATAAGTTCCCATGTAGTGGCTACAAAGAATGGAGAAGCTATAGATGATTATAGGGAACTCCAGACCCAGATAGAATCGATAAAAGGTGTAAAGGGTGCAGTACCTCAGATATCCACCCAGGGGATCTTAAAATATAGTGGTATTTTTGGTTCATATGTTTCAGGAGTAAAGATAAACGGGTTAGATTTTGATGATGCCAAAACAGCCATGAATATAGATAAAAAAATAGTTGCAGGAACGATGGAAATAAAGAAACCTACAGAATTTCTCATAGGAAAAGAACTGTTTGATCAGCTGGGAGCAAAATTAGGAGATAGGATAACTGTGGTATCTGCCGATAATAGAGAGATGCATCTGACTATAGTAGGAGTCTTTCAATCAGGGTACTATGAGTATGACACTACTATGATAATAATTCCGCTCCGTGCAGTACAAATTTTATCCTATACTGGTGATACAGTCACTAGTTTAGAGGTTTTTTTAGATGATGTATACAGTGCCAACAAAGTAGCGGGACAGATTCAAATGAAAACCAATATGAGCACAAGAACTTGGGGAGATCTAAATAGAAATTTACTGGCTGCCCTATCCCTTGAAAAAACAGTGATGATACTGGTATTTTCATTGATTGTAATTATTGCAGGTTTTGTAGTATGGGTAATATTAAATATGCTGGTTAAGGAAAAAACAAGAGATATAGGGATAATGAGGTCTATGGGATTTAGCAGTAAAAATATAATGAGAATATTTATGTTGGAAGGACTTTTTTTAGGATCTTTTGGAATTGTAGTTGGACTGAGTATATCAGGAGGGATTCTTTGGTATGTAAAGGACAATGCAATAAATCAAATAACTAATATTTACTATTTAAACAAAATACCTGTAGAGATAACTTCTAAGGAAGTGTTGGTAATAGTTGCGGCAAATATAGTTATTATATTTTTATCTAGTATTTTTCCAGCTTATAAAGCGGCAAAATTAGAGGTAGTTGAAGCGTTGAAGTATGACTAAAAGGTAGAGGTTACTAAAGATTAAAAAAAATGCGGGTAAAGCAAAATGTTTGAAAAAATAGGAGATGAAAGATGTCTGATATAATATTAAAGATAGAGAAGTTAAACAAACGTTATAAGGATAAAAAAAGAGATATACAGATATTGAATGATTTGGATTTTGAGATAAACAGGGGAGAATTTGTTTCAGTACTTGGTAAATCCGGTTCAGGGAAAACTACATTTTTAAATATGATAGGGATGTTAGATAAACCGGATTCTGGAGATGTTTATTATGCAGGTAAAAATGTAAGTGTGGCACACAGCTCAAAGATAGACCTTTTAAGAAATGAGATGTTAGGATTTATATTTCAATTTCATTACCTCTTACCGGAATTTTCAGCTCTTGAAAATGTTATGCTGCCGGGACTTATAGGGAAAAAGAAAAATCGTGAAGAAGTAAAGAAAAAAGCCGTAGAATTACTTACAGAGATGCAGTTAGGGGAAAGATTAGATCATAAACCTACCGAGCTGTCTGGTGGAGAAAAACAGAGGGTAGCGATAGCACGGGCAATGATAAATGAACCTAAGATAATATTAGCCGATGAGCCTACAGGAAATTTAGATGAAGAAACCAGTGAGGTTATCCATGATCTTTTGAGAAAAATCTGTAGGGAAAAAAATCAAACGATAATTGTGGTGACTCATAGCACAGAACTAGCAAACATAACAGATAAAAGGTATCATCTGACCAAGGGAAAATTAGAGCTAGTAACTGATTAATTAAAAAGGGATTACGAATTAAAATCTTATAATTACTCCACTTGGAGTAATTATAGGTTTTTAGTTTGTATGAAATATAACCGAGGGGGGCAAGATGAAAAATTTTGAAGAAATACTATCTAAGGCACAACAGCAAGGGGAAAAAAAAGTTATTTCTGTAGCTGTAGCTCAAGATAGGGAGGTTTTATTATCTGTAGAGGAAGCTAGAAAAAAAGGTGTAGTAGATGGAATATTGGTAGGAGATTCTGCCAAGATAGAGAAGGTCGCGAAAGAGCTGAACATAGACCTGTCTAACTACAAAATTATCGACAAAACAGATGATGTAGAAGCTGCTAGACAAGCTGTAATAGAAGTATCTAGTGGAAGAGCAGATATGTTGATGAAAGGATTAGTGGATACAAGTGTAGTTTTAAAAGCTGCATTAGACAGGGAAGTTGGTCTTAGAGGAGACGGAATACTATCTCATGTTGCTGTATTTGAAATTGAAAATTATGACAGATTATTTTTTATTACGGATGCGGCGATGAATATAGCTCCAGACGTGGAAGCTAAGAAAAAAATAATAGATAACTCTGTAAAGGTAGCTCGTGCATTGGAGATAGAGGTTCCAAAGGTGGCTTGTATTTGCGCTAAAGAAAAAATGAATCAAAAAATGCCAGATACAGTGGATGCACATGAATTAGAAGAGATGAATAAAAGGGGAGAGATAGAAAATTGTATAGTAGGAGGACCTTTTGCACTAGATAATGCCGTATCATTAGAGGCTGCTAAACATAAAGGAATCGATCATGAAGTAGCTGGAATGGCGGATATTTTATTGGCTCCAGATATCGAAGGTGGAAATATCTTATATAAATCTATATCTTATTTTGCAAGATCTAAGGGAGCAGGGTTGATAGTAGGAGCTACAGCTCCAATTATTCTTACTTCCAGAGCAGATAGTGAAGAAACTAAGTTAAATTCTATAATCTTAGGAGCAATGACAGCAGGAAAATTATAAATTTATATATGGTCCATAGGGGGGATAAAGAAATGAGTTACAAAATATTGGCAATTAATCCAGGGTCTACATCTACAAAGATAGCGATCTATGAAAATGAAAAGGAGATCTTTGAAAAAACTTTGAGACATACTAATGAGGAATTAGCACCATTTGAAAACATTTCAGATCAATTGGAGTTTAGAAGGGAAGTTATCTTAGATGCGGTATCTGAATCAGGTATAAAAATAGAAGAATTAGCAGCTATAGTAGGTAGAGGTGGATTGTTAAAACCAATTGCTGGTGGAACTTATGAAGTGAGTGAAGATATGCTGGCAGATTTAAAGGTTGGAGTATTGGGAGAACATGCTTCAAACTTAGGTGGAAGGATAGCTCATGAGATAGCTTCTACTATCTCTAAACCTTCATACATCGTAGATCCTGTAGTGGTAGACGAGTTAGATGAAGTAGCTAGAGTATCTGGTATTCCTGAATTAGAAAGAAAGAGTATCTTTCATGCATTGAACCAAAAAGCAGTGGCTAGAAGAGCTGCTAAAGAGATGGGAAAATCTTATGATGAATTAAACTTAATTGTTGTACATCTTGGTGGGGGAATCAGTGTAGGAGCTCATTCAAATGGTAGAGTTATAGATGTAAATAATGCACTGGATGGAGATGGACCATTTTCACCTGAAAGATCAGGACAGTTACCTATTGGAGATCTTTTAAAGATGGCTACAAGCGGTAAATATGATCTGGATTTCATAAAAAAAAGGATCAAAGGAAATGGCGGGGTAGTAGCATATTTAGATACCAATGATATGAAAGAAGTTACTGATAATGCTGAAAGCGGAGATGAAAAATCAAGTTTAATTGTAAAAGCTATGGGTTATCAAGTGGCTAAAGAAGTAGGAGCTATGGCTGCTGTACTTTCTGGAAAGGTAGATGCAATAATCTTAACTGGGGGAATCGCTTATTCTAAGAAAATAGTAGGGGATATCACAGATAGGGTTTCATTTATAGGAGAGGTAAAGGTATATCCTGGAGAAGATGAGATGTTAGCTTTAGCTGAAGGTGGTTTAAGGGTATTGACAGGAGAAGAATCTCCTAAAAAATACTAATATATATAATTTATTAGAAAAAGGGCTCCCACAATGGGAGCCCTTACTTTTATAATCTAGCAATTACACTCCCGATGGGTATCACCAAGATTTCTATTTAAATAAAGGTATTACTAAAGGATCTAAAAAAATATGAAATATACAAAAAAATAAAAATCTAGACTGTGCCTATCTGAATGTGATGTTACATTACTTATTTTTATATAGAAAATTTTTTTTTAAAATTAAAGTAGGAAAATCAAAAAAATGAGGTATACTTAAATTAAGAGGAACAGTTAAAACCTCTAAATACATAATTTCTAATAAAGGAAGTGAAGTCTATGAGAATGATTATAAGCGGGAGACATTTAGAAGTTACACCAGGAATAAGAGCGCATGCTGAGAAAAAAATAGGAAAAATCAAAAAATATTTTGATCAAATAGCGGAGGTGTATATCACTCTTTCAGCACAACACGTAAAAACAGGAAAAGTTCATACAGCAGATGTATTAGTTTATGTAAATGGTTCTAAAATAAAAGCTACAGTAGAAGAGGTAGATTTATATGCTGCTATTGATGAAGTAGTAGATGTACTTGAAAAACAATTGACTAAATATAAGGAAAAATTAAGAGACAATAAACATGCTAAAGCTCTTAAGAAATTTGACTATAATGCTGAGACTGGAAATATAACAAGGGAAAAAACAAGTAAGGTCATTCCTACTAAGATAATGGCTAAGCCTATGGAAATAGGAGAGGCTATCTTACAGATGGAAACAATGGGTAAAAAATTCTACATATTTATGAATGCTGAAACAGAGGAATTAAATGTAGTATATAAAAGAAGAGACGGAGATTACAGCCACGTAGAAGCTGGATGGGAATAGAAATAACTTAAAAGGGGTTAATCATACCGATTAACTCCTTTTTTTCTTGTTTTTATCACTGTAAATAAACCTTAAATCATGGTATATTTTGATATGTTATAAATATTTAAAGAAAAAATGAAATTTTTTAGTTTCGCTATAAGCGATGGGGGGAAAAAATGAAAGAACATAAAAATCTAATGGTTCAGGGAACAGCATCATCAGTGGGGAAGAGTTTGATAACTACTGCGTTATGCAGGTTGATATATAAGAAGGGGTATAGTGTTTGTCCATTTAAATCGCAAAATATGGCACTTAATTCATATATAACTGAAAACGGACTGGAAATGGGAAGAGCTCAAGTAGTGCAGGCAGAGGCTTGTGGGATAAAGCCAGAGGTATATATGAATCCAATATTACTAAAGCCTACCAGTAATAAAAAATCTCAAGTGATTTTAAATGGTAGAGTTGTAGAAAATATGGGAGCTGTGAAATATTCAGAGTATAAAGAAGGATTGAAAAAAGAGATCTTAAAAAATTATGATTATATAAAATCTAATTATGATGTATCTATAATTGAAGGGGCGGGTAGTCCCGTAGAAATCAACCTTACAAAGGGGGATATAGTGAATATGGGGATGGCCCATATGGCAGATTCACCTGTAATCCTAGTGGCAGACATAGACAGGGGAGGAGTGTTTGCAAGTGTAGTAGGAACTATGACACTTTTTAATCCTGAAGAAAGAGCCAGAGTAAAGGGGATAGTTATAAATAAATTCAGAGGAGATGTGAAGATCTTAGAACCTGGACTCAGACAGTTAGAAGAAATTATAGGAGTTCCTGTTTTAGGAGTAGTGCCTCACACAAAATTAGATATAGAAGATGAAGACGGAGTAACTGATAAATTTAAAAGAAAAACTATAGATAAAGACATAAGAATATCGGTGATAAAATTAAAACATATGTCCAATTTTACAGATTTAGATGCATTTAACCTATATGAAGATGTATCTATAAAATATATAGACAGGGTAGAGGATTTAGGGGATGAGGATATGATAATTATTCCTGGGTCTAAGAGTACAATAGATGATTTGAAAGAATTAAAAGAAATGGGAATAGCAGAGAAGGTAGTGAAATTAGCTAAGAGTGGAACTATAATATTCGGTATCTGTGGCGGGTATCAAATGCTAGGAGGTAAGATAGAGGATCCTCAGAAATTAGAGGGGAATGTCAGTGAAATATCCGGGTTAGGATTACTTGACCTTACTACTACTATGGAAAAATCAAAGAACACCCTTCAATATAATGGTGAAATATTAACAGATGACGGGTTATTTGACGGACTTTATGGTAAACCAATAAAGGGATACGAGATCCATCAAGGTATAACTAACGGTAAGGAAAAGGGAATATTTTTAGATGGAGAAAAATATATAAATGGAGTTATAAAAAATAATATAATCGGGTGTTATATCCATGGTATTTTTGATAATACTGAATTCACTCGTGGTTTTTTAAATAACATAAGAGCACAAAAAGGTTTAGATGGAATAGATGCTACAACTACTTTTGAGGAATTTAAAGAAAGAGAATATGATAAATTAGCTAAAGTTGTAGAAGAATCCCTAGATATGGAAAAATTATACAAGATAATAGGGGTATCCCGTTAATTGAAATGTCAGTCTATAAGTGATATACTAAACTAAAGCCATAATCTTTAGGTTATGCAAAGTATACAGGGGGAACAATGGGAAAAATTATATATATAACAGGAGGAGCTAGGAGTGGGAAGAGTACTCTGGCTGAAAGTATAGCTCTGAATAATTATAAAACGAGAACATACCTTGCCACAGCGATCCCATATGATGACGAGATGGTGGACAGGATAGATAAACATCTGATTCAAAGGGGAGAAAAATGGCAGACTGTAGAAGGATATAAGAATGTAACGAAACTTTTAGAGGGCAAGATAGAAAGTGATGTGGTTCTTCTAGATTGTCTGACTAATATGGTAAGTAACCTTCTTTTGGATAACCATGTAGACTGGGATATGGTGACTCCTTCAGAGGTGAACGAGATGGAAGCTAAAATAATCTTAGAGATAGATAACCTTTTGGCATGCATAAGTTCACACAGAGGGGATTTTATAATTGTCAGCAATGAATTAGGGATGGGGCTGGTACCGCCATATCCCCTGGGAAGATATTTTAGAGATATTTCAGGCAGGATAAATCAAAGAATTGCTGAAGAAAGCCATGAAGCTTATATGGTGGTTTCAGGACTTAAAGTTAAATTAAAATAGAGAATTAATAGGAGGAATGTGATGAAGGGATTTTTACTTCTTTTACAGTTTATGACAAGAATACCTACTCCAAAAATGGAGTATGAACCAAAAAAATTAGGGAAGGCTATGAAGTTTTTTCCAGTAGTTGGAATGATAATAGGAGCGATTTTATATTATTCATTTATAGTTTTAAATCAATTTTTTGACAGCCCAGAGGTAATAGCAATATTGATAATCTTAATAGATATAGTACTTACAGGTGGACTGCATCTAGATGGTTTAGCTGATACATTTGATGGGATATTTAGTTATAGAAGTAAAAAACGTATGCTAGAGATAATGAAAGACTCTAGGATTGGAAGTAATGGAGCATTATCTTTAATAATTTATTTTGCTCTAAAAGGAACACTGTTAAAAGAGGTTATATCGGTAGATGAATCACCTTATTTTTTACTTGTAATGCCTGTAATAGCAAGATTTAACAGTACTTTAAACTGTGGAGTAGGAAAATATGCCAGACCTAGTGGAATGGGAAAACACATAGTAGAGGAAACAAATATGGTAGGTGTGATGATCTCGTTTGCTATAACAGCTGCTTTTTCATATTATTTTATAGGTATGACAGGAATATACGCTCTTTTAGTAGTTAGTATCTTGGGAATATATTTTGCTAAATTAATGGAAAGAAAGATCGGTGGGATAACAGGTGATACCCTAGGTGCTGTAGTTGAGATGTCTACAATAATTGTACTTCTGGTTGGAGCTATAAATGGGTAAACTAGTTTTGGTAAGACATGGAGAGAGTGAACTGAATAAAGAAAATATTTTTTTCGGGCATTTGGATCCTAAACTTACAGAAAAAGGACAGGGTCAAGCTCTGAGAACAAAGGAGATATTATCTAGTATAGAGTATAAAGAGATCTATAGCAGCCCATTAAAAAGGGCAGCAGAAACAGCTGAGATAATAAATATAAAAAATTATGATTTGAATTTGGTAGAGGAACTGAAGGAACTGAATTTTGGGGTTTTAGAGGGTCTTACCTATGAAGAAATATTGGAAAAACATCCTGAAGATGCTGTGGAATGGAAAGAAAATTGGCAGTCATACGACTATAAAACAGGGGAAAGTGTCCAGCAATTGCAGGAAAGATGTGTGAGTTTTGTAGAATCATTGGACCTATCTGGTGGGAATATAGTGGCAGTATGTCATTGGGGAGTAATAAATTGTATCTTAAGTTATTATTTTTCTGGCGAATTGAATGGATACTGGAAATTTGCTCCTAATTATGCCGGAATAATAGTTATAGAATTTACAGATGGATATCCAATCTTAAAGGGGATTAATATAGGAGATGTCGATGGAATTATATAAGACAACATTAAAGAGGATAAAACCTTTGAATATCGAGGTAGCTGAAGAGGCCAAAAAAATATTGGATGGAAAGATGAAGCCTTTAGGCAGTCTCGGAAAATTAGAAGAGTTAGCTATTCAAATTTCTGGAATAACCGGAAGGCTGGATAATGCGATTTTAAAAAAATTACATCTAGTGGCTTCGGCAGACAATGGAATAGTTGAAGAAGGAGTTTCGTCTTGTCCTATTGAATATACTAAGATTGTTTCTGAAGCGATGCTGTCCAAGGTAGCTGCTATTGGAATTTTATGTGATACATTGGATGTTGATTTTAAATTAATAGATATAGGGATAGCAGGAGAGATAGACAGAAAATACCCAAATCTATACAGAAAAAAAATAAAGAAAGGTACCAATAACTTTGTATATGAGCCGGCTATGTCCTATGATGAATGTATAAAAGCTATAGAAGTAGGTATATCTATCGTTGAAGAAAACTTGGATTATGATATATTCTCTAATGGAGAGATGGGGATAGGAAATACTACTACAAGTAGTGCTATTCTATATGCATTGACAGGGGAAAATTTAGATCTGATTGTGGGCCGTGGTGGCGGACTGAGTGATCAGGGACTTATGAAGAAAAAAAAGGTGATAAAGGATGCTGTAGAAAAATACAACCTCTTTGAAAATGATCCTATAGAGATCCTACGATGTGTAGGAGGTTTAGATATTGCTTGTATGGCAGGGATATACCTTGGATGTGCAGCTAATTCTAAACCGATATTGATCGATGGATTTATATCAAGTGTGGCGGCATTGGTTGCTCAAAAAATCGCTCCTAATACAGTGGAATATATGATTGCTACCCATAGAAGTGAAGAACCTGGAATGGCAATTATAAGTAAAACTTTGGGGAGAAAAACATTTTTAGACATGAATATGAGGCTTGGAGAAGGAACAGGGGCAGTACTTGCCTATCCAATAGTAACCTCAGCTTTAGAGGTTATGAAAAGGATGAAAACTCCAAAACAAGTCTATAAAATCTTAGGATAGCAGGGGGAATGTCGTGAAAGCTAAAGAACATTCAGGGCATAGAGACAGGATTAGAACTAAAATTTTAAAAAATGGTCTGGATGGATTTCTAGAATATGAAATTTTAGAGGCACTATTGTTTTATACCATCCCAATGAAAGATACGAAAGAATCAGCCAAGGAGCTTTTAAATGAGTTTAAAACTTTAGAGAGGGTTTTGAGCGCGTCTAAAGATGAGATATTGTCATTAAAAATAAAAGGAATAACCGAAAATACCTGTATTTATTTTAGACTCCTACACGATTTAAATAAAAAATTATACAAGGAAAAATTCAGAGAACAGATTGTTTTAAATTCTGTAGAAGCTGCATATGATTATTTAAAAAGTAGTATAGGACTCTTAGAGAAAGAAGTATTTAAAATTATATTTTTAAGTGCTGATAACAAGTATTTAGGAGATGAAATTATATTTTTAGGAACGATAGATAGGAGCCAGATATATCCTAGGGAGATAGTGAAATGTGTATTGAAATATAATGCGAAATCGGTTATATTTTCTCATAATCATCCTTCTGGGAATCCAAAGCCATCTCAGGCAGATCTTGAGATGACTAAAAAGTTAAAAAAGATACTAGAACCTTTGGAAGTGAGGGTTTTAGATCATATAATTATAACCCCGGAAAAATATTATAGTTTTTCAGAAGAGGGGATTATATAGAGGAGGCTACAATGAATAAATCTAACAAGATGACTATAGAGGAAAAAATGGCCATGAGATTAAGGGAAAAAAATAAAAAAGAAACTCCGAAAAAAGAAATAACAGATGAAAATCATAAAAATAAAGTAGAAAACAAAAAAGATGATAAAAAAACTAGACCGGAAGTAGAAAAAAAAGAGATAAAAAAACCAAATAAACCGAATAAACAAAAAAAAGTAGAGAAAACGGCAAAAGCAGAGAAAGTTAAAGAGGAAGAATTATCTATGCCGGCACCTGCTGCGTGTGGGACAGAACCATGTGATGAAAATTGTGTAAAAAAGAAAGCTGCCAAAGAGGAATTAAATAAAGATGTTTTAGATGAAAAATGGGAAGCAGAAAATAAAGCAAAAGAAGAAAAGGTAGAAAAAAAACAATACAAAATCTTGGGGATAATGTTTGAGATAACTAGAAAAAGGTATTATTTTGAAGTAGTGGATGATATTGATTATGTAGTAGGAGATAGAGCTGTAGTTGATACTGCAAGGGGTAAGGAAATTGGTTTGGTATATATGGCTCCTAAAATGATGGAAGAAGAGTCACTGGTATTACCATTAAAGCCGGTAATCAGAAAGGCTACTTCAGAGGATAATCATCAATTTGAAACTCTCAAAGCAGAAGCTGAAAAGGCCAATGTTATAGGAAAAGAAAAGATAAAAAAACATGAATTGCCTATGAAGTTAGTGGCTACAGAATTTACCTTTGATAAATCAAAACTAATCTTCTACTTTACAGCAGAAGGTAGAATAGACTTTAGAAACCTAGTAAAGGAATTAGCTACAATATTTAAACTTAGAATTGAATTACGTCAAATAGGTGTAAGAGATGAAGCTAGAATATTAGGAAGTTTAGGAATCTGTGGAAAAGAACTCTGCTGTAGGGTTTATATCAACAAATTTGACTCAGTGTTAATTAAGATGGCAAGAGATCAAGGTTTAGTAATAAATCCTTCGAAAATTTCTGGAGCCTGCGGTAGACTGCTTTGTTGTATTAAATATGAATATCAACAATATGCCGATGCTCTATTAAAATGCCCAAGTATGGGTCAAATAGTAAGTGTGGAAAATAGCAGAGGAAAGGTAGTCGGAATAAATCCATTGAATGAATATCTATATGTAGATGTAGAGGGTAAAGGCAGAATGAGATTGAATTTAGATGAGGTAAGTTTTGACAAAAAAGAAGCTAGAAAACAACATAAATCTAAGAAAAAAACACCTGAAGAAGCAGCTGTGAAAGGATTGGAAGCAAAATAATGAGAGAAGATGAAAATTTAGAACCCCTAGATCATGGGATGGTTATTTTACAGAAAAAAGATGGATTTAGATTTGGAGAAGATGCTGTCATGGTGGCAGATTTTTTTACACCGACTAAAAATGGAAAGCTGCTGGATATAGGAACAGGAACAGGGATAATCTCCCTTATCTTGTCTAGAAATCCAAAGGTAGATAATATTACATCGGTAGAAATCCAGGAAGAGATGGCTGGTATGGCCAAAAGAAGTGTGAAAAAAAATGATCTTACAGAAAAAATAGAGGTTCTCAATATAGATATAAAAAAATTGAACAGAGGAAATACCTATGATTACATAGTAAGTAATCCACCCTATATGAAAAGCTCTAATGGGAAGGTCAATCCCCACTCTATGAAAGCGATCTCTAGACACGAGATTACTTTAAATTTGAAAGAATTAATAGATGAGAGTAAGAGGCTTCTAAAACCAGGAGGTACTCTGACACTGATCTATAGAAGTGAGAGGATGGTAGAACTACTTAATAATCTATCGGAATTGGGATTTTATCCAAAGAGGATACAAAATATATTCAGTGAAAACACTAAAGTTTCTAAACTTTTTATGATAGAAGCTGTTAAAGGGAAAAATAAAGGTTTTGAATTTTTAGAGCCCCTGTATATAAAATAAAAAAGATATAGAGTGTTAGTTTATATCTAAAATTTTAAACTATATATTTTTAATTTTTAACTAAAAAAGAGGCATTGCCTCTTTTTTATTATTCAGAAAATTCTAAATTTTTCATAAAAATAAAGTTAAAAAAATGCTGTATTCTGCACAACTGGATGAAACATCACGTTTCTTTTATTTTGTGGTATAATAGGAGAATAGAAGGTGAATAAATAATGATATTAGAAAAAATTTCAGAAAATATAATAGAAAAAATGAAAGAGGAAATTGAGAACGCCCATGGAAATGAGGTGTTTTTTCGTGGTATACCAAATGATGAAGGAATAGTAGATGAGATAGAGGTAATTGCCAGAGGGAATAAAGGAGCAGTCCCGGCTCTCCTCAAGAGGATGAAAAAAAGGGAAGTAATAATCCACAACCATCCTTCAGGGTATCTATACCCTTCTGATGCAGATGTAGCTGTGGCTTCTATGTATTCTGATCAAAAAGACGGGGCTTCGTATATTGTAAATAATAGTGTAGATGATATCTATGTTATGGTAGAGATAAATAAAACAGAGATTCAAAAGATCGATATAGGACCCTACTTCGAGGAGAAAGGTCTTTTAGCAGGAATATTTAAGGGATTTGAGTATAGAAAAGAACAATTTCATATGGCTAAACATATTGAGGAAGGTTTGAACAATAAAACTAAGGTTGTAGTAGAAGCAGGGACAGGAACTGGAAAGACCCTCGCTTACTTAATTCCTAGTATAGAATGGGCTATAAAAAATGAGAAAAAAGTAATTATTACAACAAATACTATAAATTTACAGGAACAGCTCCTCCACAAAGATATTCCTATAGTTAAAAAATTGCTGCCACAGAAATTTACCTATGTCTTGGTTAAGGGTAGGGGTAACTATCTGTGTAATAGAAAAGCTGCTAATATAGGGATAGGAGGAAGTTCAGAGATCGATGAGATGAGTAGTTCTCAGAAAGATCAAGTGAGCTATATATTGAAGTGGTTTAAATCTACTGAAACCGGTGATAAGGGAGAACTTCCCTTTGAGGTAGATTACATAGTCTGGGAACAATTTATGAGTGAGACAGATATATGTGCAGGGAGTAAGTGTGCTTTTAAAGAGAGCTGCTTCTTTTTAAAATCCAGAGAGGAAAAGAAAAAGGCTGATGTGTTGATCACCAACCACCATATGTTTTTTGCTGACCTATCCATACGAAAGGAAGTAGGGTTCAACACAGATTATTCTATATTTCCAGACTATGACTTGGTAGTATTTGATGAAGCCCATAATATAGAGAATGTAGCCCGGGATTATTTTTCCTATGAGGCATCTAAATATTCATTCAATAAAACGATGAACAACATCCATCATATAGGGAAGAAAAAAGATGCCAGCAAGTATACAGGTCTTTTGAATTATTTAAGAAATATAAATTATAAAGGGTATGACTCTATAAAAAAGGAGATCATAGAAGAGTTGATATCCCGGCATATAGATCTGTCTAACCGTGGGAATGAATACTATCTAAAGGTTATAGAAGCCTTTGCAGGACAGTCCCAGGGGAATATCAGTCTTCGTCTGAGAAAGGAAGAGCTAAAACACTGGGAACATTGGGAGACATTGAAGGAATTGGAGGAGGAGATGCTCCTGACTTACAATGCTTATATGAGAAGGTTAAAGAGTTTAACTCGGGTAATAAAGGATATTGATGATGAAACAGGAATAATAAGTGATTTTACAAAATATACTGAGAGGCTGGAAACATATTTTTCTAACTATAATTTTATAAAGGAGATGGATGATAAAAACTTCATCTATTGGATATCTCTGAATCAAAAAAAGAGTAACGTAAAATTTGTAGCAACACCTTTAAAAATAAGTGATGAATTGGATGAAAATTTATATTCTAACTTGGAACATATGGTGTTTACATCTGCAACTATAGCAATTAATGGTAGTTTTAAATATTTCAAAGAATCTATAGGCCTACATGAGGAGGTCTTGGAAAAAATTATCGATTCACCCTTTGATTATGACAGGCAGATGAAAGTATATATTCCAAGAGATCTCCCATCTCCTACAGATCGTGGATTTTTAGATGGGATAAAAGATTTTGTAGAAAAACTTATAAAGAGGACAAAGGGGAATACATTTTTATTGTTTACCTCATATTCTACATTAAATTATCTATATTTTATGTTAAAAGATAGACTAGAAGAGGAAGGATATGACTTATTTATCCAGGGGCAGGCACCGAGGAATCAATTGGTGGATATGTATAAAAAAAGCAATAAACCTGTACTCTTTGGAACAGCATCATTTTGGGAAGGTGTAGATGTGAAAGGAGATAAGCTTAGCTCTGTAATCATAGTTAAACTACCATTTAAAGTACCCAGTGATCCTGTGGTAGAAGCCATTATAGAAAATTTAAATGATGAGGGGAAAAATGCCTTTATGGAATACCAGATACCTGAATCGATAATTAAATTTAAACAGGGAATCGGGAGGCTTATCAGAAGTTGTGATGATAGAGGTGTAATAACAATTTTAGATAATAGAATTATAAAGAAACGATATGGAAGTCTATTTATAGATTCCATTCCAACAAGAAATATTCATATAAAAAACAAAGATAATATCATATAGGAATGGTATTGGAGGCAAAATTATGAAGAAAATTGAACTTTTTGGTAGAAGGTTGACAATTGGATTTGAGAAAAAAGAAAAAATGAAAAAAGAGATTAAAGATCTAGAATATTCTGCAAAGGAAGTAGTTAATGAGAAAGTAGTATATCTTATTCTAATCTTAGTGCTGACTGTAGTCAGTGCAAATACATATTTATTTAACGGTTATTTAAAATTAGGAGACGTAGCCATAAGGGATGTAGTCGCTCCTACAGATATAATTTACAACGATACAGCGGCTAAAGAAAGGATAATATCTGAGATAATAGAAAGTTCTCAGAAGGAATATATAAGTGTAGGAAGTGTAGAAGAAGAGACAATTCAGAGGGTAAAAGTTTTTTTTCAACAAATAAAACAAGAGAAAAAAGTAGAATCAGAGCTAGCCTATCAGAATATAAAAAATAGTTTTAATATCAAAATTTCATCTGAACTTTTCATGTATTTATTTGAAAAATCAGATAAGGAGTTAGATGATCTAAGGGATAAATATTTAAATGATATAAATATCTTATATAAACAGGGAGTCAAAAAAGACGGGAACTTATTGAGACTTAATAAGTTGTTTGAAAAGATTGATGACCTGGATTCCTATGAAGAAAATTTTATGAAAATTTTTATCAAACCTAACTATATCTTAGACAGTGAAAAAACTGAAGAGTTACTCAACGAAAAGATAGAACAGGTAAAAAATGTTTCAGTGCGTATAAATGCTGGTGCTGTAATTTTGAAAAAAGGTGAGGCAGTTTCAGAGAGTAAGGTAATCATATTAAAAAATGCAGGACTTTATGGGAAAACTAGTAAGGTAATAAAATTTATGGGGACACTTATCTATCTATTTATATTATCTATAGTATTTAAAAATATTTGTACGAAGTTTCTATTCAATGAAATAAGAAAAAAAAGTTATTATAGCGCTATAATGTTATCTATTGCTGTGGGAATAATCTCTTTCAGGGTTATAGACCCCAATTGGAAATATATCCTGCCTATAGAAACAGTATTTATTTTATTGGGAATCTTAGTAAATGTAAAAACCAGTTTAATTATAGGTGGTTTTTTGATCCTTTATGGTATACCATTAAATGGATTCAGCATAGAGTACCTAGTTATAGAAATATTTAGTTTGATAGTTTCATTATATCTGATAACAAAAATAAAAAATAGAACTAATATCATTAATACTGGTATCTATATAGGGATGACCAAGGTGTTTATAGTCTTAACCATAGCAGTTGGAATGAATATGGAGTTTATAGACAGCCTGATTAAGAGTGGGGTATTATTTTTGTCGGGAGCTTTTACAGGGATGTTAACTATAGCACTTCTTCCATATTTTGAAAGGACATTTAATATTTTAACAGATATAAAACTGCTGGAATTAGGAGATTTATCCCAGCCCTTGCTCAGACGGTTATCAGTAAATGCTCCTGGGACATTCCATCACTCTATGATGGTAGCAACCCTATCAGAGCAGGCTACAGAAGCTATAGGCGGTAACCATGTATTGGCTAGAGTAGCATCTTATTACCATGACATAGGAAAGATGAAAAGACCGCAGTTTTATGTGGAAAATCAGGCTGATGGAGTAAATCCGCATAATAACCTGAGTCCTACTTTGAGTACCCTTATAATAACATCTCACACTAGAGATGGTGATGAAATGGGAAGGGAGTATAATCTGCCCAAAGAAATAAGGGATATTATGTATGAACATCAGGGGACAACTTTACTGGCTTATTTTTATAATAAAGCAAAACAAAGTAATCCGCATTTAGAAGAAAGTGACTTTAGATATAGTGGACCTAAGCCTAGGAGTAAGGAGTCAGCTGTAATAATGCTGGCAGATTCTATTGAGGCAGCAGTAAGGTCACTAGATGAAAAGACACCGGTAACGATAGAGAAGATGCTCCGAAAAATTATTGGGTCAAAGATCGAGGAGCAGCAGCTTTCAGATGCAGACCTTACATTTAAAGAGATTGAAATTATAATCCAAAGTTTTACAAAGATACTTATGAGTATCCATCATGTAAGGATAAAGTATCCGGGACAGAAATAATTAAATGATATGAATAAAATAAAAGAATAAAATTGCAGGAGGAAAAATGGAAATAACTGTTGAATTAACTAAGGGAATAGAAGGGTATGATGAATTTATAGATTTAGAGACTGTAGAAGATTATATAAAAACTGTCATAGAGGATGAGTACACTAACGAAAGAGATGTTTATATGTCACTTTTACTTACCAATAATGAAAATATACAAGCTGTAAATAGAGATTACAGGGATAAAGATCAGCCTACAGATGTGATCTCATTTGCATATCTAGACAATGAAGATGACTTTCAATTAGGACCTTACTTGACTCTAGGTGATATAGTAATATCTTTAGAGAGGGTAGAAGAACAGGCCAGTGACTATAATCATAGTTTTAAAAGAGAGTTTTACTATGTATTGACACATGGTATCTTACACCTCCTGGGTTACGACCATATAGAGGATGAGGATAAAAAAATAATGAGAAAGAAAGAGGAAGAAATCCTAAAGAAACACGGATATAGCAGAGATATTTAAAGTTATTTTAAATATCTCTAGACTAAAAAAGTTATGGGGATCTAAGTAGAATTTTATGTCTGAGCCACTACTGATACTGATTAAAACCAATAAGAAAAAGGAAATTATTCAATATAGAGATATAATGAATTAAAAGTTTTTATTTTGAGATTAATAAGCTGGATAGTTGGTGAAATAGATCTGAAATTTATTTTATCGCTTTTAAAGTTATCGGTTTTTAAGTTTCGCTGTAGGCGATTTGGGGTGGTTTTATGACAAAAAAAATAACTAAAAATGGTAAATTTAGTGAAAGTATAAATTATGCTCTAGAGGGTATAGTTACAGCTATAAAAACAGAACGAAATATGAGGGTTCATATATTTGCCGGGATCTTAGTGGTTATATTGAGTCTTATATTTGGTGTAACAGGATCTGACCTGAAAAGCCTTTCTTTTGCTATATCCCTGGTGTTTTTTGCAGAACTTATGAATACCGCTATAGAAGCTGCAGTGGATATTAGTACAACTAGGTATCATCCACTGGCTAAAAAAGCCAAAGATGTAGCAGCTGGAGCGGTACTGGTGGTATCTCTCAATGCTCTGGTGATAGGTTATATAATTTTTAGTAAAAAATTAAAAAAAGATACTTTTGAGGTCTTTAGATTGTTGAAATCTTCCTATGTGGACACTGTTTTACTCATAATATTTATAGTGGTAATTGGAGTTTTTATAATTAAATCTTATTACAAAAAAGGAAAATTACTGCATGGAGGAATGCCCAGCGGGCATTCAGCAGTAGCTTTTGGACTCTGGGTAGGGGTATCTTATGCTACAGAAAATATAGTGGTAACAATACTAACTTTTGGAATAGCACTTTTAGTGGCTCAATCGAGGATTGAAGGCCGGATTCACTCTCCTAAAGAGGTTATGGCAGGAAGTATTTTAGGGACATTTGTTACCTATATTTTATTGAGATTGATATTTTAAGGTGGTAAAATTATGATAACAGAATTAGATTATTTAGTTCTCAGTGGTCTTTCATATGGTGATTTTAAAGAGGAAGATATAGGATTTTCCTTGGAGGAAATCTTGTTTTTAAACAGTGAATCAAAAAAAAGGCTACTTTCTTTCCCCAATGAGGTTTGGTCCTATGGGGGAAGTGAGATATTTGAAAGAACATTCCATACTTTTTTATGTGAATGGAAAATCATAGGTATAATGGACGATACCTATAAACAGGGAACAGAAAAAACAGGCTTTTATGCTATAGCTTTTGAAAAAAATAAACAGATAGTTATCTCCTATAGGGGGACAGAACTCAGTTCATTTGGTGAAGCATATAAAGATTTTATAGAAACTGATCTTTTACTAGGTGTGGACAGAAAACCAAAACAATTAGAACAGGGAGTAGAATTTTATAAGAAAATGTTAAAGATAGAGCATGAAAGTATAGCTCTGACTGGACATTCCCTAGGGGGAGGAATAGCTCAATATGTTGCCTTGATCTCTGACTTAGAAGAGTATGGGATCCCAAAGGTTTACACGTGGAATGCTGTTGGAATCAATAAAGTTGGGATCTTAAGTTTAGAGGATTTTTTAGAATTTGATTTAATAGCAGAGAGGAAATGTCCGTCTCTAAGAAATAACGAAGTTCTGTATAAAAGGGTAAAAACTTATTACTACAGTTACCTTTTGAAACTTTTGAAAAGAAATAACTATATAAAAGATAAAGAGAGTATAAAAAAAATCTCTAAATTAGAGTTTAAACTGGAATTAGATGAAGATGCAGAGAAAAGGTTGGAAAATATATTTACAACAACTAATAAGCCTTTATTGCCCTTTTTTGCTAAAAAAGAAGAACAAAAAAATGAATTGGTAATGAGTCCTAAAGTTTTTATAGATGACTTCTTCAATGAAGATATGATCTATGAGGAGCTGACCAGGGCAAGGAAATTTATTAAGAAATTCAAAAAAAATAATAAATACGACGAACACATAATTAATTTTGTTCATTCAGAAGACTTTACAATTACACTTTATCCTCATTTGGGAAGTACATATGCAATAAATAAAGGACTGATTAGGTCAGATGAAAAACTACATCCCCTTTTAAAGAAGATGTATGCCTTTACCAAATCTATGAGAAGTTATCATATGTACCAAGTATTCTTACCTTTCTTTAGTTTTGAAGGGGAAGACAGGGGACAGATAAAAAAAGAATTAAGTATTGACTATATAGCTACTGAAGTTAGAAGAGTTATCTATCAGGAAAAGAACTTATCCGATGAATTTTTGGGATTTTATTATAATGGTTTAGAATTAGACAGTGAAAATTATTATAAAATTAAAAAAACTCTCCTCCATGGAATGGGAATGACCAAGGCGGATATAAAATATTTGAAGGAATCAACCCTAATGATAAAAAGGATGAACTTTGAAAAATTTAGAGAATTATGGAAAAAAGTTCAAAATAAGGTAGGGAGTCCCTATATGAAAAAAGATATATATGACCTGATAAGCTTTCATGAAAGACATAAATAACCCTTATTTATCTTGAAGATTCTTACGAATTATTGTATAATTAATTAAAAATGTCGATCATTTTGATCGGCTATCAAGGAAAAAGAAAAAATATGGAGGAATAAAATGAAATCGGCAGATAAATTAAGAGCAGGAAGTACATTTGAAGTAAATGGAGTACCATTTTTAATATTAAAGGCAGAAAGATTCCAATCAACATCAGGAAAGAGACAAAGAGCACCTGAGATCACTTTTAAAGTAAAGGATCTTATCAGTGGAAGAATCAACGAAACTACAGTAAAGGCATCTGATATGATGAATGACATCATGTTAGATAAGCAATCTATGCAATTTTTATATGAAGATGGTGGAGAATATAACTTCATGAATCAAGAAACATTTGAGCAAATTGGATTACAAAAAGATGACTTAGATGGTGCTGTAAACTACTTAAAGGAAGAAGTTATCATCGATATCTTATTCTATGAAGGAAGACCAGTAGGAGTAGAATTAGAAAACCATATGGTATTCAAAGTTACTTATACAGAGCCTGGATTAAAAGGTGATACTACAGGAAAAGCACTTAAATCTGCTACAATTGAAACTGGCTATGAATTAATGGTTCCATTATTTATTGAGATGGATGAATTAATCAGAATTGACACAAGAACAGGTAAATATGTAGAAAGAGCTAAGTAAGAGGTATTTAAACCTAGAAAATTTTAATTTTCTAGGTTTTTTTAAACTAAAATGAAATTCGTAAGTTTAAAATATCTGGATAATTATAGAAAAGAAAAGTTAGGGATAAGAAGAAAATAATAGAGGATATGGGAGGGGAAGCTATGAAAAAGATATTAAAATTAATAGTAATATTTCTGACTATTGGTATATTTGCCTTTGGATCAACAGCACATATTGCCAGTTTTAATACCCTTCATCTAGGATGGAAAAATGATCACAGGCAGGAAAAGATAGAGGGACTAGCTAGTATCATATCTTCCTTTGATCTGACAGGAATTCAAGAGGTTATGAAAAAAGATGAAGTGAAAAAACTGACCAATGAACTGAAAGCTCAGACAGGGGTAGAGTGGAGGTATCATATCTCTCCCTATGCAGTAGGAAGTAAGAAATACAGGGAATATTTTGCATATATCTATAGAACAGACAGGGTAAAACTCCTAAAAAAAGGTAAATTTTATCCAGAAGAAAACAGAGGAAAATACTTTATGAGAGAACCATATGGTGCTAAATTTCAAATGGGAGACTTTAAATTCACCTATGTTTTGGTACATTCAATATTTGGAAAGAAAAAAACTGAAAGGCAGCTAGAGGGCATGCAGATGATCGATGTATATGATTGGTTTAAAGAAGAATATGATAAAAGTGATGAAGAAAATATAGTTATAATTGGAGGAGATTTTAATATCCCTTCATATGATGATGCTTTTTCTGGATTCTTAAAGCATTCTGATGTGATTGTCGATGCAATACCTCCTAATCAAAAGACGACCATAGGAAAAAGTGGTCTGGTATCTAGTTATGATCACATCTTTTATCCCTATGAATTGATGCAAGGATGGTATACAGGAAGAAGTGGGGTATTAGATTTTACAGACAACAATTACAGGGAGATAAGAAAGGTAATTTCAGATCATCTACCTGTATTTATAGAGGTAAATACCAAAAGAGATGAGGGAGAATAGGATGAAAAAAAAGGCAATAATATTTTTAAGTGGAAGGGTTAACTTAAAAGCAGATTATTATAAAGATATAAAATACAATGAATATGATATATATTGCGCAGATGGTGGAGCAAACCATGCCTATAATTTGGGAGTAATTCCCAAACTTATATTGGGAGATCTGGATTCTATTACAGAAGAGGTAATAACTCATTATAAAAAATTAGACGTGAAATTTGAAAAATTCCCTGTATCTAAAAATTTTACAGATGGAGAATTGATCTTAGAGAAAGTAACCACTGAATATAAAGATGTTTTAATCCTGGGAGGGTTAGGAGGGAGAACAGACCATTTTTTAACGAACTTGAATCTCTTGGAAAAGTACAAAAATGTTACATATGCAGACGAGAATGAAATAATTTTCTGGATAAAAAAAGATATGGAAATTTGTGGTCAAAGGGGTAAAACTATCTCTTTTATTCCACTTACTTCCATAGATTCATTGACATTGGAAGGATTTGCCTATCCATTGGACAGGGTTGATATTCCCAGGTCTAGCTCCCTCTGTATGAGTAATATAATAGGTTGTGAAGTTGTACGAATAAAGTACGATAACGGTTCTGTTATAGGAATAATTCAGAAATAGTTATCAGCATTTATAGGAAAAACAGAAATAATATAGTATATATATAATATAAGATTAGGAGGTGATTGTGATGATGTATATTACGCTGTTGTTAGTAGTATTGGCTATTATAATATTTTATTTGGCAGCACTTTTGGTATTTACGCCCTATGAAGAAGATGATAAATACGTTCTTAAAATTTTGGAATCAGGATACAAACTTCATCTGGTCGCTACTGAAAAACACGGAATAATAAAAAAAATAACGGATAATGGTGCTAAATTGATATTGACCTTGGTATACTATATCTTAAAGGATAGAAAATATACCGATAGTATTGAAACTAAAAATGAAGATGATGATGATACTAATTAAAAAAATCCCAAAATAGTAATCTACTATTTTAAGGGATTTTTTTAATATATAGGATGTAACATCATATTACTTTTTTTAATATTCGATAGATTTAAAAATTTGACCATCCAAATCTTTAATATTCCAAGAGGAAGAAGTTAAAATTCCATATGAATTGGAATTTCCTCCTTTGGGAAGGGTAATAGACCCTGGATTAAATATAAAGATATCCTTTTTTTCTGCCAATGGCAGGTGGGTGTGTCCTGAGATCAGGATATCTCCCTTACCTATGGGAAGTTTTCCCTCTGTAAAGAGGTGACCATGGGTAGCAAAGATACGTTTGCCTCCTAAAAACAAATTAGTGAAATCACTCATAATAGGAAATTCTAAAAGCATTTGGTCTACCTCACTGTCACAGTTTCCTCTCGTAGCTATGATCTTGTCTTTGTATAAGTTCAATTTTTCAGCAACTAACTTTGGGTTGTAATCTGTAGGAAGAGGATTACGTGGTCCATGATAAAGGATATCTCCTAATATCAGGATGTAATCGGCCTCCTCCATTTTAAAACATTCCAATGCTTTTTCTAGGTAGTATATTGAACCATGTATGTCTGACATAACAAATATTTTCATCTTAATATCCCTCTGGGTTATTAGACTGCCATTTCCATGAATCCCTGCACATATCTTCTAAAGTTTTTTCAGTTTTCCAGTTTAGTTCTTTTAGAGCTTTTTCAGAGTTAGCGTAACAAGTAGCCACATCTCCAGCTCTTCTTTCGACTAATTCATATGGGATCTTTACATTATTTACTTTCATAAATGTATTTACTAGATCTAGAACACTGATCCCGTCTCCAGTCCCTAAGTTATATGCTTCTACACCAGTTTTATCTTTGAATCTTTCCAGTGCTCTGATATGACCAATAGCTAGATCAATGACATGAATATAGTCACGGACTCCAGTTCCGTCATGGGTATTATAGTCAGATCCAAATACACTTAATTTTTCTCTTTTTCCTACAGCTACCTGAGTAATATAAGGCATTAAGTTGTTTGGAATACCATTTGGATTTTCCCCAATCCTTCCACTTTCATGAGCTCCAATAGGATTAAAATATCTTAGAAGGGCAATTCCCCACTGATCATCAGAGATATACAGGTCATTTAAGATCTGCTCAATCATAAGTTTTGTACTACCATATGGGTTTGTAGCACTTAATGGCATAGTTTCTAGTAGCGGTGATGTATTATTTAATCCATATACAGTTGCAGATGAACTGAAGACGATCTTCTTAACGCCATGGTTTTTCATTACTTCACACAGAACAAATGTAGTTGTCAGATTGTTGTGGTAGTATTCGATAGGCTTGGCTACCGATTCTCCTACTGCTTTATATCCTGCAAAATGAATTACAGCATCTATCTCATTTTCTACAAATACTTTGTTCAAATTTTCTTTATCTAATAGGTCGATCTCATAAAATTTAAAATCTTTACCTGAAATTTCTTTTATCCTGTCCAATACCTTTGGATTACTGTTGGAAAAATTATCTGCAATAACTACCTCATAGTTTTCTTTTAATAATTCTATCACTGTGTGGGAACCAATGTATCCAGCTCCTCCAGTTACTAATATTTTCATAACTTTACCTCCTGCCTATGGCAAAATATTTTGTATTGATTTTAAAATTATTATACCACAAAGAGAAAAAACTTTCTTGAGGTATATAGGAGTTTTATATGAAATGTTTTGTAATTTTATGGGAAAAGTGATATAATCTTTTCAATAAAAAAAACTTATATAAATTTCGGATATGGCGAAAAGTTTCTACCAGCTACCTTAAACAGCTGACTATAAGAAGATAGATACCTAATATTTTAATATATATAGAGGTTCTGTTTTCCTGAAACAAAGGGAAACGGGATCTTTTTTTATTATCTAGGGGATTATACTCGTAAGGGGCATCACCAAAATGCTATTACTTTACTACATAAACATAGGATTTTGAGATAAAATTTACGGGATAAATGATTATAAAAACCTGAATTGTGCTTATTTGAATGCAACGTCACGTTGCTTTTTTATTTAAAAAAAGTATAAAATTATTAGATACTACCTATTAAAAATTTAAGGACGGGGGAAGTAGAATGTTGGAAAGAATGTTTAAATTAACCGAAAGAAAAACTTCGGTAAAGCAAGAGGTTATTGGGGGACTTACTACATTTATGACTATGTCATATATTATATTTGTAAACCCTTCAATAATGGCAGATACAGGGATGGATAAAGGAGCTCTTATTACTATTACATGTTTAAGTGCCGCAATAGGTAGTTTGATAGCAGCTTTTTGGGCAAATGCACCATTAGGATTAGCACCAGGAATGGGACTTAACGCATTTTTTACATATACATTGGTTATTGGAAAGGGAATACCTTGGGAAACAGCATTGGGAGTCGTATTTATATCTGGATTATTCTTCTTAATTATGTCTATTGGTGGGATAAGAGAGAGGATAGCTCAGGCAATTCCAGTAGAACTAAAGATAGCTTCTACAGCTGGAATAGGACTTTTCATAGCTTTTATAGGACTAAAGAGTATGGGACTTATAGTAGCTAACCCGGCAACATTTGTATCTCTCGGTAAATTTACTCCTACAGTTGTTTTAGGAGTGATAGGAATAATGGTATCGGCTCTCTTAGAGCTTAGAAATGTAAAGGGTGGAATGTTGATCGGGATGATCACTACGACTGTTTTAGGGATGATGATAGGGGTAGTTGAGCTTCCTACACAGATAATGTCTATGCCGCCGTCAATAGCACCTATTGCGTTTAAATTAGATATATTAGGAGCTTTACAATTTGCGTTGATCGGGCCTATATTCTCATTTATGTTTGTAGACCTGTTTGATTCATTGGGAACTCTTATTGCCTGTGCAAAGGAGATGGGAATGGAAGATGAAGACGGGAATATCCTATCTCTAGGTAGAATGATCCATACAGATGTAGCCTCTACAATAGTAGGGTCAGTATTGGGATCTAGTACAGTTACCACGTTATCAGAGACTACAGCAGGGATAGCAGCAGGAGCCAGAACAGGGTTAGCTTCAGTTGTCATCGGAATATTATTCTTACTTTCACTGTTATTTACACCGATTGTAGGGATTGTACCGGCTTATGCTACAGCACCAGCTCTTATTATTGTTGGAATCTATATGTTTAAAAATCTGAAGGAATTGAATCTTCATGATTTTAAAACGGCACTACCTGTGTTTGCAACAGTTATCATGATGCCTCTTACATATAGTATCAGTACAGGACTTAGTTTTGGATTCTTATCATTTATAGTAGTCCATGTAGGAACAGGGGAATATAATAAAGTTTCTCCGGTTTTATGGGCTATAGGGGGACTTTCACTTCTAAGTTTAGTGGTATAAAGGATAAAAAAAAAGAACTCCATGGAGTTCTTTTTTTTATAACTTTTTAAAATTTAAAGCTATTTTTTTCTAGTATAAAAATTTGATATAGTTTTCTTAATATAAAGGGTAGTGCAAACATAAATAGAAAAATAAATTTATTTGGTGAGTCGCCAGAAATATAATTAATTCTTGGAAAAAGAGACATGAAGTTAGAAACTCCATGAAAAATAATAGGATACAATATGTTTTTTTCTTTATAGTATATATAAGCTATATAAAAAGTACCGCCACTTAAAAAAATATTTAACCCATCAGAAAGACCATGAATAAAACTAAAAATAATACATGTAGCTAAAATAGCTACTTTTAAACCATATCTAAAAATTAAATTTTTAAAAAGGACCCCTCTAAAGACTATTTCTTCTACCACAGCAGGAAAAATAGTTAAAGAAACAAAAAAAATTAACTGACCAAGATGAGTTTTACTATAAGGCTTTAAATTTTCAGTTTCGTTATAAAATTTTAAATGAGTGTAGGTCGATAAAATCCAGTACACGAAATTTGACATAATAAAAAAAATAATACAGTAAAATAAGATTTTAAGGATTTTTAAAACTTCTAATTCTCGGATTTTAAAATTAATATCTTCTAAGACTCCTTTTTTTAATTGAAAATAACAAAGTAAAACTAAAAAAGTTACTGTATAAGCAATAATACCTATTAAATCGTCATTATCAGTTATCATATAAGCGATAACAACACCAACAGCGCTAAAAACGAAGAATAAAAATAAAGTTATAAAGGTCGATGCTTTTTTTTGTTCAATAATTTGTTCCATGACTCCTCCAATAATTTATTACTATAGAAAAAAGATTTTTAATTATTTTAAAAGAAAATAATCTTGATATCAAAGTTACTTGCCCTATATAGCTTTTTCTAAATTTATTTTTATTTCTTTCAAATCCAACCTCCTTACCACTACAATAGAGTAAAAAATAAAACATAAGCCACAGGCTATAAGAGATAAATAAAATGGATTAACTTTGTCTATAATTCCTGCTACTAAAAAATAGCCAATAGGAGTTAAAATAGACCCAAATATCTCTATCAATGAAAAAGCTCTGCCTTTTATTTTATGGGGTATTATTATCTCAAAATATACAAACAAAGTTTCAACATATATAATATTAGTTGCCCCAAAGATAGAAAATAAGCTGACTATACTTAACTGACATAACAGTAAATTATTGCTGAAAATATACAGTGAGATAGGGATGCCTGCGAAAGTTATAAAATTAATTACAACCATTTTTTTCCAGAACTTCCCTCCCAATTCAAATTTTTCAGTGTATCTAGCTAATATTCCTCCTCCTACAATACATCCTATTGCAGAACTAGACATAGTATACCCTAAAAATATTACAGGAAGTTTTAGGTAGCTGGTAATAATAAATGGAAAAACAACTGATACTATAGGATTAAAAAAGAAATTTATAGATAGTATAAACAATATAAGACCTTTAAAACTCGAATTAGAATCTTTTATATATACCAATGGTTCTTTATATTCTTTAATAATATTTAGCTTTTCTCTTTTGTTTTGTTTTGTTAAATGTGACTTATACCTAATAAAAAATTCTAAAATCCCAGAGACTAGAAATGATATTAGATTAATAGTTAGAATAAAGTTTAATCCTAGTTTCGTATAAAGAAAAATTCCTATAGGTGGAGCTGAGATATTTATGATTCTAATCACAGTTTTCATAACTGATTTTCTCTTTAACAAGTCTTTACTTTTTACAATTTGACTAAAAATAGTTGCAGAAGCTGCAAAGAAAAGTTTGTTCACTGAATTTTGTATAAAAATAAGAGCAAAAAGGTAGCTTATATCTCCTTGAGCTAAGAGTATGTATCCACCTAATAAAGCTGCATTTATTAGATCACAAATGATCATTATATATTTCCTATTAAATTTATCTGCTATAAACCCTGCTATAAATGAAGTTAATAAAAGTAACACTTCTTGTACACCTAAAACAGAACCCAGTGCTCCACCAGACCTCGTTCCCTCTAAGATTACAATGGGAATAATAGCATTTTGTAATGATCCTCCTAAAATTGAAGCTATCCTACACCCAAAATATAACCAATAATTTTTCATACTTCCTCCCTACACTACAATATAATTTTAAACAGGGGATTTTATATCAAAACTAAACTCTTTTAAATTTTAAGATTTGAAATATCTAAAGAATAAATTTTACTTTTCCTTCTTTTATCCAGCCAACTCCAATCATTAGCAACAAAATAAAGGTTGTTTTTATCAATTATAGGTGTTGATAATATCTTTCCATTAGCAATAAATTTAGAAATGACTTTCTTACTATTTAGATCTTTAAAATATATAATATTTTCTATACCTGAAATTTCAATATTTTTATAGGTTATTTTATTTACCTTTCCTTTATAGGGCTGGAATTCTTCCTCAAACTCATATCCACCTTTTTTACTTAAGATAATTCCCTTTATAGAGTCTAAAATAAATGTTTGTGGTAAGTTGTAGTAATTTTTCCTATAAAGATCATTATTACCTAATACTTTAATATTTGAATCTAAAATTTTTATATTTGATGTAAGAGCTCCATTTAGAGGAGTCTCCCAATTTATTCTATTTTGGTTGTTGTAAAAATTTGTACAATAAATATTTACTAAAATTATGAGTGTAAAACCTAAGGAAAAGTAAATATCAATAATTTTTATTCTCTTATCATTGCTTTTCTCTTTAATAGGTATCTTTTTTAAAGAAAAATAAATTCTAACAAGGAATATAATTATTCCTATGAAAGAGCCTATATAGAACCCTTCTGTATTATTATTCAAAAATAAAAACACACTACTTGGAATTAATAACATTACTAAAGAATAATATTTTTTAAAGCTATTTTTAAATAAAAGTTCACCTTGAAATTTAGCCAAAACAGCTTCAGTAATTCCAATAAAAGTAAGTAACCTAATTGCAATAGAATGGCCTAAAAATACATAGCTGATAATACTAGTAACCATTAAAATTGATATTAATGGTATGCTCATAATGTAATAATTTCTTTTCATAATAATATCCTCCAAAATTTTATTGATGTTATTTAAAAAAATAACAAAAAGAGATTTTTACTCCTTTTTAATTTGTTTGTACCTTATTCCAAGTGTTAATATAGTATATTATTTTGTTAAAACAAATTTTTCAATTTTTTTCAAAAAAAACGTAAAAACTGAATTTTAAGGACCTTTTTATTCAGTTTTTATCAAAAATTGAATTTTAGTGGAAAAAACTGAATATTAATCATATAATACGGTTACATTTCAGGAGGTCAATATGGAAGATAAAATATTTGAAATAGCCAAAATATATAAAATAACTTTTAAAGAACTGGGATGTAAAGGGATTACCTCTACTTATCTCACTAAAATAAAAAAAGGGCAAAATTCTTTTAAAGAAAAACATATCCCCCTGTTGGTTGATTCTTTTAATAGAATTTTTCAGGAAAGAAATATAAATAAGATTATTACTATGGAAGAGCTGTATATCACTCCCCAGCAGGAACTGGATAAATTAGTTGATGAAAGCTTGATAGATAAAACAATCTATTCCAAAGAAAAACAAGAAGAAATAGAGAATTTTGGAAGAGAGAAAGAAGTTCACAGCTGTAAATATCGGTATATTATAGCCAAATATAATCAAAAGATAGGCAAGGAAGAAGAAGCTTTAAAGATCTATTATAACCTGTTAAATCACTTCCCTTGCTTTAGTTTTTTTTATTCCATTCTAATTGAGATAATTCGTTTGGAAAAAGCAGAGCTTACCTATGAAATATATCTGAAATATCAAAAGAAAACCGATAAAGCGCCATATAAAACAAAAGCACTCTTAGCTTATAATACCGGAGTAAGTCTTTTAGAAACTAAAAAATGGAGTAAAGCTATTACGTGTTTTGAGGTTCTTATTGAGATGGAAAAAATTACAAAACATTACTATCATTCCTACAATAACCTAGGTATTTGTTATCAAAAATTAGGTAAATATGAAAAAGCCATTGAATTCTTTAAGAAAAGTGTTAGCGACCCATTAAATTATAATGATTTAGAAATTTGTTATACTAACATTATTTCTTGTGCTAAAGAAATGAAAAATGAAATACTGATAAAAATTACTGTTAATAAACTTGAAAAGATCCTTAAAGAATTACAAAACAAAACTTTATATCAAACTTATTGGAATTTAGGGCTATCTTATCTATATTTAGGTGAGAAAAAGGAAGCTATTGTTGCTTTTGAAAAGGAAATTTCATTCCCTTTAGATCTTAACCATCATCACTTTAGTCCTACTAAATATTTAGACTCTATAAAGCAGCTTGTTTTACTCTATGGTCATCAGCCATTAAAACAACAAAACTTAATAAAAATAATTTGTGAAATACCAAAACAAATCATGTGTTACGACTTTTCTATGTATATATTAAAATTTTATTTTAATAACAATATGGAATATGAAGCATCGCTTCTAATTAAAAGTATTAATTTATAAAAAAAGGGATAGCTATGAATAGAAAAATATTGATTTGCATCGGATTTTTAATACTTTTTACCTTAGTTTTGTGTAATGAATATATTGGTCAAGGAAGAAGAATACCTAAAGTACTAACTAATATATCTAAGTTTATATTTGAACAAAACTAAAAAATAACCCTTAAATCACATGTGATTTAAGGGTTATTTTTTTTATTCTTTAGGACCACAACTAGTAATTTTTATCTCATCGGCAGGGACAACTTCCTTGATAGAGATCTCCTCTTTGATCAATTTACTTCCACTTTTTTTATCGTAAAAATAAAAACCTAAAAATGAGATTACCAAGGTAGCGAAACTGACAAAGATTCCTTGTCCTTCACTGGCGCCTAATTTAGCAGCTATGATATAGCTTAGAATCATTAAAATTACAGGGAGGATATAGATGAGAAGAGCTAAATTCAAGATGAATTTATTGTTTATCTCAAAGGTTATTAGGTCTCCTACATTAACTTTGATATCCTCATTGAGTTCATATTGATATAGGTCAGCGATAGTTTTATCTTTCTGCCCGCACCCAGAGCAATGAGCACAAGAGCTGTCTCTAAATAGTTCTATATATAAGTTTTTTTCTTCAATTTTTCTAACAATACCTTTATTTTCCAAGGTGATTCCTCCTCAATATATTATAAAAATAGTATATCATATTTTCTTCTATCTGTAATTCATATATAGGAAGCGTATAAAAAATATATAAAAAATGGAAGGGAACCCTTCCATTTTTTACTACTATAATTAAGTTACTTTAAAATTAATATTTTAAAATAAGATAATCTGTTTTTCTAAGAGCGTCTATATTATTTCCACCTGCATAGGAGATAGAACTTTGGATATCTTCTTCCATTTCAATCAGAGTATCTATGATAGGGCCTCTATAATCTACTAATATTTTTTTACCTTCAACATTTTTCCGCTCACCTTTATTGAATTCAGAAGCAGAACCATAATATTCTTTCAATTGGATACCATCTTTGACAACTAGCTCACCAGGGGATTCTTCGTGTCCCGCAAACATCGATCCTACCATACACATAGTAGCTCCAAATCTGATAGATTTCGCGATATCTCCATTATGTCTTAAACCACCATCGGCAATAAGAGGTTTTGTAGCAACTTTAGCACACCATTTCAAGGCTGATAGCTGCCATCCTCCAGAACCAAATCCAGTTTTAAATCTAGTAATACAAACCTTTCCTGGACCAATTCCTACTTTTATGGCATCAGCACCCCAATTTTCTAAGTCGATTACCGCATCAGGGGTAGATACATTTCCAGCAATAATAAAAGTTTCTGGTAACTTCTCTTTGATATATTTAATCATGTCTCTAAGATTATTACTGTGTCCATGTTTGACGTATTATAAGCGTTTATAACCTCTAAATCATTGTAAAGAATAATTTCGATATTCTTTTGTATTGTTTCGATACTTAATGGTTGACAATTTAGAGAAAATGAACTAGACTAATACTAGAAGCAAATGAAACGTTTCCAAAAACTTTTAAAGGGGGAAGAAAATGAAAAAATTTTTATATGGGATGATGATTTTTATCTTATCATTTGGGATGATGGCATGCGGAGGAAAGGAAGAAAGCAAAGATGCTCCTAAAGAAGCAGAGGCTACTCAAACGGCAACTAATGAGGTTGTACCAGAAGAGGGAGCGGTATTAAAAATATGGGAATCTAAGGGAACAGTTGGAGAATATATTAAATTTGCAGCAAAAAAATATGAAGAGAAATATGGTGTGCATGTTGTTTTAGAAGAAAACAACATCTCTACTATTAAAAATAAAGTAATTCAAGATGGACCGGCAGGAACAGCAGCAGATGTCTTTGTTGCACCTCATGATCAAATTGGTGATCTAGTTCAATCGGGACTTATTATGGAAAATTTAGTGAGTGCTGACAGGGTAAAAAATGACTTTTTACCTGCTGCAAGGATAGGAGTAACAAATAAAGGGAAAGTATATGGATTCCCTCTAGCAATTGAAACATACGCTCTATATTACAACAAGGATCTTTTAACTGAAGCTCCAAAGACATTTGAAGATTTGATTAAATTTGGAGAAAACTTCACAGATAAATCTAAAAATAAATTTGGAATTTTCTGGGATATTCCTAACTTTTATTATGCTCATATGTTCATGGCTATGGACGGAGGATATGTTTTCGGAAAAGATGGTACAGATGCTAATGACATAGGTTTAGATAATGAAGGATCTATTAAGGGGATCAATAAGATGTTATTATTGAAATCTATCTCAGTTCAAAATGCAGGAGATGTAAGTTATGACGCTATGACAGGTTTATTTGCAGAAGGAAAGGTAGCTGCTATTATAAATGGACCATGGGGATTAGAAGGAGCAGAAAAATCAGGAGTTAACTTTGATGTTGCACCAATTCCTACATTTGATGGAAAACATCCAGCTTCTTTTTCTGGAATCAGAACTTTATTAGTAAACTCATATACTAAATATCCAAAGGCAGCTCAATTATTCGCTGAATTTGCAACTTCTGATGAGATGTTAATCGAAAGATTTAAGATGACTAATCAATTGCCACCAGTTAAGGCTTTGATCGATGCACCTGAGATCGTTAACCACAAATATACAAAAGCTTTCTTAGAGCAGGCTCAATATGCAGTACCTATGCCGGCAATTCCTGAGATGGGGTTAATCTGGGAACCAGCAGGAGCAGCAGTTACAGATATTTGGAATGGAAAAGTAACCGCTGAAGAAGGGTTGAAAAATATGACTAAAATCATAAAAGAGCAAATGGAAACTAGAAAATAATTGTAAATGTAATGAGCACTTGTTTTAACAGGTGCTCAAATAATATATAGAAAAGAGGTAGGAGATGAATAGGGAAAAAAGATCAATGTTGCTGTCTTGTCTTTTTATGGGACTAGGGCAGTTATATAATAAATATTTTCTTAAGGGAATAATTTTATTTATAATTGAATTATTATATCTTATAAAAATACCAAGAATTATAAAGGGAATTTGGGGTGTTGTAACACTGGGGGAAACTACTCAGAAAATGAATGGATTCCAAATTATACAGGGAGATCATTCGATTTTTTTACTGATTGAGGGTGTTGTAACTATTATAATGTTGTTTATTTTCTTAGGAATATATATATGGAATATTAAAGATGCCAAGAGAATAGGACATGAGATGGACAATGGACAATCTTATATGACAACAAAACAATATTTAATAAAGGTATATGATCGCAGCTTTGTATCTATAATGTTAACACCGGCTACAATGGGTGTCTTATTTTTCATTTTGTTACCGATATTAGTAACTGTTCTAGTAGCTTTTACAAATTATTCAGCACCAGATCATATCCCTCCTAGAAATTTAGTGGATTGGGTAGGGTTTAAGAACTTTATAGATATCTTCCAATTAAAAATATGGAGTAAAACATTTATTAAAATAGGAAGTTGGACAGTAGTATGGGCGATACTTTCAACACTGTTAAATTATTCGTGTGGGCTGATCATGGCTCTTATGATGAATAGAAAGAATATTAAATTCAAGGGGTTCTGGAGGACCATATTTATCCTGCCTTATGCTGTTCCGGCATTTATCTCTTTATTGGTATTTAGATTACTATTTAGTGGAGTTGGACCTATTAATAACTTAATTGTCAGCTTCGGCTTTGACAAAATACCTTTTTTAACAGACCCATTATTGGCCAAAGTTAGTCTGATATTAATCAATACGTGGCTTGGAGCACCTTATTTCATGGTGTTATTATCGGGATCTCTAACAAATATTTCAGATTCAATATATGAAGCAGCAGAGATTGATGGTGCATCTAAATGGATTCAGTTTTGGAAGATAACCTTACCACTATTATTATTTCAGACAGCACCTGTATTAATATTAACTTTTGCATATAACTTTAATAACTTTGGAGCAATATACCTATTAACAGACGGGAAACCGACTAATTCAGCCCTGAGATATGCAGGGGAAACAGATATTTTAATAACCTGGATATTTAAATTAACCAATGATCAAAGTCAATTTCATATGGCGGCAGTGATATCAATAATTTTATTTATTTTTATAGCATCATTTTCCACATATCAATTTATGAAAAGTAAATCATTCACAGAGGAGGATATGATGTAATGAGTAAAACAAAAATTATAGATAAGATTTTAGATGGATTAACATATCTTGGTTTAATATTGATAGCACTTAGTGTACTTATGCCCTTAGTATGGATTGTATTGTCATCTATGCAGGTTGGAAACAGTCTTTACAGTTCGACCTTCCTGCCGAAATCATTGACCTTGGATCATTATAAAACTTTGTTTACAAAGACAGACTTCCCTATTTGGTATATGAATACATTAAAAATAGCAACATTGAATATGATTTTAGGAGTTATTATTACAACTCTTACAGCCTATACATTTTCGAGGTATAAATTTAAGGGAAGAAAACAAGCTATGATAGGGATGTTGGTATTACAGATGTTTCCGTCATTTTTAGCTATGACAGCTATCTATATCTTAATCACTAAGATGGGACTTATGGATACCCATGCAGGACTTCTAATAGTTTATATTGCTGGACAGATTCCATATAATTCATGGTTAGTAAAGGGATATTTTGATGGGATACCTAAGAGTTTGGATGAGGCAGCCAGAGTAGATGGGGCAGGTCATCTAACTATATTTTTAAAGATAATTATGCCTATTACAAAACCGATAGTTGTCTTTGTTGCATTGACGAATTTTATTGGACCATGGTTTGACTTTATCTTTCCAAAACTACTGCTTAGAAGTGCAGAGAAGAAAACTCTAGCTGTTGGGATTTTTGAATGGATCTCAAGCAGGGCAAATGACAATTTTACACAGTTTGCAGCAGCGTCGATCTTGATCGCTGTACCTATTGCCGTTTTATTTATGTATCTACAAAAACATATCGTGGCAGGATTATCTGCTGGAGCAACTAAGGGATAGGTAAAACCTTCTAAATTATTGATTTTGATAATTTAGGAGGTTTTTTTATTAAATTATATTTTGAAGAAACCAACTCTTCGATTCTAAAGACTTATATAACAGGAAAGTTTAGTTACTAAGTTTTTTTATACTATGTTATAATAAAGGCTATAGAAGAGGTGAAAAAATAATGAAAAAAGAGATGAAAAAATATAAAAAAGTATATATAGAGATAACTAATAGATGTAATTTAAAGTGTAGTTTTTGCCCTCAAGGGGTGAGAATTCCTAAGGTTATGAGCCTGGATGAATTCAGGCATATCTTAGATGAAATAAAGCCATACAGCGACTATGTCTATCTCCATGTAAAAGGGGAACCTCTGTCGCATCCAGAGATAGCTGGTTTTTTAGACATTGCAGAGGAAAAGAACATAAAGGTGAATATAACTACCAACGGAACCTTGATAGGCAGAGTAGGAGAGAAGATAGTAAATAAAAAAGCATTCAGGCAGATTAATTTTTCCCTTCATTCATTTGATGGTGATATAGATAAGATAGACAAAGATGATTACCTGAAAAAAATATTAGATTTTACAAAAAAATCACTTTCTTTAGAAAATACCTATATTTCCCTACGGTTATGGAACTTCCATGATGGAAATAAAAGTAAGGTTCAGATGGAGGGAAACAGGAAGATCTTAGAGAAGATAGAAAGATACTTTGATTTAGATTATAAGATAGAGGATAAGCTGGTTCCAGGTCGTGGACTGAAGATAAAAAACAGGTTATATCTCAATACAGATTTAGAATTCAAATGGCCTGAACTAGCTGATGAATATGAAAATGAAGATGGTTTTTGCTATGGGTTGCGTACTCAAATAGGAATCTTAGTGGATGGGACAGTAATTCCATGTTGTCTCGATGGTGAAGGGGTAGTAAATCTCGGGAATGTTTTTGAAACGTCATTTAAAGAGATAGTAGAGGGAGAAAGAGCAACTGCAATTTACGATGGATTCAGCAATAAAAAAGCTGTTGAGGAACTCTGTAAGAAGTGTACTTTTAAGGAGAAGTTTTAAATATAAGATTGTTGTAATTTAGGAGGAAACTCTATGTATGAAAAACTGAAAAAAATAATAGATAAGAGTGAGAATATTGTGTTCTTTGGAGGAGCTGGTGTTTCTACAGAGAGTGGGATCCCTGATTTTAGGAGTGCTAAAGGTCTGTATTCCCACAGCCCTGAATATTTGGTCAGCAGAACATATTTCGATAAAAATAAAGATGGTTTTTTTGAATTTTATAAGAAACACCTGGTGTATGAAGATGTTAAACCAAATGATGCACACAGGGTATTGGCATATTTGGAAAAAATAGGTAAATTAAAGGCAGTTATTACCCAGAATATAGATGGCCTGCATCAAATGGCAGGAAGTAAAAATGTTTTAGAGCTCCATGGGAGTGTCCATAGAAACCATTGTATGGACTGCGGAACTTTTTACACTTTAGATGAACTTATGGATAGGAAAGGTGTTCCCTACTGCTCTAAGTGCAGTGGGATAATAAAACCAGATGTTACTCTCTACGAAGAAATTCCAGATATGAATAGCTACGACAGAGCCATGCATTATATTGCCAATGCAGATGTTTTAATCGTAGGTGGAACTTCATTGGTCGTTCAGCCTGCGGCTTCACTGGTAGATCTTTATAGGGGAAATAAATTAATTTTGATAAATAAAGATTCCACAAGGTATGATAAAAGAGCTAATCTGGTTATTTCAGATAAGATAGGGAAAGTTTTAAAGGCAGTAGAATAAAAGATTAAAGGATCTTTAAATTATAAAGAAAAGTAGTTTTAAAATAATAGGAGGAAAAATATGTACGATTTACAGGAATGTGTAGAAAAATTAAATAGTTATTTAGAGGAGTTATTGCCTGAGATAGATGGTGAGATAGATATTGATATGAGTGAGGAAAAAGACAACTATTATTGGAATTTTGACTATGATAAAAGAAGTTATATGCTTACTTGCAATAAAGAAACAGGAGCTATTCTAGGGGAAAGCTGGAGAGAAGGAACTAAAGCACAGTATAAAAGACATTAAAAATAATGGAAATTTTTACAAAATAAGAAAATCATCCCTAAAATTTGAGATATGTTAAAAAAAAGTTGTAATTTTGGGGTATTCTGATACAATAAAGTACAAATAAGTATTGCAGGAGCTTTTGCTGAGAGGAGATGTTATAGTCTCGACTGTTAACCTGATCTAGATAATGCTAGCGTAGGATGAATTTTTATAGGGTATGAATAGTATATTTGTATTTAATAAGGCTTCCTTCGGGAGGTCTTTTTTGTTTGAATTATAGGGGTAATTATTGATTACCCCTACGTATTATTAATTTCGCAAAAAGCGATTAAGAGGAGGAAGGAAATGGCATTGGCAAACATGGATATTCAAATATTACCTACGATAGAGGGTGGAGAAAAGGAAAAGTATACTGTGATAGACAGGGTAATAGAGCATATCATAGGAACAGGTCTAAAATATGAGGTAGGAGGACTGGGGACAACTATAGAAGGGGAGTTCAAAGACCTTTTGGGGATATTGGAAAAAGCCCAGGAAATTTGTTTCAATGAAGGTGCTGAAAGGGTAACAACTATAGCAAAATTTGATCATAAAAAAGAAGGGATAACTATAGATGAAAAAGTCGGTAAATACAGAAAGAAATAACTTATTTTTAATAAGTTTATTGGTATTAGTAGTGGGATGTGAGGTATTAATCAGAATCTTGGAGATACCTGGATATATCTTGCCCGCTCCTACAAAGGTAATTAAAGCGTTATACAGCCAAAAAGAGGTTTTATTCAGCCACTCATTAGTTACTCTTTTTGAAGCTTTAACAGGGTTCATCCTATCAATTATATTGGCTCTGATTATAGGAGGTATTGTATATCCATTTGAGAAGGTAAAAAAAATGCTGTATCCATACCTTTTAATCAGTCAAACGATTCCATTGATAGCCATAGCACCTGTTATATTGATTTGGTTTGGGTTTGGAATTCTGCCTAAGATAATAATTGTGATGTTAATTTGTACCTTTCCTATGCTTCTCAGTTTTTTAGGGGGATTGGAGGAGGTAGACAGGGAAATACTGGATCTATTTCAGGTTATGGGAGCCGATAAAAAGTATATATTTTTTAAAGTTATCCTGCCCTCAAGTCTGCCTAGTTTTTTTTCAGGGGTAAAGATATCGGCGACGTATTCTATCATGGGAGCGGTAATAGGAGAGTGGCTGGGAGCTAAAAGCGGGTTGGGAATATATATGACCAGAGCTATCAGTTCGTTCAAAACAGACTATCTTTTTGCAGCGATAATAGTTGTGGTTATCCTCAGTCTGTTAATTTTTAAGGGGATAGAGTGTGTAGAAAAAGCAGCTATGCCCTGGAAACAGTTGAAAAAATAGAAAATTGTAGAAGAAATAGGGGGAAGAATGAAAAAAAGAATTATAAGTTTATTGTTAATTTTAAATGTTGTGAGTGTATTTGCACTGGAAAAGGTGGATATAGTTTTGGACTGGACACCTAATACAAATCATACGGGGATATATGTAGCGAAAAAAATGGGATATTTTAAAGCAGAGGGGATAGAGGCGGATATATTACAGCCGGCCAATGGAACTTCTACCCAGTTAATAGCCACAGGAAGAGCTGATTTTGGTGTAACCTATCAGGAAGCTGTAACTTTTGCTAGATTAGAAGGGCTGCCTGTAGTTTCATTGGGAGCAATAATCCAGCATAACACATCTGGTTTTGCTTCGTTGAAGGAAAAGGGGATAGAAAAACCATCGGATTTTAAAGGTAAAAACTATGGTGGATGGGGGTCACCTGTAGAGGAAGCTACCCTAAAGGAATTGATAGAAAAAGATGGCGGTAAGGTTGGAGATATAAATATTCTTACAACAGGCTCTATGGACTTTTTTAAATCCAGTGTAAATGATGTGGATTTTGCCTGGGTATTTGAAGGGTGGACAAATATAGAGGCCAAATTGCAGGGGAAAAAGCTAAACTATATTAGACTTAGAGATTATTCGAAAAATCTAGATTATTATACTCCGATATTTGCAAGTAGTGAAAAACTTATAAAAACAAATCCAAAATTAGTAAAAAAAGTAATGAGAGCTATAAAAAAAGGTTATGAATACAGTATAGAAAATCCAGAGAAAGCTGGAGAGATCCTTCTGAAGGATGTTCCTGAATTGGATAGGAATTTAGTTATTGAAAGTCAAAAATATCTGGCTTCTAAATATACCGATGATGCTCCTTACTGGGGACATCAAAGATTAGAAGTATGGGAAAGATATCAAAAATGGCTCTATAAAAATAATTTGATAGACGGGACTACAGATATGAAAAAAGCTTTCACCAATGAATTTTTAAAAGATTAAAAATAGGAGATTTATGATATTAGAAATAGAGAAACTATCAAAAAAATATGGGGATGTAGAGGTAATAAAGGATTTAGATTTACATATAAAAAAAGGTGAGTTTATCTCCATAGTCGGGCCTTCCGGGTGTGGGAAAAGTACTCTTTTTAAGATAATCACAGGGCTTTTGACAGAATATAGCGGCAGAGTCAGGATAGATGGAAATATGATCAAAAATAAAGTTATCTCCTACCTGCCTCAAAAAGACCTACTGCTACCATGGAAGACTCTCTATGAAAATGCTACGATACCATTGGAAATAAGCGGAATAAAAAAAGAATGTTGGAAAGAAATTATAGATCCACTGATGGAAGAATTTGGTCTTTTAGGGTTTGAAGACAGATATCCTCATGAATTGTCTGGGGGGATGAGGCAGAGGGGAGGCCTTCTCAGAAGTTTTTTAATCGATAGTGATCTAATGTTATTGGATGAACCTTTTGGGGCCTTGGATGCTCTGACTAGGTCATCTATGCAGGACTGGCTTTTGGAAATCTGGAAAAAACATAATCATTCTATCTTGTTTATAACCCATGATATAGAGGAAGCAATCTACCTTTCAGACAGAGTATATATTATGTCAGCCAGACCAGGCAGATTTTTAGATGAGCTGGAGATCAAATTTCCCAGACCGAGAAAAAAAGAAGTTATCCTGTCACAGGAGTTTTTAGAATATAAGGGAAGAATATTAGAAAAATTAAAATAGGGGGAAGAAGATGAAAAAAAGTATTTTATGGATTTTAATGGTATTATTAGGAGTAACAAGTTTTTCAAAGGAAAAAATAGTGGTCTATGTACCTAGTTCTATGACATTTTTACAGGAAGAAATAGGACAAGATTTCTATGAAAAAACAGGGGTAGAAGTAGAGATTGTAGGAATAAAAGGAATTCCTGCCAGATTAAAATTAGAAAAAAGAAGACCAAAAGCTGATATAGTTTTGGGGTTATCAGAGATAAATGTAATTCAGGCAAAAAAAGAAGGGACTATAGCTAGCTATAAACCTAAAACAGCCGGGAAGATAATGAAAGAGGAGTATATGATAGACAATGAATGGTACTCTACTCCATTTGATTTCGGATCGTTGGCTATAAATGCAAATAAAGACAGCTTAAAGAAGATGCCGGCATCTTTTGAAGATCTGAAGAAGCTAAAAGGGCAGTTAATCGTTTTGGATCCCAATTCATTTACCGGTCAGGAGTTTATGATGTGGACAGTTGCAGTATATGGAGAAAACTGGCTAAAATTCTGGGAGGAGTTAAAACCTGCCATGAAAACAGTGGCTCCAGGATGGAGTGAAGGATGGGCAAAATTTACAACCAATGAAGCACCTCTTATGGTAGGTTATGCTACCAGTGATCTTTATTTTGACGAAAAGAGTTCATATAAAAGTTTTATTCCAAGTGAAGGGGGATATATCTATGTACAGGGAGCTTCTATCGTGGCAAAAAAAGATATAAAGGACGGAGCAAAGTTATTTATGGACTATATCTTAGAGGATAAATTTCAAAGAGCCATGGCAGAAAAAAATTATATGCTTCCAGTAACAGATATAAAATTAGGGGATGAATATAATAGGGTTCCGACATCGGCGAAACTAGTAAAAGTTAAAGCCAGTGATTTGGAAAAGATAGAAGAATACAAGAAAGAATTAATTAAATTATTGAAGAAATAAACTGTGAATTTCAAAAAAATCTAAGAAAAACTATGTAATCTGAGACAAAGTATTAATTGAGTATAAATAATTTTAATAATCATGAATAGAAAGTTCCAAAGTTTCTGCCTTTGATACGGGACACTTTTTCTCAACAGCTAGAAAAAGCATCTAAAAAGAGCCAGAAGTTTCTAATTGTCTTAGTGGGGAAGTGCCAGTGATTCCCGTTTCTTAGTGGGATGCCTGACGGACATAGTAGGGTCGACGAAACTCGTAAGGTGTTTATGGTATAAGCTGGACGACTAGAAACTTCAAAAGTCAGATTTTAGTCTGCGTCAGAAAAAGGTAGTAAAAATAGTAAAAAAGTGAGGGAGAAAAAAGATGAAAAAAGCTAGAATTTTGAATATAGGGTATCTGATATTATGGATATTTCCTATCTATATATTTGGAAGGGATTTCTTCCATGTAGAAGACTTAATAGGAATTATGGATAGAGAAACTTTGGATCTCATCTTTATGTCCTTTAAGCAGGGGATTCTATCTTCAATTTTAGCTTTTATTGCAGCCATCCTTCCTGCATATTATGTAACTTATAGAAGGGGATTACTTAGCACTCTATTGGAGGGGACTATATTTATCCCCTTCTTTTTTCCTGTAATATCTACAGTAATAACATTTTCATTGGTATTCAACCTGCCTTTATTAAAGAATTTGGGAATCTTATATAGTTTGAAAGCTATCTTGATTGCAAATGTATTTTATAATGCACCGATATTTGTCAAATATCTGTCTCTAGGGTTGAAGAGGATCCCCAATGAAGTAATAGAAGCTGGTTTGGAGTGCGGGGCAAGTAAGTGGGTTATTTTTACAAGGATAAAACTGCCTCTTATCTTACCTCAGATATTCAGAGGTTTTTTCCTGGTGTTTACCTATTCATTTACCTCTTTCGGGATAGTATTATCTTTAGGAGGATTAAAATTTTCCACTCTGGAAGTAGAGATAGTAAATTCCCTTATGGGAAGTGCTGATTTTTCTAGGATGTTTGCTCTGGGGATAGTTCAGTTTATAATTTTGACTGGGGTGAATATTATCGGTGAGAAGATTACCGGGTATGAACTGGAAGAGGATGAAAAAGTTGGAGAAGTATCTCTGATTACAAAGGTATATAGTTACCTGTTTATTCTCTTTGAATTTGGGATTGTGGGAATAAATTTAGTTTTTTCCTTCTACAACTATTATGATAAGAGGTTCTCTTTTAGGGCCTTTATAGATATTCTTTCACCTGCCTTCAATAAAAAATACCCAGTGGTAGAATCTATTATAAACTCAGGGATGATAGCTATGGTAACAGCTTTTATAGTGGTGATATTTACCTATCTATTGTTGAAATTATCCGGTAAATTTAGTACATATATAATATTTTCTACCTTTGGAATCTCTAGTGGATTTTTGGGAATAACCCTGGTCTATACAAATATCATCTATGATATTCCCTATATACTTTTACTTATAGGAGGATTTTTTCTGACTACGGTTCCCCTGGCTTATTCATTTATGTATCAATATATAAAGAAATTTAGATTAGATATATTGGAAGCCAGTAGTATTGATGGAGCAAATAAATTCCAGACCTTTATCTATGTGGAGTTCCCAATTTTAAAGGAAGTTCTGACAGGAACCTACCTGCAGATCTTTGCTGTTATCTATGCAGAGTTTACTATAACCTATACCATGCAGCTGGGAAGATATCTTCCATTATCGTCAGTTGTAAACTATAATCTGTATACCAATAAATTATTTTTAGAGAGTGCAGCCATGAGTAGTCTGAATATAGTTATAATAGGAATACTATTTATGATTCCTTATATGAAAAAAAGAAATAAGAAAGCCTAAGTCCTTTAAAAATATCTTCTATGAACTAATAGTTTTTAGGAGGTTTTTTTATTTATTCAATTCTTCTTCTTTTAATGTTAATATTATAGAATACAAATAAGGAGGTTTAATAAAATTATGAAAAAAGTATTATTATTAATTTATATTTTTACTGTTTTAGCAACAACAACTTTTACAAAAGATATAAATATCCAGATATCAGAGGAAACTATCAACTCTTTTATTAAAGCTACTGGGCCCATAACTACAAAAAAAGAGGCTAAAATTTTAGATCAAAAGACTTTGATTGAATATACTGTGAAAGATATGGTCGTTAGTTTAAAAAAAGAAGGAATCGACATTACTGGTAAAATTGATGTGAACTTAAATGGTTCTACTATAAGCGCTGCTTTAAGGGGAGAATTAGAGCCTGTAATAGATGATAAAACTGGTCAATTAGCCCTTAAATTAGCTAAATTTGACATTGTAGGATTAGAATTTTTGAAGCTTGATAAGGTCATAAAAAAAGATTTGTTGATTCCACTGGATTTTACAGATATGAAGCCTATTAAAGTTAAAATAAACGAGAATAAATATAAAGAGATCTATCCTCAAATAACCAATGCTAATATAGTTGTTGAAGATAAAAATATCAAGATATTAGGAGATATTTATTTTTCTGACAAGGGAACAAATTTAAAAAAGAAGTAATTATACTTAAAAAAAATTCCCTAGAAATCTTTAAATTTCTAGGGAAAAGTGTATTATTTTTTATATAATGTTATTGATTCATAAGCCCTTAATTTCACGATATTTTGTTTGAAATTAGTATTTTTATAATTTGAAATTAAAATATCATATTTTTCTAATTCCTCAATTTCTATCTCAATTTCTTCTTCATAAAAATTATTTAAACAAATTAATTCTTCAGTGTTTAATTTTCTTTTATATCCAAATATCGATTTATGGTTTTCTAAAAATCTATCGAAGCTACCATTAGATATTATTTCATAATCTTTTCTTAATTGTATTAATTTCTTGTAGTAATAAAAAATTGAATTTTTATCTTTTAATGATTTTTCAGCATTTATTTCTTTATAATTTTTTATACACGATAACCAAGGTTTAGCTTCACTAAATCCACCATTAAGGCCATCATTCCACTGTACAGGAGTTCTAGAATTATCTCTAGAACGTTGATTTAATATGTGGAGTGTTTCCTCTGTAGTCTTTCCTTGTGATTTTAAAATTTCATAATAATTTAATGATTCGACATCACTGTATAATTCTATGTTGTCATATTTTGCATTGGTCATCCCAATCTCTTCACCTTGGTAGATATACGGAGTTCCTTTCATCATGTGTAGTGTAGAAGCTAACATTTTTGCAGATTCTAATCTATATTTTTTGTCGTTACCAAATCTTGAGACAGCTCTAGGTTGATCATGGTTACACCAAAATAATGCATTATAACCATTGTTTTTATCCATCTCAACCTGCCAAGTAGATAAAAGGTCTTTTAATTCTAAAAAGTCAAAATCTTTTAATGACCATTTATCGTTATCTTTATAATCTACTTTTAGATGATGAAAACTAAATGTCATAGACAGCTCTTTTTCTTTTGGATCACTGTATTTTATACAGTTTTCTAGTGTAGTAGAACTCATCTCTCCTACAGTAATAACATCATTATATCTCCCAAAAGTGTTTTCATTTAATTCTTTCAAGTATTGATGGATCTTAGTTCCATCAGTATAAAATCTTCTACCATCTCCTATGAGATCATCCTCATATTTTTCAGGTTTACTAATTAAGTTTATTACATCTAATCGAAATCCTTTTACACCTTTTTCTAACCAAAAATTTGCAACTTTATAGATCTCTTCCCTCAATTCTGGGTTTTCCCAATTGAGATCTGCTTGAGTTTTATCGAATAAATGGAGGTAGTATTTATCTAAAGTTTCTATATATTCCCATGCATTCCCACCAAACTTTGATGTCCAATTTGTAGGAGGAGTATTGGAGTTGTTATTATCTTTAAAAATATAATAATCTTGATATTTTTTTTCTCCTTGTAATGCTTTTTGAAACCAAATATGATCTGTAGAAGTATGGTTAAATACCATATCTAACATCAACTTTATCCCTCTTTTATTTGCTTCCTCTACTAATATATCAAAATCTTCCATAGTTCCAAAGTCAGGATTTATATTTGTGTAATCTGCAACATCGTAACCATTATCATTCATTGGAGAAGGGTATATAGGAGTTAACCATATATATTCTACTCCTAATTCTTTTAGGTAATCTAATTTTTCTATAACACCGTTTAAATCTCCGTGAGTTTTATTTGTTGTACAATTAAAACTCTTTGGATAGATTTGGTAAACTACTTTATCTTTAAAACTCATACTATAACTCCTCTAAATTGGTTTTTAATTTATATTTAATAATGGATCGTTTTTAGCTAATTTTCTCTTGTAAATTATCATAGTTAAGACTACAGGAACAACTATAGCTACTAAGATACATATGAGATAAACAGCCCAATATTGTGGTTTAATAGATAATATTCCTGGAATACCTCCAATACCTATACCGTTGGACATCACTCCAAAAAGTCCTGCTATAATTGCTGCACAAGCTGAACCAACCATAGCACATAACATTGGAAACTTGTATTTGAGGTTGATACCGTACATTGCAGGTTCTGTTACACCTAAATAGGCTGATATTACTGCAGGTATAGATACTTCCCTTTCTTCTTTATTTTTTTTATTAGCCAAAATAATACCTAACACAGCCGAACCTTGAGCAATATTTGATAGGGCGATTAATGGCCACAACATTGTTCCTCCTAAATTTTGAACTAGCTGGAGGTCGACTGCGTTTGTTGTATGATGAATTCCCGTTATCACTAATGGTCCGTAAATAAATCCAAATAATGAAGACCCTATAACAGCAAATGGTCCTGTTAATGCTGCTTTAGCTAAAAACGCTACTCCATCTCCTAAAGATCTACCTATTGGTCCGATTATAGTATGGGCTAAGATTACTGCTCCTAATAATGCTACAAATGGAACCAATATCATTTGGATAGAGACTGGTGTTATTTTTTTCATCTTGTTTTCAATCCATGCAAGTGATACTCCTGCTAACATTGCTGGTATTACTTGAGCTTGATAACCGACTTTTGGAATATTAAAAAATCCAAAGTTCCATACATCTGGCACTTGAGAACCGATAAGATAGGCATTCATTAACTGTGGTGACACCAATGTAATCCCTAAAACAATACCGAGAATTGGTGTTCCCCCCATTTTCTTTACTACAGACCAGGTAATTCCTACTGGTAAGAAATGAAAGATCGCTTCTCCAATCAACCATAAAAATGAGTTTGCACCTGCCCAAAACTGACTTATTTCAACCAATGTTTTCCCATCAAACATCTTTATGTCACCAATAATATTTCTAAAACCTAAGATTAATCCTCCGGTTATGATGGCAGGTAAAAGGGGTACAAATATTTCGGCTAAGTTCGAGATAATTCTTTCTAATAACTTCATATTCCCCTTAGCAGCTTGTTTAACCTCAGCTTTATCCATAGAGCCTAATTTTGCAGTCATTATAAATTCTTTATAAAACATATCTACTCCAGGTCCAATTATTACTTGGAATTGACCTGCACTAGTAAAGCAACCTTTTACTGACTTTAATTTTTTTATTGAATCAACATCTGCTTTATTCTCATCTTTTAAAGCAAATCTCATCCTTGTAATACAATGTGTAACACCAGAGATATTATCTTTCCCACCAACTAATTCAATCAAATCTTTGATCTCTTCTTTATTTATCTTATTCATATAAATCAACAACCTCCTAACATTTTCGTGGGAACGTTCCCACTGATTAATAAAAATATACATTATATTCCATAAGAAGTCAAATTAAATTAAATTAATACAAAAAAGAGATTTCTTAAAATCTCTTTTCCTGTGAAATAGCTATATTTTTTATTATAAGGTTATATTTCCATCTATGATAATATCTTTGACATCTTTTTTATTTATTTTATCTAATATAGCTTTTCCTGCTAAATTTCCTATTTCATCATATCCAAAACTTATAGAGATATAGTCATCGTATAAAAATTTGATCAGTGGATCATTTCCTACACCTGTAACTAAAACTTCTTTTATTTGGTGTTTATCTAAATATTTTTTAACTCCTAGTGCTATACTATCACTGGCACAGACTATAGAATCTACTTGTTTTTCTTCTAAAAATAATTGTTTTGCTAAGTTATATCCGCTATTATATGAAAAATCACCAAAATAAGAGATGTTTTCTTTATTATATTTGATTGTATAATCCCGATAAGCAGAGTATCGTTGAAATCCTGTAGTGATATCCTTATTATCCACTCCTATATAAGCTATATTTTTATAGCTATTTTTAATGAGGTAGTTTAATATAGATTCTATTGCCCCATAATCATCATAGGCAATACTGGTAAAACCGTCTACTTTTTTCGCTACCATGATAATTGGTATTTTTAATTTCTTTAAAAAATTATATTCTAGAGTACTTATAGCAAAAATTATGATCCCGGCAATATTTTTATTTTTTAATACCTCAATATGTTCTACTGTTTTTTCTTGAGAAAATAAACTTTCTAAAATAATAGCATCATAATTATCTTCGTATAGTGTATTTAATATATTTTTAATTACTTTTGTCTCTGATTTTGACTCTAGACGGGTATTTATAATTCCTATGACTTTATTTTTTTTTGATCTCATATTTTGAGCACTTTGGGAAGGTTTATAATTATTTTCTTTTATAACTTCTAATACTCTTTCCTTGGTTTCTTGGCTGACTTTTTTATCATTGTTTATAACTCTAGAAACAGTAGATTTACCTACTCCTGCTAATTTAGCTATGTCTATTATTGTAAGTTTTTTCATAATTATATTTTAATTTGGATAAAATCCAAAACCTCCTATATATTTAAGATATAATATAATATATCATTTTTTAAATGATTTTAAAATTTATACTAAAAAAAATAAATTTAAAGTATAATTATATAGTCATCTACTGTTAAAAGGTGTCTATTTAAAATTGACAAAAGTTAAAATTAATGGTAACATTTATGAATAAATTTAGAGGGAGGAAATACATTTATGAAAAGAGTAGAGGTCAAAGTTAATCACATTTTAATCAAATTGATATAGGTGATAGCTATGGTTTTGAATTTTTATAAAACCCTTGAATAATATAAAGAGATTAAAGTAGCTATTTTGAATTAAATAGCTACTATTTTTTTGTAAAATAAACTTAGGAGGTCAGTTATGACGGAATTAGACAAGATATATTCTCCGACGGAGATAGAAAGTAAATGGTACAAAACATGGGAAGAAAATAAGTATTTTAGAGCAACAATGGACGATGAAAAACCTAACTATACTATAGTTATGCCACCACCAAATGTTACAGGTGTATTACATATGGGACATGTTCTAAATAACAGTATCCAAGATACTATTATTAGATGGAAAAGAATGAGTGGATACAACACTCTTTGGATGCCGGGAACAGACCATGCAGGAATCGCTACTCAAAACAGAGTAGAGAGAAAATTAGCAGAAGATAACCTAACTAGAGATGACCTTGGAAGAGATAAGTTTATCGAAAAAGTTTGGGAATGGAAGAATGAATATGGTGGGATAATCACTAATCAATTAAGAAGATTAGGAGCGTCTCTTGACTGGGAAAAAGAAAGATTTACAATGGATGAAGGTTGTTCTGAATCTGTAAAAGATATATTTGTAAAACTATATAATGATGGATTAATTTATCAAGGTGAATATATGGTAAACTGGTGTCCACAATGTGGAACTGCTTTAGCTGACGATGAAGTAGATCACAGTGAGCACAAAGGTCATATGTGGCATATAAAGTATCCTGTAAAAGATTCTGATATGGAGTTTGTAGTAGCAACTACTAGACCAGAAACGATGATAGGAGATACAGGAGTAGCTGTAAACCCTAATGATGAGAGATATAAAGATCTAATAGGTAAAACGGTAATTCTTCCTCTTACAGGAAAAGAAGTTCCAATTATAGCTGACGATTATGTAGATATGGAATTTGGAACTGGTGTAGTGAAGATGACTCCAGCTCATGACCCTAATGACTTTGAGATCGGAAAAAGACATAACTTAGAGATTATGAATATATTTACTCCTGATGCTAAGATGAACGCTCTTACTGGAAAATATGAAGGTATGACCCGTGAAGAGGCAAGAGTTGCTATCGTTGCTGATCTAGAAGAGCAAGGATTCATGGAAAAAATAGAGGATTATGACAATAAAGTCGGTGGATGTTATAGATGTAACACAAATATAGAATCTAGAATATCTAATCAATGGTTCGTTAAGATGGAGTCATTGGCTAAAGACGCATTAGAAGTAGTTTATAATGGTGACGTTAAGATCATGCCAAAAAGATGGGAAAAAGTTTACTACAACTGGTTAGAAAATATAAGAGACTGGTGTATCTCTAGACAGATCTGGTGGGGACATAGAATACCTGCATACTACGGACCTGATAACCACTTATTCGTAGCTAAATCTGATGAAGATGCAGCAGCTCAGGCTCTTGCACACTACGGAAAAGAAGTTGAATTAGTTCAAGAAACAGATGTATTAGATACTTGGTTCTCATCTGCTCTATGGCCTTTCTCAACATTAGGATTACCTGAAAATAAAGATTTAGAAAGATTCTACCCGACAAATACATTGGTAACAGGAGCAGATATCTTATTCTTCTGGGTTGCTAGAATGGTAATGGCAGGAATGTATGAGATGAAGGAAATCCCATTTGAGAATGTATTCTTACATGGAATAGTTAGAGATGAGCAAGGAAGAAAGATGTCTAAGTCATTAGGAAACTCTCCTGATACACTAGAATTAATAGATAGATATGGTGCAGATGCTATCAGATTTACTATGATCTACAACACATCTCAAGGACAGGATGTACATTTCTCTGAAAAATTATTAGAGATGGGAAGAAACTTCTCAAATAAAATATGGAATGTATCTAGATTCGTATTGATGAACTTAGAAGATTTCGATATCAACAGTGTAAATAAAGATGAATTAGAGTTAGAATTAGTAGATAAGTGGATCTTCTCTAAATTAAATAAAGCTTCTAAAAAAGTAAATGAAAACTTAGATAGTTTCACATTAGATGAAGCTGCTAAGGGAGCATATGAATTCTTAAGAGGAGACTTCTGTGACTGGTATGTTGAGTTAGCTAAGACTAGACTATATAACAGTGAAGATGAGAAATCTAAGAAAACTGCTCAATATGTATTATGGACAGTATTAGAAGAAGGATTAAGATTATTACATCCATTTATGCCATTTATTTCAGAAGAAATCTGGCAAAAATTAGGAGCGAAAGGTGAAACAATCATGCTTGAATCTTTCCCTACTTGTAATGAAACTTTAGTAGATGAAGAAGCGGAAGCATCTTTCGAATACTTACAATCTGTGGTTTCTGCCCTTAGAAACATAAGAGCTGAGATAAATATATCTCCTGCAAAGGAAGTAAAGGCAATCTTAAGAACAAGTAATGAATCTGAACTTAAAACTTTAGAAAACAATAAAACATTCCTAACTAAGTTAGCTAAATTAGAAACTTTAGAATTTGGAGATGTTGAAAAACCTACAGGTGCAGGATTCAGAGTAGTAGAAGATTCTGAACTATATGTACCACTAGCAGGATTATTAGATCCTGAGGTTGAGATCAAGAAGATCGAAGCACAAATGGTTAAGGTAGAAAAAGACCTAGCTAAGGTAAATGGTAAATTATCTAATGAGAAATTTACTTCTAAGGCACCTGCTCATATCTTAGAAAGAGAAAGAAAAATACAAAAAGAGTACCAAGATAAGTTAGATAAATTAACTGAAAACTTAGAAGCATTTAAATAAAAGCAACCTAACGTTGCATCTAGATAAGAAAAAAACTCAGGGAATCCATTTGGATTCCCTGTTTTTTTATGAAATTATTAAAGATTTTTCTTAAATGAATATTTTTCTGAATGTATGACCATACATTTAAAATGAAAGCACGTACATTTTATTGTTGATATAATAATTTTAACGAGGTGGAGTTATGAAGAAATACTTTAAAATTTCAGAAAAAGAAAATATAAAAATAATAAATATTATTAAGTCAATGTCTATAGAGGACAAGATTGGGCAGCTTTTATTTTTAAAGCAGGAAGGTGAAGAAAATTTTTCATTTACCCCTGGAGGGGTAATGTTTAGGCCTTTATCAGAAGGTGATTTAGGAAAGCTAATAAGAAAGAATAATTCAAGATTTAAAATTCAATCTTTTATATCAGCTAATCTAGAAAGTGGTCCTAAGGGAATGATATTGGACGGTATTGATGGAGTTACACCACTACAAGTTGTAGCAAGCGATGAGGTAAAAAGTGCTTATGATTTGGGAAAAATCTCCGGAGAATTCGGTAAATTAGCAGGAGCAAATATGACATTTTCTCCCATTGTGGATATAAATATGAATATGAATAATCCTATGGTGAATACAAGAAGTTTTGGAGATAGTGTAGAAAAAATTATTGAATATGGAGAACATGAGTTTAATGGATTTTTAGATAATGATGTTATTCCTGTAATTAAGCACTTTCCTGGAGACGGAGTTTCCGATACCGATCAGCATCTATTGACAGCTGTAAATGATTTAGACTATGAAAAATGGAAATCGACCTATGGAAAAGTATATAGTAAATTTATTGACCTAGGAGCAGAAGTTATTATGGTAGGTCATATTTCACTGCCAAAATATGTTTCTAAATTTAATGAAAAAGAATCATATCATCCTGCATCGACATCAAAATATATTATAAAAAAACTTTTAAAGGAGGAGTTGGGTTATGATGGGTTGATCATGACTGATTCCACATTGATGGCTGGTTATACCAGTTACCATTCCCGTAAAGAAGCAATTATAAGATCTTTAAATTCAGGTGTGGACATGATTTTATTTTCCCGTGATGGAAATGAAGATTTTGAGTATATTAAAGAAGGTTATGATGAAGGAAAAATATTACTTAAAGAGATAGATGAGAAAGTAAAGAAAATCCTAAGTTTAAAAATAAAATATGATATTTTAGAAGGAAAAATAAAAGAAAATTCTATTAGTAAGGAGTTAAAGGAAGAGGGGAGTGAAGTATTTAATAATATTATTGGTAATTCTATTACCCTATTAAAAGATTCTCAAAAATTATTGCCTATTAAATTTACAGGTAAGAAAATTTTATTAATTCCTATAACAAGAACAAAGAACAAAAAAGATATAGAGGTAGAATATTTTATAGATCTATTAAAAAAAGAGAATGTAGATGTGAGTGTAAAAAAATATAGAGGAACGGGCTGTAATGAGATGGAAGATTTAAAATTATCTGTTAAAAAATTCAAGGAAAAATATGATTTGGTTATCTATTTAGTTAATGTAAAGGTTCTTTCAAATAGAACATCTATTAAAATGGAATACAATGCTTTTAATGGGGTAGATGCTCCATGGTTTATAAATGAAGTGAATACGATGTTGATATCTTTATCTAATCCGTTTCATGACTATGATGCACCTATGATTAAGACAGTTATTAATGGATACAACGATACAAAAGGAACTATAGATTGTATTATGAAGAAGATTAAAGGAGAGGATACTTTTAGAGGGGTAGACCCTTTTGGATTAAGGAGGGGTTATGAATAAAGATTTAATAATATATGAAATATTTCCTAAGTGTATTTCAGAGAAAAAAGAAGGGAAATTAATAGATGTTATTAATAGATTACCATATTTATCTGAATTAGGAATAAATACTATCTGGATAACTCCCATATTTAAATCGCCTCAAAAAGATAGTGGTTATGATGTATCAAACTACTATAAAATTGATCCTATTCATGGAGATGAAGAAATTTTAAAAGTACTTATAGAAAAAGCTCATAGTTTAAATATCAAAATAATTTTAGATTTTGTTCCAAATCATACTAGTAATTTACATGAATGGTTTATTAAATCAGAAAATAAAGATTTATTTTATAAAGATTTTTATATTTGGAGAGACCCTAGAGATGGAAAAGAGCCAAACAATTGGATCAGTAAAAAAAATACTGGATCAGTATGGGAGTATTCAAAGAAAAGAAAGCAGTATTACCTGCATTTATATTCTAAAGAACAGCCGGATTTAAATTGGCAGAATGAAGGTGTTAGAAAAGAAATATATTCTGCTATGGGTCATTGGCTGGATATAGGGATAGATGGATTTAGGCTAGACGTTGTAAATAAACTTTCAAAGGTTAATTTAGATAAGGATACAGATCATGCAGAAATTTATTATCAAAATATGCCAGATACCTTTGAATATATAAAAGAGATGAGGGAATATTTCTCTAAAAAATATCGTAGAAATATTATTTTAATTGGACAGGCTGAGGGGATAGATTTTAAATTAGGAGAGAAATATCAAGAAAATTTAGATTTAGTTTTAGAATTTGCCAATAACCATATGGGAAGGGGAAAAAACTACAGGACTTTAAAGAGTAATTTTGAAGAAATAATAAAGGTTTATTTACAGTGGCAGCAAAATCAAGAATATTGGCCGACTTTATTTTGGGGATCCCATGATCTGCCAAGGGCTGCATCGAGGTATATGTTAGATGATGATGGAGAAAATACTGGCAAGATCATAGGAGTATTTACTTTAATAGGTAGGGGAACACCTATAATATATAATGGTGATGAATGCGGGACACTGAATTGTAACTTTAATTCAATTGAAAAATACAAGGATGTTCGATCGCAAAATATATATAACTTAAGGTCACAGGCTGAAAATAAAAATAAAGTTTTTAGTGATATTAGAGCCTGGTCACGGGACAATGCAAGACAATTGATTGATTGGGAAAATAATTTGCAAGTAAGTAAATTTTATAAAAGTTGTATAGAGATAAGGAAAGAATATAATGATGTTATCAGCTTTGGAAAATTAGAGTATGAAACTTGTAAAGACATGATTATATATACAATTAAAAAGAATGATAAATATATTAAAGTTACATTTAATAATTCGAACAAAAATAAAAAAATTGATTTAACTAATATTTTATTGAGAACAAAAAATAACGATGGCGAGAATATAGCTTCTTATGAAGCAATAATAGAGGGGAATTTATGAAGATATTTTATATTGATTTAGATGGTACACTGCTAAAAAAACCAAACTATAATTTTACAAAAGATGATGTTGAAGCATTGAAAAAATTACAAAATTCAGGAAATAAATTTGGGATTGCCAGTGGTAGATCTGAAGTTGAGATTGACTTTTTAGAAAAACAACATAGTCTGAAATCTAATCTGACTATAGGATTGAACGGAATGGTTGTAAAAAAAGATGATCAGATAATAAAAGTAGACTTAGATCAAGATGTTTTGGATATATTATTACATAATGGTATAAAATTTGAGGCACAAGATGGAAAAAATAGAGTGTTTTCATCCCAGGAAGAGCATGATTTTATACCCAAAATATTAGGTACTGAGATGATAGTAACTAAAAAGATGGAAAATTTTAACATCAGAAAAATAGTTGTAAGACAATTATTTAATGAGATGCCATTATCTCAAATAACAAAGATAATTGAAAAAAAAAGTGAAAATAAATATAACTTTTTCTGTGTAGATAATAAATCTTTAGAAATTGTAAAAAAAGATATATCTAAGGGGGAGACGATAAAAAAACACTTTAATGAAAATAGTGTGATAGCCATAGGAGACAGCGTAAATGATGAAGAGATGATTTTACTGGCTGATCAAGGGTATGTTATGACAAATGCTTTACCTGAACTAAAAGAGAAATTAAAAGCTCAAGGTGTAATTGAAATTAAAGAAGTATTTGAAGCCATAGAGGTGGAGTTAGCAGAGATAAAAGGAATTTTATTTGATCTAGATGGAGTTATAGCAGATACTGCTAGATATCACTATTTTGCATGGAAGCATGTTGCTAAAAATCTTGGAATCGAGATGGATGAAGAGTTTAATGAAAGCCTTAAAGGGGTAAGTCGTGAAGAATCATTAGAAAAAATATTAGCTTTAAAAAATATTGTTTTAAATGAAGAGGAATTTAAGAGTATTCTTTTAGAAAAAAATGAATTATATTTAAAATATCTGGAGGAAGTTGATGAAACTTCGATCCTGCCAGGGATAAAAGACTTTATGATAAATTTAAAAAAGAGAGGTAAGAAAATAGCTGTTGCTTCAGCCAGTAGAAATGCACCTTATATACTAAAAAAGCTGAATTTATTGGGATATATAGATTATATAGCGGATCCAAGTGTAGTTAAAAATGGAAAACCAGAACCGGATATCTTTTTGGATGCAATGGAAAAAATTGGATTGAAAAGAGAAGAAGTTGTTGGAATAGAGGATAGCCAGGCAGGGGTAGATGCATTGTTAAAAGCAAATATTTTAGCTATAGGAATAGGAGAGTTAAAAAATTCATTATATAATTTAAATTCAACCAATGAATTAAATAATAAAAAAACTACAAGGTTAATATTTTAAAGGGGGTAAGATGAAAAAAATAATAATAGGAAAGTTGGAGAAGTTTGGCCGGGCGTTTTTGGTTCCAGTTGCCATACTACCATTTGCAGGAATTATTTTAGGAATAGGTAATGGTTTTACAGGGAACGAATTAGTAAGGGTAGTGCCGTTTTTAGGAACACCAATAATGGCATTTATTTTTGGGTTATTTAAAGTTACAGGGGGAGCTGTATTTTCAAACTTACCAATTATATTTGCAATTGGTTTAGCAGTTGGACTGAGTAAAAGGGAAAAAGGAACAGCCGGTTTATCTGCTGGTCTTGGTTACTTTGTATTTATCAATGTAATGAACTTTGTATTAAAAGGGCGTGGGTTGTTAGTATCTGAAGATTTAGCCAGTCATGGGCAAAAATTAGTTTTTGGTATTCAAGTGTATGATGTAAATGTATTTGGAGGAATTATAATTTCAATCCTTGCATATTATTCAATAAAACATTTTATTGATATAAAGTTACCCTCTGCACTATCATTTTTTGAAGGTCCTAGATTTGTACCTTTAATAGTTATGTTATATAGTATTTTAGCAGGAATTGTATGTGCATTAGTTTGGCCAAGTATAGCTGGAATGATAACTCAAATATCTATATTTTTAACATCTTTAGGAGCTTTTGGAGCTTTCTTCTATGGAATGATAGAGAGGTTGTTAATACCATTTGGTTTACATCATGCTCTTAACTCAATGATGAAATTTACTGAATTAGGTGGATCAGCTACAATTAATGGAACCACTTATTATGGTTTTGTAAATGTATTTGCAGGAGTATTAGAAAATGCAGGGGCCCCGTTTACAAGGGGAATGACTCAATTTTACGCTGGTCAGTTTATAGTTAAAATATTTGGACTGACAGGAGCAGCTTTTGCTATGTATAAGACTTCATTTTTACAGCATAGAACAAAAACAAAAGCAGTGTTGATTGCGGCATCAATAGCGTCAATTTTAACAGGAATAACTGAACCACTTGAATTTACATTTTTATTTGTTGCACCAGTTTTATATTTGATTCATGCTTTTTTAGCAGGAACAGCATTTTTCGTAATGTATATAACTAATACAGTAGCCTTTGGTATACAAGGTGCAGGCCTGATTAACTTTATTTTATATAATGTATTAAACTCATCTCGTGTAGGTTGGTTTGGTGTTTTATGGATTGGCCCGTTATACTTTTTACTATATTTCTTTATCTTTAAATATATGATTTTAAAATTTAATTATAAGACACCAGGAAGATCTGAAGAAATGACAGGATTAGCATCTAAAAAAGATGCCAGAGAAAAATATGGGATAAAGGCACAGAGTTCAGCTAAAGGTGGAAGTAAAAGTAATGAAAAGAAAGAAAGAGCTTTAAAATTGATTGAAGTTCACGGAGGAAAAGACAATATTGTTGATGTAGATGCCTGTATAACAAGATTACGTATAGATGTTAAGGATAAGAGTATTGTAAAAAAAGAAACTATTACTGAAGAACTTGCAGCCATGGGAGTTACAGAATCTGGAATGCAGATTCAATCGATCTATGGTGGAGATGCAAAAGATTATAAATTATTGATTAGAGAACAATTAGGAATGGAAATATAATTTTAAAATGGCTATGAGTATTTTACTATAGCCATTTTTTCTTATTTAGTGTATTATGTTACCAAATAAGTTATAAAATAATTTTTATGGAGTAGATATATGGCGAAAAATATATTAGAAAATATAAGTAAAAAAGCGTTTACAGAGCAAGATAATATAATTTTTGATTATATTTCAAACAATAATATAACTTCTTTAACCTCTCATGAGTTGGCACAGGAGTGCTACTGTTCAACTGCTACCATCAATCGTTTTTGTAAAAAAATAGGTGTAGATGGGTTTGGAGAGTTGAAAATTTTATTAAAATTGAATCAAAAATATGCTCAAGGTTACAACGATAATAAATTGAATACTAGAAATATTTCTGAAATCAGAGAAATTTCAAGAGAGATAAAAAAAAATAAACCTATATGTGTTTTTGGAAGGGGAGCCAGTTCTATTAGCGGCCAATATCTGTTCAGACAATTATTAAAATTGGGATATCATGTTTCATTCGTTATGGATATCGAGTTATTCTATGAGTTAAAAGGGTATAATTTAATAATTATATCTAATTCGGGAGAGAATCAGTTTGGGTTGAGATTGATAGATATTGTTAAAGAAAATGATGTAAACATTATGTCTATTACTTATAAAAATTCTTCAATTGATAAAGCGAGTAAGTATTCACTAACTCATATGAATAAACAAAATTTTAAAAACTTAATTGAAAGGGAACAGCAGTTACATTTAATATTACTGATAAATCACTTAATTAATGCATTAAATATCAAAGACTAAGAACAGGGAATCCATTTGGATTCATTGTTTTTTTTATTGAAAGGGATTTCTAATATTTTGTTGTATACTTGGAGTGGGAACACGGAATATGTTATTAAAGGTAAAGATATAAATAGGAGGGAAGATGAAGAATTTAATAGTAAAAGCTATAGAAGAGAAAAGATTGATATCATTGACCTATGATACTTTAGACAGGGTTGTAGAGCCCCATGCCTGCGGTATATCAACTAAGGGGGATCAAACATTACGTTGTTTTCAGATAAAAGGAGAGCACGCTTCTAAAAAACATCATGACTGGATGCTCCTAAAGTTTTCAAAGATAAGTAATTTACAAATCTTGGAGAAAAAATTTGATAATCCAAGAACAGGATATAAAAAAGGTGATAAAGCATTTGAAATTATCTATAAGGAGTTATAAATCGTGTATAAAAACAAAAACTTCACTGCTGTTTTACTTGTAAAATTCATAAAGTTATAGTAAAATTTCGGGATAAAAGCAAGTAATTGGAGGAGAATAGATGAACTATAAATTAGAACATGGATGTATCAGAGTAATGGATTTGGATAAATCACTGGAATTTTATAAAAAAGCACTATCTTTGGAGGAAGTAAACAGACTGGACTATTCGGAGTATGAATTTACTTTGGTATATTTAAGTGATAAAAACAGAAATTTTGAAATAGAGTTAACATATAATTATAACACTGAAAAACCCTATGAGATGGGAAATGGATTCAGTCATTTTGCATTGACTGTAACTGACTTGGAAAAATCCCATGAGTTCCATAAAAATATGGGGCTGGAAGTAACTGACCTTAAGGGATTACCTGGGGAAAAACCAAGATATTATTTTGTTACAGATCCCGATGGATATAAGATAGAAATTATAAGAGGGTAGATACCTCATCTCTTTTTTCCTCTTTACTAAAAAGGGGGAGTTTGGGAATAGAGTTTATAGATAGGGGTTCCAATAGGGATCTCTTTTTTTATGTGATTAATAATTATATTTGATCCTCTGTAATGTATATTTTTATTTCAAGTTAACTTTTTTAACCTTTGTATGAATAGAACTTACTCTATATTATCGTTGAATATATTTAGAAAAATCAGTTATAATACCTTATGCACAACATTTAAAGGATAAATTTCTAGGAGGAAATATTTTGATAAAATTAATAGCAACTGACATGGATGGGACTTTATTAAATAGTAAACATGAAATAAATCCTGAATTTTGGGAAGTTTGGGAAAAACTCAGAGCAAAAAATATTACTTTTGCTTGTGCCAGTGGAAGGCAATATTATAATTTGGTTAAAAAATTTGAAGATATAAAAGATGATATTTATTTTATTGCAGAAAATGGAAGTTTTGTAGCTTATAAAGGTGAAATTTTACATATAAATACTCTGGAGAGGAAGAAAACTTTTGAATTTATAGAACTTGCGAGAAAAATAGATGGTGTAAATATCGTATTATGCGGAAAAAACAGTGCTTACATAGAATCAAATGACTCTAAATTTATAGAGGAAGTTAAGCCATATTATGAAAAGTTTGAGATAGTTAATTCTTTAGAGGAAGTAGAAGATGATTTTTTAAAAATTGCTCTATGTGATTTTAAGAATTCAGAAGAAAATAGTTATAAATATTTTAAAGAGTTTGAAGATAGATATAAAATCACTGTTTCTGGGGGAGTCTGGCTGGATATTTCTAATTTAGATGCCAATAAAGGAAATGCTATGAGAAAATTACAGGGGATATTAGGTATAACTCCTAAAGAAACTTTAGTTTTTGGAGATTATTTAAATGATGTGGAGTTACTGGAAAGTGGAGAGCATAGTTATGCCATGGAAAATGCTCATCCTAAACTAAAAGAAATTGCAAAAAACATAGCTAAAAGCAATGAAGAAAATGGAGTAGTTGAAAAAATAAAAGAATTATTTGAATTATAGGAAGGTAGAAAATAGAATAAAAAATCTAAAAGCCAGGAAATGGGTTAACCCAATTTTCCTGGCTTTTTAAGCTATGAGACCACTATCTTCTTTGCTATCTTAGCTACATGTTCACCTTGGAAACGTGCAATTTTCATTTCTTTGTCATTAACATCCTCCTCATTTTCATGGGTAAAAACATCTATAGATATATTGACCAAAAACAAAAGAATCCTTTTAAATTTACGATGAGAAATACTGATTAGGAGATTTTAAATAGCAGGAAAAGAAAATATAAGGAGTAGTTATTAAGGTATGGATGAATATTGAATTTAAGGTGGTGTAAGTCATGAAAAAACAAGAAAAAGAAGCACTGGTTAAGTTTTTGAGTGGATTAGGATTTATAGTTTTGTTGATTGGCTTATTCACAGATTTATATGAATTTACTCACGGTTTAATCGGAGCAATTGCAATAGGGATAATAGCGGGAGTGATTGCCAGATATTTAGGTGTTAAAAAAAAATAGGTGAGCGATTTAATAAATCGTTCACCTATTTAATATATATTTCTAGATTGATTATATATTTAGTTTTTTTCCTCTAGAAAAAAATTTAAACATAAGTATAGAAAGAACAGATATAACTGTCAGGATAGTTGAAAGAGCTGCTGCACTTCCAAAACTATCTCGAATAACTTCTGTATAGATGGCAACAGCAATAGTTCCTGTTTTCCCGGTATATAATATAATACTTGAACTCAGTTCATTTATAGTAGATATCCAGCTGAGGATTAATCCAGAAAATATACCTGGTCCCATCATAACAGCTGTTACCTTGAAGAAGGTCTTCATAGGAGAGACTCCTAAATTTATAGAAGCTTCCTCTATACTGGGATCTATCTGGTGCAGAATGGCAGTTCCGGATCTAACGGTATATGCTAATTTTCTGATAACATAGGAAACTATAAGGATAAACCCTGTTCCACTTAGAAGTAATGGTCTCTTATTAAAACATACCAATAATCCTATTCCTAGAACTGATCCCGGAATAACATATGGGAACATAATTAAAATATCCAGGATAGGAGCTAATCTATTTTTCTTTTTAAAGATAATATAAGAGAGTACAAGTCCTAATAACAGCATAGCCAATATAGATATAACAGAATACAGGAAAGTATTATAGATATTAGATGAAAGTTTATTCATAATATTATAGTAGCTGTCCAGACTAAATCCTGAAACAAATAATGGCCCGTTTGTTTTAAGAAACGAAGTATAGATAACAACTAACTGGGGCAGGAATGCTATAAATGATATAATTCCTACAAATATAGTAGCTAAAATTCTTTTCCTAGGTGTAAGGCTGGCTTTTTTCGGCGGCCTAAGAGCATTCATCTTATAATTTTTCTTGGAAATAAGATATTTCTGGAGGAAAAGTATGATGGTAGAACAAGCTACAACCACAACACTGATAGTACTTGCAACAGTTGTATCTCCACCCATTTCACTCATGAATTCATCGTATATCATAACAGGTAAAACCTTGTATCCTTCACCAATCAGCATGGGAGTACCAAAATCAGCTAACGAGGTCATAAAGACCATAAGAGCTCCGGCAGTGATAGAAGGCATAACTAGTGGAAAAGTTACTGTAAATAATCTTTGTAACCTGCTCATACCTAAGTTTTCAGAAGCCTCCTCCAAAGAGGCATCGATACTATTTAGAGCTCCCGAAGTATAGATATATACATAGGGGAAAAATTTTAGAGTAAATACAATTACTATTCCTGTAAATCCATAGATAGTTGGCATAACTATTCCAAATGGGCTCAACAAATTAGTGATCCATCCGTTTCTTCCCAAAAGTAAGATCCAAGAATATGCTCCGATAAATGGAGGAGACAGAAGGGAAATCATGATAACCAGATCTAAAAATCCCTTAAAATATATATTGGTTCTACTCATAAAATAAGCTATAGGAATCCCTATCAAAGTAGCAAAGATAGTTGTAACAAAACAAACTGCTAAACTATGCTTTAATGCATTAAAATAATATGGCAGGGAAAAGAAGTCTATATAATTTTCTAAAGTTAATTTTCCTGTTGTAGAACTTATAAAACTTTCACTTACCAGTGAAAATGAAGGATAGATCAAAAATAAAAATATAAGTGCTAAAGATATTATGGAAATAATATTCCAAAAGTTTAGATGTTTATTTATCTTCATTAACACTCCTCACTTTTATCAAAATGTTTCCTCTTATCTTCAGGGAAAAGAATTCCAACTTTCTCTCCAATTCGTTTAATTCCTATATTTTTAGAAAATACTTTTACTTCTATATCTTCTTTATTTTCCAGTGTGATCTCGTAGGAAACACATTCACCTAAGAATGTAGTCAAAGTGATCTCTCCATTGATAGTCCCGGAATCTGTATCTACAATTAAGGTATCTTCCGGTCTTACAGAGAGGATCTTTGTTTTATCTCCTGTAAGAGCGCTATCATAGATAAAGTTTGAAGTACCTATAAAGTTCGCAACAAATGCATTGGCTGGGAAAGAATAGATCTCTTCTGGAGTCCCGATCTGTTGAACTACTCCTCTGTTCATAACTGCAATCCTATCTGAAACAGCAAGTGCTTCTTCTTGATCATGAGTCACGTAGATAGTTGTTATATCCAAAGAAGACTGAAGTTTTTTAATGGTGGCTCTCATCTTAACTCTAAGTTTCGCATCCAGGTTAGAAAGAGGTTCATCCATTAAAAGGATCTCAGGATGGATGACGATAGCTCTGGCAAGAGCTACTCTTTGCTGTTGCCCACCGGAAAGTTCAGCAGGTTCTTTTTCTGCCTGGTCTCTCATCTCAACCATGTCCAGAGCATTTAAAACTCTTTCTTTTATCTCTGTTTTAGAGACCTTCCTGGCTTTTAATCCATAAGCTACATTATCAAATACACTCATATGAGGGAAGATAGCATAGTTTTGAAAAACCATCCCAATATTTCTTTTGTGAGCAGGAGTATTGTTTATTTTATTCCCGCTTATAAGAACATCCCCAGAAGTGATCTCGTTAAATCCTGCAATCATCCTTAAAAGAGTAGTTTTCCCACAACCAGAAGGTCCTAGTAGTGTAAAAAACTCTCCTTTTTTAATATCTAAATCAGCTCTATTAACAGCTATAAAATCATCATATTTTTTAGTTATATCTTTAATATTAACACCCATTTTTATCTCTTACTCCTTTCCTGAAACTATATTTTTCCATCTTTTTACTATTGTCTTTTTACTTTCTGAAGCCCAACCAAAATCATAGTCAACTAACTTGATCTCTGAGAGAGGAAGTAAACCTTCTGGAGCAGCAACATCGCTTCTTACTCCTCTGATTTTAAAGTCGCTTGCTAAAGTTTTTTGAACTTCTTTACTTACGATGTAATCTAAGAATAATTTAGCGTTTTCTTCATTGACAGCACCTTTTATTAAAGCTGCAGCATCAGGAACAGCAGAAGTTCCCTCAGATGGATATACTATTCCTAGATGCCCACCAGCATTTTTATATTTAATAGCTCCTTTTTCATGAGCTAAACCAATGTAATATTCTTTGTCTACGACACCTTTAGGAACACCAGAAGAACTTCCTAAAATCTTACCATCTAAATTAGCTACAAATTTTTTGATGAAATCAAATCCAGATTCTGTATCTTTTCCAAAGGCAGTTAATAAAGTAGCTGTGATCGTGTAAGAAGATCCAGATTTAACAGGAGAAGCCATAGCAACTTTCCCTTTCCATTTAGGATCAGTTACATCAGCCCAAGAAGTAGGAATATCGTCTCCAGTTACAAGGTCAGTGTTATATATAATAACCATTGGTAACAATGCAAAACCAAACCACTTATCTTCAGGGTCTCTGAATAAAGGGTCTATTTTATCGTGACTTGCAGTTTTATATGGTGCAAAGTATTCCTTGAATGAGTTAAGAGATTCAGCTCCTCCACCCCAGATAACATCTCCCAAAGGGTTTGTACTTTCAGCTTGAATTCTCTTAAGAATTTCTCCTGTTCCAGCTGCGACAACATTTACTTTTATTCCTGTTTCTTCAGAAAAACTATCTGTAATAGTAGTTAAAAGTTGAGATGGGTGTGATGAATATACAGTCACCTCGTTACTTTTAGTAGCAGTTTCAGTAGTTTTTGTTTCTTCTTTTCCACAGGCTACAGCCAATAGAAGTGATAGTGCTAGCACTATCTTAAAAATTTTTGTTAGATTTTTCATATGTTTCCTCCCTAGTCTTGTTTTATAATAAGTCTAATAGTTATTTTTTTAGACAGTTATATTAAATAATATCAAATTTAATTCATGATTGCAATTGAATGTTTTACTTTACTTTAACTATATTTTAATTTTATCTTAACTTAAATTATATCTCAATAATTACTCTTTTTCTGAAACGATGTTTTTCCATCTTTTTATTATTTTATTTTCTGATGCCCAGTCAAAATCATAATTAAGTAATTTGATATCTGAAAAGATCTCTATTAAGAGTGGTTATTTTTATGTTATACTTTTCTATAGTTTGAAAAATAGAAAATTTTTATATAAGATGATGAAGGAGAATTAAGATGAAAAAAAGACCTACATTGGTTATTATGGCAGCAGGTATGGGAAGCAGATACGGAGGATTAAAGCAGATTGATCCGGTCGGTCTAAACGGAGAGATTATAATGGATTACTCTATCTATGATGCAAGATTAGCAGGCTTTGGGAAAGTAGTATTTGTTATAAAGGAAGAATTTTATGATATATTTAAGGAAAAAATTGGAGACCGAATATCAAAGTTAGAAAATATAGAGGTTAAATATGTGTTCCAAAATATAAAATCTATTCCTAATAAATATAAACTTCCAAAAGATAGGATAAAGCCTTGGGGAACAGGTCATGCTGTTTTATCTTGTAAAGACGTGATAGATGAACCTTTTGTAGTTATAAATGCCGATGATTTTTATGGTTCTACAACTTTTAAATTGATCTATGATGAACTTATAAATCAGACAGATGAATATGGGTATTCAATGGTAGGATTTCAATTAGATAAGACAATCAGTAAAAATGGTAGTGTTGCAAGGGGAATATGTACTTTAGATAAGGAAAATCACTTGATTACGGTGGAAGAAAAAACTAAAATAGAGGAAGTTTCGGGAACTATTTATTCCTTTGAAGATAGACAAGATTCTATTAGTGGAATAGCAGAACCCCTGAAAATAGAGTTAGAAAGGAATATCCCTGTATCTATGAATATTTGGGGATTTATGCCATCAATATTTAAAGAATTAGAATTAGGATTCGAGAAATTCTTAGATGAAAATATAGGGGAATTAAAATCTGAATTTTATATTCCCAGCGTTGTAGATGATTTGATTAAATCTAAAAAAGCTACTGTAAAAGTGATTAAAACTGTGGAAAAATGGTATGGAGTAACTTACCAACAGGATAAAGAAGACGTTTCGAAAGCTTTACAAAGTATGACACCCAATGTGTATCCAGATAGATATATAAATAGTTAAAAAAGTGGAAATAAAAAGAGATAAAGATTTAAATTTTTATCTCTTTTTATTTTTTTCTATATTTTGAATCATAGAAAAAAAGGGTATACTAAAGGTAAGGTATTAAAATATATTAGTCAAAAAATTAATACGTATTTTATAGATTATTATAGAAAGACTAATTTTTTTAATTATTTGAAAGAATCTAAATACCTTAAGAAGGGGAGAGAGATTATGAGGGGATTAGTTGAATCAATTCAGGATAAAAATGCTATTTTATTTGTTGGTGCCGGTGTATCTATGAATTTAGGTCTGCCTTCTTGGAATTCATTGCTGGATTATATTGCAAAAGAATTGGATTATGAGCCTGAAGTATTTAAATCTTTTGGAAATGCACTGACCCTGGCAGAGTTTTATAAGATAAAAAAAGGTGATATCGGCCCTCTGAGGAGTTGGATGGATAGAAACTGGCATAGCGGGGATATAAAAATTGAAGATTCCAAGATACATAAACTAATATTTGATTTGGACTTTCCTATCATATATACTACAAATTATGACAGGTGGATTGAAAGAACCTATGATTGTTATAAAAAAAATTATAAAAAAATAACCAATGTAGGAGACCTGGTAAATTTAAATAGTATGCATACCCAGATAATTAAATTTCACGGAGACTTTGACGATGAAAAATCCATTGTATTGACGGAATCCAGCTATTTTGAAAGATTGGATTTTGAAACACCACTGGACATTAAACTCAGGTCAGATATACTGGGCAAATCAATTTTATTTATAGGATACAGCCTTCACGATATCAATCTTCGTTACCTTCTGTATAAGTTGAATAAACTTTGGGAAAACAGTACCCAGTCCAGTTCGAGGCCTAAATCTTATATATTTTTAGTGGATTCTAACCCTGTAGAAGACTTAATTCTCGAAAAGCGGGGAATTAAAACATTTACTTCAAAAAATAAAAACCCCAGTGAGAGTCTGCTGGAATTTTTGGAAAAATTAAATAATAATTTATCAGAATAGGAGTGCAAAAAAAGTTATAATAAGGAAAAAAGGATCACAAGGGCGTTCAAAAGCTTTGAGGTGATCCTTTTTTTAGTATAAAAATTACTGTATTTTAGAAGGACTTATATTACGATAAAAAAACAGTTGTAATTCAAAAAAAACGCCATCTTAATGTAATGGTTTTAAATTTAAAGTTGTTGTTGACTTTTGTTTATCACAGTGGTAAACTAAGTCTCATTAAATATGGAAATCAATATATTTATATTGAAATATGTATGAAGTGTGATGGGGAAAATGAAAAAAATTTGGGAGGGAAAGAGATGAAAAAGGGAATTTTATTTTTAGGGGCGATTTTATCAGTTGTAAATATCGCGAATGCAGAAACAGGAGATTTCGAACTAAAAGTATCGTATAAAGAAATGGCAAAAACACAATCAGTATCAGAATGGATAACAGAACATCAAATTAGAGTTGTAGATAATCATACTGGAATAGGTAATAATACTGAAGATATAGGTAAGAACTTTGTGACCTCTAATAAAAATAAGGAAGAGTTGGTTGAAGTTAATTCTAAAATAAAAGTGGTTGAAAAAGGTATATCGAATAATACAACAAATATAACAGATAATAATGAAAAAATAGTGAAAAATAGTGAAAATATAGCAAGTAATACAGCAGATACAGGTAAAAATACAAGTTCAATAACTGCAATAAATAAAGAATTGGGTGATCATAAAATAGAGTCAGATAAGGCTATAGCTCAACTTAAAGAACAGGATAGGCAATTAAAAGCAACAGATACAAAGGTAAATACTGCAATTGACAACCTTAAAGAAACAGATAAAAATTTGCAGACGACAGATGCTAAACTTGTTCAAACAGATAAAGAATTGAAAGATACAGTAACTACATTGGAAAAACATCATGATGCAGTCTACGAAACTATTGGAACAACCAGGAGTGCCTATGCAAAAGATATAAAAGTTGTTAAGGCTGATATTAACAGGGGTAGAATAATAGCTCTAGAAGATCAGACGAAGTCAGTAGCAACAAATGAAGCTGAGATATCGAAGAATACGACAAACATAGAGGGGAATAAAACAAATATTTCTAAAAATACGACAAATATAGAGAGTAATAAAACAAATATAGCAAGCAATAGAAATGAAATTTACAACAACTCAGAGAGAATAGGTAGTTTAGAAGGAAAGGTAGACGGTCTTGAAACTGAGATGAAAAAAGGATTTGCCATGGCAGCGGCCATGTCTTCTATAGATTTTCAGGTACTGGATGTAGGAGATGCAGGATTTGGTTTTGGTGTAGGAAACTATAAAAATTCAGACGCGGTGTCTCTTGGTGTAGGAGTAAGACCTACAGAAAATATGACTTTAAATGTGAAGGGAGCAATGTCTACAGGAAAAGGTCAGGAAACAATGGTAGGGGGAGGAGCGGTCTACAAGTTTAATTTATTTGGTGGATAAAATAAATGTCAATCCAACAGCTTTCTATGATCTAGAGATTTTATATGGGAAAAAAATGAGATAAAAGATGTGGTTGTGAGGGAAAAATAAAACTTGTAAAGTTTAAATAAAAAGGCAGGGACTCCTAATTAGGAGTCCCTGATCTTTATATTTCACGTAAATCAATAAATAGAAATACCTAAATTTTCTTTCATTTTACTAAAATCAATTCCTCTGTGTTTTGCTAAAGATTCTACCTGGTTTTCATCGATTTTTCCTAGATCAAAATATTTTGCCTTTTCACTAAAAAATAATAGGCCACAGACGCTATGAATAGGTGTCATAGTATAATTTGGACTAAGAGTTATTCCTAATTCCCATACATTCATCAGATCAAAAACCTCTTTTTTCATAGAATGATCGGGTAAAATTGGATAACCTATTGCTGGCCTTATACTAACTGGAATTATTTTACTCACATTTTTCTCTAGATACTCTGCTGCAGCTTCTGTTAATCTGTTTCCGAGTAATTTATACATAATATCTTCATATTCTGTTTTTCCAGATACGGTATCTATCGACACAGCAAAAGTTCCAATATAATCCTTGTCTTCTACAAAATCTGCTAACGACAAGGAAGTTTCCCATTGCTGGGTTCTAACCATTGGAAGGTCAATATCATTAATCTTTAGAATATCCATCGGTTTCTTCTCCACGTCAAAAATCCCATATCTTGCAGATATTTTTATTTTTTTATTTTTTAATATTTCTAGATATTTTTTACCATCTATTAAAATGTCGATCTCTTTAGAGGTATCCTTTATTTTCCAATCGTGTAAAAATATATCCCAGTTGATAGATTTTTCGATATCTGTGATATTAATATTTAGATCGAATACACCTGTTTTAGCTGGCTCTATTACCTTGTTATCGATTTTTTCCTTTCTTTTAAAGGCTTCTTCTAAACTTAGATAGGATCTATCTTCTTCAGTTTTTTGATAAGCTTTTCTCAACTCTTCATATGAATTTAATACAGCAGATTTATATTCTATATCTCCACCTAAGATCTTATCTAACACAACTACCGTGTTAGAAGCATCTGTCAGATGAAATACACGTCCACTATAATTTGGTTCTATTTTTATGGCAGTATGAAGGCTGGATGTAGCAGCTCCTCCAATGAAAATGGGGGTATCAAATCCCTCTTTTGCCATTTTCTCAGCTACCCTTGCCATCTCATGTAGAGAAGGTGTGATGAGTCCGCTTAATGCAACTGCATCTACATTTTCATTTTTTACTGCAGCTATAATATCATCCATAGAAACCATCACTCCTAGATCGATGATCCTATAACCGTTACATTCTAGAACTGTTTTTACTATGTTTTTTCCGATATCATGGACATCGCCATCTACAGTTGCCATAACTATGGTTTTCCTGTGTCCCATATCTATTTTTTCATTTTTAATTTTGGGAGTTAAGTAAGTTACGGCTTCTTTCATAATCACAGCACTTTTGACTACCTGGGGGAGGAATAATTTACCATTATTAAAATGTTCTCCTACTTTTTCCATCCCTTCCATCAATATATCCTGTATTATTGAGATGGGAGAGTAATCCTTTAATAACAGATCTATAAGAATTGTTAAATTCAATTTACTTCCATTAACCAAATTATCTATAATCTGAACCCTTGGATCAGATTTTTTTTCTGTTGTTTTAGGAGTTGTTATTTTTTCTATCTGTTCATCTAACAATGAATCCAAGATATCTTCTGTATTTATGATCAGGCTGTAGATCTTATCTTCCAGAGATTTTGTTATCTCCATTGTTTTTTCTGCTGGATTCATTATTACCATATCTAACCCGCTTTCCTTGGCTAACCTCAAAAATACTTGGTGAATAGCATGTCTTAATGGGTTATTTCCCCTGAACGCAAATGAAACATTGCTTAATCCACCACTTGTTTTGGCATAAGGTAAATTTTCTTTTATCCATTTTATAGAGTTTATATAGTCTCTTGCATAATTTCTATCTGTTTTTTCCCCCGTTCCGATAGTTAGAATGTTTGTATCAAAGATAATATCCGCAGGAGAAAAACCTATTCCTAACAGCAAATCATAGGATCTTTTGGAAATTTCTATCTTTTTTTGAAATGTATCTGCCTGACCACTTTCATCAAAGGCCATAACTACCAGAGCAGCACCATATTTTTTTACTATTTTGGCTCTCCTAATAAACTCCTCCTCTCCGTCTTTTAGACTGAGTGAGTTAACAATTCCTTTAGAGGGTAGATTTTTTAATCCTTCCTCTATTATCACAAAATCCGAGGAGTCAATCATGATAGGAATATTCGCAGTATCGGTAGAAGATAGGAGTAACTTTATATATATTTTCATTTCTGCCTTAGAATCTATCAATCCATCGTCTAGGTTGAGGTCTAGGATATGAGCTCCTCCACCTACTTGAGTTCTTGAAATTTCTAAAGCTTCATCATATTTTTTTTCCTTTATCAGCCTTGCAAACTTTTTAGACCCTGCTACATTATTTCTCTCTCCTACGATCAAAAATCCCTCTTCACCTAAGACTTTATTTCCTGAGATACTAAACTCTAAGTTTTTTATCTTTGGAATTCGAGATTTTTTATCTTTGACTGCTTCTGCTATGAGTTCTATATGTTTAGGGGTTGTACCACAGCACCCTCCTATAATATTTATTCCTGAATGATTTATTAAATTTTTTAAAATTTCTGTCATCTCTTCCGGAGTCTGACTATATTCTCCTATTTCATTGGGTAATCCAGCATTAGGATATATAGAGATAGGTTTATGGGTAAATTTCCCTAATTTATGAATCAGTGGTATAAGCTCAGCTGCTCCAAAGGAACAGTTCAAACCAAAGGATAGGATAGAATCTCTGTCTAAGGAAACAACCAATGATTCCATGGTCTGCCCAGATAATAGTCTACCAAATTTATCCACTGTAGCTGAGATCATAATCGGAAGTGTCCCTCCCTCCTCCTCAAAAACCTCCTCTGCTCCGACAACTGCCGCCTTTGCATTCAAACCATCAAATATAGTTTCGATAAGAAGCAGATCTCCTCCTCCATGAAGGATTCCTCTGATTTGATTTTTATAGGCATTCTTTAGGAAATCAAAATTCATTTCCGATGAATCTATACTTATACTTTTGTTGGAAGGACCTATAGAACCTGCTATCCATACTTTTTTTCCAGTTTTTTCAAAATGATCCAAAACTCTAAGTTTAGCAAGTTTAGTTCCCTCTAAGGAAACTTCATATGCCAGCTCCCCTAGATTATAATCTGCCATAGATATAGTATTTCCATTAAAAGTATTGGTCTCTATAATATCAGCTCCGGCCTCTATATAGCTGTTATAGATCTCTTTTATAATATCAGGTCTGGTCAGGTTGAGAAGTTCGTTAGCTCCTTTTAATTTAGAAGGGAAATCTTTAAACCTCTCACCTCTAAAATCTTCCTCGGTTAAATTATAGTTTTGAATAGATGTTCCCATAGCTCCATCTAAAACCATTATTTTTTCTTTTAAAATCTGTTTTATATCAATATCTATATTTATATTCATTTGGCCTCCTCAATTAATTCTCTATGAAGGAGGGATACCGCCTTTTCTAGATTTTTCTGGTGGATGATACAGGAAATATTTATATCTGATGAAGATACCATCTCAATGGAAATATTATTTTCAGACAATACTTTAAAAACTTGTGCTGCTACCCCCTTTGATTTCACACCTATTCCTATGACAGATACCTTTCCGAGATTTGGGATATGAATTAGGTTTTTTCTACTCTCAGGGTATTTGTCTTCTAAAACTTCAAAAGCACTCTCCAATAACTCCTGTTTTAAAATACATGAGATTGTAGCCCCCCTTTCAAGGTCAAAATCATGGGTAATAATATCGATGTTATACCCTTTATTAGATAAGGTGTTTATAACATCTACCAATCTATGGGGGGTATCTCTTAAAGTTATTTTAGATAAATTTTTACTGTGGGTAATTCCTCGGATTACTTCTTTTTCCATCTCATCTTCTCCCTTGACAATACTCCCTTCCTTCCATGAATATGAGGAACGTAAATGTATTTTAATATTGTATTTACAGGCCAGTTCCACACTTCTACTGTGGAGGACTTTAGCTCCGTTTCCAGCCATCTCTATCATCTCACTATAGTTAATTTCATCTATTTTCTTAGCATCTTTAACTACCCTTGGATCCGCGGAATAGATACCATCAACATCTGTATAAATCTCTACTTCTTGTGCATCTAAAGCTACTCCTAATGCTACAGCAGTAGTGTCAGAACCTCCCCGTCCTAGTGTGGTTATATTTCCATATGGATCGACTCCTTGGAATCCTGCCACAACAACTATATTCCCTTCCTTTAATGCTTCTTTTATCTTTTTATTCTCTATATCCAAGATCTGGGCACAGTTGTAATTACTACAGGTTTTTATCCCTAGTTGTGTTGCAGTAAATGAAATCGCACTTTCACCTAGTTCCTCTATTGCCATAGCCAAGAGAGCTATAGAGATCTGTTCTCCAGTTGATAACAATACATCTAATTCCCTTTTTTTAGGAGTTTTGGATATATTGTGTGCTTTTTTTAAAAGGGTATCGGTATATCCTCCTTGGGCAGATAATACAACAACTATATCATCTCCCAGCTTTTTTCTTTCTACAATTTTTTTAGCAATTTCTAATATTCTTTCTGTATTTTTTACAGAGGTTCCTCCAAATTTCTGAATAATAGTTCCCACTCTTATCTGCCTCCGTTAATATTATATTTATTTGATTATCATATCTAACCAATTTTTATAAAAAATATCCCTGTGTTTATCCCAAGTAAATAATATTTCTTTAGTTGGGTCATTACCTCTATAGTAGTTTTCAGGGAGGTTTTTCAGGTCTCTTCGATATTCTTTATCTAAAGTATTTATTTGATATTCACCATGCCCTGAGATATAGATTTTTTGCAAGTTTTTTGTAGTCGCCATGTATACTCCAGCTTTTTCATTTTCTGCGACTATCACAAGACCTGCCTCTAGAAGATCTTCTTTTTTATTGTAGGTATTTCTAGAATGTGGTGCATGAAACTTATCTAATTGAATTAACTTATTTTTATTAACACTATGATTAAAAATCCCGAAGATCTTCTCTTTTAGCGGGTGTTTTGAAATCTTATAATGGTGATATAATGCTCCCTGACTGGCCCAGCAAATATAGATACTGGGAATATCCAAATCAAATATAGGTTTTAATTTCCCCCAATACTTTACATCTTCAAACTCTCTATTCTCTATAGGAGCCCCTGTTATAATCAGACCCTGGTAATTCCTTTCCTCTAATTTACTGAGTGGAATATAGTTTTTTTCTAAATATTCCATTGAGGTGTGTTTTGAAATATGATTGTCCGGGTATAAAAATTCGACCTCTACTGCTAGACTATACCTACCTAGGAGGTTAAAAAATTGAGATTCAACCTCTACCTTAAAGGGCATTAAATTTATAACTCCGATCTTTATCTTAGCAGTAGATTTTTTTTTATTTTTAAAGAGGATACCGCTGTCTTTAGAGTCTGCTATACCTCTCAAATTATTATTACATAGAATAGATATTTTACTCGGCCTCCCCGATTCCTTTACGAATATATTTTATATTTTCTAATATTCTTCTGGTCACGTCGACCTTATTCATTGTATAAATATGAATTCCTTCTACACCAGAAGCTATTAAATCTATGATCTGTTCTGTGGCATAGGTTATTCCAGCCTCTTCTAATGCTTTTGGATTGTCCTTGAACTTATCTAGTATAGCCTGAAATTTCCTTGGGATCCTTGCATTACATAGTTCCCTTACTTTTTGGATCTGTTTATAATTTGTTACAGGTAGGATTCCTGCAACTAGTGGAATATTTAAATTTAATTTTTGAGTTTTTTCTTTAAATGCATAAAAATCTTCATTATCAAAAAACAGTTGTGAGACTAAAAAATCCGTTCCAGATTCGACCTTTGTTTTCAGATGGAAAAGATCTAATAGATCATTATTTTCAAAGTGAACCTCAGGATAAAAGGCTCCTGCCACAGAAAAAGTATTTTCTTTCTTTATATGTTTTACCAGGTCACTGGCATAGCTAAACTGTGAATCATAGACTTTATCTCTGGGAATATCCCCTCTCAGGGCTAAGATGTTTTTTATTCCATTATTTTTTAACTGGGTTAAAGTACTATTTATAGACTCTTTGGTAGCGCCTATACAGGTTAAATGAGCCATGGTTTCTATCTTATTTATATTTTTAATTCTCTTGGTGATCTCTACAGTTCTACTCTGACTGGTTCCCCCTGCTCCATATGTGACACTTATATAATCCGGTTTTAGTTCTGCTAGTTCATCGATAGTTTTATATATTTTTTCTATGGGGAACTTATTGTTGGGTGGAAAGATCTCAAATGAGATTACTGTATCTTTATTTTTAAATATGTCTTTTATCTTCATAATGTCTCCCTGTTAGTAAAGTTATGATTTTTCTATTATATATGTCTAATAAAATTAGTTTATTTGGAGTTTGTTATTGCATTTTCAAGATCTCCTATGAGATCATCTATATTTTCTAATCCTATTGAAATTCTTATCATATTTGGTTTTATCCCTGCTGCTTTTAATTGTTCATCACTTAACTGGCCGTGAGTTGTACTTGCAGGATGGATAATTAAAGATTTGGCATCTGCTACATTGGCTAGATGGGAAAAGATCTCCAAACTTTCTATAAATCTTTTGGCTCTTTCCTTTCCACCATGTAATCCAAGGGTAAATATCGATCCGACACCTTTTTTATAATATTTATTGGCTAATTTTTTTTGTTCTTCAGTCGTAAATTCTGGATGAGTTATCCAATCCACTTCCGGATGAGAGTTTAGGTATTCAGCTATTTTTTTTGAATTTTCTACATGTCTTTCTACCCTGAGAGAAAGTGTTTCAATCCCCTGTAAGATCAAGAAAGCACTAAAAGGAGAAAGAGCTGCTCCTGTGTCCCGTAATAATCTCACCCTAGCTTTTAGTATAAATGCCTGTTCTCCTAAATCTGAATAGACCAGATTATTATATCCCGAATCAGGAGTATTAAATGATTCAAATCTATCATCTTTCCAATCAAAATTTCCACCATCTACGATAACTCCTGCTATTGTAGTTCCATGACCGCCTAAAAACTTTGTAGCTGAATGAACTACTATATTAGCCCCATGTTCAATGGGTTTTATTAGATAGGGTGTCCCAAAGGTATTATCTACAACTAGGGGTAATCCATGTTTTTTAGCTACCTTTGATATGGCATCTAGATCGACTATTTGTCCTGTGGGATTTTCCAATGTCTCTATAAAAACCACCTTTGTTTTAGGAGTTATAGCATCTTCCAAAGTCTTTAAATTAGAGGTCTCGAAGAACCTAGTTTTTATCCCAAAATCCTCTATTGTATTGGACAAAAAGTTGTAGCTTCCCCCATAGATCCCCTTGGCTGAAACTATCTCGTCTCCTGATCTAGCTATAGTCAGAAGGGCATAAGTTATAGCTGCTGATCCCGAGGCGACTGCCAATCCTCCTACCCCTCCTTCTAATGCTGCTACCCTTTTTTCTAACACTTCAGTTGTAGGGTTCCCTATTCTTGTATAGATGTTTCCCTCCTCTTCTAGGTTAAACAGTCTAGCTCCGTGATCAGCATCTTTAAAAGTATATGATGCAGTTTGATAGATAGGGACTGCTCTAGCTCCTGTTAAGGTATCTTTTACTTGTCCTGCATGTAGTTGTAATGTCTCAAATTTAAAATTCATAGTTGTTCCTCCTTATATTTTGGTTATACGTTCTAAATATTTTATCTCTGCCAACTTTTACTGTTTATCACCTTATAGAGATCTGAAATCACTGCATTTGCTGTAGCATTTCCTCCTGCCCCTTCCCCATAAAAAATTGTTTTTCCTGTATAACTTCCCTCTATTTCTATAGCATTGTATATTCCGTTGACCTCGTAGAATAGGTCACCTTTTCCCACTAATATTGGTTTAACGGCTAGGGTTATTTTTTGTGTATCTTCATCTATGGCAGCTTCACCTAACAATTTATATTTCTGGTTGTTCTTAGCAGCTTTTTCTATATCTTTGGCTGTTAATCCTGTGATCCCATCTATTTTTATCTCTTTAAATTCTTTTATTTCTCCCCAAGCCAGATAACTCAGTAAACTGATCTTATGAGCAGAATCAATTCCTTCAACATCAAATGTTGGGTCTGTTTCAGCGTATCCTTTTTCAGTTGCATCTTTTAAAGCTTGTTCATAACTGGCTCCTTCACTCATCTGTGTCAAAATATAATTTGCTGTTCCATTTAATATTCCTCTTATTTTTTTAAAATTATTGGGAAAGAGAGATTCTTTTAGGGGAGATAAGATAGGTATTCCTCCTCCTACAGCAGCTTCAAAAAAGATTTTTACATCCTTTTCTTTTGCCAGCTGGAATAACTCATTTCCATGGATAGCTAAAAGCTCCTTATTAGCTGTAACCAGATTTTTTTCTGCTGTCAGAGTTTTTTTAGCTATCTCCAATGGAATCTTTATCCCTCCCATTAATTCAATGACAGTATCAATAGATGGATCCTTTAGGATCTCTTTATAGTCATGAGTGAATGAATAATCTTCATATTCTTCCCTGGGCGTTCTATTACATATCTTTTGGACTTCGATCTTTTCTCCCAATAATTTTTCTATCTTTGCCCTCTGGCAGGAAATAATATTGATAACCTCCCTTCCTACGGTACCTATTCCAATAATTCCAACTTTCATCTATTACCTCCAAATAAATTTTGTAAAATAAAAAAGCCTGTGGAGTTTCCCACAGGCTTTCTAGTTAAAGATGCTTGTGAACAAACTCGTAAGTTACTACAAAACGAGTCTGTTCTTAAATTTAAAAAATTTAAGTTACAAACCCTACCAAAGCATCATCATTAGCATATTTAATTGTCCGATTCTTGAATTAACCATCTTAATCAGCTCACTTATTTTTATTTTTTTCTCTCAGATTAAAACTTTTTTGTTACTAAAGTTTTAATTTTTAAACATTCTAGCATATTATTTTCTCTATGTAAAATTAATTTTTTTGATTTAGTTATTTTTTATTATTTCAGGATATCTTTTCTCTTAAACTTTTTACCCTTTTTTTCAGGTAGAATTATCCTGATCAAAGAATTATAAAGGTGGAAAAAAATTATTTTTTTTATTCTACAAGAGAACTCTCTAACTCTAATAGTGTCAATAATTTAACCCGTTAGTTTAAATATTTGGTATAAAATAAAAATTTTATTTTTTAAAAAAATGTTGACAGAAAAAAATTAAACTGTTATTATCTTTCTTAATTACAAAACGAGGAGGAAAAGAATATGATTTTAACTAATATCTTATCTATAAATTTATTATTATTGCTGCTGTTATTATTATTGCCGTTAGGCTGCAAGCAATTGAATAGATTACAAATGATATTGGGAAAATTATATACTTTTGAACACCCTGTTTTAAAATAATTGGGAAGAGTATAACTATGATGGCAGCTGATATTATTGGCTGCTTTTTTTTATAAAAAATTATAAGAGAAAATATAAATTTTTTTAGGCAGCTATAATTATAGCTGTTTTTTTTATAGCCTAAGGAACTGGATGCAGCTTCACGTTGCTTTTTATAATCATTGAAGGATAGATAATTGGGAGGATAGAACTATGGAAAAGATGATAAAGATATTTGATACAACATTGAGAGACGGGGAACAATCACCAGGATGCAGTATGAATATAGGAGAAAAAATAGAGGTTGCCAGACAATTGGAAAAATTAGGAGTAGATATCATAGAGGCAGGATTCCCAGCTTCATCTAAGGGGGATTTTAATTCCGTCAAAGCAATAGCTGAAAGCGTCACAAATGTAAAGGTTGCAGGACTTGCAAGAGCATTAAAGGGGGATATAGATACTGCATGGGAAGCCATAAAAGATGCTAAATATCCAAGGATCCATACATTTATCGCTACATCTGATATCCATATGAAATATAAATTAAAAAAGACACCTGAAGAGGTTTATAAACAAGCAATAGAGATGGTTACATATGCCAAAACTAAGTGTGATGATATAGAATTTTCAGCAGAGGATGCTACAAGAACAAGACCAGAGTTTCTTTATAAAATAGTAGAGGGAGCTATAGAAGCAGGAGCTACAGCGATAAACATACCTGATACGGTAGGATATACTACCCCAGACGAGTTCTATAAGATAATCAAAGGGGTAAGGGAAAATGTAAAAAATATAGATAAAGTAGATATATCGGTACATTGTCACAATGATTTAGGACTGGCAGCCGCTAACTCACTAGCCGCAGTAAAGGCAGGAGCAACACAGATAGAGTGCACCATAAATGGGATAGGAGAAAGAGCAGGAAATGCAGCTTTAGAAGAAGTAGTTATGGCTATGGGTGTAAGAAAGGATATCTATCCCGGACAAAATAGGATAAATACAGAGGAGATATACAAAACCAGTCAGCTTATCACAAAAATAACAGGAGTTGAGGTACAACCTAATAAAGCCATTGTAGGAGAAAATGCTTTTGCCCATGAATCAGGGATCCATCAGCATGGGGTACTAGAAAACAAAGAAACTTATGAGATTATGACTCCTGAATCCATAGGACTGAGTAAAAACAAGATGGTCCTTGGAAAACACTCAGGGAAACATGCTTTTGAAAGTCATTTAAAGGAATGCGGCTATGAAATGAGCAGGGAAAAGATGGAAGAAATCTTCATACGGTTCAAAGAATTAGCAGACAAGAAAAAAGATGTATCAGCAGAAGACATCGAAGCTCTGATAGACGGAACAAAGGAAGTAAAAAATAAGACCTACATATTGAATAGGTATACTGTAAATACAGGTAATACAATCACTCCTATAGTTTCTATAAATATGGAAAAAGATGGTGAAAACATAGAAAATGTAGCCATTGGAGACGGACCTGTAGATGCAGCATTTAAAGCTATAGATAAGATTGTCGATGTAGATTTCAAACTAAATAAATACGTTATAAAAGCAGTGACTGAGGGTAGTGATGCTCAGGGAGAAGTCTTCATAAGGCTGGGTAAAGATAAGAGAAATTATAACGGTAGATATACAAGTACCGATATAGTAGAAGCCAGTATCAGAGCATATATGGGAGCCATAAATAATTATTTTAACGAAGAAGGGAGAATATAGATGACTATAGTAGAAAAAATTTTAGCAAACAGGTCAAATAAAGCAGAAGTAAAACCCGGAGATAATATCTGGGTAGATGTAGATATTCTAATGACTCATGATGTGTGCGGTCCGGGAACTATGGGAATATTTAAAGAAAACTTTGGTGAAGATGCCAGGGTATGGGATAAGGAAAAGGTAGTTTTAATTCCAGATCACTATATATTTACAAAAGATAAATATGCCATGAGAAACATAGAGTATGTAACTAAATTTGCCAAAGAACAGGAGATAAAACACTTTTATGAACCATTTACCGATGACTACAAGGGTGTATGTCATGTAGCTCTTGCAGAGGAGGGGCACAATAAACCGGGAGATGTATTATTCGGAACAGATTCCCATACATGCACCTCAGGAGCCTTTGGACAATTTGCTTCTGGGATAGGGAATACCGATGCAGGATTTATTATGGGAACAGGAAAACTTTGGGTGAAAGTTCCTGAATCAATTAAATTCCAGTTTGATGGTAAATTTCCCAGCTATATTATGGGAAAAGACGTGGTGCTACAGACAATTGGAGATATTGGATTTGATGGTGCGACATATAGATGTATGGAATATGGTGGAGATGCCATCTCAGGGTTAAACATGGAAGAGAGGATGACAATCTGTAATATGGCCATAGAAGCCGGAGGAAAGTGTGGAATAATAGCTGCTGATGAAGTGACTAAAAAATATCTAGAGGAAAGAGGTGTAACAGGTTATGAAGTTCATAACTCTGATGAAGATGCAACTTATCATTCTGTTCATACCTATGATGCTAGTAAAGTAGTTCCGGTAGTTGCAAAGCCATACTCTCCAGGGAATGTAGAACCTGCAGAAAACTTATCTCATATAGAGGTAACAAGATCATACATCGGGTCTTGTACAGGGGGGAAAACAACAGATTTTATAGCCGCAGCTAAGGTACTTAGAGGAGAAAAAGTAAAGATAGAAACCTTTATAGTCCCGGCGACAAAGAACGTAGAAAGAAATTTTGAAACGATTACCATAGGGGGAGAAACACTAAGAGAGATCTTTGAAAATGCAGGTTGTAAGATAGGACCACCATCATGTGCAGCATGTTTAGGTGGACCAAAGGACACATTTGGAAGAACTCATTCAGATGAGGTAGTAATATCTACAACTAATAGAAATTTCCATGGAAGGATGGGTTCTATGGCATCCAAGGTATACCTGGCTTCTCCTTATACAGCAGCCGCATCAGCATTGACAGGAAAGATAACGGATCCAAGAAAATATATTGAAAAAATAGAGGTGGAAATAGATGGATAAGATAAGGGGAAAGGCATATGTAGTAGGAGATAATATCGATACGGATCAGATAATTCCGGCTATTCATTTGGTATATAGGACAGATATAGAGGAGGAAGCTAAAAATTATGGTAAATATGCCATGTCTGGGATGGATCCTAGTTCTATCAAAGTTCCTTTTATAGAGGGTGACAGATATGAATCGAACTATACAATAATGATTTCAGGAAAAAACTTTGGATGCGGATCATCTAGGGAACATGCTCCTCTATCACTTGATAAAGCTGGGATAAAAGCTGTAGTAGCTGAGAGTTATGCAAGGATATTTTATAGGAATTCCGTAGACGGAGGTTTTTTAATTCCATATGAAACTAAAGACAGGTTAGTAGATGAGGTTAAAACTGGAGATGAGATAGAAATCTCAGGAAATGTATTAAAAAATATAACTACAAATAAAGAATATATCCTGGGAGAACTAGGAGATATAGAGGGGATAATAAAAGCTGGTGGGATATTTAATTACGCTGTGGAAAACGGGTTTATAACTAGATAGGTATACATTAAATTAGGAGGCTAAAGATGGAATACAAAATAGCAATTATGCCGGGAGACGGAATCGGTAAGGAGATATCAGAAGGAGCAGTAAGTGTCATAAAAAAAATAGGGAAAAAATATAACCATGAATTTAATATAAACTATGCTGATATTGGAGGAGTTGCTATAGATAATCACGGAACTCCTCTTCCAAAAGAAACTATAGAAATATGTAAAGATAGTGATGGAATAATTTTAGGAGCAGTAGGAGGTCCTAAATGGGATCACCTTAAGGGGGAAGATAGACCGGAAAAAGGTCTTTTAAACATCAGAAAAGAATTAGGGCTATATACTAATTTAAGACCAGCTATAGTCTATGAACCATTAAAAAATGCTTCTCCACTAAAGACAGAGATAATCGGTGAAGGCCTTGATATCTGTATAGTCAGGGAACTGACCGGGGGGATTTATTTTGGTGAAAAAGGTGTAAGAGAAGATGGAACAGCCTATGATATTCTTTCTTATAACGCTGAGGAGATAAAAAGGATAGCAATCAAAGGTTTTGAAACAGCCATGAAGAGGGACAAAAAAGTGACAAGTGTGGATAAATCCAATGTATTAGAAAGTTCGAGACTGTGGAGAAAAACTGTAATAGAAATTTCAAAAGACTATCCAGAGGTAGAGTTAAATCATATGTATGTAGACAATGCAGCTATGCAGTTACTGATAAATCCGACTCAATTTGATGTGATCTTAACGATGAATATGTTTGGAGATATCTTATCCGATGAAGCCAGTATGATAACAGGTTCTATTGGGATGTTACCATCAGCCAGCATAGGAGAAAAATATGGATTATATGAGCCTATCCATGGATCTGCACCAGATATAGCGGGACAAGATATAGCCAATCCAATAGCTACTATTTTGTCGGCAGCTATGATGTTTAAGTACTCTATGGGATTAGTGGAGGAGGGAGTTGCGATAGAGAAAGCTGTGGAGAAGGTTTTAAATGATGGTATGAGAACAAAAGATATCTATACAGATTCAACTAAATTAGTTGGGACCAAAGAGATGGTAAGTTCGATAGTAGAAAATATTTAATAGATAATATATTTAGGAGGAAATTATGATAGATACTAAAAAGATATGGATAAATGGGGAGATGATAGATCATGATAATGCCAAGGTCCATGTTTTATCCCATGCAATGCACTATGGAAGTAGTTTTTTTGAAGGAATAAGAGCGTATAAAACAGAGGAAGGAACAGCTATATTTAGATTAGATGAACATATTGACAGGCTATATAACTCTTGTAAGATATATAGAACTGAAATTCCTTATACTAAGGAAGAGATAAGAAAAGCAATATTCGATACTATAAAAATCAATGGGATAAAAACAGCATATATCAGACCATTGGTATACAGGGGATATAATTCTTTAGGAGTAGATCCATCCAGCTGTCCAGTGGAAACAATGATTGCCACTTGGGAATGGGGAGCATATCTAGGAGAAGAAGCTTTAACTAAGGGAGTAGATGTCTGTGTTTCATCATGGAGGAGGTTAGCTCCAAATACAATGCCTACAGCGGCTAAAGCGGGAGGAAATTATCTGAGTTCCCAGCTTATCAAGATGGAAGCACTGGAAAATGGATATGATGAAGGGATAGCATTAGATTATTCTGGAAATGTAAGTGAGGGAAGTGGGGAAAATTTATTTGTGATCTCTAATGGGAAGATATATTCTCCTCAATCGGGGTCATCTGCTCTTATTGGAATTACCAGGGATTCTGTTATAACAATAGCCCGTGATCTAGGGTACGAAGTTATGGAAGAAACGATTTCCAGGGAATCGTTATATACAGCAGATGAACTATTTTTTTCCGGGACTGCTGCTGAGATAACGCCAATAGCCAGTGTCGATAAGATAAAAATAGGAAAGGGTCAAAGGGGGCCTATTACGGAAAAAATTCAAGAAGCGTTCTTTGAGATGACCAAAGGGAAGGATAGTAAATATGATTCTTGGTTAACTTTGGTTAAATAGGTTTGATTAAAAAAATGAGGCGGATCTAAAAAGATCCACCTCATTTTTTTAGTCTAGAAACTTACAAAGGTCTAGTTTACACCTGTCTGAATACAACGTCACATTGCTTTATTTTTTTAAAATATAGGCTTTTAAAAGAACGGCTTCATCCTTTATATTCCTATGGGTTACCGATTTGACGTCAAAATCAAACATTTTAAAAACATACTGTATAAAACTGCCGGTGAATACTGCTGTAATCACGGTACCTACTCCTGCATATCCTCCTAAAAAATATCCTATAACTAAAACAGTAACTTCAATTGTACTTCTTATAAACATTATAGAAAAATTAGTTTTTTTTGTGAGAGCAACCATCAATGCATCTCTGGGACCGCATCCAAGACCAGTAGAGATGTAGAGGTAACAGCCGACACCTAAGATAAACAATCCCATAAACATCATGGGAACTCCCAGAAGAGGAGTGTGGCTAAGAGGAATCAGTTTGGAGAAAAGGATTAAATCCATAAAAACACCAATGAATATAATATTAAATACGGTACCGCTGCCGATCTGTTCCCCTAAGAAAACATCCAAAGTTATAACCAAGATTCCAACAAGGATGCTGGCCTGGCCGATTGTAATATTTCCGACTTTTGAAATACCTTGATGGAGAACATCCCAGGGAGAAAAACCTAGATTGGATCTTATAATGAGAACAATTCCTAAGGAACAGACGAAAAAACCTAAAAATAATTTTATATATTTTAAAATTTCATTTTTCATTGAATACCTCCTGTATATATTTTTAATATTGTTGTAGTATAACTTGTTTTTTATTTAATCACAAGGTGAAAAAAGATAAGAAATTTATTTTGGAATAAAAAAACTCATAATTGTTTCAAAAGAAGAATTTTTTATAGTATAATCTATCATAAAATAAGAGAGGTGAAAGATATGAAGAAGATGAAAAAAATGTTGATAGCTTTAGGGTTAGGTTTAGGAATCTTAGGATGTACAAACATTGCAGAGAGCACAGTGAAGGCAGATACACTTAAAGTAAGAGCAGAAAAGATAGTAGAAGGGATGAGTGACCGTGAAAAATTAGGACAGCTGATGATGATAGATTTTAGAAATTGGAATGAAAGACCATTTACTGCAATGAACTCAGAGGTGAAACAAATTATTCAGGATTATGAGGTAGGAGGTATTATCTTATTCAGGGAAAACTTGGCAAATACAGAGCAGACAGTAAAATTGATAGATGATATGCAGAGGTCCTCTAAAAATATGCCGCTATTTATAGGTACAGATCAAGAGGGAGGATATGTTACCAGATTACAGGAGGGAACAGAGATGCCGGGGAATATGGCTTTGGGAGCGAGCAGAGATCTGGATTTAGCTTATGAGGTGGGAAAAACTATTGGAACAGAGCTGGATGCATTGGGGATAAATTTTAATTTTGCACCAGTTGTAGATGTAAATTCCAATCAAAAAAACCCTATAATTGGAGTGAGGTCTTTTGGAGATAATCCTAAATTAGTAGGAAATATGGCAGCTTCTTATATAGATGGACTTCAGGGTGAGGGATTGATCTCTACAATAAAACATTTCCCGGGACATGGAAATACAGAGGCTGATACCCATATTGGACTGGCTACAGTAAATTATAATAAAAGACAGTGGGAAAATATAGATAAGATACCTTTTCAAATGGCTATTGATAATGGGGTAGAGGCTATAATGACAGCCCATGTTATTATTCCTACCTTAGATGATACGAAAATAAGGTCTCAAAAAGATGGAACTTTGATTGGAACTCCCGCTACTCTTTCTAAACCAATAATGACCGGAGTATTGAGAGATGAAATGAATTTTCAAGGAATAATAATAACAGATGCTTTGAATATGCATGCTATATCTGAAAATTTTGGAGAAGCTGAAAGTGTTGAAAGGGCAATATTGGCAGGGGGAGATATCATGCTTATGCCGGTAATTGTGTGGAGGCAGAAGGAGGTTAAAAAATTAGATATCTTATACTCTACTATATTAAAAGAGATGAAGAGTAATAGAGAACTGAAAAACAGGGTAGAAGAATCAGCAGAAAGAGTTGTAGAGTTGAAATTAAAAAAAGGATTAGATAAAAAAATAAATGTTGAGAAAAAGATAAAAGATGCAGAAAAAATTATAGGAAGTAAGGAAAATAAAGGTATAGAAAAAATAGCAGCTGAAAGAGGGATAACCCTTATAAAAAATGAGAATATTTTACCTATGAATCTGGCAAAGGGTAAAAAAATACTATTGATTGCTGAAACTAAAACCCGTGGAAACATGATGGAAGATGAAATCCTCAAGATAGAAAAAGATATGAAGATAGAAAAACTCACAGTAGATTATAGGGACGGATTAACAAATGAATTAAAAAATGGAATAAAAAATTCCGATTATATACTTTTAGCCACTTATAATCTGAAAAACGATACTAAGATCAATGAAATAATTGAATTTTCCAATAAGAATGAGAAAAAAATGGTGAGTATATCCACAAGAAACCCCTATGATATCATCTATACTCCTACAGTAAAAGCAAATATAGCCATCTATGGAATAACCGGGTTTGACCAAACTAACTATGGAAGAAATTCGTTGGAAGCCAACATCAGAGCGGGAATAAGAAGTATATTTAAAGGAAATGACGGTTCTTTGGTGGTTCCAAATGGGAAATTGCCTGTAAATATAAGGAATGAAAAGGGAGAAATAATTTATAAAATTGGTCATGGATTGAGTTATTAGGTGAAGAGTAGTGTTACATTTTATTTAATTTGAAAAATTTAAATTTTGATTGTAATATTTAAAGCATTTTAGCGATAAAAAATCTTTTTCTATTTGACTTTTGGAATAATTTATTCTAGAATAGTGGTATATTTAGTTTGGCGGAGGAAATCATGGAATTAAACTTAAAACAGATGGTAACGGAGAGCAGGAATGAAAATACTACAAATATAGACATGTTAAATACTATGGAGATGGTAAGGGTAATAAATAACGAGGATAAAAAAGTTGCTTTAGCAGTGGAAAAAGAATTAGGAAATATTGCAAAAGCTATAGATAAGATAAGCTCTGCATTCTTAAATGGAGGCAGACTCATATATATAGGGGCTGGAACATCTGGACGATTAGGAATCTTAGATGCCAGTGAGTGTCCTCCTACATTTGGAACACCGGCAGAATTAGTAGTGGGACTCATTGCAGGAGGAAAAGATGCAATCTTAAAAGCTGTAGAAAATGCTGAAGATAGTAAAGAGCTGTGTGTGGATGATTTAAAAGGGATCGGGTTTAATTCTAAAGATATATTGGTAGGAATAGCAGCAAGCGGAAGAACCCCATATGTAATGGGAGGAATTGAATATGCCGAAGAATTGGGAGCTGTAACTGTTGGTGTCAGTTGCAACCCTGACAGTATATTAGCTGAATCTGTAAAGATACCAATATCTCCAGTAGTAGGAGGAGAGGTGGTGACAGGATCGTCTAGGCTAAAGGCTGGAACAGCACAAAAATTGGTGTTGAATATGCTGACCACTGGATCCATGATAAAGATAGGAAAGGTATATGGAAACTTAATGGTAGATGTAGAGGCTACAAATGAAAAGTTAGTGGAAAGACAAAAGAAAATAGTCATGGAAGCTACTGATTGTTCTAGAGAGGAAGCCAGCTCTGCCTTAAAAGATACAGGAGGACACTGTAAGACTGCTATCCTTATGATCTTAGGAGGCTTAGAAGCAAAGGAAGCTAAAATACTGCTTTTAGAAAAAAAAGGTTTTATTAGGGAGGCACTGAAAGCAGTCAAATTTATCTGAAAATAGATATTTAAATGTATGAAGAGGAATGATTACCTGTATTTATAAATTTAAATTATCGATTATATATTCGACTAGGAGTCGTTATAGGGGGGGAAGATGGATTATAAGGAAGTTGTAGAGAAAATAATGAAGCTTGTGGGAGAAAAGAAAAATATCAGTGGGTATACAAGCTGTATGACACGTTTGAGGATATCGATAAAGGATTTAGAAAAAGTAGATCTGGAAAGATTAAAAGCCGTTGAAGGAGTATTGGGGTTAAAAGAAAATGGTGATGAATTACAGCTGATATTTGGTCCTGGAAAGGTAAAAAAAGCATATACAGCAATGGATCAACTCTATAAATCAACTGATGAAAATCAAAGCGATCAAGAGGAAAAATTTGAAGATACTATAAAAAAACAAAAAAGTGCTGTAAAAGCCAAAAGGACAAGTAAGTTTCAAGGATTTATGGCAAATTTTTCTAATATATTTGTTCCATTAATTCCGGGATTTATCGCAGCAGGAATGCTGGCAGGATTAGCAGGACTGTGTAAGGAGTTAAATATAACAGGTGACTGGGTTAATTATATAAATGTCTTCAATAAATCGCTGACTAAATTTATGTATATAATGATAGGGTTTAATGCTACTAAGGCATTTGGCGGGTCAGGAGTAATAGGAGGGATGTTGTCGGGGCTGTTTTTACTTGGGTATGGTGATGGTGGAAATAGTGGTATGGCAGAATTTTTTGGTCAAACTATTGAACCTCGTGGAGGCATGATAGGGATATTATTCACTACAATAATTGCAGCTAAATTTGAAATATTTATCAGGGAGAAATTTTCATGGGAACCGACGGATATAATTACCACTCCTATAATTACCCTATTAGCTATGGGAACGTTGACTTACACATTGATTATGCCTTTATCATTTAAATTATTCGGTCTTATGAACTTTGCCTTTGCAAATCTAAATGGAAATCCAATTGGAGGGGGAATTTTGGCAGGATTATTTCTCCCCTCAGTTATGATGGGAATACACCAGGGATTTGTACCGGTATATCAGGGATTGGTAGAAACAACAGGGATGAACTCATTATTTCCAATCTTAGCCATGGCAGGAGCAGGACAGGTAGGTGCAGCACTAGCTCTCTATGTAAAATCTCCTAAAGAATCCAATTTACGAGAAAATATCAGAGGGGCAATTGTACCGGGATTCTTAGGAATAGGGGAGCCGTTGATCTATGGTGTTACTCTGCCCAGAGTCAAGCCATTCTTTACATCTATGGCAGGAGGAGCCATTGGAGGAATATATATAGGTATAATGTCTCAAATGGGCTTTTCCTTTGGATTAAATACTGTATTTGGATCTTCAGGAATACTAGGGTCATTTGCTATGACATCTAACAGCGGAGTATTCACAGCAATAATTCTATATATGTCAGCATTGGTAATTGCATATATTTCAGGGTTTATCCTTACATATCTATTTGGATGTAAAAATGTAGATCTATCCTAAAAAATAAAAAAGATTTAAATATTTTAAATTAGGGGTGGTATAGGTGATAGGAATTTCAGTATTTCCTGGAATGGATATGGAAATAGAGGAAAACATAAAGTATATGAAAAGAGCTAAGGAAAACGGAGTTGAGATAGTATTTACCTCTATGCATATTCCAGAAGCGGATGAAGAAAGAATTTTATTTGAGTTTGAAAAAATTTTAAAACAGACAAATGAATTAAATATGAAATTAATTGTAGATATTTCAAAAAAATATATAGAGAAGTATAAATGGGAGGATTATAATATTTTTGCCTTGAGGTTAGATTTTGGTTTTTCAGATGAGGAGATAGTGAGGTTAAGTAAAAAATATCCTATTCAATTAAATGCCAGTACTGTATCCGAAGAATGGATGGAAAATCTCATGAAAATGGGTTTGGACAGTTCTAAGATAACAGTTTGTCATAATTACTATCCCAGAAAGGATACAGGGATATCTATAGAATTATTAAGGCGGAGAAATAAATATTACAAATCTTTAGGGATGGAAATAATGGGGTTTATATCAAGTGACTTTAAAAAAAGAGGGCCTGTCTATGAGGGGCTTCCCACTGTGGAAGCTCATAGGGGGCTTCATCCTATAGTAGGAGCTCAAGAATTATTGGGAGAAGGCTGTGATCTTGTTATTGTAGGAGATCTTATGGCAAGTAAGGAAGAACTATTACTTTTGGGAAAGTTAGACAGAGATTCCTGGCTGCTCCCTGTAAAAAAGTATGAGATGAGTTTAGGGGAAGAAGAGATCTTTAATATTCTTCATAAAAATAGGATGGATCCAGGAGATTTTCTCATAAGGTGTGAAAAATCAAGGGGAATTTTCAAAGATCCCATAAAAAAAAATAATATTATAGATAGAAAACCTGGATCGGTGACAATAGATAATATAGGATATGAAAGGTACAGTGGAGAATTGCAGATATGCCAAAAAGATTTTCCTTCAGACGAAAGAGTGAATGTAGTAGCACAAATTTTAGATGATGAAAGGCTGATCCAAAGGATAGGAGAGGGAGATAAATTTAGATTTTGTGAGGTATAAAAAGCTGAGGAAGTATAGGTACTAAAGGTTGAAATTACTCTTAAATTGTAACTAAATTAAAACTTGTGAAAAAAAGTATTTTTTTTACAAGTTTTTTTAGTTTTTAGGGTATAATAGCACCACGAACAAAATATAGGGGGGAAGAATATGAAAGGCATCAATAAAAATTTAAAAGATAAAGTAGTATATCAGATATATCCTATGAGTTTTATGGATACCACTGGAACTGGGATGGGAGATATCAGGGGGATAATAAGTAAATTAGATTATTTGGAAAATTTAGGAGTGGATCTTCTATGGCTAACTCCTATCTACAGCTCTCCTAAAAATGATAATGGCTATGACATTGCAGATTATTATCAGATCGATCCGGAGTTTGGAAGTATGGAAGATTTTGATCTGCTTTTATCTGAGGCAGAAAAAAGAGGGATGGGAATCCTTATGGATATAGTGGCTAATCATACATCTACAGAACATACTTGGTTTAAAAAAGCTCTTTCAGGGGACAAAAAATATCAGGATTACTATGTCTTCAGGGAAAAAGAATTTGTGGAGGATCATCCTATAACTTCGATATTTGGAGGAGATGCCTGGGAGTATATTGAAAACCTGGATCTATACTACCTGCATAACTTCGATAAAACCCAGGCTGATCTGGATTGGGATAATGATGAAGTAAGGGAAGAAACGTATAAGATGATGAACTTTTGGTTAGAGAAGGGTGTAAAAGGGTTTAGATTTGACGTAATAGATATGATCAGTAAGGTCTGGGAAAAGTGCGAGATGTCCAATGGTCCAAAACTTCATGAATATATAGAAGAGATGGCTAACGCTACCTACAGAAATTATGATGATACTTTTACTGTAGGAGAAACCTGGTCAGCTGATTTAGAGCATGCTAAAAAATATTCTAACCTAGAGAACACTGAATTTTCAACAATTTTTACATTTGAACATACTATGTTTGGACCAGATAAATGGAGCACATCTATTGACCTATTAAAGCTGAAAGCAATTTTTGAAAAGTGGCAAAAAGGAATGCATAATGATGGATGGAACTCACTTTTTTATAATAACCATGATCTGCCCAGGGCAATATCCAGATTTGGAGATGATAGGGAGGAATTCAGAGAACTATCAGGGAAAGGGTTAGCAATCTTACTTCATTTGATGGAGGGAACTCCCTATATCTATCAAGGGGAAGAGATAGGGATGATTAATCGGCCATGGACTAGGGAAGAGATGAAGGATGTAGAAGCTATAAATTATTTTGATATGGCAGTGGAAAAGGAAGATAAAAAAGAGGTGTTAAAGAGAGTAAAGAATATCTCCAGAGATAATGCAAGAACACCGATTCAGTGGGATGACAGTAAAAATGCCGGATTCACAGATGGAATACCTTGGATTGTAGTCAATGAAAGCTATAAAAAAATAAATGTACGAGATGCATTGGAGGATAGAAACTCCATATTCTATACCTATAAAGAGTTGATAGAAATAAGAAAAAAAATGGACCTTATTAAAGATGGTACCTTTGATTTGATCGATAAAAACTCTAAGGAACATTTCTCGTATATCAGGGAATATAAAGGGGAGAAACTCTATGTTTTTTCTAATATGACAGATAAAGACATAGTGGTTACAGAGATGGAAAAGTTAAAAGGTGGAGAAGTGATTATTTCAAATTATAATGAGACGCTTAAAGGTGGGAACTTGAGACCATACGAAACTTTGGCATTGAGAGTTAAAAGCAATAAATAGATAAAAAAAGAAGTAGAAGATGGACAATGTCCCTTCTACTTCTTTTCAATTTTAATAGTTCCATTGGATGTTCCCAGGATCAAAAAATTATTGGTCTTTAATTGTGGGAATTCATTTTTTACATGGATTAGATCACCGAAAATAGAAAAGTTAAAATTATGATTTTCAGGGATCTTTATCGTAAGACTATGATTTGAAGTGACTATTTTTGAATCTGAGATAATATTCTGGAATTCAGCGGAAATAGAAGCATTAGATGTGGATATATTTCCTACCTTTTCAGCATTTTTTATCTTTATTTTCCTATCGGTAGTTTTAATATTGAGGACACCCAGGGTATTTTCAGTAATTACTCGGCTGAATAGACCTTTTACATAGATGTCTCCTACAATATTAGATAATTTAATATCTCTATTTGAGTTCATAACCTCTAGAGTTCCGACCAGGTTATCTATATTGATCTTTCCCTTGGAGTTATCGATAGAAAAATTTCCATTTATCCCGTTTATAGAGATGGAGCTGTTTGTAGTTTTTATAAGATATTTAAAGTTAGTATTTTGAGGAATCAAAAGATCGAATTTAATCTTGGTTTTAAAAAAACTATTTTTTTTCTCATTGTTTAAATTATATTGTAAAGTATCTTTGGTTACATTATTTTTTATTATGGGATTTTTTTTATTTGATAACTGATTTAATATGATACTCTCACCAGCATAGGGAATGATATTAAGGTTGATATATTGTCCCTTAACCTCAATAGTTTTGATACCTTTAGAGGCAATTGTCCCATTGGAAAAGGTGGTGATATTAATCAATATTAAGAAAAAAAACAAAAATATTGAGTTCTTCATAGGTCGCCTCCTAAATTATTTATACTAAATAAATTATAACATTTTATTATAAAAAATGCATGAAAACCTAAAAGAAAAAAAGATATTTAGAAAAACTCTAGAAGGACCCTTATATTATTGAAATTAGTTATTGAATAAGAATATAGATGTGTAGTATACTGAAATATAATTAAATTATTGAGGTGGGGAAATTTGGATTTACACTATTTAAGAATATTTTATGAGGTAGCTAAAGAATGTAGTTTTACAAAAGCAGCACATAATTTATACATAAATCAGTCGGCAGTATCTATACAGGTAAAAAAGTTTGAAGAATTACTAGGAACTAAGTTATTTGACAGAAGTTCAAAGAAGATAAAATTAACTTATTCAGGGGAAGTTTTATATAAGATGAGTGAGGATATCTTCCAAAAAGTTAAACGTGTGGAAAAAGAGATGGCAAGAATAGTAGAAGTGGATAGAGCTAGGATAAGTATTGGAGCTACAACTATCATAGGAGAACCACTACTGCCAAAATTAATGAGAGAATTTTCTAAAGTATATCAGGAGATAGAATATGATATCTTAATAGCTTCTAAGAAGGAAATTTTGGAAAGGTTAAGAGACGGGGATATAGATGTAGCTATCATCGATGAAACCCATATAACAGATATAAATTTAGAGATTATAGATGTAGGCAAATTTCCACTATGTTTAATCAGTGCAAAGGATTATAGAGATATCAAGGAAGTTGCTGATACTCCTCTTATTATACGTAAGCAGATATTAAAACATAATGAAGCTGTAACAGCCATAGAAAATAATCATGAAATAGAATTTAAAACTAAAATTCCAATTACTGGAAGTTTAAGTATGATCAAGTCTTCCGTCAGAGAAGGAGTTGGAAATGTGGTGTTACCTTATTATACAGTCTATGATGAGGTTAAATCAGGAGAATTTAAAGTTATTGAAAAGATAGACGAAGTATCAGATGGGTACCAAATAGCTATCACAAAGGATAAAAGGAGTTTATTGGAAATAATTAAATTTATAAACTTCACGAAGAACTTTAAAATAATATAAGAAAGGAGAAAAATATGAATTTAATTGAGTCATATGAAATAGAACTAAATCTATTAAAAGATTTTATAGAAAAAGAAAAAGAAGAAAAATTAACAGAGAAAGTGGCCAAGAAATTAGCGGAAGCTTTTGGAAATAAAAATAAAGTACTTATCTGTGGAAATGGTGGAAGTAACTGTGATGCCCTTCATTTTGCAGAGGAATTTACAGGGAGATTTAGAGGGAACAGGAGAGCACTTCCTGCAATCTCAATTTCAGATTCATCTCATATAACTTGTGTTGGAAATGATTTTGGTTTTGATGAGATATTTGCCAGAGGTGTAGAAGCTTATGGTAAAGAAGGGGATTTCTTTATCGGAATATCTACTAGTGGAAACTCTGCTAATGTAATAAGAGCAGTGGAAGAGGCTAAAAAATTAGGAATGACTACCTGTATGCTCCTAGGAAAAGATGGAGGAACATTAAAGGGAATGTGTGACTATGAATTTATTATTCCTGGGCAGACTTCAGATAGAATACAAGAGATTCACATGATGATCTTACACATTATCATAGAGGGTGTAGAAAGAATAATGTTTCCTGAGTTATATTAGGAAATAAAATAAAAAAGCTAGGAAATCATTTTGATTTTCTGGCTTTTTCTTTTATCCAATAAATTATAATTATAAGGGCACGTCAAAATATAAACTGTGCCTTTTTAGATATAACGTCACGTTTTTTTTAAGATATTTTAGATTAGACCTTCAAAATTTTTCTCCCTTTAAAGAGATTTTCATAGACTAAGGTTGTAGCTCCTATAGTTGCAGCATCACTGCCCAATTTAGAAGGGATGATCTTTAGATCCAGCGTAGAAGTTTTTAAGGAGTATTTTTTTACTCTATTCATTAATTTTTTATAAAATAACTCCCCTCCGCTATTGATCTCACCAACTATGATTATAACTTTTGGATTTAAGAGGTTGACCAAAAAGGAAAGGGTATATCCAAGATTTTCAGCAATCTCCTCCAATATATTTATTGAAAATCTGTCCCCACCCACTGCTAAATCACATATTTTTTCTATACTAGGATCCTCCATATAGAATTTCCCTTTTTCAGTACTCACATGGTCTAAAATTTTCTTACTTCCAACAATAGCTTCCAGACATCCATATTTTCCACATGAACATAGATGAGGACTATTTTTTTCAATGGTTATATGACCGATCTCCCCTGCACTATATCCCTCACCTCTATAGAGTTGGTTGTTGAGTACAATCCCGGCTCCGATCCCTTCTCCGATATTGATAACTACAAAATTATCTTCATCTATGCCTATCCCGTTTTTATGCTCTCCCAATGCCATAGCCCTAACATCGTTGTCGATAATTACAGGGAGGGAAAACTCTTCTTCGACTACAGCTCTTAAATTAAAATTTTTCCACTTATAGTGGGGTGAAAAGATGGAAACTCCATTTTCATAATCGACCATCCCATTGAGGGCAATTCCGATCCCTAAAATTTTAGCCCTATTCACATTATCGATAAGGTTGGAAATAAGGGTGGATAAATTATTTAAGATATGTTTTTTTCCTTTATTTTCTAATATGAAATTTTCTTTGAATAAGATAGCGCCGTTGACGTCGCTTAAAATCCCCTGAATCTCATTAGGAGATAAGGTGATTCCCAGGATATAGCCGGCATGAGGATTGATATCTAATAATATAGGCGGCCTTCCTCCAGAAATGACGCCAATCCCAGATTCTATAAGGATATCTAAATCTATCAGTTTTTTTGTTAATTTAGTTATACTAGCTGGAGTGAGTCCTGTTAAAACAGCCAGGTCAGCTCTAGATTTTAATCCTTGAGTTTTTAAAATTTCTATAATATTTGAGATGTTTATCCTCTTAATCAGGTCTGAATTACCCATCGTTCGTTTTATCATAATGACTCCTAAAATATATATTTTATTTACCTTAAAATTAGATTTAAAGATTATAAAGATCTAATGGTATCTAAAGAAATTATATGTTTAAAGAAAAAATAAGTCAATAAAAAAGATGACTTGACTTTTAAAAGAAAAAAGCATATAAATATATCATAAACAACCTTTATTAACTTAGTTAATAAAGTGTGGAAAAGTAAAAGAGGGGGAAGATGAGATGTTAGAAAAATTAATAGGGGATTTTAAAGATAGATTCGGACTAGGAGAAGTGAGAACTTTTTTTGCACCTGGAAGGGTAAATTTAATCGGAGAACATACAGATTATAATGGGGGACATGTATTCCCGTGTGCACTTTCATTTGGAACCTATGGGCTAGTAAGACCCAGAATGGATAAAAAATTAAGATTTTATTCGAAAAATTTTGAAGAGTTAGGAATATTAGAGGTAGATTTAGAGAATTTGACCTATGATGAGGGAGATCATTGGACAAACTATCCCAAGGGAGTGGTAAAGATCTTTAAAGACAGCGGGTACGACCTTGAGACGGGTTTTGATATGCTGGTATTTGGGAATATCCCAAATGGGGCTGGACTATCCTCCTCTGCATCTCTAGAACTTTTGACATCTGTGGTATTAAAGGGGCTTTATAATTTAGATATAGATATGATTGAGATGGTAAAAATGAGCCAGAAAGCTGAAAATGAATTTGTAGGGGTAAACTGTGGAATAATGGATCAATTTGCCATAGGAATGGGAGAAAAAGATAGGGCAATATTACTGGATTGTAATACACTGGAATATATATATGCACCTGTAGAATTAGGAGATGCATCTATCATAATAGCCAACACAAATGTTAGGAGAGGACTGGCTGACTCCAAGTACAACGAGAGAAGGGCAGAGTGTGAAAGATCCTTAGAAGAACTTCAAAATAAATTAGACATAAAATCTTTGGGAGATCTATCTGTAGAGGAATTTGAAGAAAATAAAGAGCTGATAAAAAGTGAAATAGACAGGAAGAGAGCACGGCATGCAGTCTATGAAAACCAGAGAACAATTGAAGCTGTAAAGAAACTAAACAATGGGAATATCCAAAGATTTGGGCAATTGATGAATGAGTCTCATATCTCATTACGGGATGATTATGAAGTGACAGGAATAGAATTAGATACTATGGTTAGACTGGCATGGAGTGAAGAAGGAGTGATTGGAGCCAGGATGACAGGCGCAGGATTTGGAGGGTGTACGGTAAATATCGTAAAAAATAAAAATATAGATAGTTTTGTAAAAAATATAGGTGAAAAATATAAGAATGAAATAGGTTTAACAGCAGACTTTTATGTTGCTAGTATTGGTGATGGAGCCAGGGAACTGATTTAAATTTATTAGAAAGGGGTAATTATGAAAATATTAAGAACAGAATTTGGTGTTTTAAAAACAGGGGAAGAAGTTTTTAAATATATATTAAAAAATGACAGGCTGGAAGTCAGTATATTAAACTATGGTGGAATAATAACAGAAATTCTGATGGCTGATAGGGATAGGAAAAAACAAAATGTAGTCCTGGGGTATGATAATATTAGAGACTATGAGGAAAAATCACCATATTTTGGAGCTATCATAGGGAGGATCGCAGGCAGAATAGAAGGAGGCAGCTTTGAATTAGGAGGAGTACGCTACAATCTAGCTGTAAATAATGGAAAAAATAACCTTCACGGAGGAATAAAAGGCTTAGACAAAAGGATTTGGGATGTTTTTGAGGTAGAAAACGGGATAGAATTGTCCTATACAAGTCCTCATATGGAGGAGGGATTTCCTTCGAAAGTAGAATTCAAGGTACGGTATACTTTGCTAGAAGATACTTTGGAAATTTCATACTTAGGAACTCCTGATAGAGATACCATCTTAAACCTCACCAATCATAGTTATTTTAATCTTTCGGGAGATTGTCAGGAGGATATACTAGACCATGAGTTGTGTATAGAAGCTGACAGGGTTTCATTTTTAGATGGAAATGCCATTCCCCATGGACAAACTTTTAATCTGACGGGAACACCATTTAATTTTAAAACTCCTAAAAAAATAGGAAAAGACATAGATTCAAATAATCTCCAATTGAGATCTGCCAGAGGCTATGATCATCCATTTATCTTAAAAAAAGAGAAAGAACTGGAAATATCTCTATTTCATGAAAAAACAGGCAGAAAATTAGATGTATATACAGATCAAAAGGCAGTAGTGCTCTATACAGGAAATTATTTGGGAGATAATGAGGGGAAACTATCTTGCGGAGTCACTGCTAGACCTAGATTAGGTGTGTGTCTTGAGACCCAAGACCTGCCAAATCATATCAACGTAGATGAATTTAAAACTACTGTATATACACCAGATAACCCGTATAGAGCCGTGACGAGATATGTATTTACCAACAGTTAATTAATTGTGTAGCAACGAACAAAATTAGGGGGAGAAAATTGATAGATATAAATTATGAGATAGAACGTCTCCTGCAATATGGGATACAGAAAAAATTATTGGATAAGATGGATCTGATCTATATTAGAAATTCCATCTTAGAAGTATTGGAAATAGAGGAGTTTAAAGGTGTAGAAGTGAGAAATGAAACTTTAGATGATCCGGTAGAAATCTTAGAAAATATAATGGATTGGGCAGACAAAAATAATAGGTTGACCGAGAATACAGTTACCTATAGAGATCTTTTAGATGCAAGGTTGATGGGGTGCTTGATGCCCAGGCCATCTGAAGTAGTAAAAGAATTTTATGAAAATTCAGAAAAAAAAGGGATTAAATATGCTACTGAAAATTATTATGCAATGTCCAAGGCATCCAACTATATAAGAACTGAAAGGACAGCAAAAAATATGCACTGGTACTCTCCTACAGAATACGGAGATTTAGAGATAACTGTAAACTTATCTAAGCCAGAAAAAGATCCTAAAGCCATAGCAGCAGCAAAGCATATTAAAAACAGCACTTATCCAAGCTGTGTACTGTGTAAGGAAAATGAAGGGTATAGAGGGAGGGTAAATCATCCTGCCAGACAAAATCATAGGATAATCCCCTTGGACTTAAGTGGTGAGGAGTGGTTTTTACAGTATTCACCCTATGTTTATTACAATGAGCATAGTATCGTATTTTCAAGTGAACACAGACCCATGAAAATTTCAAAAATTACCTTTATGAGATTACTGGAATTTGTAGAGAAATTCCCCCATTACTTTATAGGATCTAATGCAGATCTGCCGATTGTAGGAGGATCTATCCTGTCTCACGATCATTTTCAGGGAGGGAATCATGAGTTTGCTATGGCTAAGGCTCCTATAGAAAAAAAGATTAAATTTCAAAAATATCCAAATGTAGAGGGTGGAATAGTAAAATGGCCCATGTCAGTAGTAAGACTCTCTTCTGAAAACAGTTCGGATTTAGCAGAATTAGCAGATGAGATACTCTGTACTTGGAGAAATTATTCAGATGAAGAGGTCGGTATATTTGCTGAGACCGGAGGTGAACCCCATAACACAGTAACTCCCATTGTTAGGAGGAGAGGTAAAATATTTGAGTTAGATATGGTTTTGAGAAACAACAGGACTTCAGATGAACACCCATTGGGTATATTTCATCCCCACGAGGAAGTCCACAATATAAAGAAGGAAAATATAGGGCTTATTGAAGTCATGGGGTTAGCGGTGCTTCCAGGTAGGCTCAAAGAAGAATTGGCTATATTGGAGGAAGTTCTTTTGAAAGATAACTATATAGAGGAAATAGAAAATAATAAAACAATAGAAAAGCACCTAAACTGGGCAAAGGAAATTAAAGAAAATTATGATAACCTTACTTCAGACAGTGTGAAGAAAGTTTTACACGAAGAAGTAGGAGTGGCATTTTCTAAAGTATTAGAGGACGCAGGAGTGTATAAAAGGGATGAAGAAGGGCAAGATGCTTTTATGAAATTTATAAAAATATTCTGCTAAGGCAAAATGAATGCTGTAGAAACCTTAGTATTTAAAATATACCTGATTAAACTACAGCTTAAATTTTTTATTTGTTGATGAAAAATGATCCTAAAGAGATCTTAGGAGAAATACACTGCACTGAGGGCATAGTAGATAGCCAGTAGGCCAGAAAAAACAGCGCTAGAAAAAAACCTAAATTTTATAGGGATAAGGTTTTGTATGATGAAATTACCAAAAATACTTATGGGGAGAGCTCCTATAAAACTTTTTAACCCAATATTTAAGATAAACCATCCGATTTTTCCCATAGAAAAAAGCTGAATGAAAAAAATGTGTCTAGCTATCCAAATAGGATTAAAATAACAGAGAGCTAAAACTGTTTTTATGATTTTTTTATGTTTAAAAGGGGCAACTTTTTTATCGATCCAAATGAAATAATTTGGGACTTCAAAGGCATAGATTGTGCCACCCAATAACATCATGCCTAGTATTCTTAGAGGGGAAACGTCGCCTCTTATAAGAGTTGCTATAGTATCTCCAGCAGAGTAGATAAGCAGCCCTCTCAAGATATTGTTTTTAGTGTATATTAACTTCATAAGATACCTCCCGGGGACAGAATAAATCATTATAAAATATTTTTAACAGAGATTAAATTTGGAAGTTTTTATACTATAATTTACCGATAATATAAAAAAATCCTTTTAAATAGTATAGGAAGGATAAATAAAGCTTAACCTCTAATAAATTTCTAAGAAAAAGTATTGACACCACCAATATCTTGTAGTATTATTAAATTAACAAGAGACCTTACCTATTAGCGACCATCTTGATGTTTTGGGCCTAATGTCGTCGCCGGGGTCGGCGCTGTATATGATAGATCAGAAAAATCACGAGGGTATAACGAGCCCCTACGGATACTGTATATTATATATATCTGACTACCACTTTTTGAACCAGGCGACCAAAACTATACAGAGGGCTGTAGGTCAGGGCTTGTTTAAAGACTTCTATGAGGTCTTTTTTTTTATGTCTATTAAGTTTTAAATTATTTACAAAAGTAAAAGTTAAAAAACGTCACATTACTCCTAATTGGATGAAACGTTACGTTTCTTTTTTATTACCTATTAAATTGAGCTTTATTTTGATAATATATAGATATAAAATTATTTGAGGTGAAATAATGGAAATATTTATTATAACGGGAATGAGTGGTGCAGGAAAATCAACGGCACTTAATTATTTTGAAGATCGAGGATATATGACCATAGATAATATGCCCTGTTTTTTTATAGATGGATTTAAGCTGTCTGTATATAGAGAAAGGATAAAAAATGTCGCAATAGGGATGGATATAAGGTCCTTTGAAAGGACAGATGAATTTTTAGAGTTGTTAGAGAGTTTGAAGGGAGAGGGAGTTTCTTACAAGGTCCTTTATTTAGATGCCAAAGATGAGGTGATATTAAACAGATATAACCTAACTAGAAGATCCCACCCCTTGAAAAGGTCTAATTCTATCGTTGAAAATATCTATTTAGAGAGAAAAATGCTGTCTGAAATAAGAGAATTGGCAGACATAGTAATAGACACCAGTGATTTTACACCTAAAAAAATGATTGAAAATTTAAAATCTAGGTTAGAATATAAAAAAATAAGGGATTTGGTGCTAACCATAACTACATTTGGATTTAAATATGGAGCCCCTATAGACCTGGATATGATGTTTGATACCAGATCACTGCAAAATCCATACTATATAGATGAATTGCGGCCTAAAAATGGGGATGATAAAGTTGTTCAAGAATATGTGATGAGTGGAAGTGGCAGTGAAGAATACTTAAAGAAGATAGAGGAAATGTTGGAATTTTTATTACCACATTTTATAAAAGAGGGAAAGACCCACCTGACTGTTGGAATTGGATGCAGTGGTGGAAAACATAGATCGGTGACTATAGCTAATAAACTTTATGAATATTTTAATAAAAAGGAAAATATTAAGGTGTTATTAAATCATAGGGAGCAGGAGAGATGGAGTCTTTAATAGATAGGTATGAAATTCCAGATCTTCCTGGAGTTTATTTGATGAAAGGCAAAAAAGAGGTAATATATGTAGGGAAGGCTAAAAATTTAAAAAAAAGAGTCTCTTCATATTTTAAAAAAGTTCATATAGATAAAAAAACAATGGAATTGGTAGATCACATAGAGGATCTAGAGTTTATAGTCTGTAAAAGTGAATTAGATGCACTTATTTTAGAAAATAATCTAATAAAAAAATATATGCCGAAATATAATATCCTTCTAAAGGATCAAAAGACCTATCCCTATATCAAAATATCGCTAGAAAAATTTCCTAAGGTTTCTATTATTCGAAGAAGTAAAGATATGGATATAAAGAATGGAGATTATTTTGGTCCCTATCCCAATGGGAGCGGATTTTTGCTAAAGACCCTTATAAAGATATTTAAAATAAGGGATTGTAATAGAGATATGAAAAAAATATATCCTAAACCTTGTTTAAAATATTATATGGATCGATGTATGGGCCCTTGTGTTTATAAGGGGGTAGAGGAGAGTTATAAACAAAGTGCTGAAAATGCTAAATATTTTTTAAAAGGTAGGGTAGATAATCTCTTAAAACAGATGAAAGAAGAGATGGAAAAATCCAGTAGATCTATGGAGTTTGAAAAAGCTATCCAGTATAGGGAACAGATTAAAGCAATTGAAAATTCATTAAAAACACAGGTAACAGAAGTTTTAAAAAATATAGACGAGGATGTCTTTGTGTGCAGACAGGATGGAGATCTATTATTTTTGACTATATTAAAGATCAGAGACGGGAAGATCTTAGGAGTTAACAATTTAAGAGTAGACATCCCCATAGAAGATGACATATTGGTCGAGAGTTTTCTGAGGTATTATTCTAATGAAAAAATGCCTAAGAATATAATTTTAGACAGTTTGTTTGCAGAAAAAAAAGAAATTCTAGAGGGATGGGGTAAAAATTTTCTCCATATAAATTTAAAACTATACTTTCCTGTAGTTAAAAGCAGAAGGAAAAAGCTTTTAGAGATGGCATACCTTAATTTAGAGGAAGAGATTAAAAAATATTATAATCAAAAAGATGTATTGGAGGAGGGGATGAAAGTCCTCTATGAAACTTTAAACTTAAATAAATTTCCTCGAAAAATAGAGTGTTTTGATATATCTAATATCTCAGGGAAAGATGCGGTAGGAGCTATGAGTGTAGCTGTAGAAGGAAGGCTGGCAAAGAAGCATTATAGAAAGTTTAAGATAAAAACTAAAGACACTCCAGATGACTATCATATGATGAGAGAAGTGATTCAAAGAAGATACTCTAAGTTAGCTCAGATAGATCTACCGGACCTGATCCTGATAGATGGTGGTTTGGGTCAGCTAAATGCAGTGGAAGGAGTTTTTATAGGGTTAAAAAAGGAAAATTTGGTGGATATAATCAGTATAGCCAAGAGGGAAGAGGAAGTGTTCAAAGCAGGAGAAACCAGCTCCTACATCTTTTCCAAAAATACAGAGGCTCTAAAAATATTACAGAGGCTGAGAGATGAGGCTCATAGATTCGGAATAACTTACCATAGAAATTTACGAAAAAAAAGGGTAATATCTAGTGAGTTAGATGAGGTAGAAGGAATAGGTCCAAAAAGAAAAAAAGACCTCCTAAAAAGATTTAAATCGGTGAAAAGGATAAAAGAAGCAACTTTAGAAGAATTATTAGAAATCGTACCAGAGAAAATAGCATGGCAGATAAAAAAGGTTTTGAACTAACTTTATTTGTTAGTTATTAGTTCCATTAAAGGTAATGAGGGGGAGAGAGATGAAAAAAGTGTTAGTTGTAGATGATGAGTTAAGCATTAGATTGTTACTGAGAGAGATAATTGAAGACCTGGGTATGGAGGTTTTTGAAGCTGAGACTGCTATAGTAGGTTTACAGATGATAGAGACGGAAAAATTTGACCTTATCATCATGGATATTCAGATGCCACAGATGAATGGATTGGATGCCATGAGAAAATTAAGGGAGATAACAGATACTCCGGTGTTTATTTTGACTGCATTCAGTCATTTAGAAGGTGTTGTAGAAAACTTAGGGGTAGAGATCCAAGGGTTTGTAGAAAAGCCATTTGATATAGATGAACTAGCTCAGAAGATACAAAAACAAGTGGAAGGTAATAGTAATCAATAATTAAAAATAGTTATGGAGTTATAGATTTAGAATAAGAAACTTTGAAAGTAAAAAAATTAAGAAAAGAAAGGAGAAAAAAACGTGTATAAATATATATTGCTTTTAGTATTAGCGCTAAGCACTACTGCCTGTACAGGAGTGTCCAAGGTAAAGGAAAGGTATCACAGGGCACCTTTTGAAAAAGAGATAAAAAAAGGGGATTATGAGCTGACACTCTATAGTATTAACTATCCCTTAAAGTATGAAGAGAAAATAAAGTTTTATAATGACTTTGATATTCTTATGAGGAAATTATTAGTTTATGATTCAACGATAAATATTATGTACTCTGAGAAATTAAAAGATGACATTATTCATCTAAAAAATAGCTATATCCTCCCAGAAGAGGTAGCTTTTTCAAAATCTGCATCGGAACTATCTCAGGTAGACAGGGATAGTATAGATAAAAAAGTGACAATAAAATTAGATGAAAAAATCGGAAGGACTCAATACTATTTAAATAAACAGGTTTATTTTTGGAAAAAAATAATGATGAGTGACAAGAAATTTAACAGTTCGATAAATTATACAGAATTAGATAAAGAAAAACTTGTTTTACAGATGGAAGATAAGAGAAAAAAATTATTTAAAATAGTAGAGCAGGTAGAATTAAATTTAATTCTAAAGGTAGAGGAGCCTTATTCTAACAATAAAAATGAATATTGGCAGGAAAAAAACGTCTATATAGATAGAAGTACGGATTTAACTCCTAAAGTCTTTAAGGAAGAGGGATATCTATACTTAAATGCTGTACAGGAAAAAGATGTGAAAAAAATAATGGGGAATCAATTGAAGTTTGATTCAAAAATTGTAGTAGTAGAAAATAAATTATACAATGGTTATACAGTTACAGATGGAAATTATATCTTTTTTTATGGTGGGAAATACAGAGTTAGTTACTATGATGGTTATAATTTGAAGATAAAAATAAAAGATGTATCTTTGGAAGATTTATTGACTATAGATGAAGAATTTTTGATAGATGATTTTTTAAACCCAAAATCTTATAAAGAGAGGCAGGATAAATAATGGAATATGTTTTAATTGTTTTTATAGTAGGAGTGTTATCGTTGATCCTGCTGAAAAAAAATGAAAGAAAGAATATAGACGAGATGCATACACTTATAGAAAAAATAGGTAAGAGGGAAGATTATTCAGAGATAATGGATGAACTCAAAGAATCTTATGAAGAAACGGTAAAAACCATAAGATTTCAGGAGGCTCAGTTGAATAACTCGGTCAAGGAGTTGAAAGAATTTAAAGAGGAATTAAATGTTACCTATGACTCCCTTTTAAAAAAATCAGCTCAATTGGAGTATTCCAACGAGGAATTAGAAAAAAAAGTAGCGAATTTATCTAATATAAATGCAGTAGCAAGGACAGTTCTGTCAACCTTGGAATTAGATAAGATTATAGGCGTTATCCTAGATGCTTACTTTGTTTTAACAGGGGTAAAAAAAATAGCAATATACCTGTGGAAAGACGGGGAACTGGAGTTGAAACAGACAAAGGGGAAGTTTATAAATACAGGAAATGTAAATTTTTCACTGGAAGAGCTGGCTAAATATACAAGAAGTGACTATAAAAATATATATACCCAGATATCTAAATCCATAGAAGCTACAGAGGATGAAAGTATCGTTATCTCTGATCTGGTAGTAAAAGGGAAGGAACTAGGAGTAATCTATATAGTAGAAGATAGAGAAAAGCTCAGCTATAGTGATGAGGCGACAATTTCAGCTCTGGCTATCCAGGTAGCTATTGCCATAAATAATGCGTTGATATATTCAGAATTAATAATAAAGGAACGTCTAGATAATGAACTAGAAGTTGCCTCAAACATACAGAAAAAATTATTACCTCAGTCATTGGGGGATATAAATGGTGTTGAGATAGCTCAGTACTTTAATCCAGCCAAGGAAGTGGGAGGAGATTATTATGATTATTCTCTTTCAGGGGACAACAAACTTTGGATAACTATAGGAGATGTAAGTGGAAAAGGAGTTCCAGCTGCATTTTTGATGGCTTTAATAAGGTCTGTATTGAAAACATTAGAATATAAGGATTCATATCCACTTGAAGTTTTAACTGATCTAAATGATATTATCTATCCAGACATAAGTGAAGACATGTTTGTGACTATCTTCCACAGTCAATATGATTTCTTAACTAAGACACTTTATTACTCCAATGCAGGACATAATCCACTTATCTTGTATAGAGCTAGAACGGGAGAAGTTTTAGAGGAAAATATTAAAGGGGTAGCAGTAGGATTTTTAGAATCTTATGAGTATAAGATGGGGAAGATAAAATTAGAGAAGGGGGATGTCCTTCTGTACTATACTGATGGATTGACAGAGGCTGAAAACCCAAGAAAAGAACTTTATGGAATTGAAAGGTTAAAGGAAGTTATCGGAGAAAATTATGAGATGACTGCTGAAGGAATAAAGGTTGAGCTCTTAGATTCTCTCAATGAATTTGTAGAAGAGAAGGAACAGATAGATGATATGACATTTGTCATTTTAAAAATCGAATTATAAAAAGGACTCATGTCCTTTTTATTTTTGTTTTTAAACAGTATCATTTGTTTAGAAAGAGAGCTAAATTTTGATTAGTGTGCACTTATAGCCTTAGATGTTGGTTAATTAAGTGGAATAGCTTTGACTTGCTCTTTAAATTTTAGTATAATATAAAAACTGTTTATAGGAGGTTATTGGGTGGAAATTAACTGGATTGACTGGTTTGGTTACTTAGCTTCATTAGTAATTCTTGTATCTTTAACGATGAGTTCAATTATTAAACTTAGATGGATTAACTTTGTAGGATGTATATTGTTTGCAACATTTGGATTTTTAATCAATTCGTTGCCGACAGCATTGATGAATGTTGGGATAGCGGTTATAAATTTATATTTTTTATATAATATTTATAATACTAAGGAGGAGTTTCAACTGGTAGAAGCTGAAGCTGATTCTAAATACTTCAATTATTTTTTAAAGGTGAATATGCAGGAGATAGAAAAACAAATATCTAAAGAGGAACTAAAAGCTCAAAATAAAGGTTTATACATGTTGAGAAATAACAATATAGCTGGAATTTTATTGGGAGAAAAGAGTGCAGATGGTGTATTTTTTATAAAGGTAGACTATGTAACTCCCCGATATAGAGATTATAAACTAGGTAAATACTTCTTTGATGAACACACAGAGTATTTTAAAAATAATGGAATTGATAAATTAATGACAGAAGGTATGGAGGATTCCCATAGACAGTATCTGAAGAAAATTGGGTTTAAAGAAACAACAAAAGATCTATATATTAAAAAAATTTAAATGGAGGTAAAATTCATGTATAGTAAAGTAGTTGAAACAACAAGCTTTTTAAAAGAAACAACAAAATATAGACCAAGAGTAGCTATAGTATTAGGTTCAGGATTAGGAAACTTAGTGGACTTTATAGATGATAAGATGGAGATTGATTATAGTGATATTCCAAATTTTCCTGTATCAACTGTAGCAGGTCATGACGGTAAATTAGTATTTGGAAAAATTGCAGGAGTAGAAGTAGTAGCGATGAAAGGAAGGTTTCATTTCTATGAAGGTTACGACATGAAAGAAGTAACTTATCCTATGTATGTTATGAAGCAGTTTGGAATTGAAAAATTAATAGTTAGTAATGCTGCTGGTGGAAGTAACAAAAGTTATGATCCGGGAACATTGATGTTAATAAACGATCATATCAATGCATTTGGAACTAATCCCCTTATCGGTAAAAACGATGATAGATTTGGACCGAGATTTCCAGATATGACAGAAGCTTATAAGATATACCTTAGAGATTTGGCTAAGGAAGTTGCAGATAATTTAGGTATAGCTTATAAAGAAGGTGTATATTTAGGAACTACAGGACCTACATATGAAACTGGAGCAGAGGTAAGAGCATTTTCTGGTATGGGTGCAGACGCTATAGGGATGTCTACAGTACCAGAGGTAACAGTAGCAAACTATTTAGGAATAGATGTACTGGGAATATCTTGTATCACAAATATGGCTACAGGAATAGCAAAAAAAGCACATTCTCATGAAGATGTAGTGGATGTAGCGAAAAAAGCTGGAGAAAATTTCTGTAACTGGATAGTAAATATAGTAAAAAAAATAGGATAAAAAAATATAAAGGGTTCTAGGAGGATCAGAGTGACAAACTATATTTTAGAAATGAAAAATATGAGAAAAACTTTTTTAGGTGGGAAAGTCGTAGCAAATGATGATATCACTTTAAACATAGTCAAAGGGGAAAAACATGCCATTGTAGGAGAAAATGGTGCCGGTAAATCTACATTGATGAAAATACTAAACGGATTATACACTCCTACATCGGGAACTATATCTTTAAATGGAAAAGTTGCAGATATAAAAGGGCCTGGAGAAGCGGCTAAATTAGGGATAGGAATGGTATATCAGCATTTCATGTTAGTACCTACCCTGACAGTTGCAGAAAATATGATCTTAGGTGTAGAGCCTACTAAAGGAATGAACCTTGATATAAATAAGGCTCGTGAAGATGTAAGAAAAGTATCTGAAAAATATGGTTTAGCCATAGACCCAGATGCTATAATATCAGATCTTTCAGTTGGTATCCAGCAGAGAGTAGAGATCTTAAAAATATTATTCAAGGGAGCTAACCTGCTTATATTTGATGAACCTACAGCAGTATTGATCCCTCAAGAAGTAAAGGAATTATACAAGATAATGGATAACCTTATTGAAGAGGGGAAGACTATTATATTTATATCTCATAAACTTCAAGAAGTATTGGATATTTCAGATAATATCACAGTAATCAGAAGAGGAAAAGATGTGGCTAACTTTGAGACTAAAGATGCTACAAAGCAAAAAATTGCAAATGCCATGGTAGGTAGACCAGTATTATTTACTACTGAAAAACCAGAAGTTACTATTGGTGACAAGATAGTTGAGATCAAAGACCTAGAGGTGAAAAATAACAAAGGGTTACCGGCAGTAAAAAATATATCTCTTGATATAAGAGCAGGAGAGGTATTAGGAATTGCAGGTGTAGAAGGATCAGGACAATCGGAACTTGTAGAAGCTATTACAGGATTAAGAAAGATAGAATCTGGAGCATTTACTCTAAATGGTGAGGATCTGGCAGGAAAGACTCCTAGACATATTACATTAGCTGGATTAGCCCATGTACCAGAAGACAGACATGCAAGAGCAGCAGTATCAGAATTTTCAGTTAGAGATACATTTGCTTTTGGGGTACATAGAGAAAAATTTACAAAGAGTAAGATATTATTAGATGTAGATAAATTAGAAAAAGAAGCAGAATTCTTTATGGAAGCTCATGATATAAGACCTAGAGGAACAAAAACAGCCTTTGGAAAATTATCAGGTGGTAACCAGCAAAAAATAATTGTAGCTAGAGAATTGGAGAAAAAACATGATTTCATCATAGCTTCTCAGCCTACAAGAGGAGTAGACATTGGAGCTATTGAAGCAATCCATAAGTTGATCTTGGAAGAAAAGAAAACTGGAAAAGCAGTGATGGTAGTGTCGGCAGAATTATCTGAAATCTTAAACTTAAGTGACAGAATAGCAGTTATGTGTGGTGGAGAGATTACAGGAATTCTAGACAGAAAAGATGCTACTGAAGAAAAGATCGGAATCTTAATGGCTGGAGGGAAGTTATAATGAATAGAAAATTACAAGGATTGTTAGTTCCTATATTAGCGGTGTTTATTGCACTACTTTTAGGGGCAGGAATAATCGCTTATTTAGGAGAAAATCCATTAACAGCATATTACTATCTGTTTACAGGAGCTTTTGATGGTAAGAGAGCCATTGCGAGAACACTCTTAGAAGCAACACCTATGATATTTACCGGGTTATCTGTAATGGTAGCTTTTAAAGCAGGATTATTTAATATCGGTGCTCAAGGTCAAGTTGTAATGGGTGGATTAGCAGCAGCAGCAGTTGGAGCTTTTGTACACAGTATTGGAATAAATAATGTATTTGTAGTATTAATCATAGCAGCAGCAGCAGGTTTTGCTTGGGCAGGAATTGCAGGTTGGTTAAAGGCAAAATTAGGAGTGCATGAAGTAATATCTACTATCATGTTAAACTATATAGCATTAAACTTTGAGCAATACGGATTAAACTATCCATTGAAAGCTGGTGGACCTAATGGACCGAGTCCTCAAACTCCTCCAGTATTTGAATCTAGTAGATTAGCTATGTTGATGCCTGATACTAAGGTAGCACTTAACGTAGGATTTATCATAGCAGTAATAGCTGTGATAGTTATCTGGTTTATGTTTGAAAAGACTATCACTGGATATGAGATCAAAGCCGTAGGACTTAACCCTACAGCTTCTGAAAATGCAGGAATAAATGTAAAATGGAGAATATTATTTGCCATGGGATTAGCAGGTTCATTATCTGGATTAGCAGGTGCTGAAAGAATCCTTGGTGGAGTAGGACAATATACCTACAGACAGGGTATCATGGGAAGTTATGGTTTTGACGGTATCGCAGTAGCACTACTGGGGAAAAATACACCAGTAGGAGCACTATTTGCAGCAATACTATTTGCGGCACTTAGAACTGGTGGTAGATCGATGCAGTTTAATACATCTATTCCGAGTCAAATCATAATAATTATTCAAGCTATAATAATCTTATTGATTGCAGCAGAGAATATGTTCCATGCAATATTAGATAAAAAGAAGAAGGTGAGTAACTAATGTCTATCTTTATAAGTTTAATCTTAGCTACAATCAGACAAGCAGCTCCTATATTAATTACGGCAATCGGTGGAATGTTCTCTGAACTTACAGGTGTTGTAAATATAGGATTAGAAGGAATGATGTTGATGGGTGCATTCTCAGCAGCAGTAGTTTCATACTATACAGGAAATCCATATGTTGGAATCCTTGGTGGTATGATGGCTGGTGGAATCATGGCATTACTTCATGCAGTCCTTAGTATTAAATATAAGGGAAATCAAGTAGTATCAGGGGTAGCGATCAATTTATTCGCCTCTGGATTTACAGTATTTATGTTAAGAGTATTATTCAATCAATCTGGAAATACTCCTACAGTACCTAAAACAGCTACATTCTTTGGAATGTCTATAATAGTATTTATCATCTATGCAATTGCATTTGCATCTCACTGGTTTATCTATAAAACAGTATGGGGTCTTAGGATGAGAGCTGTTGGAGAACATCCATTAGCAGCAGATACAGTAGGTATCAACGTATTAAAAGTAAGATATTTTGGTGTAATCATGTCAGGACTGTTAGCTGGTCTTGGAGGAGCTTACCTATCTATCGGTGCATTATCACAGTTTACCAAAGAGATGTCGGCAGGTAGAGGATTTATAGCCTTAGCAGCCTTAGTATTTGGTAAATGGACACCAGGTGGAGTATTAGGAGCAAGTTTACTGTTTGGTTTTGCAGATGCAGGACAGACTTTAATACAACAATATGTAACTGGGGTACCACCTCAATTTATTCAAATGTTACCATACATCCTTACACTATTAGCCTTAGCAGGAGTAGTAGGAAAGGCAGTGGCACCAGCAAGTTCTGGAAAGCCGTATGACAAGAGTGACGACTAGAAACCCTCTTCCTTTTTATGGATTTCTCCCTATTCAGGGAGAAACCGAGGCAGGAGATGAGAGTTAAAATATAAAAAAGCAGTAAATCTAATTAGGTTTACTGCTTTTTTTAATGGTAATGAATAGATTTTTTTGTGGTATACTAAGAGAAAATGAAGGATAAAGGAGGAAATTATGCCATATGAAGGAGCAATATTTAGACCACCAAGTGAGGCCAACAGTCTGATATTACAAGTTACCGTAGGGTGTTCCCACAATAAATGTACTTTTTGTTCTATGTATAAGGAAAAATCATTTCGAATGAAATCTAAAGAAGAGATATTTGCTGACATTGATACTTACACTAACGACTTTTATACCAAAGCTTTTTTGGCTGATGGAGATGCGATGCTGCTTTCAACCGACCTGCTCATTGAGATAATCAGACGAGTTAAAAGTAAAATGCCGAAGATAAAAAGGATCGGGATCTATGCCCACGCCAATAATCTAAAGACTAAATCTGTGGAAGAACTGAAATTACTTCACTCTGAGGGATTGAATATAATCTATGTAGGGATAGAAAGCGGCAGTGATAAAATTTTAGAAAAAATAAACAAGGGGATTACCTCCAGTGAGATGGAAAAGCAATTGATGAAAGTTTCAGAGAGCGGGATAAAACTTTCCATAATGATTATTTCAGGACTAGGAGGCAAAGAATTAACCCATGAACATGCTATTGAATCAGCGAAACTCCTCAGCAAAGTAAAACCAAAATTTCTCTCCCTCCTGACTTTGATGTTAGACGAGGGGACACAGTTTTATAACGATGTCAAGGAGAATAAAATAGAATTATTGAATCCCGAGGAGATCTTATTAGAAACCAAACTAATGATAGAGAACTTGGAGTTAAAGAACACTATATTTCGGGTAAACCATGCTTCTAACTACCTGAGTTTAGAGGGAGTACTGAACAAGGACAGGGAACGTATTTTAGAAGAGATAGACACAGCTGTTAAAGATAAAGACTATATACCTGAATATTTTAGAAGGTTATGATCCTTTTGTTCTGGAGTCATATAATTTTGTGAAAGCTAGAATAGTTTACAAGAATATATTGTTTAATTTAATTTGAAAATTTAGATAAAAAAGTTGACAAAATCATAGATTTAAACTATTATTAATCATAAGTGAACCAAAAATGAAATAAATTGTTTAAAAATTTCATATCTATTATAAAAAAGTAAGATATCTTAGAATATACGATATTAAGTTATTCGAGTCAGATTTACTTCCTCAAGGGAGTAGTCTGATTTTTTTTTTGAAAAATAAGGGGGATAAATTGAAGAAAAAAAATGTATATGTATCGGGGTACGGAAAAGCACATGAAAAATCAGCTATAACAAAAATATATGGAATTTTTGCTCTAGGGATGATAGTAGATCCAAATACAGATGAGATCTTAGAGGTGGAGGGATCTTTAGTTTTGGATATAACTAAAAATTTTTTAAAATGTCTGTTTGTAGGAGAGAAGATCACAGATGAAAAAAAAATAATTGAAAAGATTAATGATCTATATTTTGGAGCCTCAAAAAAAGCATTTATTATAGCTTATAAAGATGCATTGAGAAGGTATAAGGAGAAAATTAAATATAATATTTAAAATGATTTTGTCTATGGATTTTTAGATATGGAGTAAATTTTATATAGTGCTATTATCATAATGGAGGTAGAAATAATGTATAAAATCGGTATATTTGATTCTGGGGTAGGAGGATTAACGGTTCTTAAAGAAATTCAAAATATAGTTCCTTCAAGTCATATACTTTACTATGGAGATAATGGGAATGCTCCTTATGGGGATAAAACAGAAATAGAGATAAAAGAACTTTGTTTAAAAATAGGAGAGTTTTTATATGAAAATGAAGTTGATATTATAGTGATAGCCTGTAACACAGCCACTGCAGCATCGATAAAAGCAATGAAAAATAAATTTCCTATTCCTGTCATAGGTGTAATAGAACCTGGAATAAGAGCAGCATTAGAAGTTACTCAAAATAAAAATATAGGTGTAATATTAACCCCTGCAAGTGCCAAAATGGGAGCATATAAAAATGTATTTGATGTGGTAGCCCCTAAAACTATTTCTTTAACAGAAAAAGGATGTAAACTTATCTGCCCAATGATAGAAAATGGATGGGAGGATCACTATGGTAGTTATCTAACTGATGAAATAATCAAACTTTATATAGAGCAAGTTTCCCCTGAAATAGATACCCTTATCTTGGGCTGTACCCATTATCCTATTGTAGAAAGAAATATTGCTAAATACTTTAAAAAAAATATAGTGAATCCGGCCAACGAAACTGCAAATGAACTGTTGAAAAAACTTTCGATGATTAAGTCGAAAAAACAAGACAATATTGATGCAAAGATTGAATTTATAGTCAGTGGAGACAGTAAAAAATTCCTTGATTTTGCTGAAAAATTCTTAGGAGAAAAGATAGATAATATTTATGAATTAGATCTGCACAAAGAATACAAGGGTTTACTCTATAATGCAGTATAATAACTTTTATTTTCTTATTAAATCTTAATTACGGAAAAATAAACGAGGCTCTCAGAATAATATTCTGAGAGCCTTTATTTATATTTAATTTTTTTATATTACCAGTATCGATTAAAAAAATAGTTTTTATTTTATTCTTTTTATAAAGGGTCAATTTGTGGAATTATTAAATGTGAAATAAAGGAAAATAAATATAATCTCAGTAGGATATATCAATGGGAAAATAAATTATATCAGATAAAAATAATGAAATAGGAGGCAGATATGAAAAAAATATTAATTATTTTGACTTTGTTGACATTGATATTAAGTGGATGTAATAATAGTCAGACTAAAAAGGAAGAAGAAACGGGACAGGTAGAAAAAATAAGATTGAATCAACTGGAAAATAGAGAAGATGTATTTTATAAAGTAGGAGAAGAACTGCCGTATACAGGATTAGTAATTGGAAATTCTATTGAAGGGATTAATTTAGTAGAGAGAAGTTATAAAGATGGAAAATTAAACGGTAAATATATAACTTATTATGAAGATGGAGAAATGAAGGAACAAATAAGCTATACGAATGATGAATTAGATGGTCAAAAAATAACTTACTATGAAAATGGAAACAAAAAAAGTCTATCTAATTACATTGAAGGTGTATTAGAAGGACAAAATATCAGATTTTACGATAATAAACAAGAGAGAGAGGTAGAAAACTATATAAATAATAAATTAAGTGGTGAAAAAATAGTTTATTATAGAGGAGGAGAATTAAAAGAAAAAAGTAATTATGTAGAAGGGCAGTTAGAGGGAGAATATTTATCATACTATGAAGATGGTCAAATCAAATCAAAGATAAATTATAAAAATAGTGAGGTTGAAGGGGATTATATAATCTACTATGAAGATGGTCAGATTAATAATAAAAAAACTTATTTAAATAGAAATTTAAATGGAGAAGCTTTGGGATATTATAAAAATGGAAACTTGAGGGTTAAAAAAAATTATAGTAATGGAAAACTAGATGGAGAATATATAACTTACTATGAAAATGGCCAAATAAGGGATGCAAGTAACTATGTAGATGGAGAATACAATGGGAAAGGTCTAGCATATTATATGACAGGGCAAATAAAAAAAGAAGTAAATTATGTAGAAGGACAATTAGATGGAAAATATATTCAATATTATGAGAATGGAAAGATAAAAAATGTTTATAATTACCAAATGGGAACAGAAGAGAAAAATATAGAAAAAGAATCTGAGGAAGCTTCAAAAAAATTATAATTTATTTTAAAGGAGGTGAAAATCTCCTTTTTTTTACTTCTAAATGTGATAAAATTAAAAGAAAAATTAGAATTCAGGAGAGAGAATGAATACAGAATTAGAGAAAAAAAAGATATTGCCCCTACTTATCAAGTTTTCCATACCATCAACTATAGCTGTTTTGATAAATATGATATACAACATTACCGACAGATATTTTATAGGACAGAATGTGGGAAGGGATGGGATAGGTGCCTTAGCTATTATATTTCCGATAACTATACTGATAGGTGGAATTGGGATGTTTTTTGCCATTGGAGGAGCTTCAGCAGCAGGGATAAAATTAGGAGAAAGGGATAAGGACGGTGCCGAAAAGGTCTTAGGGACTACGATATTTTGGATAATCATGATAGGTTTGAGTTTGACAGGTTTAATCCTTTTAAATTTAACTCCTATCTTAGAAATATTGGGAGCAAGTAAAAATAATATAGGTTATGCTTATACTTATTACGCATATATAATTCCAACTCTTGTGCTTCAATTGGTGTTTATGTCTCTCAATGCTTTTATCAGGACAGAGGGAAATCCTATGTTGTCTATGAAGATTAATCTACTTGGAGCAGTTTTAAATACAATCCTAGATTATATCTTAATTGTAAGGTTTGGAATGGGAATAAAGGGTGCAGCCATTGGAACAGCTGCAGCTGGTGTAGTTCCTGCAATAATACAGTTATATCACTTTTTTAGATCGGATATAATAACTTTAAAATTAAAAAATATAAGACCAAATTTAGAAGTAATGATGGAGATTTCAAAGATAGGTATAGGGTCATTTTTAAATCAATTTCTAAATGGAGTTTCAGTGTATATTATGAACATTAAGTTAAACTATTACGGGGGAGATCTGGCTATAGCAGCAGTTGGAATAGTATCTACTTCAAGAAATTTTATAAATACAAGTTTTATAGGATTTAACCAAGGAAGACAACCCATACTATCCTATAATTATGGGGCAAAAAAGTTTGATAGGGTAAAGGAAACTTTTATATTGTCTACGAAGATTACATTTACGGTGGCCTTAATCCTTGTTTTTGTAGTTGTAGGGAATGCAGATACAGTAGCTAGATTTTTTGTGAACGATGAAAAACTTATAGAATTTACAGGTCATGCAATAAAATTGAATCTGTTTATGATGGTGTCTACAGCTCTCTATCTGTCGGGAACAAATTATTTTCAGGCAGTAGGAAAAGGGAAAAAAACTACTCAGTTATTAACAATAAGGTTAGCAGTCCTGACTATTCCTCTTATATATATATTACCTGTATTTTGGGGGTTAAATGGTGTTTGGCTGGCATTTCCAATTTCAGATACTATAGCAGCAATAGTTGCTATGTATTTTATGAAGAAAGAATTTAAGGAGATGGAGAGTAATTCTTCAGTGGAATCGATTTCACTTTAAGATGAAATTTTTTTAAAATGACTGTTGATATTATGGGAAATTTGTTTTACCTTGTATTTTTAATAAAAAGTAGTTATAATTATAGATATAAAAACATTAATTTTAAAAAAATGATTCTTAAAGATAAAAGGATGGTCTGCAATGAAAAAAAAGATTACAACAGATGAAATATATAATATTTTAAAAGATAGAATTATTCAAATTAAATATGAACCTGGAATAGTTTTAAATGAGGTTGATATTGGAAATGAATTTGAAATAAGCAGGACACCTATAAGAGAGATATTTCAAAGGTTAAACAGTAATAAATTACTTAAAATTATACCAAGGTATGGGGCTCAGGTCTCACATATTGATTTTAAATATATGAAGTCAGTATTTGAAATAACCAGAGAATTTGACAGCCTTGCCACAAAGCTGTGTGTAGATAAAATTTCAGAAGAAGAAATTTCTAAACTTGAAGAAATATATAATAACCTTCTCCAATATAATATTGAGGAGGACTATCAAAAAGCTATTTCAGAGGATGAAAAATTTCATAAGATAATTTTAGAGAATTGTGGGAATACATGTCTAGAAGAGATACTTTCTAATTTGCATATTCATACTGAAAGATTGTGGCATTATTCTGAAGATCATATAGACTCAATGGAAATTTTCACCGAAACATTGGGGAAGATTCTTACAGCTATAAAGGAAAAAGATAGAGACAAAGCAGAAAAATATGCCCGTGAGCATATAGATGTTTTTGTTGAAAAAATCAAAAAAGAGATGCTTTAAATAAAATTAATAAAAAAAATCCGAGAATTATTTCTCGGATTTTTTTATTGTCCTGGGAATTATAAAATGATTTAATACATTAAACATTTTAAATACTGTGGTTGAAGCCAACATAGATGTTGATTTTTATTAACTTTAATTATGTGAAAAAAAAATCAAAAAAAATTTGGATAATATAAAATTGTAATGTATACTCCTGATATAAGATAAAAATACAACAAGTATACAACAAATAGAATAAAAGTATTTTTAGGAGGAGGGTTCTTTGGAATGTTTAATAGTAAGTAATAATCCAATGGTTAAAGAAAAATTTGATAATGTTTATTTTATTGAAGGTACATCGAGGGAGCTACTAGAAAAGGTAAGAGATTTGGTTCATAGTGGGAGTGAGTTGTTGACTCATCCATTGGGGGCCAGCTTGAGAATGATGTTTTCACCATATTTTTCTGTAATAGTTAAGGAAAAAGAGGGAAAGTTAAATTGTTTTCATACTGAAATTATTGAATCAAGTATTGAAAAATATAATCAGCATATGGGGGTGAGAGAAGAGGATATTAAAAATTCTAAAGATTATGCAATCGTTGACTATAAGCTTTTAGAATCTGCACTTGGGGAAATTAAATAATAATGCAATGTCTTTTTAAAAATTTTGGAGGTGTCATTTTGAAGTTAGAACATAGAAAAATTAATATTAAGGATATACAGTTTGGAGAAAAAACAGAAGTAGTGAATGGAGTGTTATTTGTAAACAAGGAAGAAGTAGTAGCTGAGTTAAAAACAAATAATAAAATTAAAGAAGTAAAGATTGATATAGCAAGACCGGGAGAGAAGGTAAGAATTATTCCTGTAAAAGATGCTATTGAACCAAGGGTAAAAATTGAAGGGGAAGGAGATCAATTTCCAGGTGTATTAGCAAAAGTAACTCAAGCAGGAGAAGGGAAAGTTAATATATTAAATGGTGTTGCAGTGGTAACCATAGGAGATATTGTAGGATTTCAAGAAGGTGTAATTGATATGTGGGGCGAAGGTGCTAAATGGACTCCCTTTTCTAAGACATTAAATCTAGTAGTAGAGATTATTCCTATAGATGGTTTAGAACCTCATGTTCATGAAGATGTTGTCAGAATGGCGGGACTAAAAGCCGCTGCATTTATTGGAGAAGCAGGAAGAGAGATAGAACCAGATGAGGTTGAAGTTTATGAAACTGGAAGCATGGTGGAAGAGATTGCAAAATATCCTGACTTACCAAAAGTTCTGTATGTAGAAATGTTGATATCTCAAGGATTATTACATGACGGTTATATATATGGTGTAAACAGTCAACAGATATTACCGACATTATTACATCCAAATGAAGAGTTGGATGGAGCGGTTATCAGTGGGAACTGTGTAGCTGCCTGTGATAAAATAACAACTTACCAACATCAAAACAATCCGGTTATGAAAGATTTATATGCAAAACACGGAAAGGAATTAAACTTTTTAGGTGTTGTATTAACTCCAGAATTAACAACTTTAGCGGGGAAGATCAGAACATGTGATTATACAGCTAAATTATGTAAGATGGTAGGAGCTGACGGAGTTATTGTATCGGAAGAGGGATACGGAAATCCAGATACAGATCTATTGATGATCTGTAAAAGATTGGAAGATTCAGGAATAAAAACAGTTTTAATTACTGATGAATGTGCTGGAAGAGATGGAATGTCTCAGTCGCTTGCAGATACAGCAAAAGAAGCAGTTGCGGTAGTTTCAGGAGGAAATGTAAGTCACTTGGTTACTCTACCACCTGCAGACGTAATTTTAGGAAATATGGAAGCCATATCTACCTTAGCAGGAGGATGGGAAGGTTCACTTCTAGAAGATGGAAGTTTTCAATGTGAGTTAAACGCAATAATAGGAGCAACATCAGAGATTGGATATCATAATTGTACATCTAAATTATATTAATAACTATGACTGGAGGGGAATATATAATGGAAAAAAAGTTTAAAGTAGTATATTATTTGAATCAGTTTTTTGGTCAAATAGGTGGAGAAGATAAAGCAGGAATGAAGCCTCAATTTATAGAGGGAAATGTAGGACCGGCAACGGCTTTTGATGCTTTATTAAAAGGAGAGGGAGAAGTAGTTGGAACTGTAATTTGTGGAGATAACTATTTCAATGAAAAAAAAGAAGATGCTATGGCACAGATTAGTAAAATGATAAAAGACGCTAAACCAGACATAGTTGTAACAGGGCCAGCTTTCAATGCAGGAAGATATGGGATGGCGTGTGGAGAAATTGCCAAATATGTGATAGAGGAATTAAAAATTCCAGCAATAACAGGAATGTATATTGAAAACCCGGCAGTTGAACTTTGCAAAGCTAAAGTTATAGTTGCTGAAACAGGGGCTTCGGCCGGTGGTATGCGTAAAGCTTTAAAATCAATGGCAGCAATTGTGAAAAAAATAGTAGCTGGAGAAGAATTAGGATTACCTAAAGAAGATGGGTATATTCCTCAAGGGAAGAGAAAAACAATCTTTGTAGAGAAAAGAGGATCTGAAAGAGCTGTAGATATGCTTTTAGACAGATTAAATGGAAGAGAATTTACAACAGAACTTCCAATGCCTGTGTTTGATACAGTAGATCCGGCAGATGCGATTAAAGATATAACTAAGGCGACTATTGCTTTAATTACAACTGGTGGAATGGTACCAAAAGGTAACCCAGACAGGATTCAATCAGCCAGTGCCCAAATATGGGGAAGATATGATATAAATGAATTTGATAGTCTCAAGGAAGCAGGATTTATTACTATTCATGGAGGGTTTGACCCTGTGTATGCAAATGAAGATCCAGATAGAGTAGCACCTCTTGCAATGTTAAAAAAACTTGAAGCTGAAGGTCAAATAGGAAAAGTAGAGAAATATTTCTATACGACTACAGGAACAGGAACATCTGTAGGGAATGCCGTTAAGTTTGGAAAAGAGATGGGTGAGTTACTCAAAGCAGATGGTGTGGATGGAGTAATCATGACTTCTACCTGAGGAACTTGTACTCGTTGCGGTGCAACGATCTTGAAAGAAATAGAAAGATTTGGAATAGCGGTAGTTCATATGTCTACAATTACCACTATATCTAAATCAGTAGGTGCAAATAGAATTGTTCCGACTATTGCAATACCACATCCAGTAGGAAACCCAAAACTTTCTTCTAAGGAAGAGGGAGAATTAAAATATAGTCTTGTAAAAAGAGCCGTAGATGCTTTATCTACAGAGGTTTCTGGTATAACTGAATTTGAATAAATAATTGATTATTTTTTCTTGAGCCCGTGGTAAAGGGCTTGAGAAAAAATATTTTTTTCTCTACTTAAAAATGCCCTACTTAGGAAGACTACACAATTATCGATTATTCCCTTTTAAAATCAGTCTTTCAGAGATTAGGGGTAATAAAGTGTCTTTTGAAAAAAAGGAGGTTTGGATGGTAAACGAAAAAATCAATAAAAAAACTGTCATGATGTTTGGTGGAGCTATAATTGCTTTTCTGATAGGTTCAGGATTTGCGACCGGACAAGAAATCTTACAGTATTTTGCCGGTTATGGTTACTTAGGATTAGCGGGTTCTGCTGTTGTTTTTCTACTCTTAGTATATGTCTGCTCTAGTTTTTTAGAGGTTGGGCACAGGGAGAAATTTGAAAAAGGTAACGACATCTATAAATACTATTGTGGAGAAAAATTAGGGTTCTTCTTTGATTATTTTTCAACAATATTTTGTTTTATGTCTTTTGTAGTCATGGTAGCAGGTGCATCTGCTACCATGACTCAGCATTATGGGACACCGGCGATAGTTGGTGGACTTTTAATAGTTTCTTTGTCTTTAATCACAGTACTTAGAGGATTGTCTAGGATAGTTGAAATCGTTGGAAGAGTCGGGCCTATTATAGTTGCTATCGCAATTTGTGTAGGTCTTGTAGCTATCGTCAAGAACTATGCAAACCTAGATCCCAAAACAGTGTCCTTGTCCATAGAATCTTTGAAATCTTCCGAAAAACTGGTGAAGGCATCATCATCATGGTATTTAGCTGCTTTTTCATATGTTGGTTTCTGTATGCTTTGGTTAGCCGGATTCCTGGCTTCTTTAGGAGCAAAGGCTCAAAGTTCGTTAGAAGCTAAATCTGGAGGGATCCTTGGAGGAGCTCTGTTCTCCCTGGCAGTAGTGGTTATCACCTTGGGGCTACTGTCGTCTATCAATACGACAGCCGGTACACAAATCCCAATGCTTTACCTTGCTAACAATATTCATCCACTGTTTTCCAGTATATTTGCTCTAATAATCTTAGCAGGAATTTTCTCCACAGCAGTTCCTTTACTTTGGAGTGTCTCAGCGAGATTTACTGTAGAGGGCACAAAGTCATTTAAAGTTCTTACATGTTCACTAGCTACTTTAGGTTTCTTTATTGGAATATGGCTTCCTTTTGATAAACTTGTGAACATTGTTTATGTTATCAATGGGTATCTTGGTGGTATCCTGTTGGTGATAATGTGTTACAAGAGTATTAGTAGAAGGTTAAAGAAGAAAACGGTAATTCTTATTAAAGAAACTGAAAAAAGGGTGAAACAATAATTTATGCAGCTAAAAGGTGATTTCTGTATTTTACAGGAGTCATCTTTTTTAACTTTTTTCTTTATTGATAATATTAGCTATAAGATCTCTGAATCTTTCCAGTGCTCTGGAGGGGTTAAGTTAAAGATTTTTTAACTGATGGATTCCATTAGTAAGAGTTATAAGACCCGATGCCATAATGACAATATTTATAGCAGATTTATATTAAAATTAAGCTAAGAACTGTAATGAAGTTAAAAATTTAAAGGATCAGATATGTTGAATCCAGATTAAAAGCGGCCATTATTTTTCTAAAATTGGTCGCTTTTTCATTTTTCTTGAGTTATACTTGAATTAAGACAAAAAATAAAGGTTAAATATTAGGAGGGGGAGAGATGAAAAGATTAATAATATTAACTATGATATTAGGGACGATGTCTACTATGGCAATGGCAGACGCAAAGGGAGGTCGTGAAGGACAGCTTAGTTTTATTCCTAAAATTTCTATGGGAAAAGATGTTGGAAGCGGATTTACAGACGATACTTTTAAAGGGATAAATGCTGATATACTATATGGTGTAACAAAAAACTTTGAGATGGGTGTAAATATAGCTTGGGTTCCCTATGGTTTGGATATGAAAGACACTACAGGGGTAAAAAGTTATGACGATACTTTAGATACTTTTGGATTGATGGGTGTAATGAGATATAGCTTTAATCAATTGGATCTATTGACTCCCTATGTCAGTGCTAAAGGTGGATGGGTATTTGGGGATGCCAAAGTAGTTTCAACAAGTGATGAAGTTGAAAAAATCGAAGGTCAATGGGCAGCAGGTGTAGCAGCAGGGCTGGAATATAAAAATGTTAATTTAGAGATAGGATATCAGATGACAGAATTCAAGGAATCTACTAACCCAGGGTTTCAAAAAGGGACGACTCAAGAAGAGTTAGTATATGTATCTTTAGGGTATAGATTTGAATAATAAATTAAAAAAGGAGAAAATTCAATTGAATTTTCTCCTTTTAATATTAAGAAAGATATAAAATTTATAAAAATCTTAATTTATGACTATTTGGATGTAATGTTATGTTGCTTATTTTCCTTCAAAATGTCTTTCTAATAAACCTTTGAAAGCTTTTCCATGTCTAGCTTCATCTTTAGCCATCTCATGTACTGTATCGTGGATTGCATCAAATCCTAATTGCTTAGCTCTTTTAGCTAATTCAAATTTACCAGATGTAGCACCGTATTCAGCTGCAACTCTTAATCTTAAGTTTTCTTCAGATGAATCACAAACAACTTCTCCTAATAATTCAGCAAATTTAGCTGCATGTTCTGCTTCTTCAAATGCAATTCTCTTGTATGCTTCAGCAACTTCAGGATATCCTTCTCTGTCTGCTACTCTTGACATTGCTAAGTACATTCCAACTTCTGTACATTCTCCTGCAAAGTTAGCTTTTAATCCTTCGATGATTTCAGCATCTCCACAAGCTAATCCTTCTCCTAACTTATGCTCAGTTGCCCACTCTTCAGTTGCATTTTCATCATAAGCTACGAATTTATCTTTACCAGCTTTACATACTGGACATACTTCAACATTTGCATCTAATATTTCTCCACATACTGTACATCTTACTTTTACCATTTTTAACCACTCCCTGTATATAATTTTTATTTTAATTTAACAACTTTGTATTGATTACAAAAGTATAATAACTCGTTTAGCAGATAATGTCAACAATTATTTTATAGGAATTAAAAGATAATAGACTGACTCAGGATTATCTATACCCAGATATGATTCGTCATAGAGTTCAAAGGAATTTATTCCTCTTTCCATATCCGGAGTAATTTCTCCTCCTACCATTGTAAAGGTAAATACATCGGTATAAAATTTTTCTATTGTTTTGTCATTCATAATCCCCTTAGAACTAAATTTAGCATACTTTCCTCCAGGGATAGTTATATCTTTTCTTGTGAATTCTTTTAAAATAGGTGTGTTTATATCGGCACAAGCTGAATAATCAAACTCCTGGGTAGTTATGTCAAAATTTTTAGAGACTCCATAGAGAGCTCCAGCAGCTTTATAATCGATAGATTCTACAAAGGTCATCCATAAGTTATTGATAAGACCTTCTTTTTTATTTGTTGTTGTAATATGCTCTTCAATACCAAAACATTTTTGTTCCTTAAATTCTACATTTTCAAATTTCATCCTGCCTCCTAATTAATTATATATATTAAAATACCTTTCATTATAAATATACTCCCATTTATAAAAAATACCAAGAATAATAATTTTGACAATTTAAAAGTTAGGTGGTAAACTTCTTGTATAGGGTGTGGGGGTATATTTGGGAGGCGAAAAATTAACTGATTTAAAACTATATATGACTTTAAATGTTGGTTAGATTTCAAAAGGTTATAATATTTGTGTTAAAAAACTATTTTTGAATTAATTATAAATTATTGATTTTATATTGGGCCAAAAGGTCTCCAAGGGGTGAGGAAAATGAAAACTTTGGTACTAAAGTTAACGGGTTTAGGATGCGGGAAGTGTAAGAAGAAAGTAGAGGGCATAGCAAATAATATGGATGGGGTAAGTAAGGGGGTAATAGATTTAGAAAATTCTACTTTGACCATTAACTTTGAGAGTGAGATTTTAGTTGATTTAGACTATCTAAAAAAAGAGATAATAAATGCAGGCTATGGAGTTTTGGAACAAGGGGAAAATAAGAAAGATAAGAAAGAAAAGAATGAAAATGTTGAGCCTGAAAAAGAGCAAACTATAATAGAAGGTAAAGTTTTAACAACTGAGATTATTGAGGTAGGTGGTATTACCTGCCAGGCATGTGTGAGAAGTATTGAGACTAAAACAGGGAAATTAGATGGAGTAGAGAAGGCGGACATAAATTTTTTAACGAGTAAATTAGAGATAGTTTTTGACTCTACAAAGGTAAATCTGGATACCATAAAGAAAACAATTGAATATGCAGGATATGAAGTTATAGAGAAAAGCTTCATGGAAGATATAACTCTGAAGATTGAAGGGATGACATGTCAATCGTGTGTTAGGAGTATAGAAGTGAACCTGGGGAAGGAACAAGGTGTCGATGAAGTTGTAGTAAATTTAACCACAGAAAAAATGAGGATAAAATTTAATAAAAAAGAGATAAAATTATCTCAAATCAAAAAAAAAGTAGAGTCTTTGGGGTTTAAAGCCGTAAAGGATGAGAGAGATTTGGATTTTGATAAGAAAAAATTAGAATTGAAGAAAAAATGGTATGAATTGATGGGAATGCTGTTTTTTGGAGGGGTAATATTATATATAGCAATGGGATCTATGCTGGGAGCTTCTCTGCCTGGAGTTATTGATCTGGATAAAAACCCAATGAATTTTGCAATGATCCAGCTGTTGTTTACAATACCAGTAGTTTATTTAGGAAGAAGATTTTATTTAGTGGGGTTCAAAGTTTTATTTAGAAATCCCAATATGGATAGCTTGATAGCCATTGGTACAGGAGCAGCTATACTGTATAGTCTGTATGGAACTCTTGAGATCTATATGGGGAATATAACTATGGCTCACCATCTGTACTATGAATCAGCAGTGGTAATCTTAGCCCTTATCTCTTTGGGGAAATATTTGGAGGATGTAAGTAAGGGGAAAACCTCAGAAGCAATTAAAAAATTAGGAAGTTTAAGGCCTAAAATGGCAGCTATATTGAAAGATGGACAGATTATAGAGGTAGAGGTAGAAGAGGTAGAAGTAGGCGACATTGTATTGGTTAAACCTGGAGAGAAAGTTCCGGTAGATGGGATAGTTATAAGCGGTCAAACCAGTATAGATGAATCTATGCTGACTGGTGAAAGTATACCTGTGAAAAAAAGGGTAGGAGATCGTGTGGTCGGAGCCAGTATAAATAAAAATGGAAGTATCCAGATAGAAACAAAGGCTACAGGAGAAGATACTACCCTATCCCATATAATAAAATTAGTAGAAGATGCCCAAGGTTCTAAAGCTCCTATTGCCAGGATGGCAGATATAATATCAGGATATTTTGTACCAGTAGTTATAGTGATTGCTATGATTTCATCAACTCTCTGGTATTTAGCAGGGAAATTAGGATGGATGGAGTTAAATAATGATCCAAGTATATTTGCTCTCACTATATTCATTGCAGTATTGGTTATAGCTTGTCCATGTTCTTTAGGTCTTGCCACTCCTACAGCTATCATGGTAGGAACAGGTATGGGAGCTAAAAATGGAATCCTTATAAAAGGTGGAGAAGCACTAGAAACTACCCATAAACTAGATTATATAATTTTTGATAAAACAGGAACTATTACCCTTGGAAAACCTGTGGTAACAGATGTAGTGGAGGGGGAGGAAAGCAGGATAATAGATAGAGAGAAATTATTGCAGCTGGCTGGATCTCTAGAAACTCATTCTGAACATCCACTAGGAGATGCCATAGTAGAAGAAGTAAAGACAAGAGGAATGAAACTCTTAGAAGTAAATGGATTTAATTCAGTGACAGGAATGGGAATAGTAGGAGTAGTAGAGAAAAAGAGCATCTTGGTTGGAAATCAAAAATTGATGGTAAAAAATAATGTAGAAGTGCTAGAAGAAGATAAAGAGAAAGTAGATCAATTGGCTAAACAAGGGAAGACACCTATGATGGTTGCTATAGATGGAAAACTTAGCGGGATAATAGCAGTGGCTGATCCAATAAAAGAAAGCAGCAGAAAAGCCATTCAAAATTTAAAAGATATGGGCATCCAGGTGGCAATGATAACTGGAGATAATAAGAAAACAGCAGATGCCATAGGGGAACAGGTAGGGATAGATATGGTTTTATCTGAAGTTATGCCAGAAGATAAGATAGAAGAGGTAAAAAAATTACAGGAGCAGGGATATAGAGTAGGGATGGTAGGAGACGGGATAAATGATGCTCCTGCACTGGCTCAGGCAGATATAGGAATAGGAATAGCTTCTGGAACAGATGTAGCTATGGAATCAGCGGATATAGTACTTATGAAAAGTGACTTAAAGGATGTAGCTGTGGCTATAGAGCTCAGCCGTGCTACCATTAAAAATATTAAGCAGAACTTATTTTGGGCATTTGGATATAATACTTTGGGGATACCGGTAGCAGCAGGATTACTCTATATATTTGGCGGACCATTACTAAATCCAATGATAGCAGGAGCAGCCATGGCAATGAGTTCAGTTTCTGTAGTGAGCAATGCATTGAGATTAAAATTATTTAAAAGTAAATATTAGATATTATTCTAATGTGGATAAGGGACTATCTTTCTTTTGGAAAGGCTAAGGGAAGTTTTTTAGAGGAGATAATTAAATTAAATTTTAAATGTGAGGAAACCATAGAAGGAGGGATGAGATGTCAACATGCTGTGCAGATAAGAAGTCACACCATAATGAGGAGTTAAAGAAAAAATTAAAAAACAGATTAAACAGGATCGAGGGCCAGGTCAGAGGGATAAATAAGATGGTAGAAGAGGATATATATTGTGATGATATATTGACTCAAATATCATCGATAAGGAGTGCTCTCAGCGGGACAGCTAACTTGCTACTAGAAGCTCATATGAAATCATGTATGATCGAGCAACTATCTGAGGGGAAAACAGAGGTTATAGATGAACTCCTGGTAACTATAAAAAAAATGATGAAATAAAGATAAATATATTGAAAGGCTGAGTAATTAATTTTACTTGGCCTTTTTTATATTATTTAATCCCTTGATAATATTAGGAAATTAACATATAATTTTAGTAATAAACTATGAACATTTTAGGAGAAATTTATGATATTAATGATAGATAACTACGACTCCTTTACCTATAATTTAGTTCAATATTTGAATGAATTAGGGGAAGAGGTAAGGGTGTATAGAAACGACGAGATAAGTATAGAAAAAATCAGGGAATTAAACCCTGATATGATAGTGATATCTCCCGGGCCTAAAACACCAGATGAGGCAGGAATAAGTGTAGAAGTAATAAAAAAATTCTATAAAACTATACCTATATTAGGAATTTGTCTAGGACACCAATCCTTGATTCAAATATTGGGTGGAGAGATAATAAAGGCTGAAACACCAGTCCATGGAAAGGTAGAAGAGATACCTCATATTGGAAGAGGAGTTTTTAAAGGCCTTAAAAATCCAATAAAAGTGACAAGATATCATTCCCTTATAGCCGATAGAAATAAATTACCGAAAGAATTGATTATTACAGCAGAGACTGTTGATGGAGAGATAATGGGAGTAAGGCATAAAAAATATCTTTTGGAGGGAGTGCAGTTTCATCCGGAAGCTCTCCTAACAGAGTGTGGACATGAGATGCTGGCTAATTTTTTAGCAGAAGCAAAAGGAGATTTTAAATTAGGAGAATAGTCGATGAAAAAAGCAAAGATAATAGAGTTTGAAAGTGATTTAACTAGTATGGAGTTATTCGAAGCTGTTAAAAAAGATGGGAACTACCCATTTTTTTTGGATAGCGGGATGGATAGTCAAAAATTAGGGAGATATTCATTTATAGGTGTAGATCCATTTTTAATGATAAAATCAGAAGGAAGTAAAATAAGGTTAGAGGAAGATGGAAAAATAGAAACAATAGATGGGAATCCTCTAGATATTTTACAGGAGAAATTAGATCTTTATAAAATCGAGAGGGAAGAGATTCCCTTTGTAGGTGGAGGAGTTGGTTATTTTTCCTATGAATTGGCCCACCTGATGGAAAAGCTGCCAAATACAGTGAATAAAGAAGTGGACATTCCTGAAATGGTAATGGGTTTTTATGATGGGATAGTAATAATAGATCATAGAGATGATAAAAAATATATAGGGGCAATAGGATTTAAAGAAAATATAGAGGAAATAATAAAAAAAATAGAAAATAGTATAAAAGAATATGAAAAAAATTTAAAAATAAAAGAAATAAAAAAACAGATTCTCAAGAATAGAGAGATAAGTTCTAACATGACAGAGGATTATTATCTGTCATCCATAAAAAAATTAAAGGACTATATCTATTCCGGGGATATCTATCAGGTTAACTTCACCCAGAGGTTCGAGTGTGATTTTGAAGGGGATTCCAATGAGTTATATAAAAATTTAAAATCGATAAACCCGGCTCCATTTGCTGCATATTTAAATTTTGGAGAGGGAGAAATAATTTCCAGCTCACCGGAAAGGTTTATAAAATTAACTGATGGGATCATAGAAACCAGACCTATGAAGGGAACGAGACCTCGTGGAAAGTCTGAAGCAGAAGATAAAAAGTTGAAGGAAGAGTTGGTAAACAGTGAAAAAGATAGGGCTGAACTCCTAATGATAGTAGACCTTATGAGAAATGATATCAGCAGAGTAGCTGAAACAGGAAGTGTAAAGGTAACAGAATTATTTCATCTAGAAGAGTATGCTACTGTATTACAGATGGTAGCCACAATACAGGGGAAATTAAAGGGTGAATTATCGGCAGTAGATATAATAAAATCAACATTCCCGGGAGGTTCTATCACAGGTGCTCCTAAGATAAGAGCCATGGAGATAATAGATGAACTAGAAACAACAACCAGAAATATATATACCGGGAGCATAGGATATCTGGGATTTGATGGGAATATGGATCTGAATATTGCTATTAGAACAATAGTGTTAAAGGATAAAAAGGCATATTTTCAAGTAGGAGGAGGGATCGTCTGGGATTCAGATCCCCATGAAGAATATGAAGAAAGCCTGGTAAAGGGCAGGGCATTGGTGAAGGCATTAAACATAACTTAGGAGTTGAGTATGATGAATTACATAATTTCAAATAATAAATTTATATCATCAGATGAATTTAAACTGGATATAGAAGATGGTTTGCTATATGGGTATGGAGTTTTTGAGACGATTTTATTGGAAAATAAAAAATTAATTTATTTGGAAGAACATTATAATCGATTGATTAAAGCGGTTAAAAGACTTAAGATAAATATGGATCTTAATTTTGAAAAATTAAGCCTGTATTTAAACCTTTATATCCAGAAAAACTCCTTAGAAAATTCTGTTTTGAGGGTAACGGTCCTCAAAAACGCTGACTCCTTTGATATACTGGTTACCCACAGGGAAAACAAATATAAGAGTTCAAAATATCGAGAGGGATTTAAGATGGAAATATCTGAATTCAAAAGGAATCCCAACTCTATCATATCTGGGATTAAATCAGTAAATTATCTAGAAAATATATATGCCCTTAGAGAAGCCAAAAACATTGGCAGTGATGAAGTATTGTTTTTAGATTGTAAAAATTATATATCTGAAGGGGCAACATCTAATATATTTTTTATTAAAGATGGGATGATCCATACGCCTACAAAGGAATGTGGTTTGTTAAAAGGGATAATCAGAGAAAAACTTATAGAGATTATAGATAAAAATAAACATTTAGAGTTGAAGCAGGGATTTTTTTCCTTAAAAAAACTATTAGATGCAGATGAAGTATTTTTGACTAATTCTATAATGGGGATTATGCCGGTATCAAAGATAGACCACACAACTTATGATTTAAAAAAATATCGTATAACAGATCTATTGGCAGAGGAACTTAGAAAATATTAGATTTGAAAGAAAAGACAGACCAAAGATGGGAAACTCTGAAAAAATAAGATACTAGGAGGCATAATATGAAAATATACAGAAAAATAACGGTATTAATAGGGATACTGCTTATAGCAATAGTTTCTGTTGCTAAAGTAGACACAGAAAAAAAGGAGCAGATGAATAGGGTATTATCGGATATATCTTTTTCACTGGAAACAACTCACTATAAGGATTTAGATATAGATGATCAATTTTCTAAAAATGTATTAAAAAATTATCTGGATACATTGGATTATAACCATCAATATTTTACCCAAGCTGAGGTCGATGAAATTTATAAAAAGTGGGGAAAACAATTAGATGATGACTTTTTAAACGGAAACTCCAGAGCAGCTTTTGAAATCTATGATATCTATAAAGAAGCTGTGGAAAGGGTAAATAAATATCAGACTAAATTATTAGAAAATCCTAAAAATTTAGATTTTACTTTGGATGAAAAATTAGTTTATGACAGGGAAGAAGAACCATATTTTGTAACAAAAGAAGAATATGAAAGCCACTGGAAGAAGATGTTGAAATCATCTATCTTATCTTTAGAGGATTACGAAGAACTGACGTATGAAAAAAGTATTGACAGGATGAAAAGTAGGATGGAGACAAGACAAAAATTATTGGAGAAAAAAACTACAGATGATATATATTCGTATTTTGTAAATGCTTTTTTAAAGGAGTATGATCCTCATACAACATATCTTTCGGCTAAGGAAATAGCGGACTTTAATATAAGTATGAAATTGCAGCTTTCAGGAATAGGAGCTGTACTTACTGGGGAAAAAGGGGTTATTAAGGTAGTAAAAATTATGCCTGACGGGCCGGCTGCAAAGGGGAAAGAACTTCAGCCTGAGGATAAAATAATAGCTGTAGCTACAGATGGAAAGGCTTTTGAAGATATAATGGATTGGCCCTTGGGAGATGCAGTAAACCTTATCAGAGGAAAAGAGGGGACAACTGTAAAGTTAAAAGTAATTCCGAGTGGCAGTAAAACGGCTAAAGAATATACTTTTGTAAGGGAAAATGTGAAATTAGAGGATAGGGGAGCCAGATATTTTATAAAGGAAGCTAAATCTAAGAACTCTAATTATAAAATAGGAGTAATCAATCTGCCTTCATTTTATATGGATTTTGATGCCTATAGTAAGGGAGATAAAGATTATAAGAGTACTACCAGGGATGTAAAAAAAATAATAGAAAAATTAAATAAGGAAAATATAGATGGGTTGATCATAGATCTTAGAAATAATGGAGGCGGATCTCTCAGCGAAGTGAATAATCTTATGGGATTATTTATACCTTACGGGCCTGTAGTTCAAGTAAAAGAAGGAGGTCGTGTAAGTTATTTAGGAGATAGCGACATGACAACTTATTTTGATAAACCAGTGATAGTAATGGTAAACAGACTCAGTGCATCTGCATCTGAAATTTTTGCAGCAGCAATGCAGGATTATGGACGTGGAATAATCGTAGGGACTCCTACTTTTGGGAAAGGAACAGTACAGACTATAAAACAATTAGATCTTGGAGAGCTAAAGTATACAAATGGTAAATTTTATCGTATAGACGGTGGCAGTACGCAGCATAAAGGGGTAACGCCGGATATCTTATTTCCGCCTACATACGACAGTGCGGAAATAGGAGAGAGTTCTCTAGATAACCCGCTTCCTTGGGATGAGGTAGAATCTCTGATAAATGGAGAAAATAGTAAAAATAACATTAAACTGAAAGAATATTTAACTAAGAAACATAATGAAAGGATAGCAAATAATCCTGACTTTATCTATAATGTCAAAAGATATGGTATTATAGAGGAGATAACAAAGGACAAAGAGGTATCTTTAAATAGAGCAGTCAGAAAGATGGAAACTAAGGAATTAGAAGATAAATGGCTCGCTATAACCAATGAGAAGATGAAGGGGAAAAATGAACCACAACTTAAGGATTATAAGGCCTTGGAAGATTATAATAAAGGTAGAGCTAAAAAAGATGAACTTGAACTATTGAAAAAAGACGGTGAGATTATAGAAACTGTTAAGATATTAGCAGATGAGTTAGCTATAGGAAGAAAAAAATAAAAATTAAAAGCCTGAGTTTTGTATGTCACAAAACTCAGGCTTTTAAAATGAAAAAATACCAATAAACTACTACAAAACTGTCATTAGAAAAAACTTAGAATGAAATTAAAAAAAACTTAGAATATTTTTTTGAGAACTATTGACTCCAATAAAATAGGGAAGTATACTTAATTTGTAAGATACAGATAAGGAGGGATTTTATGACAACAGTTACAGGGAAAAAAGAAGGGCATCCAAAGGGATTTTGGTTGATGTGTTTCACTATTTTATGGGAAAGATTTAGTTATTATGGAATGACAGCTATATTGGTCTTATTTTTTACAGCGAACTTAACTCAGGGCGGATTGGGGATGGACGTAAAAACTGCGACTTCTCTTTTTGGTTTTTTTACTGGATTTATCTACTTAACACCAATAATTGGAGGGTGGCTGGCAGATAATTACTTGGGGCAGCAAAAATGTATATTTATAGGGTGTGTGCTCATAGGAATAGGAGATTTTATATTATTTGGAAGTCAGAGTCAGACAGGACTATACGTAGCCTTGATAACTATAATAATAGGAAATGGTTTTTTTAAAGCCAGTGGAACCAATATTATAGGGAACTTATATCCCAAGGGGGATACTGCCAGGAAAGATGCAGCTTATAGTTTACAATATACGGCAGTAAATTTAGGAGCATTTTTAGCCCCTTTAATAATAGGTTTAGTTGCAGATAACTTATTTTCTGTAGTTGGAAGAGATGGGTCTATCATATTTTATGGATATAAAGTAGCTTTTGCATTTTGTGGTGGAGGAATATTGTTGGGTGCTTTTGTATTTAAGATGCTGGCTCCAGGATATCTAAAAGAAGTTGGAAGAGATCCTATAGCTCGCAGCCACAAAGGTAAAGATGGAAAGGTTATTAAGGAACCTTTAACAAAAAGTGAAAAAGATAAAGTGTGTGCTCTATTAATAATATGTGTTTTTGTAACTGTATTCTGGACTGCATTTAATCAATCTTATACCTCTTTTGCTCTTTACGCAAGGGATTTTGTAGACAGAGGTGTTGGAGGGTTCGATATACCTGTTCCTTGGTTTACATCACTTAATTCAATTTTGTGTGTGACAATAGCTCCTGTATTGGGGATTATTTGGATTAAATTATCCAAAACAAAAAGAGGCGACCTGTCTATTCCTGTAAAGATGTCTCTTGGGATGCTTCTTATGTCTTTAGGTTTTGGAATTATGGTACTTTCTGTATTATCAACTAATGGAACTTCGGATCCTAGTGTCAAAGCTGGATTGATATTTATAACAGGAACTTATTTTTTCAATACTGTAGGAGAGCTTTGTTTATCTCCAGTAGGAAATGCCATGGTAAATAGGCTGGCTCCGGCTAAATATGCTACTTTGTTTATGGGACTATGGTTTTTAACAAACTTCTTTGCCAGTATATTTTCTGGTATAATAGCAGGGTTTACTCAAAATTTTGGATTCTCTACAATATTTAGTGGAATAGGAATTCTATTACTTATAATGTCAGTTTCATTATTTAGTTTAAGAAAACCTCTTCTTCGATTGATGGGAGAAGGAGAAAGAGAAGCTGTGTTGAAAAAAGCATAAAAAAAGGTGTTTTCCCGCTGGGAAAACACCTTTTTTTAATTAATAAAATATACCGCTAGAAAGATATCTCTCTCCTGTATCCATAATAAGAGTTAAGATTTTTTTACCTTTATTTTCAGGACGTTTAGCTAGGTTTAATGCCGTAGCTAAATTTGCTCCAGAAGAAACTCCTCCTAAGACTCCCTCTTCCTTGGCTAACCTGTTAGTGATCTCCTGAGCCTCTTCATAAGAGATGGTAGCTATCTCGTCCATAACAGATGAATCAAATGTAGAAGGGATAAATCCGGCACTCATACCCATTCCCTGAATGTCATGGGGACCAGTAACTCCTGTAGAGATGAATGGAGCTCTCATAGGTTCCACAGCAACAGTGTAAATGTCTTTATTCTTTTCTTTTAAATATTTTGAGACCCCTGAAAAACTTCCGCCAGTTCCTGTTCCGCAGACAAAAATATCCAATTCATCTTTAAAAGTTTCCCAAATCTCAGTTCCTGTAGAACTGTAGTGTGCCATAGGATTAGCTGGGTTTGAAAATTGATCGGGAGCAAAACTATTTGGATGCTGTTTCATAAGATCATCGAGTTTGCATAAACAGCCTTTCATTCCTTGAGACCCGTCAGTTAAAACTAATTCAGCTCCATAGGCTTTTAAAAGCTGTCTTCTCTCTACACTTACACAGTCAGGCATTACAATGATCAACTTATATCCCTTCACAGCACAGACCATAGCCAGGCCGATTCCTGTATTCCCACTAGTTGATTCGATAATAGTATCACCTTTTTTTAATTGCCCATTTTTTTCGGCTACCTCTATCATATTTAAAGCTACTCTGTCCTTTACAGAACCAGCAGGGTTAAAAGATTCCAATTTGATATAGATATCTGCATGGGTATCGTTGATGTTATTTATTTTTAAAATTGGAGTTCTTCCAACAGTTTCTAAGATGTTATTTAATATTTTCATTTCTTATCACCTCTATTAGTTATTTGATACTTCTCTTATTAGTATAACATCTATATATAGAACATTAAAGCAACAAAAATAATTATTTTTTGTTCCATAAATATATTGAAAAACTTAATAAATAGGAGTAATATGTATTATAAACTGTTCTAATAAGATGAATTTTAAAAGAGTGGGGGGGAAAATGAAAAAAATAAGAGTTACTATCCCAAAGTATATGGGGGATATACTAAAATATGATGCTGTAGAATTTGGTGTAAGTAAAAATTACCTGTTAAATTATTTAGTTAAAAATTATAGCCTGTTAAAGGGGAAAAATATACCTGTATTTGAGGGAGAAAAGGAAATTGTTCAGTTTAATTTAAATAAGGAAAATGAAGACTTTTATACAGAGGTATATAATAGAAGTGAATTTGAAACAGAAGCTTCCCTTATAAGGACTTTAATATACGGGTATATATCCCAGTCGAAAGTTATAAGGGAAAGATTTATATTTGAAAAATTAATAGGGAAGATTGAAAGAGGGATAAAAGACAAAAAAAAGATAAAGATCAAATTTGAGACAGCCGAAAAAATTGTAAGTCCATATAATATTTTATATTCTAGTATGGAAGTGAGTAATTATTTATTTTGTTATTCAGAGGAAGATGAAATATACAGGAACTATAGATTATGTAACATTAAATATGTATATATATTGGATGAGAAGAGGTACCCAGGAGACAGAGAGTATTTGGGGAAGGTCAGGGGAGATTTTGACCCATTTTTATCCTATGGTATGCCGGTTGTGATAAGATTAAGTGATAAAGGCCAGGAAAAATACGATAGGATAAAAACCAACAGACCTAAATTAATAGAAAAGTTAGATGACAGGTGGGTAGTAGAAGGATCAGAGGAGAAGATAAAGAGATACTTTGCCTATTTTATGAGTGATGTAGAGATATTATTTCCTCTAAGCTTGAGGGAGTGGTTTTCTGCTGAAGCTAAAAAGATGGTAGAAATGTATGGCTAGTTAAAAAATAAGGTTAAAAAACATTTCCTTATTTAACCTAAATTATGGTTTGCAAAAAAGGTCTAAGGATTCCATCCTTAACTGGGTTCATTTCTTTTGGTGAGCAAAAGAAACGAACCAAAGAAAAGCTCACTATTTTTTAATGATGTTATTTTAAGTAAGTCAAAGGTCATGTCCGTCTTTTTATAGCTACAGTCCTCGTTACACTGCGGAACTTATTCTGTTTGACGACTGAGTAAAATATTTACTGAGAAGCCAGATAACATCTAAAAAAAGTTTTTTAAAAGCTCAAAAATGATTTCTTAGTGTTCTCTTTCTCTGATAAATTTTCAAAGTTCTATGCCCTTTGCGGTTATTTTGTGATGAAGAGTTAAATATCTTAATTAAAATAATAACTTGGATTAATTAAGGTATCAATATATAATCAAGAATATATTGTGAAATAATAAGAAAATGGAGGAAGAATATGGAAAATCAGATATTAGTTAGAATGTATTTAGGTGTTGTAGCAAAATCTAACGGGACATTAAATATTGGATTTCCTTATTTTTTCGATCCCTCATTTTACATTGAAGATTTTAATGGGAATATGGTTTTATATAAAGATAAGTTCGATGATCACAATCAAATATATATTGATATTAAAAATGGAGAGACAAAGAATATCAAAATTGAATGTTTATGTGAAGGAATAAGTGACGTTATAGAAATATTAACACCACTCTACATAGATGCTAAAATTGTTAAATTAGAAGTGAAAAATTATAAAAAAGGAAATAGTAGATCTTTATATTTTAGGGAAATAAAAAGAAAAATATGGGAAAATTTTGATATTCATGCATTTTTAAGAAATCCAGTAAATAATAAAAATCTTTATAAACTAGAAGTTCGTTATCGGAAAATTAGGTATAAAACAGGTTGTGACAGTGATTTAGTGTATGGTAAATTAAAAAAGGAAATTTTTAAAATATTTTAAAGAAGACTCTTAAAAATCAGTATTATTTATCTTTTTATAAAAGATTGATGATATAAAGTTTAGTCTTAATTATAGACATTATAAAAATTATGTAAATGGAATATGAAAATAAAATTTCTAAAAATAATCGACGACTTACTAACAAAATTTAACTTCGATTCGATTTTTTATAGTTTTATAGAATATGAAATAATAATTTTTATACAGTCTTGAATTTTTGGTTACTTTTATTTCAAGAAAAAAGTAACAAGAAGCTTTTTTAATGGTAAGATGAAATAAAATAGTGGTAATTATGCATTTATAAATTTGAAAGAATAAAATGGAGGAATAAGATGAAATTTGGTAAAAATATGACTGTAGAGATAGTAAATATAGAAAACGGAGTGAAATTGACAGTAGGAGGGGTAAAGAGCGGAATCTCTATTACTCCTACAGATTTTGGAATGGATCTTCACAGGAGAAAGATGGAGGGGGTTACTGTTGACCCCAGAGAAGAGATCGATGTGTTACAAGGAATAAAGGATGAGGTCACTACAGGAGAGAATATTATTTTTGAATATCTATATGGAGACAAACTTTCAGCTGTGGTTTTAGCCGGGACCATAGCTAAGAAACATATACCGTATGAATTACAAGCATTAGCTGCAGAGATAGGTGGGATAAGTACTGCCGAACAGAATAAAGATTATATAACTATTGCTATTCAAAAAATGTTAGGGACAAATGACTCCATAGGAGGAGTAGTAGAGTGTGTTCTGCCTTATAATTTAGACCTAAATCCTATTAAAGGTGAGTTTTCGTGGATTATCCACAGCCTTATGGAGGAGGTTAGTGCTATTGAGTTTGGAAATGGTATAAAGGACAGGCGGTCAAGTGCAAAGGATTATGAGCTGGGGAAGAATAAAATACAGGTAACCTTTGGACCTCATATGAAAAATATGAATAAAATACCATGTTTAGCAGGTGTAAGAGATGTAATAATAGATTCTGTTTTAGCAATAGTTCTGTTATAGTTTGAAAAATTCAGAAACGGGTCAACACATAAGGAAAATGAAAAACAATTATATATATAATAAATGTTTATCATTAAATAGAGGAGAAAATTAAAACAACTAAAATGTCGCAATGTGTTATTTTAGCAAACAAAATGAAATATATGTGGACAAACAAACGTTGCATTAGAAATGTATTAGAAAAATTAATTTTAATCAAATACCAACTATATACTAAGTGAATAATTAGTATATATTGGTATTTTTTTTTTGAATGTTTTCACATATTGTATTTTTTTTTGAAATTGATTAGAATAGTTTCATAAAGAAGTAATTAAAAAAACTAAAAACAATTTTTGGAGGTCAAAAATGAAAAATGGAAAGACTATAGTAATCGGAGTAATTGGATCGGACTGTCATGCAGTTGGAAATAAGATTATTGACCATGTATTAACACAACAAGGGTTCAATGTAATCAATGTAGGAGTTATTTCACCACAAGAAGATTTCATAAATGCAGCAGTAGAAACTGACGCAGATGCAATCATCATCTCTTCATTATATGGCCATGGAGAATTAGATTGTCAAGGATTTAAAGAAAAGTGTAATGAAGCAGGATTACAAGATGTTAAATTATACGTTGGTGGAAATATCGTAGTAGGAAAGCAAGTTTGGGAAGATGTAAATAAAAGATTCTTAGATATGGGATTCGATAGAGTATACAAACCAGGAACACCTATTGAAGTTACAGCTGAAGATATGAAAAAAGATTTAGGAATGATTAAGTAATAAAGAAATAAAAAATGATGCACTATAAAAATTAGGAGTGGTAGAAATGAATGCCTACTTATTGATTGACTTTGGAAGTACCTATACTAAATTAACAGCCGTTGATGTAGAGACTGAAGAGATATTGGCTACTGCTAAAGACATAACTACAATTGAAGATGACATAATGATCGGATTTGAAAAAGCATATCAAAAACTTAAATTATGTATAGAGAAAAAAAATGTAATATTTGAGGATATTAATTTTATAAAAAAAATAGCTTGTTCTTCGGCTGCTGGTGGATTGAAGATGTATGCAATAGGTCTTGTGCCTGAGCTTACAGCGGATGCTGCCAAAAAAGCTGCCCTAGGTGCAGGAGCTAGAGTTATGAAAACTTATTCTTATGAATTAAATCATAGTGAAATTGAAGAAATAAAAAATTCAGATGCCGATATATTATTGTTAGCAGGTGGAACAGATGGCGGAAATAAAAAATGTATCGTACATAATGCTAAATTGATAGCAGAAGTAAAGATAAAGATACCTGTATTATTAGCTGGAAACAAAAGTGCTAACGACGAAATTATAGAGATATTTGATGATGCAAATATAGATTATATAGTAACAGAAAATGTTATGCCAAAACTAAATAAGATAAATGAAAAACCAACAAGGGAAGCTATAAGAAAGATATTTATGACAAGGATAGTAGAAGCTAAAGGGATGAAAAATGCCGAAGACTTTATATCTGGAATACTTATGCCTACCCCAGCAGCTGTATTAAAAGCTGCAGAAGTACTTGCTCTTGGTAGTGATGATGAAGAAGGGTTAGGAAACTTAATGGTTGTAGATATCGGTGGTGCTACTACAGATATCCATTCATTGGCAGAGGGTGACCCTAGTAATGCAGGTGTAATTCCAAAAGGTTTAGAAGAACCTTTTGCTAAAAGAACTGTTGAAGGGGATCTCGGTATGAGATACTCTGCACTATCACTATTAGAAGCAGCAGGAACAAAAAAAATAAGAAAATATCTACATGATGATCATAAAGAGATTGATGTAAAAGCGCACTGTAATCACAGACATGAAAATATTATGATGGTTCCACAAACACCTGAAGAAATATTTTTCGATGAAGGGATGGCAGGAGCAGGAACTGAAATTGCAATGATAAGACACTGTGGATGGTTAGAAAGTGTATTTACTCCAATGGGAGTAATGTACTATCAACATGGAAAAGACCTTTTAGATGTCAAATATGTAATTGGAACAGGTGGAGTATTGGTACATAGTGAAAACCCTAGAAACATATTAAAAGCAGGGGAATTTAATAAAGAACAGCCTATACACCTACTACCTAGATCACCAAATTATTTAATTGACAGTACATATATATTGTCTGCTATGGGACTCCTTGCAGGAGAAAAACCGGATATGGCAGTAAGAATAATGAAAAAATATCTTGAGAGAGTTAATTAGGAGGATAATATTAATGAATATTAAAAATAAAAAGTGGACAGAGGAAGAATTTTTTAAAGTAAGAGAGGAAGTTTTAAAGCAATGGCCTACAGGTGAAGAGGTAGACCTAGCTGAAGGTGTTCAATACCTAAAGGAATTACCTGATCATAAAAACTTTGCTAAAAAATTATGGACAGCTAAGCAAGAGGGAAAAACATTAGCACAACCAAGAGCTGGAGTAGCATTATTAAACGAACATATAGAATTATTAAACTTCCTATCTAAAGAAGGTGGAGCAGATTTATTACCATCAACTATAGATTCATATACTAGATTAAACAGATACGAAGAGTGTGAAAGAGGAATTAAAGAGTCTGAAAAAGCAGGAAGATCATTATTAAATGGTTTCCCAGGTGTAAACTACGGAGTGAAAGGTTGTAAAAGAGTATTAGAATCAGTTGACAAGCCGCTACAAGTAAGACATGGAACTCCTGATGCAAGATTATTAGCTGAGATCACAATGTCTTCTGGATGGACTTCATATGAAGGTGGAGGAATTTCTTATAACTTACCATATGCTAAATCAGTATCTATGGAAAGAACAATAAGAGACTGGCAGTATATAGATAGATTAGTAGGATGGTATGAGGAGCAAGGAGTTTCTATCAATAGAGAACCTTACGGACCATTAACAGGAACATTAGTTCCAGTATCAATCTCAAATGCAGTACAATTAATAGAATGTTTATTAGCAGCAGAGCAAGGAGTTAAGAGTATCACTTTAGGATACGGACAATGTGGAAACTTAGTTCAAGACGTAGCAGCTATCAGAACATTACAAGAATTAGCTGAAGAATACTGTGAAAAATTAGGATATAAAGATATGCAATTAACTACAGTTTTCCATCAATGGATGGGAGGATTCCCAGAAGATGAATCTAAAGCTTATGGTGTAATCTCAAACGGAGCATGTGCAGCTAGATTATCTGGTGCAACAAAAGTAATCGTAAAGACTACTCATGAAGCTATCGGTATCCCTACAAAGGAAGCTAATGCCAACGCTATAAAAGCAACTAAGATGGTATTAAACTTATTAGATGGTCAAACATTACCTGATTCTGAAGAATTAGATAAAGAGATCAAGCAAATAAAAGCAGAGATCAAGTGTATCATGGATAAGGTATATGACCTTGGAAATGGAGATTTAGCTCTTGGTACAATCGAAGCAGTTAAACAAGGTGTAATTGATATTCCATTCGCACCAGCTAAGATAAACTTAGGAAAAATGTTACCAGCTAGAGACAACCAAGGTAGAATTAGATATTTAGAGTGCGGAAACCTTCCATTCACAGATGAGATCAAAGCATTTAATAAAGCTGAATTACAAAAAAGAGCTGATTTTGAAGGAAGAGAGATTGGATTCCAAATGACAGTAGATGATATATTTGCAGTAGGAAAAGGAAACTTAATCGGAAGACCTGAAAAAAATTAATAAAAAATAAATAGCTAACAAAATTTTTAATGAAAAGGTAGATTTATAGTCTGCCTTTTCTTGAAAAAAAGGGGAGAGTGAAAGTCACAAAAATACACATACATAGAATTAAAAGGGGGAAAAAATGCAAGTATTTCAAATGGACAATATAGCGACATTATTTATGGCCGTTATAGTATTATTAGTAGGTAGATTTGTAAGGAGTAAAGTTGGGGTATTGAGAAGATTCTTTATACCAGTACCAGTTATTGGGGGAGTTATTTTTGCAATATTAACTCTAATTGGTCACTATACGAATACCTTCGAATTTAGCTTTGACGGCACATTAAAAAGTTTATTTATGATAGCGTTCTTTACAACTATTGGATTCATGGCTAGTTTCAAACTGTTAGCTAAGGGTGGAGTACAAGTTGTAATATTCTTAGTAGCAGCAACAGCTTTAGTAATTCTTCAAGATATAGTTGGTATATCACTGGCTAAGGTCTTTGGATTACCGCCATTATTTGGTTTAGCAGCAGGATCGATACCGCTTACAGGTGGACATGGAACTTCAGGTGCGTTCGGGCCGTTATTAGAGCAGGCAGGAGCAGCAGGTGCAACAGCAGTTGCAATAGCATCGGCTACATATGGTTTAGTTGCAGGATGTCTAATTGGTGGACCAATTGGAAAAAGACTTATGAATAAGTTTAACTTGAAACTAAATGAGGAGTTACTGAAGGAAGAACATGCTGACATAACAGATGAAAATCAAATAGTAGATGTTACAGAACATACATTCTTCAATGCAGCTACAGTTATTATTATTTCTATGGGAATAGGATCAGTATTAGTAGGATGGTTAAAGACAGTGGGAATTACTTTACCTATCTATATCGGTCCAATGTTAGTAGCAGCAGTTATTAGAAATATATCGGATTCAATGAAGAAAGAATTAAATCATAAAGAGATCACTATTATTGGAAATACTTCATTATCATTATTCCTAGCTATGGCACTTATGTCTATGAGATTATGGGATTTAGCGGCTTTAGCAGTACCATTAGTAACTATATTATTAGTACAAACTGTATTAATGGGAGCATTTGCATACTTTATTACATTTAATGTAATGGGTAGAGACTATGACGCAGCAGTAATGGCTTGTGGTCATTGTGGATTTGGAATGGGTGCTACACCAAATGCAATAGCAAACATGGAATCATTTACAGCAGCAAACTATCCATCATTTAAAGCGTTTTTCGTAATACCGTTAGTAGGGGCATTATTTATTGACTTTGCCAATGCATCGATAATTACTTTCTTCATGAATATGTTTGGATAAACCTGTTAAAATTTTATTAAAAATAGTATAATTTTTATACAATAAAAATTATAATATTAGGAGATAGGATTTATGGTAGATAAAAGAGCAATAGGGATATTTGATTCTGGGGTAGGAGGACTGACTGTTTTAAAAGAGATAGAAAAGATCTTACCCCATGAAGATTTAATATATTTTGGAGATAATTTAAGAGCTCCTTATGGATCAAGAGATCCTGAAGAAATCTCAAATTTTTGTCTAAACATAGGTAAATTCTTAGAAAGTCTGGATATCAAACTTTTAGTGATAGCCTGTAATACAGCTACAGTAGTGTGTTTAAAGGAATTACAGGAAAAGATATCGGTTCCTACAATAGGAGTAATAGCCTATGGGACAAGAGAGGCACTGGAATTAACCAAAACAAATAAAATAGGCATTCTCTCTACACCGCTTACGGCAAAGGTAGATGCTTATAAAAATGAAGCCCAAAGGATAAACAAAGAGGTAAAAGTCTATCAGATTGGATGTGAACCACTTGTTCCAATGATAGAATCTGGATGGGAAGATACAGAAAAAAATCAAGCATTAATAAGATCTTATGTGGATCGCTTGCCCACAGAAATAGATGTTGTGGTATTTGGGTGTACCCACTACCCCATTATAGAGGAATACTTTATAAGGGAATTAAAGGGGAAAAAGATTGTAGATCCAGCCAAAGAAACAGCATTAGAGGTAGAGGAACTCCTAAAAAAGCTAAAACTCTTAAATAAAAGAGATTCAAAGGGGAAGGTTTCTTTTTACACCTCGGGCAACATCAACAAATTTCAAAAGATAGCAGAAAAAATATTGGGAAAACCGATAAAAAAAATCAAACAGGCATTAAACTAAATTAATCGAATATAAAAGGAGATGTATCACATGAAAATTATTGATATCATTTGTTCAGCAGGAAAGACAGGATTTTATTTTGACGACCAAAGAGCTATAAAGGCAGGAGCAGGTCATGACGGTTTTGATTACGTAGGAGAACCAGTTACTGAAGGATTTACAAGAATCAGACAAGCAGGAGAATCTATCTCTGTAATGTTTATCTTAGAAGACGGACAAGTAGCTCACGGAGATTGTGCAGCAGTACAATATTCTGGTGCAGGTGGAAGAGATCCATTATTCTTAGCATCTGATTTTATCCCAGTTATCAAAAACGAAATCGCTCCAAAATTAATTGGAAGAGATGTAAATGAATTCAGACCATTAGCTGAAGAAGTAGATACAATGGAATTAAATGGAAATAGATTACATACAGCTATTAGATACGGATTAAGTCAAGCTATCTTAGATGCCGCAGCAAAAGTAAACAAGATGACTATGGCAGAAATAATTAAAAAAGAATATGCAACTGACGTAACAATCAAAAGATTACCATTATTCACTCAATCTGGAGACGACAGAAAGAACAATGCAGACAAGATGATCATCAAAGGTGCAGACATCATGCCACATGCATTAATCAACCATGTTGAAACTAAATTAGGTAAAGACGGATCTATCTTAAGAGACTACGTAAAATGGTTAAGCGACAGAGTATTAAAATTAAGAGAATCTGAAGATTATATGCCTATATTCCACATTGATGTATATGGAACAATGGGAGTAGCATTTGATCAAGATATCACAAAGCAAGCTGATTTATTAGCTGAATTAGAAGAAGCTGCAAAGCCATTCCACTTAAGAATCGAAGGTCCTATGGACTTAGAAGAAAGAGAAGGAACTGTAGAAGCTTTATCTGCTTTAACTGCTGAATTAGACAGAAGAGGAATCAACGTAGAATTAGTTGCTGACGAATGGTGTAACACATTAGAGGATATTAAATTATTCGCTGATAGAAAAGCAGGACATGTAGTACAAATTAAAACTCCAGATTTAGGAGGAGTAAACAATATAGCAGAAGCAGTATTATACTGTAACGAAAAAGGAATCGGTTCTTATGTTGGTGGAACTTGTAACGAAACTAACAGATCAGCTGAAGTAACTACAAATATAGCAATGGCTTGTGGAGCATTACAAGTATTAGCTAAACCAGGAATGGGTGTAGACGAAGGTATCATGATCGTAGGAAACGAAATGAACAGAGTAGAAGCATTAGTTAATAGCAGAAAATAATTAAAAGTTTTAAGATTAAAGGTAGTTTTTAAAACTACCTTTTTCTTAGTTTTTAATAGATGGAATAAATTACAATTGGATATGAAAATAAAACTTGAAATCCCATTTCTTGGTGATAAAATTTCAGGTATTAAAATATAGAGGTGAAAATAATGAAAATATTAAAACCAGCTAAGGCAGGGACATTAGAATCAAATGATATCTCAATAATGTTGATGCCAGGGACTAATGGTATAGAGATAGAGTTAGAAAGTATTGTAGAAAAACAGTTTGGTACAGAGATAAGAACTTTAATAGAAAATAGTTTAAAGGAATTAGGAGTAGAAAATGCTATGATAAAAGCTATCGATAAGGGAGCTCTTGATTATACAATAAAGGCTAGAATTGAAACAGCAGTAACTAGGGCAGGTGAGATGTAATGTTAAGAAGAAGTATGCTATTTATGCCGGGAAATAACCCAGGAATGTTACAGACAGCTGAAGTTTTTGGATCAGATTCAGTTATATTAGATTTAGAGGATGCTGTATCATTAGGAGAAAAAGACGCAGCCAGAATCTTAATAAAGGGAGCATTGAAGACTTTTAATTATGGAACTACAGAAGTGGTAATAAGAATAAATCCATTCTCAACTCCGTATGCACTAGAAGATATAGATGTAATGGCTAGATTGAAGCCAAACGCTATCTTATTACCAAAAGCAACACCTGAAGATATGAAACAATTAGATGAGATGTTAACAAGAATAGAAAAGGAAGAGGGATTCGAAGAAGGAATTATCAGAATCCATGCATTGGTTGAAACTACATATGGTGTAGAAACTGTCTATGAGACAATCCAAATGAGTAATAGAGTAGACTCAGTTTGTTTAGGTGGAGAGGACCTGGCAGCTGACTTAGGAGTTGCAAGAACAAAAGATTCAGAAGAGTTATTTTATGCGAGAACAAAGGTAGTAAATGCTTGTAAGGCATTAAAAATAGATGCGATAGATACACCATTTACAGATACTAATGATGAAGCAGGGCTATTAGCTGATACAATTCATGCAAAAAAATTAGGATTTACAGGAAAACTATCTATAAACCCTAGACAAATAAATACAATACATAAGGTATATTCTCCTACAGCTGATGAGATTTCATGGGCTAACAGAGTTATGTATGCTAAAGATGAAGCAGAAAAAGAGGGATTAGGAGTATTTTCTTTGGATGGAAAGATGATAGATGCACCTATTATAAGTAGAGCTATGAATACATTGAATACAGCTAGGGTAATAGGATTAATAAAATAGACTCTTCCTTTCTATAGTTTCTCTTCGCAAAAGAAACTAAAGCTAAAATATTTAGCTATAGTTTTCCTTTATGAAGGGAAAACGACAACAGGAAAGAGTATAAAAAGGAGAATTAAATATGAAAAATATCTTAGGTAGAGAAGTACCTGATAACATAAAAGGTTATGGAGAAGTAAAACACTATGGTGGATACTTGGCATCTAAAGGAACAAAAACTAAGAGATCAATCAAGATGACAAACGTTTTACCTGGAGATGAAAAATTACACGATAATTTAGATACAGTACTGGATAAATTACCGTTAAAAGACGGGATGGTAGTTTCATTTCATCATCATTTAAGAAATGGAGACTTTGTCTTAAATATGGTAATGGAAAAGATAGCAGCGAGAGGTTATAAAGACATAACTATTGCAGCAAGTTCAATTTTCCCGTGTCATGGTGAATTAGTAGAATTAATAGAAAAAAAAGTAGTAACTAGTATATATGCTGCATATATCTCAGGACCAGTAGCAGAAGCTATATCAGCTGGGAAATTAGAAAACCCGGCAGTAATGCATACTCATGGTGGAAGAGCTAGAATAATGGAATCTGGAGACTTAAGTATCGATATAGCCTTTATAGCAGCTCCTACATCGGATGATTATGGAAACATAAATGGTGTAGACGGAAAATCAGCTTGTGGAGCGTTGGGATATGCATATACAGATGCAGAAACTGCTGATATCACAGTGGCTATCACAGATAACTTGGTAGAATATCCAAATACAACTATTGATATTCCTCAAACACTTATAGACTATGTAGTAGTGGTAGGTGCTATAGGAGATCCAAACGGAATCGTATCTGGAACTACTCAAATCACTAAAAATCCAATTGGATTAAAAATAGCAAATATGACTACAGAATTAATTAAAAACTCTGGATATTTTAAAGATGGGATGAGTTTCCAGACTGGAGCCGGAGGAGTATCTCTAGCAGTAGCGGCAGACATGAAAGCTGAGATGATTGAAAATAATATCAAAGGAAGTTTTGCTTCTGGAGGGATAACTGGTTATATCGTAGACATGTATAAAGAGGGGTTATTTAAATCACTATTTGATGTACAATGTTTTGATTTGGCAGCTATAAAATCAGCTAAGGAAAATGCAGGACATATGACTATGTCAGCATCTATGTATGCAAATGCAGATAACAAAGGTTCAGTAGTAAATAAATTAGACATAGTTATATTAGGAGCTACAGAGATAGATACAGACTTTAATGTAAATGTAACTACTACTTCTGATGGTACTATCATGGGTGGTTCTGGTGGACATGCAGATACATCAGCTGGAGCTAAATTAGCTATAATCGTAACACAATTAGCTAACTCTAGAATATCTGCTATAAAAGACAGGGTAACTGCTCTGACTACTCCAGGGGAGACTGTGGATGTAATAGTAACTGAAAGAGGGATAGCAATCAATCCTAAGAGAACAGAATTAATCGAAAGATTGAAGGAAACTAACTTACCGATTATGACTATCGATGAGTTAAAAAATATTGCTGAAACTATGACAGGTAAACCAAGAGAAGTTGAATTTACCGATGAGATAGTAGCAGTAATCGAGTACAGAGATGGAACTGTATTAGATGTAGTAAGAAAGGCAAAATAAGAGACCCTCTTCCTTTATATAGTCGATTTCACGAGTATTGAAATTAAGTATATTTAATACTTAATTTTAAATATGAACCTCGTAGGGAGAAACTGAGGTAGAGATAAGGGGAGTGGAAATAAAAAAAGATTAGGTTGTAGGTAGAGTGCTACGATCTGGTCTTTTTTTGTTGTAAAAAACCGGAGCTACTAAGATGATTTTAGCTCCGGTTTCTCTGATTTTCTTTCCCCCTTATTTTATTATCAATCACTTTCAAAATTATTATTTCTAATAATTCATAAAATTGGTATTAAAAAAAAGGAGTTTATCGCAATTAGCGATAAACTCCTAAACTTTTAATTTCCTTTTTTTATACTTTTAGGTTTTCTAGAAGGACCTTTTTTACCTCTTCTACTTGGTTTTTTTCTCCCTGTAGAAGTACCTTTAAAGTCATACTTTTTCTTATTTCTCTCTTCTCTAGCGGTCTGTAAGTCACCGAAAGAAGGCTTTGTATCTCTAAGGTGGTAAGGGTGATCCTTCTCCACATAGATAGTTCTGTCTATAGTTTTTTGGATAGTTCTAAGGAATCTTTTTTCTTCAACATCACAGAATGAGATCGAAATCCCTTCACTTCCTGCTCTACCTGTTCTACCAATTCTATGTACATATGTCTCAGGAATACTGGTAAGATCGTAGTTTATAACGTGAGATAGGTCATCGATATCTAAACCTCTAGAAGCTAAGTCTGTAGCTACTAAGATCTGAATATTTCCACTCTTTAGATCTCTGATAGTTCTCTGTCTAGCAGACTGAGATCTTTCTCCATGGATAACGTCTGATTTATATCCTGCTTCTAATAACATCTCATTGATATCGTTTGCTCTAAATTTTGTTCTAGCAAAGATGATAGCAGAACTTACCTTCTGTTTTTTTAAAACATGAAGTAGAAGTGCCGGCTTATCTCCCTTGTCTACTAAATATATACTTTGGTTAACAGTATCTACAGTAGAAGATGTAGGAGATACTGAGATATCTACCGGGTCAATCAATGCAGTTTTTACCAGGTCTTTTATCTCATCTGGCATGGTAGCAGAAAAAAGCATAGTCTGTCTTTCTTCTGGTAATTTTGAGATGATCTTACGAACTTCGTGGATCATACCCATATCTAGCATACGGTCTGCCTCATCGATTACTAATTGGTCTACTAACTCTAAGTTAAGGTAACCTTTTGAAATTAAATCAAGTAATCTACCAGGGGTAGCTACGATGATGTTTGGTCCTGTTTTAAGTTTGTGGATCTGCTTTATAGGTGAAACTCCTCCAAAAATTACAGCACTGGTAACTCTGGTATTTTTCCCATATGAATGTACACTTTCTTCTATTTGGAGTGCCAATTCTCTGGTAGGAGCTAAGATCAATGCTGTCAGATCTTTTGTCTTACCATCTAAAGCAATTTTCTGTAGTATTGGAAGGGCAAAGGCTGCTGTTTTACCTGTTCCCGTCTGGGAAGAGCCTATGATATCTCTACCATCCATAATAAGCGGGATAGCCTGCTCCTGTATAGGTGTAGCCTCTATATAGCCCCTTTTTTTAACGGCTTCTAATAATGGTTCAATTAAATTTAATTCATTAAATAACATGTTTTTTCTCCTTGATCTATAAAAATTTATTATTCAATATTTTATCATATATACCTTAATAAGACAAAATTAAATAAATAATAATAAACTGATGGCCATGACTCCCATACCGCTTATCAGTCCATAGATAGAGAGGTGATGCTCTCCGTATTTTTGTGCTGCCGGGAGAAGTTCATCCAAGGATATAAAGACCATGATACCTGCTATGCCGGCAAATATAATCCCAAAGACTGTATCGGATAGAAACGGCATCAGGATCAAATAACCTACCAAGGCTCCTACAGGTTCAGCCAGTCCGGAAAGAAAGGAATAAAAAAACGCTTTCTTTTTGTTTCCTGTGGCGAAATAGATAGGAACTGAAACGGCTATTCCCTCTGGTATATTATGGATAGCGATGGCAACTGCAATGGGAACTCCCAATGAAGGATCTTTTAATGCTGCTACAAAGGTAGCCAGTCCTTCAGGGAAATTATGTATCCCTATGGCAAGAGCAGAGAACATACCCATCCTCATCATGGCATGATTAAATTCATGATGTTCTCCTGTACTCTTATGGCCTTTTTCCATCTTTCCCAAGTCATCTTCTAATTCAGTAATTTCACTGATCTCCTCAATTTCCTTTAATTCGTGGGGGTTTTCAAAAGACGGAACCAATTTGTCGATAACGGCTATGAGAAATACTCCTCCAAAGAACGAAACTACAGTAACCCAGGTTCCTTTTACTACCCCTAAATCTGCGACTAAAAATATCTTGGCCTTGACGAAGATCTCTACAAAGGATACGTAGATCATTACTCCGGCCGAGAATCCAAGGGCTAAAGATAGGAATTTTTTATTCGTTTGTTTTGTAAAAAAAGCTAGTGCACTACCTATCCCTGTGGCTAATCCTGCGAACAAGGTGAGGCCAAAAGCGATGTAAAAATTTTCATGCATAAAAAAATCCCCTCCTAATTGATACTGTTATAGTAATACCAATTAGGAGGGGGAAATCCTCTTATTATATATATTTATTTATCCTTCAAATCCTTCATAGATCTCATCATCAAAAGAAAAATCTTCTAAGATCTCCTCTATAAATTCTTTGCAGTTTTCCAGCTTATATTTAGCCGGCAGGGGAGTAGAATCTAAAAATTTAAAATTCTCATTCTCTAAGATAGGTAAAAATGCAGCAATAAGGGGTCTGTCAAACTCACTGATATAAGTATGAGATCCAAATTGACCACTGTTTTTCATCTTATTGATCTCTCTGGCATACTTAGTATGGTTAGAACAGTCATGAATCAGTATATCCCAATTTTCTTTTACGGCAGTTTCCATAAATTTAAGAGTTACCTTTCTAGACCAAAGAGGTGAAAGGTATCCGTTTCTATATGTATAGAAGTTTTCTCCCATATAGTTATTCAAGTTGTCTGTTCCCAGGTGGAGTTCGGCACAGTTCATATAATCTAAACCGATAGAAAGGATCTCCTCCTTTTTAGCCATGAAATCCTCATAGAATTTAGGAGTCATAGGAGTTTCTATCCCTACCCATTTAAAATACTTACGGGCAGTTCTCATAGCTTCTATAACCTGATCACTGGTATCAGAGGCATTCAGGTTAAATCTGATCTCGTCCAGTCCAGCTTCAGCTAATTTTTTTAGATTATCGTCTGTACAAAGGGTACCATTGGTATACATATGCTGGTGAACACCTGCATCAGAGAATTTTTTTACGACACTATAGTATTTTTCTATCTCCATAAATGGTTCTAGGTATACATAGGCAATTCCAGATGGTTTCTTCTGAATAGATAACAATAAATCGATATCTTCAGGTTCATATAGTTCTTCTCCAATATCCCACATATCCTGAGGGATAGGATCTACTGAATCCAGTGAATCGTGGTAGTAACAGAACTCACATGTAAGGTTACAGGTATGGGTTTTTCTGATTCCTCCAAGTCCGTCACCGAATAGGCAAGAAATACATCCTGGAGGGAATTTCTCCTTCTTCCCTACATAGTATGTACGTCCTCTCATATCTTTTAATCCATCTATCTTACTTTGGATCTCAGCTATCTCATTCATGTATGATCTCTCGATCTGTCTTTGGGTAGATCTGATTATATCCTCATACTCCTCAAAAACTTCCTTTGCATCTACAGGAATGTCTGCTAAATATTCAAACCATTCCAATGCTTCTTGCTTACTTATTTTCATCTTTACCTCCAATGTGTTGATGCTGTTTTATTTTTATATTTCATAAACACAATTCTTAAATATTATAATTTTATTTTTACTCTTAATTATATCATAAAATGAAAGATATTGTTTACTAAAGAACTTGTTTTATCTCCTAAATTTGATTTTGAAAGATAAATTCAGGCCATGGTTTGGGGAGTTAATGGAGGATTAAGAGATCTAGTGATAGCTGAAAATTTAAGTATTTTTTAATTATTATTTTGAAATTGATTTTAAGAGGGGTATACTCGTAAGTGAAGAAGTAGGTAACCCTCTTCCCTTTTTATAGGTCTCTCCCTCGCTAGGGGAAACCTAAAGTAGAGGATTGGAGTTTTGAATACTGTTATGCTTGATTGTAGAAGTAAGAAGAAATAAAAAAATATGATAAAGGAGTTATAAAAATGAGAAAATTTGAAACTTTTGATAATAAAGCAGTGATTAATAATTTTCAGGAGAGTTGTAATGAAAATATTTTTAGTAAAAAAATATATGGAAATGAAATTGTTTGGACTTATCTTACAGGTCTTTTAGCAAAAGAAAATAATGAAATTTATAAATTGGTTTCAGGGTTTAAAATCAATAATAATCATAGTATATTTTTTGAAGGACAACCAATGACACCTTATAAAAAAAAAGAAGGGAATTCATATATAGATATGGCTCTAGGCTCAATTAATATAAGAGAAAAAACTAAATCAGGATTAGAATATTTTAGTGAGTTTGGAAATCGAATTTGCTTTGTTGAAGCCAAATATTTTTCTGATTTAAGTGGTATGACAGAGCATTCATGTACGAGAAATCAAATGGATAGAGTAATTGAAAATTTACTATGTATGCAAGAAAATAATAAATTTCCTAATGAAGTTGTTTTTACTTTGTTGACACCTAGAAAATTTAAAAAAAATTATGGATCAAGAATGTATTCGTATAAATATTATGAATATGAAGAAAAATTAGATAAAGAGAAGGGTACTTTAGCAAAAAAAATTGAATTAAGTTTAGAAAATAAAAGGGAAGAATATACTAAAGAAAAAGGCTTTATAGAGGAAAGGTTGAAAAAATTAAAATTAAATTGGGTAACATTTGAAGATATATTTGAAGAATTTCTTAAAGATGAACTACTTGACTTATCTAAAATTGATATTACTGATAAATCAAGTGCATATTCAGTATGGGTGAAATTAAATGAAAAAATAAGGAGAAAACTATGAATATCAGAGAAATAAAAGAAAAAGATGCGGAATTATTTTCAAATTTATTGCTGGAATTAGATAATGAAACCAAATTCATGATGCTGGAGCCGGGAGAAAGAAAAAATGATCCTGAGGTAACAAAATCAATAATTAAAAGGAAACTTGAAGATTCCTTTATGTATGTTGCAGAGGAGGAGGATAAATTAGTCGGATTTTTAACTGGTCAAAGGGGAAGTGCCAACAGGATAAAACATACTGCCTATATAGTTATTGGGATCCTAGGTGGTCATCATAGAAAAGGAATAGGGAGGAAACTTTTTGAGGAACTGGAAAAGTGGTCTGGAAAAAACAACATCAAAAGACTTGAATTGACTGTAATGACCCACAATGAAAAAGCGGTTAACTTGTATAAGAAGATGGGATTTAAAATAGAGGGACTCAAGGAACACAGTATCTTAATGGATGGGAAATTTATAGATGAATATTATATGGGAAAAATACTATAAATAAAGGGGCGTAATATGGAAAATCAAGCTAGGGAAGGTAAATTTGAGTTATCTGTTTTAGGAGCTGTATGGATGGTAGTATTTTATAGTTTCGTAGTTACTTTTATTATAGGAATGTTATGGGCTTCTTTCAGTCTTATAATTGATTTTAAAATAACAGAAAATATTCAAGTAATTATAGATTTATTGAGAAGTACTATTATGGATATCATAATAATAGTATTAGCTTTAAAAAAAGTTAAAAAGATAAGTAATGGGAATTTTAAACTGAAATATCTGGATAAATTTAACTATAAATTATTGTTTTCTGCTATGTTCTTGATTGGAGGATATTATTTATTCTATGAAAGTTCAATAGGGAGAATTATGGAAAAAGTTCCAGTACCCCAATTTATAGAAGAAGGGTTTGAAGAAATGTTCTTACATCCCTATGACGCTTTTATATTTGCAGTAATAAAAGCACCTATCTTTGAAGAGATTTTTATGAGGGGAATCGTCCTGGGAGGTTTATTGAATAGATATAGTCCTAAGAAAGCTATAATTGCCTCTGCACTGATATTTGGAGCATGGCATTTTAATATTCCACAGTTTGTTGATGCAACATTGGGAGGATTGATTTTAGGGATGATCTATTATAAAACTAATTCTTTGTTTCTCTGTATTGCTGCACATATGACCAATAATACTATATCTGTGATTATGGAATATACAGAGCATTCTTTTAATGCGATAACTTTTTTTATAGGAGTAATAATATTCGTAGGTTCAACTATGTTATTTTTTCGATACCTCAAGGAATTGAATGAAAAATTAGAAGTAAATAAATTATATAAAAATCAGGAGGTACTATGAAGATATATTATTTCAGCGGATCGGGAAACTCCTACTACATAGCCCAGAAGATAGCTAAAAAAACTAAAGGAACATTGGTAGATATAGCAAAAATAGAAGGGACCCTAGTTTTAGAGGAGAAGGTAGGAGTTGTAGTTCCCTGCTATGCCTTTGGAGTACCGGATATAGTGATTAAATTTTTAAAAAGAGTTGAAGATAAATCTACATATTCTTTTTTTATCCTCACATATGCTGGTTATTATGGAGGAACATTCAAACAGGTAGATAATCTGATGTCATTTAACTACAATAAAGGAATCAAGATGCCAGGGTCAGATACGGTATTTACCAGTAAAAAAAGTAGAGATGAAAAAAATGAGGGAATTTACAGGATAGCAGATGAAGAGGTCGGGAAAATTATAAAAGAGATAAAAACTATGAAAGAGAATAAGATAAGCAGGAGCTTTGAATATTACCTGTTGTTGCCTGTATATAAATTAGCTATGTGGTATTTTAGAGGAGCCAAAAGAGGGTTTAAAACCAATGAAAAATGTACTCTGTGTGGGTTCTGTGAAAAAATCTGTCCGGTAGGGAATATAAAGGTAGGAGATAAAGTTGTTTGGAGTAATCACTGTGAAGGATGCCTCAGATGCATTAACTATTGTCCCTTTGAAGCCATAGAATATAAAAAATATACAAGGGGAAAGTTAAGATTTAAAAATAAAAGGATAGATATAAGTGAAATATAGGGAAGAGAGAAGAAACGTAATTTAATGGGGGAAAAATGCTGGAATATAAAGAAATTTTAGAGATACTGGAAGAAGTTGCAGAAAAAAATGAAAAGAATTTAAAGATGATTTTAGAAGAAAAATTAAACGAAAGGGAAAGAAAAGTTTTTAAGTGGTTGTTTAAGGAATATGAGGATCTTTCAAAGAGGCGTTGGTTTGATCCCCACCATATAATATTTTCAACAAATTTTGCCCTGAGTTTAGTCGAGGAAGAAAATCTTGATAGGCTGATAGTGACAGCAATAATATTACACGATATTGGTTATTTTGCTATAGCAGATAAAAAAAATTGGATCAATTCAAATAGCAGAATTATTCATATGCAGGAAGGAGCGGCGTTAGCATCTAAAATTTTATATGAACATGGATTTAACCCAAAAGAGGTAGAAAAGGTTGTGGGGATGATAGCTGTTCATGATAATCCATATATTGGGATACCGATTATAGGTGATGACAGACTTGGTTTAAGAGATTGTGACAGGGCCTGGGTAATGCATCCCCTCTCTTTTTATAAAGATCTGAGTGAAACAGGGAGAAATTATGAAAATCCAAAGGAGTTATTGTTAGATAGAGTTGTTCAATTTTATTCCCATGAGCATCCATTTGACAGATCGGAGTGGAAGATAGATCTACAGGAATTAAAAGATAATGGGATGTATATTGAGAAGCCTGCTTATGAATTTACAAAACAATATATAGAAAAACAATTTAAGGTTAGGATAATGGAGAATAACGACATGGAGTTATTAAGTAATAGAGAGTTGTTCACAAAATATTTAGAAGAAAATATTATAAATTCAATGAAGGGGAAGATATGAATATTAGAAAAGGGACGATAGAGGATGTAGAGGAAGTCTATAAACTATATAAAGAAGTCTCTCAAATAGAAGGGGGAATAGCCAGGTTTGAGGATGAAGTTACTAGAGAATATGTGGAAGGATTTATAAAGAGTGCGTTGAATGATGGTATTTTTATAGTGGCAGAAAAAAACGGGAATATAGTAGGAGAGATCCACGGATATAAGATAGGAATTAAAGTGTTTGACCATATATTGTCAAATATAACCATAGTTGTATCTCCTGATTTTTGGGGGGAAGGGATAGGGAAGAAAATATTTATGAAGTTAATAGAGGACAGTAAAAAGGTAGAAGGAATTTCGAGGATAGAATTAGTTGCTATGGGCAGCAATAAAAAAGCTTTAAAATTTTATGAAGGTTTAGGTTTTGAAGTAGAGGGAAAGATGAAGAATAGGATTAAAAACTCCAAGGGGGAGTTTGAAGTTGGAGTTATGATGGGAATGATATTTTAATAGAAAATAAAAATAGGGGTGAAAAAACAATGGGAAAGAATCAAAATGTTTATGACAATGAAATATTTTTTGAAGGGTACAAGGGGATCAGAGAACAGGAAAATAATTATAATAAGTTACAGGAACAGCCTGCAATAAAAAGTTTACTACCGGATCTAAAAGGAAAACGAGTATTGGATTTAGGCTGCGGTTATGGGGAAAGCTGCAGTTACTTTATAGAGAAAGGAGCAGAAAAAGTTGTAGGTATCGATATCTCCAAAAAAATGTTAGAAGTTGCAGAAAAAGAAAACTCCCATGAAAATATCGAATATTTAGAAAAGAGTATGGATAATATAGAAAACCTGTCGGAGAAATTTGATCTGATATACAGTTCTCTGGCACTTCACTATATAGAGAATTTTAAAAAATTATTGATGGATATAAATAGTCTCCTGAGGGAAGATGGGCTATTTATATATTCTCAAGAGCATCCCTTGAGTACTGCACATGGGAATGGTCGGAGATGGACCAGGGATGAGAATGGAGTGGCAGTCCACTATAACCTTGCTAACTATATGAAGAGTGGTAAGAGGGAAACAATGTGGTTTATTGACGGTGTTATTAAATATCACAGGACCTTTTCTGAGATAATAAATACAGTGAATGAATGTGGATTTCAAATAGAGAAAATTTTGGAACCGCTACCCAGTGAAGAGGATATAAAACTTATTCCAAAGATGGTACAGGATTTTCATAAGCCTAATTTTTTAGTTATAAAGGCAGGGAAAAAATAAATTATCAAGTTTTTAAATAGAAAATAAAATTTATAAGAAGAGGGTGTAATATGGAAAATCAAACTAGGGAAAGTAAATTTGAACTATCTGTTTTAGGAGCTGTGTGGACTGTAGTATTTTACAGTATTATTGTCGGGGTTATCATGATAGTGTTATGGACTCCTTTTAGCCTTATAATTGATAGTATTTACAGTACATATTCTTTTGAAAACATTGAAAATGTTAAAGCAGTTATGAATTTAGTAGGGAATACTATTTTAAAGATCATAATAATAGTATTAGCTGTAAAAAAAGCTAAAAGAATGAGTGATAATAATTTTAGGATAAAATATATGGGAAAATTAAACTGTAAATTATTGATATCTGTTATCTTCTTAATAATAGGATACTATTTTTTTTACCAGAGTTCTATTGGGATAATAACAGATAAGATCCCCCTTCCTGAATGGTTAAAAGAGATAGAAAGAGAGATGGAGCTTCATCCCTATATTACATTTGTTTCTATGGCGATAGTAGCACCTATTTTTGAAGAATTTTTTATGAGGGGAGTTATTTTAACAGGGTTATTAAATAGATATAACCCCAAGAAAGCTATAATTGTCTCTGCATTGATTTTCGGGATATGGCATTTTAATATTGTGCAATCTGTCAATACAACATTGATAGGGTTGGTCTTAGGAATTATCTATTATAAAACTAACTCATTGATCTTGTGTATTACTTTGCATATGACTAACAATATATTTGCTGGGATTATGGGGGAAGCGAAAGAATATATGGGATATTCTCCTACTATCATTTCATTTTTAATAGGAATGATGATATTTATAGGTTCAGGAGTATTATTTTTTCGATATCTCAGGGAATCGGATGAAAATTTAAAAATAAATAAATTAAGTAAAAAAGGGGAGGTTTAGATGATAATACCAGAGAAATTAAAAAATAACGATGAGATAAGGATAATCGCCCCATCGAGAAGCTTAAAGCTGATAAGTGAAGAGTGCAGAGATTATGCAAACAGATGTTTTGCTGAGATGGGATTAAAGGTAACTTTTTCTAAAAACTGTGAGATAAGTGATGATTTTATGTCCTCATCCATAGAGGAAAGGATAGAAGATCTGCATGAGGCTTTTGCCGATAAAAATGTAAAGTGCATCCTCACCGTAATAGGAGGATTTAATTCAAACCAGCTGTTGAGATACATAGACTACGATCTGATAAAAAGTAACCCTAAAATATTGTGCGGTTATTCGGATATAACAGCTCTTTCCAATGCTATCTATAGTAAGACAGGTTTGGTTACTTATTCCGGACCCCACTATTCCACTTTTGGGATGAAAAAGGGTATTGATTATACTATTGAATATTTTAAAAGGTGTTTGTTTTCAAAAGACGAATATAAGATAGAGCCTTCAAAGATGTGGAGTGACGATCTCTGGTTTTTGGAGCAGGAGGAGAGAAATTTTTATAAGAATAGTGGTTATAAATCCTTGGGAAGTGGAAGGGTAGAGGGGAAAATAATCGGGGGTAATCTATGCACGCTGAACCTCCTACAGGGAACAGAATTTATGCCGGATTTAACGGAGACACTACTCTTTATAGAGGATGATGGGATGACTTCACCTGAAATTTTTGACAGAGATCTACAGTCTCTGATCCATCAGCCAAACTTTGAAAAAGTTAGGGGAATAGTATTCGGGAGATTTCAAATAGAATCAAAGATGGAAGAGAAGTTGTTTGAAAAAATAATAAGCACAAAGGCAGAATTAAAAAATATGCCAATTATTTATAACGCCGATTTTGGACATACTACACCTCACATTACTTTTCCTGTAGGAGGGTATGGAGAGATCTCATCAGGTGAAAAGATAGAGATAATAATTAAAAAGCATTAGATAAAGATCTAATATTTTTAACTGATAAAAAAAACATAATGGGGAGGGGGAAATGTTAAATATTAAATTAATTAAGCCAAATGAACATTATAAAATTTCATTTTTAAACTATATTAAAGAAATAAAAAAAAGTGGTTCAGAAACATATGAATTATATAAGGATGCAGAAGAAGATTTTAAATTATATATAGAAAAATTAAAAAAGATAGAATTAGGGGTTGGATTGCCAAAGGGGTGGGTTCCATCTAGTAGTTACTGGCTTATTGACTCAAGGTGTGAAGTCCTTGGTGTTATAAGAATCCGTCATAGAGTAGATAATGATTATCTGCAAACCATCGGTCATATAGGTTATGAAATTAAAATGACTCGAAGAAAAAAAGGGAATGGAAGTCAAATTTTAAAGATGGGATTATTAGAAGCTAGTAAGCTGGGAATGACTAATATATTGATAACTTGTGATGAGAAAAATATTGGTTCTGTCCGAATAATTGAAAAAAATAAGGGTAAATTAAAATCTTCATTTATAGATGGAGATACAGGTGAGAAAGTATTACAATATATTATTGAATTGTAGTTTAGAGTAAAAAGAATCTTTAAAATACTGTTATAAAAGTTTATATAATGATTAAAAGGAGGGGTTGATGAAGTATAAATATATTTTATTTGATCTAGATGGGACTCTTACAGATCCGGGAGTAGGGATAACGAAAGCAGTACAATATGCATTAAAAAAAAATAATATAGTAGAAGAATCATTGGGCACTCTGGAAAAATTTATAGGGCCTCCATTAAAAGATTCTTTTGTGGAGTTTTATTCCTTCGATGAAAAGATGGTTTCAGATTCAATCCAATATTTTAGGGAATATTTCAGGAAAAATGGAATATTTGAAAATGAAGTGTATTCTGGGATCCGAGACCTGCTGGGTGAATTAAAAAACAGAGATTGTAAAATTGCAGTAGCAACATCTAAGCCCACAGTATTTGCCAATACCGTTTTAAAGCATTTTGGAATGATGGAATATTTTGATCTGGTAGTGGGGAGTAATTTAGATGGAACCCTTGGAAATAAAGCAGAGATAATTAATTGTGTAATTGAGAATCTAAAGATAAAAAACTTGAAAGAAACCATTATGATAGGTGACAGAAAATATGATGTTATTGGAGCAGAAAAAAACAATATAGATTCAATAGGAGTCCTATACGGATATGGCAGTTTAGAAGAATTAGAAGCGGCCAGTCCGACATATATTGTAGATTCTATAAGTCAGTTGTATAAATTACTGACTTAGATTCTATAATTATAAAATTTGAGGAGTAAGAAAATATGAAAAAAATAGGAATAATTGGTGCTATGGATATAGAGGTTAAACTGCTGCTGGATAATATGAAATCTCTGAGAAAGGAAAAAACAGGGGGATTTTTATATTATACGGGGGAATTATGTGGAAAAGATGTGGTTATAACATCCTGCGGGGTGGGAAAAGTAAATGCTGCTTCCTGTACCCAGACGTTGATTAATAAATTTAGAGTAGATGGAATCATAAATACTGGTATTGCAGGAGGATTGCATGAAGATGTAGAAGTCTGTGATGTGGTTATCTCTAGTAATGTAACCCATCATGATGTACGTAAAAAGCAGATGAAAAATTGGTTTCCTCATCAGGAATATTTTGAAGGGGACAGAAAATTAATTGAAGCTGCAGAGAGGGCCTTTAAAAGTAGTAACGTTATAGGCAGTTCTTGTCATTTGGGAAGAATTGTAAGTGGGGAATGTTTTGTAGACGATACTCAGTTAAAAGAACAGATTATGAAAGAGTACTCTCCTCATTGTGTAGAGATGGAAGGGGCAGCCATTGGGCATGTGGCTCACATAAATGAGATACCTTTTGTTGTGATAAGAAGTATTTCTGATAAGGCAGATGGAGAAGCAACTATGAGTTATAAAAAATTTGAACAAATCACAGCACAAAATGCAGCAACAATAGTTATGAATATGATGAAGGTACTGTAAAAATAATTTTTTTGGTAGGGGGAAATCATGATTAAAAATATAGTTTTTGATTTGGGAATGGTGTTGATTAACTTTAATCCTAAAGAATTTTTAGAGATAAATAACTATGAGAAAAAAGATGAGATTATGGAATATATATTCGGACATGAGGATTGGCTAAAACTAGATCGAGGTACTCTGACGGAAAAAGAACTGGCAGAAAAATTAGATGAAAGTGGCAGTTTCACCTATGATGAAGTAATGAATATTATGAAAGTAAGAAAGGATATTATGGTTCCATTTGATTTTAACAAGGAGATTCCTAAAAAACTGAAAGAAAAGGGATACCACCTTTATATACTGTCAAATTTTCCAAAAGTTCCATTTGAGGAGATAAGAGAAAGGGATGAATTTTTTAAGTATTTCGATGGAGCTGTCGTCTCTGCCTATGTAAAACACCTAAAGCCTGAAAAAGCGATCTATGAAAGTTTGCTGGCAGATTATTCTTTAAATCCAGAAGAGACAATTTTTATAGACGACAAGTTAGATAATATAATATCGGCTGAAAAACTTGGGATATCCGGGGTACATTTAAAAACACCAGAGTCTTTAAAAGAGAAACTGAAAGAATTAAAATTATTATAAAAATAAAGAACACATAAAAAATTATTGAGGAGAGGGGATAATTATGGTTGAAATTTTTGATATTTCTTATGCTGAGATTGAAGTAATAAGGGATCTTTGGGAGAAAAACAGACTGTATCATGAGGATAGTTCGGAATATTTTAAGGAATCATATAGTTCTATTAAATTTGATGAAAGGATAAAAGTTTTCAGTGGATACAGTGAGGAGAAGATAAAAATAAGTGTTGTCAAAGAAAAGGAAAAATATATAGGGTATTGCATATCAATAATAGACAGCAATAAGGGAGAGCTTGGAACTCTCCATATCGATGAGACTGAAAGGGGAAATGGAATTGGGAAAAAACTTGTAGGGAAACATATAGAGTGGATGAATGAGAAAAAATGTGGAGAAATTGGGGTAACAGTATCCCAGGAAAATGGCCTTGCTATAGGATTCTATAAAAAACTAGGATTCTATCCAAATACCCTCTATATGGAGAAAAAATAGAGAAGTTAAAGGTGGAACAGATTTCATTATCTTAGGTACAAAGTTAGTCTATTTCATCTTAATAAAGGAGAAAATAATGAAAAATATAACTATTGAGATAATATCCAAATCACATGCAGAAGAGTTGTTGAAGTTTGAGAAGGAAAACAGGGAGTTTTTTGAAGAAAATATTCTTCCCAGAGCAGATGAATATTATTCATTAAAAAACATTGAGAAAATATTAGATGAAATTGTAATGGAGCAGGAAAATGGACTTTGTTATATGTATTTAATTAGAAATAAATCTAAAGAGATAGTGGGGAGAGTAAACCTATATTCAATTGTTAGGGGATTATTTCAAAAAGCAGAGATAGGATACAGAATTGGGAAAAACTATAATGGGCGAGGATATGCAACTAAAGCAGTTAAATTAGTTATAGATAAAGCTTTTAATAAATATAATTTACATAGAATTGAAGCCGGAACATCTCAAAGCAATATTGGTTCACAGATAGTTCTGGTTAAAAATGGATTTGAATTTGTTGGAAGGACAAGACAGGTTATCAAAATAAATGGAGAATGGAAAGATGGAATAATTTTTGAAAAAATTAACGGATAAATAAAATAGGTCAAAGTCTTATTGAATATAGGACTTTGACCATTTTAATTCTACTGGTCTTTTAAGTTTATAAGGTAGGTGCCGTTTTTTAATTTATCTAAAACGACTTCTAATCTTTCTGGTTTACCGAAATAATATCCCTGAAAAATATTAACTCCTATTCCCCTTAAAAAATCTACCTCTTTCTTTTCCTCAACCCCCTCTACTACCACTTTTAAATCCAGGCTTTTCCCCAATTCAATAATAGTCTTTATAATCTTCATATCTCTGCTGGTTTTAAACATATTAACCACAAAAGATCTGTCAATTTTTAAAGTTGTTATGGGAAGGGTCGATAGAGATGAAAGGGAAGAATATCCAGTCCCGAAGTCATCAATCAAACAGTTAACCCCTAATTTTTTTAGAATTTTGATTTTTTTTATAGATTCCTCTACGTTTGTTATGAAGTTTTCTTCGGTTAATTCAAACTCTATATTATCTAAATAATTGTATTTATCCATAATTTCTTCTAAAAAGAATTCTTTGTTGAAATGGTTAGGAGATATATTTAAAGATACCTTTGTTTTGAGCATCTGGATATCTTTTTTAACCTGCTTGATTAAAAATTCAGTCAGAGAAATTATCAAGGAAGAATTTTCGGCTATGTGGATGAATGAATTAGGTGAGATCATGCCTTTTTCTTTATGGTTCCATCTCATAAGAGCTTCAAATTCTATATTATGAGTTATAATATTCACCTTTGGCTGATAGTATATCTCAAATTCATTTTCACGTAATCCCCTTTGGATATCAAGTTCTATAATAGCAATTTCTTTTTTATCGTTACCTTTTTTAAATCGGAGCTTTTCAAATAAAACCCTTAACATGGAGTTTAAATTAGTTTCATTATTCCACTCTAAAAATACTTTTCGTACACTCATATGGAGTTTTCTTTTCTTTTCAAAATCATATTTCTTTAGAAAAATATCAAATCTTTTTTCTAATTCTTTTATATCTTGCCCGTCTAAAGGTTCTATAATAGCAACTAAAAATTGATCTCCACTTAACCTTACTATTTTATCGCTCTCTCTAAAAGTCAGTTTTAATATTTCAGTCAACTTTTTTATCATATTGTCTCCAACTATGGTTCCAAATTCCTCATTGATATAGGTCATATCCATGATATCAAATAAACCCAAAAACATTTTTTTATTCTCCAAGGGTAACTCTTTTATTATTTCATCTATCTGTTCCATTCCATTTTCCCTCTTTAAAACCCCGGTAAGTTTATCAAAATTCATATTTTTAATCAGAATTTTTTGAAGTTTTTTTTGCTTTTTTATATTAGTTAGTATAATAGCCAGAGATACTACCAACACTAATGAAATGAGTAAAGCATATATTGTTAGAGTAAAGAGGCCATTAATTATAGAGTTTTTTAGATTAGGAACAGTAGTGTCAGCACCTGCTATATATCTTCGGCCATCCTTTGAAGTCAGCATGAGATATACAGATCTATAACTGCCAATATCATCGGAACTATCGATATAATAAATATCTTTATTGTTAAATGCTTCAACAGTCTCATCGATAGAATCATCTTCTACATCTTCAAAGGTCAGCCAATAAAGTTTATCGATATTTTTATTTTCTATATATTCATGATATTCATAGCCGCCACCGATAGAAGTGTAGGTAGGCATCCCGTCTTCAATTATAATAGTGTAGAGAAAATCAACGTTATTTATCTCTGCTAATCTTGTTATTTTTTTTGAAGTTTCTAAAATTTCCTCCTGTGTATATGAAGTTTTATTCATTCCATGGAAGTTATACTCTTCCTTCAATAGGTACTCCAAATTTTTAGCAGCTCTATAAAGGTTATCATCTATTTTTTTTATCTCATCTATATATATTGAATTTCCCTTATAAAATAAGAATGAAAATATCACAGTAAATAAAAATAAGTATATATATATATATTTAATTTTAAATTTTTTAAACTTCATAAGCTGATTCTCCCCGATAAGATATAGTAGTGTTTTTCTTGTTTATATTTACTCGATTTTTATAGATTTCCTTTTTATTAGGAGATAGAATAGGGTTTAAGTTTTTAATAAATAAAAAGAAAAAGTCGCTGAATTGAATCATTATAAGGTTTCTATAATCTTTTCTGCCCACTTTTTAGCTTTCTCAATATTTTTATCGGTGTTATTTTTTAACGGATCTTGAAAATCAATCTCTCCTAAGATTTGATTGTCTTTTAACGCATCGTTCATATGATCAAATATTTTTCCCTTACCGCCACCGTGGCAGCAGAACAATGCTATTTTTTTATCCAATAATAGGTGGGCAGAAAAAAAAGTATTTAATGCTGGAGCATATGTCCAAGCCCATACAGGTGTACCGATAAATAAAATATCATAACTGTTGATATCTTTATTTAAAGGGAGCAGTTCTGGCTGTTTATGCGTTATAGCCGCTTTCCCGCCCCATACATATTTCATAAATCCTTTCGACTTTAAATCTTGTTTTGGCTTTAATTCCAAAATATCTGCATCTATTGCCTGGGCTATATTTTCAGCTATCATTTTTGTATCACCTTCAAAAGAATAAAAAATCACAATTTTTTTCATAGATCTTCCTCCTCATACTATAATTTTGTTATATATACTTTATTTTTAAAGGGCTTCTAATAAATACTTCATTATAAATTCAATCTTGTCAATTATTTTTGGATTATTATTTTCAACAGGGTATACTGTTAGATAAGGAAGGCTTAAATTTTTCTGAAAGATATTTATACCATTTATTAGAAACAGGAGTTGGTAAAAGTGAGTCAGGTACTGAAAAAATTAAAAGGCGGCGACTTAAGATCTATCGGTAAATCTGATGAAGTAGTTCAGGAAATCTTAGATAACCCTTCTTTATTCAGCGAAGTTTTTGAAGGAATGTTAAGTAATGATCCGATTATAAAAATGAGATCTGCTGATGCTGTTGAAAAGGTATCTGCAAAACACCCAGAATATCTTCAGCCTTTTAAAACTAAGTTGATTAATGAAATTTCAAAGGTAAAACAACAGGAAGTTCAGTGGCATGCCGCTCAAATGTTTTCCTATATAAAAATTGATAAAACAGAGAGGAATAAAATCATAAATATATTATTGTCTTATATAAAGACGACTGACAGCAATATTGTGAAGGTCTTTTCAATGCAGACACTGGCTGATTTTGCTGAAAAAGATCAACAGCTTCAACCTCAAATAGTAAAATTGATTAGACAAATGATGGAACAGGGGACGCCCTCGATAGTTAGCAGGGGGAAAAAACTCATTAACAGGTTGAAGAGGGAGAAATAATATGAAAATAATAACTATCGATAAAAATAATATAGATTGTGAACATATCTGTTGTGCCATTGGAAATGATAAAAAAAATAAGAACAGGGCACAGTCGAAAAAAGAATGGATGAAAACAAAATTTGACGAAGGGTTAGTCTTTAAAAGATTCGATGAAAGAGGTAAAGTTTTTATTGAGTATATGCCTATTGAAAAAGTATGGAAACCCATAAGGGGAAAGAATTTTATGGTTATCAACTGTTTATGGGTTTCGGGTAAGTTCAAAGGTAAAGGGGTAGCAATAGAATTGTTAAATGAATGTATAAAAACCGCAAGAACAGAAAAAATGGATGGAATTACTGTCGTTACAAGTAAAAAAGTAAAACCATATTTGACCGATAAAAACTTCTATTTAAAACATGGTTTTGAAGTAGTCGATTCAGCTGCCCCTTATTTTGAATTATTGGCATTAAAGTTTGATAAGAAAGGAGAGAATCCAGTATTTTCAAACAGTGTAAAAAATAATTGTTATTCAGATGAAAAAGGATTTACTTATATTTATTCAAATCAATGTCCTTTCATGGAAGAATATGCAGGATTACTTGCTGAAATTTCCGGTAAAAATGAAATTCCCTTTAATATTAAAAAGTTAAAAAATTGTGAGGAAGCCCAGGAAACCGGAAGTGCTTTTGGAACCCTGGGGATTTATTATGATGGTGAATTTATAACTCATGAATTGATGTCTGAAAAAAAGTTTGAAAAATTTATAGAAAAATGGAAATCATAGGAGAAATAATAATGAGTTTTGATAATTATGCAAAAAATTGTAGAGCTATGGAGTTTGGCTGTGGAACCGGATTTATAAGTTTTAATCTTATAGATTCGTTTAAAAGTATTACACTTATTGATTCCTCTAAAAACATGATAGATATATTAAGTAATAAAACAAATAGCCTTTAAAATTTTTATAACAGGGGCTATAATTATAGAAAGTCAATGATATTGAAAAAATATTTAAGTAATAAAAAGGGGTGAAAAATATGAATGGGTACGATGGTATATTATTGGAGTTAGTGGATGATTTTTCAAAGTGTGAATCGGTGGAGGCTATTCTTTTATCGGGGTCTAGGACTACTCCTAATTTTGATAGTGATTCAGACTATGATTTGTATATATATTCTAAAGGGGGAGTTCCGCTGGAATTCAGAGAAAAGATAGCGGACAAATACTTTAATTATGCCGAATTAAACAATACAACATGGGAGCAGGAAGATCAGGGGTTTTTCAAAGGTATCAATGTCCAGGTAGATATTGTATATAGAGATGTGGAATTTATAGAAGGGATGTTGGAGGAGATCGTTATTAAGTGCACAGCCTCAACAGGTTATACAACATGCTTTTGGGGCAATCTTATAAAGTCAGATATCCTCTATGACAGAAATGGTAAATTAAATCTACTGCAAAAAAAGTTTGATGTTGACTATCCGGAACAATTGAAAAAAAATATAGTTTCAAAAAACTTTCCCCTGTTAAATAAGATCATTCCGGCTTATACCAACCAGATAAAAAAAGCTTTAAAAAGAGGAGATCTTGTGAGTGTTAACCACAGGATAAGTGCATTTTTTGAAAGTTATTTTGATATTATTTTCGCAGTAAATATGAAACTCCATCCTGGAGAGAAAAAATTATTGAAGATTACTGGAGAACAACTGGAGTGCCTTCCGGAAAATATGGAAGCGGATATAAGGGAATTTTTTGAAAATCTGCATAGGAAGGAGTTTGATATTGTGGATAAATTAGATATGATTACCGATAGACTGGAAAAGTTATTGGAAAAAATGGATTTAATAACAGACTAAGATAATATTGTAAGTATTGAGAGTTTGTATAGAGAGGAGACCATATGAGATTAAATTACATTGTATTTATTTTATTTATACCTTTTTTGTTTTCAGCCTGCAACTCAGAAAACGATCGATTACAAAAAAAAGTGTAGATAAATTTTTAGGGAAATATGTTTCTGAAGATTATTATCAACGTTCAGATGGTTATGACTGGATAAATATTTTAATTACTAAAAAAGATGATAATGCTGTTTATATAAGTATTAAATCTCGTTCAGATAAAAAAAAGCCGACCTGTACCTTTGATGGAGAGGGAATTATAGTGGAGAGTAATACTTTAAAATCAATATTTAATGAGAAAGTTATTTTATTTGATTTAGAAGATGGAATCTTAAAAGTTTTCATGGAAAAGGAAAAAGATGGGGATCTACTTTATTTTTTCTGTTCTGGAGGTGCGACTTTAGAGGGAAGTTATAAAAAGACAGCTGAGAAGTAGTTAAAAATGGAGCAGATAAATATCTGCTTCCTTTTTAAATTACAGAGTTTATATTTATTGTAGATATTGATTTTTATATAGTATACAGGGGGATAAGATGAAAAGGTGTGATTGGTGTGTGGGAGATGAACTCTATGAAAAATATCATGATGAGGAGTGGGGTAAAGTAGTCTATGATGACAAAATCTTATTTGAATTCCTTGTTTTAGAATCTGCCCAGGCAGGGCTAAACTGGCTGACCATATTGAAAAAAAGAGAAAACTATAGAAAAGCCTACGATGATTTTGATTATAATATAGTGGCTGAATACGGAGAAGGAAAATTTGAAGAGTTGATGGGGAATAAGGGGATAGTAAGAAATAAATTAAAAATAAGAGCGTCTATAAACAATGCAATTAAGTTTATGGAGATACAGGGTGAATGGGGAAGTTTTTATGATTATCTATGGAGTTTTACAGATGGAAATCAGATAGTAAACAGGGTAAAAAATATAAAAGAAGTACCAGCAAAAACTGATTTATCTGATATAATAAGTAAAGATATGAAAAAAAGAGGGTTTAAATTTATCGGAACTACAATCATCTATGCATACTTACAGGCGGTAGGAGTAGTAGATGATCATGTAGATGGATGCTTTTCAAAGAAAAGCTAAAAATTTGTGGTAAAAAGGTCGGGTGTTGGAGGAAATATGAAATTAAAAATTGTAGAATTGACAAAAGAAAAAGATAGATATCTAGCAGTAGTTGAATACTTAGACGGAGGTATAGAATTTTATCCTGATGGTAAGGGTGGTCAGTTAGGAGACAGGGGAAGTCTAGGAGAAGCTCATGTAGTGGAAGTAGATAGAGAGGGGAACCTCTTTTTAGATATGGAGTTAGGTTTAGGAGTCTATGAATACCTCATAGATATGGATAGAAGATGTGAGATAGGAAAAAATCATACAACACAACATATAATATCAGCATATTTAAAGAAAAAATATGATTACGATACTGTAGGATTCCGAATGGGAGAGGAATATTCTACTGTAGATTTTCCTAGTTTAGATCTTATAGATAGTGGAAAAATAAAAGATTTGGAAGAAGAGGTAAATAGGATAATTGGAAAAGATATGAATATAGAGGTACTAGAACTTTCCAGGGAGGAAGCTGGCCAAATCGAATCACTTAGAAAATCTATAAGTGATAAGATAGTAGGGAAGATAAAGGTTGTAAAAATAGAAGATTTTGATATGAATGCCTGCGGTGGATTTCATATACAGAGTACAAAAGAGATTGGATTATTTAAAGTTGTAAATTATGAGAAAGTAAAGAAAACGATAACTCGTGTCTATTATAAAGCGGGAAAATTAGCCTACGAAGATTATTATGAAAAACATAATATAATAAAAAAATCTACAACTCAACTGAGCTCTACTGTGGAAGAGGTAAATGATAAAATAGATTGTTTGTTGGAAGAAAATAAATCTAAAACTAAAGAATTGAGCAGCCTGTATCATGACTATAGTGAATTGTTGTGTGAAAAATTAAAGGCCAATGCAAAAATTCAAGGTGAAAATAAAATAATTATCTATAAAAAAAATGATGCAGTAACAAAATTTTTTCCTAAGTTTATAGGGAATGAAAAATATTCTGTTATACACGGCGAAGATGGCAATTTTACTGTAATGAGTAGGGCTATAAACTGTGGTGAATTAAAGAATAATTTAGAAGAATTAGGGTATATTGTGAAAGGTGGTGGGAATTCCACAAGAATTAATTTGAGAATAGATATAAATATAGAAAAAATAGTTGATATTTTTATGAAATTACTTTAAAATTAAGAGTAAAATTAAATTTTTTATAATATTTCAAAAAAATGAAATTTTGAGATAAAAATATAGAATAATATGAAAGTTTAGTAAGTAGGTAGAAAAAGCGTTTAACTATATGAAAATTTAATTGAAATTATGAATATAAAGATTGTGGAGGAGAAAAATGAATAAGATAAACTTATTAGAGTTAGAGTACAATGAATTAGAAGGTGTTGTAATAGATTTAGGAATGAAAAAATTTAATGCAAAACAAATATATGAGTGGCTTCATGTAAAAATTGCCAGAAAGATAGAGGATATGACAAATATATCTAAAAAAAATAGGGAATTATTGGAAGAAAAAACTTATATACCTTATTTAAACCTATTAGATCATCAAGTGTCTAAAAAAGATGGAACTGAGAAGTTTTTATTTAAATTAGAAGATGGAACTACTATTGAGACTGTGTTATTAAAGCATAAAGACAGAAACACAGTATGTCTGTCTACTCAAGTAGGGTGTCCTGTAAAATGTAGTTTCTGTGCAACAGGTCAAGGTGGGTACACTAGAGATTTATTCAATCATGAGATTGTAAACCAGGTATACACTATCCATAGAAGATTAGTTAAAAAAGGTGAAGGAGTAAATAACTTAGTGTATATGGGAATGGGAGAGCCATTATTAAACATAAATAACACTATAAAATCTATAAGAATGTTATCTGATGAAAAGGGAATCAATATCTCAAAGAGAAGAATTACAGTATCTACTTCTGGAATTGTACCGGGAATTGAAAAGTTATTAGAAGAGAAGATGCCTATAGGACTAGCTATCTCACTTCATGCAGTAACTGACCAAAAGAGAAATGAAATTATACCTATAAACAGAAGATATCCATTACAGGATCTATATACAACTTTACAACAATATCAAATGTACACAAAGAGAAGACTTACTTTTGAATATATCTTAATAGATGAATTCAACTGTTCAATGAGAGATGCTGATATGTTAGCTGAATTTATGTATGGATTTGATCATATAGTAAACTTAATTCCTTACAATGAAGTAGAGGGAACTGACTATAAGAGACCTGATAAAGAGAAGATAGAGAAGTTCTACAACCAATTGAAGGAAGTAAGAAAAATCAATGTAACTTTCAGAGGAGAAAAAGGTTCTGACATAGATGGAGCTTGTGGACAACTAAGACAAAAAAACAAAAGGTAGGATACTATGAAAAAATTATTTCGTAATATATTATTTATATTTATAGGATTATTCATATTAGGTGGAGTAGGAGCTACAGTTCTTATTGTGAAGGCATATAGAGAGCTGCCGGACCTAGGACAACTAATAGAAGGGTATAACCCAGTAGTACCAAGTAAAATATATGATACAAATGGTGAAGTAATAGATATTCTCTATAAAGAGATCAGAGAAACTGCAACTATAGAGGAGATGCCTAAATCACTGAAAGATGCTTATGTGGCTATAGAGGACAGAAGATTTTATAGTCATCATGGGTTTGATGTTCTGGGAATGGGTAGAGCTATGGTAGTAAATGTAGTCACTATGAGTAAAGCCCAGGGAGCCAGTTCTATAACCCAGCAGCTGGCTAAAAATGCCTTCCTTACCAATGAAAAAAGGATAATGAGAAAGGTAAAAGAAGCTATAATTACAGTGGAATTGGAAAGAGGATATACCAAAGATGAGATTCTGGAAAAATATATGAATGAGATATATTTTGGATCAGGGGCCTACGGAGTAAAAACAGCAGCCAGAGCATTTTATGGTAAATCTGTGGGAGATATAAATATAGCTGAATCTGCACTTTTAGCAGGAGTACCTAACAGACCTAATAAATATAATCCTAGAAGGCATCTAAACAATGCAATAGCCAGAGGGAAATTAGTTCTAGCTCAAATGAGAAGATATAACCTCATAGATGAAGAAGAATATCAAAAAGCACTGTCTCAGAAATTTTATAATGAAGGGCAGCTGCCAGATGAATTAAAAGACCTGTCTGTGGAGGAATTATCCAAATTAAATGTTACTGTAATAAAGAGTGTGAGTAAAAAAAGGAGTTATAAAACTCCTGATTTTACTAATATAGTAGAAAAAAAATTATTTGAATTGTTTACAGAAAAACAGATATATGAAGAGGGGTTAGAAGTTTATACGACCTTGGATATAGGTATGCAGAAAGCAGCTAAATTAACATTTGAAAACTATAAGCCGTTGAAAGATAAAAAAGGTTTAGATGGCGGGATGGTCACTATAGAAGCTGATACAGGTTATGTAAGAGCTGTTATAGGTGGAAAAGGTTTTAAATCTGGAGATTACAATAGAGCTATCTATGCCAAAAGGCAGCCAGGATCCGCTTTTAAACCATTTGTATATTTCACAGCTTTGAGACTTGGTTATCCTATGAATACAGTGATTGAGGATACTCCGCTGGAATTTGGCGAGTGGAAACCAAGAAACTACGGGGGTAATTTCAGAAAAAATTTCACCCTCTTAGAAGGAATGGAAAGATCTATAAATATAGTCGCAATAAAAACGCTGCAAAAAGTTGGACTTAAAAATGTAGGTGAAACTGTAAAATTAGCAGGTGGGGAAGATATAAAGATCCCTCAAAATTTAACAGCGGCACTTGGAACAATGGTAGTGACACCATATGAACTTTCAAGTTTATACCTGCCATTTGCAAATGGCGGATATAGGGTTAAACCTCAGTTTATTACCCAGATAAAGAATAGATATGGAAAGGTAATATATCAGGAACAAGCTGAGCAACAGAGAGTTTTTAAAGGTGAAGATGTAGCTCTCATAACCCATATGATGGAAGATGTTGTAAACCTTGGAAGTGGTAGAAATGCCAGGGTAAAGAAAGATGGAAAAAATATTGTGCAAGGTGGAAAAACCGGTACAACCAACAGACAGAGAACAGCTTGGTTTGCGGGAATAACTCCTAAATATGTTACTACAGTCTATATTGGTTATGACGATAACAGACCTATGGATAAATCAGCTACTGGTGGCGGTCTCACAGCCAAATTGTGGGGTAATTACTATCAAATGTTGGTAGATGATGGGTATGATACCGGTAAAGAGTTTAATTATATTACTGATGGATTAAAAAATGGTAAACTGAGTAAGGTACTGATCGATTCCAAAAATGGTAGATTAGCAGATTCTACATCTGGATGGAATAAGAGATGGGCACTATTTAAAAAAGGAACCGAACCAGTAGAGATGGCATCTATATATAACTCAGATTTCAATGATTTTTTTATGGGATCCGATGAAATTATGATGGATAAGGTAGAAGAAACAAGGGAATCAAAAAAAAATATGGAACAGAATGAAAAAAATATAAATTCTGATTCTATGTTTAAAGATCTCTTTGGGAATTAAAAAAATTAAATATTTAAATCCACTTTTGTGGTAGATGTTCGAAAAATCCATCTATAAAAAACCAAAGACTATGTGTAGAGGTCGAAACAAATCTACGCTTTTTTTGGTGTACTTTTAGGAGGGATTTTTTATCCCTCCTTTTATATTTAGAAAAATAAAAGGAAGATATAAAACTAAAAAAAATTAATAGTTATTTTAGGGCAGTCAAAATCAGCCCATAGAATAGAGAGTAAAGAATAAAAAGGAGAAATAAATATGCAAAATATAATACTTTGGTTTGTAATGTTACTAGTTAACTTTGGATTTATCCTATATTTTTATAGAGCTTATGGGAAAAATGGTCTCTATGCCTATATACCGATAACTATAATATTGGCTCAGATACAGGTAAATAAAGCCATAGAGATAGGCGGAATGTCATCTACTTTAGGAAATATAATGTTTGCATCAAGTTTTTTGGTGACAGATATATTGTCGGAAAAATATGGATTGAAAGCAGCCGCTAAAGGGGCTAAAATAGGACTTTTAAGTAATATAGCAGCGACTATATTACTCCAAGTTTCAGTAGCTTTTGAACCTAGTACAGCGGATTATTCACAGGTGGCCATGGAAACATTATTTGGACCATTATCTAGGTTTACAGCAGTGGGGCTTATATGTTATTGGATGTCACAAAATATAGATATCCATCTATTTGAAAAGCTTAAGAAAAAATTCCCAGAAAATAAACATCTATGGCTTAGAAATAATGGAAGTACTATGCTGAGTCAGTTTGTAGACACAGCAATCTTCACTTATTTAGCCTTCTACTTAAGTTTTGACTTTTTAGGATTCTCATATGCAGGATTTTATGACTTTAAAACATGTTTAGAGATATTTACAACGACATATTTGATGAAGATTGTAATAGCTACCTTTGATACGCCATTTTTATATCTGGCTAAAAAGATGCACAGAGAGACGGCAATTGAAGACGGAGAACTTAAGGTTGAAAATATATAATTGAGAAGAAAAAATTACTCACGAATAGACACGAAAGAAATTTTATCTCTGAAAAAGAGAATAAAAGACTTGGACACGGAAATACACTGAGGAGGGGAAGAGAGAGCACAGAGAAAAACTCTATGGGACTTCTAATCTTAATCTCTATGAATTTTTGTGTTCCAAGAAATGTAAGTAAGAATTTAACCGCGAATGACGCAAATGGCATGAATAAACAAGGTTCTAACTAAGAGAAAAGAATGAAAAGCTTCTGTGATGTAGCAGTAAGAGTTTTAATTCGTGACAGATGTTTAGAGGTTTTATTCTGTGGTAAAAATAAAAAACAAGAGGTGAAATGTGAGATATAATAAGGTTTTAGATAAAAATATTAGAGAAATAGTACTTCTTAAAAGCTTTCCCTGCAGTTATGGGAAGTGTAAATTTTGTAACTATATAGAGGATAATTCTATAGATGAAAGGGAGATAAATCAGGTCAACTTTGATGTCTTAAAAGAAGTAACCGGAGAATTTGGAGTGTTAGAAGTTATAAACTCCGGTTCTGTTTTTGAAATCCCTTTTGAAACATTAAAAAAAATCAGAGAAGTTGTCAGGGAAAAGAAGATAAAGGTCTTATATTTCGAAGCCTATTACGGTTATATAAAAAGATTGGATGAGATCAGAGATTATTTTGATGGGACAGAAATAAGGTTCCGTATAGGAGTGGAAACCTTTGATGATAACTACAGGATAGACTCCTACGGTAAAAACTTTGTGATAGATGAAAATACTTTAAAGAAATTAAGCAATGAATTTTATTCGGCTTGTTTACTGGTATGCACCGTAGGCCAGACTGAGGAAATGATAACGAAAGATATCGAGACAGGGCTGGCAAACTTTAAGCAGATAACCATAAATGTATTTATAGATAATGGAACTGAGGTAAAGCAGGATAAAGAATTAGTGAACTGGCTTATGGAAAATTATAGTTATCTAAAAGCTGATCCTCGTGTGGAACTTTTATATGACAATAAAGATTTAGGAGTATTTGAACAGTAAAATATTTTAAATGGAATAAGGTATCAAAGGAATAAAAAAGACTGTAGAGAAAAAAATCTACAGTCTTTTTTTATTTAAGCTAATTTTAAACTTTTTATTGATTTATTTGTCAGATAATAACTTACAATTAGACAGCAAACTTCAGAGAGAGGAATAGCCAGCCAGATTCCCTTATCACCGAAAAAACGAGGAAGTGTAAATAAAAATACCGATACAAATATAAGAGAACGTAAAAGAGCTATCAATGCTGATTCAAATGGTTTTTCAATGGCTGTATGAAATGCAGAAGCAATTACATTTATAAATGAAATGAAGTAAGCTAAGATAAAATAACTGGTGGCTGTTAATGCTAACTTAGTTAACTCAATATTTCCTTTAGTAAATAAATTTATAAGTGACACACTGTTGAATTTCATTATAAAAAAAGCAGAAATACCCACAAAAGCTCCAGTAAAAAGTGAAATTTTTAAAATTTCTTTTATTTTATCAGGCCTGTTTGCACCTAAATTATAAGAAACAATGGGCTGAAGAGCCAGAGATAGTCCGTATAATGTGATGTTTACGAGATTATTTACATAAAATACAATAGTGAGAGCAGAAACACCCAGTTCACCAATATATTCCATTATAATTCTATTGAATAAAAATGCTGCTATTGCAGTGGATATAACTGATAACATCTCAGAACTCCCATTATAGAGTGCTGTTTTTAATAGTGTTAAATCTCCTTTAGGTTTGCAGAGTTGGATTTTGGATCTGCCTTTGGAAAATAAGCCAAATAATGCCATTGTTCCAAATAAGTTAGCTAAAATAGTTGCCCATCCGGCCCCTTCTATTCCCCATCCAAATTTTACAATAAAGATGTAATCCAATATGATATTAGAAAGACAGCAAGTAAATCCACTTAAAAAGATAGCATTTGGTTTTCCACCGATCCTTGCGAAAGTTTCTGTAAATATTGGTCCGGTAAAAAATACCGTAAACAAAAGAAGAGGAAATAAATAACCTTTGACTAAATTAAAAAGGGTAGCTCCACCAAGAAAAATTACTATTTTATCTATAAAAATTAAACTAAATAAAGATAAACCAATAATAATAACAAGAAAAGATATAAAGATAAAACTAGTGATCTCATTGGCTTTTTTAGTATTGCCTTTTCCCATCTGAATATTTACTACAACTGATCCACCTATAGCAATCATCATGGCTATACTGGTTAGTGTGTTTACATAGGGCATAGCTAAGTTTATAGCTGCAAGCCCCTTTGGTCCTACAAAATTTCCTACAAACATCCCATCAATCATAGTCTGCATAGAAACTATTAAAAGACCGAGGATACTTGGGATAGCAAATTTAAAAAATGTTTTTGTTGTTGATTCGTTTTTCATAAAATTTCCTCCTTAATATATTCACAGTATAAACTATATAGTTAACTATATAGTCAAGAGAAGAATAAAAATAAACAATCCAAATTTTTCCAAATAAAATATTGAAACTATAAAAATATTACTTAAATATGTGTTGATAATAGATTTTTAAAAAGAAGATCTGTGACTTAGGAATAAGAAAAATACTTTCTGGCCAGTTTGAACAGAACTATATAGATCATAATTAAATTTTGATTTACTTTAAATAAGGGGTTACAATAGAATGGAAATAAAATTCATTAAGGGCTAGGGAGGAAAAAATGTTTGATGAAAACCTTAAAATAATCATGTGGGAACTCTATGAGATAATATATACATATGACAAAATAAGTACGATGGGAATTATATCCTATGAAAAAGACAGTGATAGAGTTCTTTTTGAATATTTTATAAAAGATAATTGTTGGGTTGAAAAGATGAATGGCAATAAAAATTTAATAAAGAAGTGTATTGAGAAAAAAGAAGAAATAATTATAAATGATTATATTGATAACAATATAGTTTTAGAGGGGGATAAAGTACAGTCTGTATATTATTGTCCTATATCTTTAGATGAGGAAGTTGCAGGAATATTTTTTTTAGAGAGCAGGAAAAAAGGTGTATTTGCAGATGAAATTTTAAAAAAAGTAGCGATTCTAAAGAAGATGACAGGGGTACTTTTTTACAAAGAGAAGGAAAAAGAGCTGTTAAGGGAGAGCAATGAAAGGGTAAAAAAATTACTAAAACAGCGTTCTATAGTGAAAGAAGCTAGTAAGGCAGTAGTTTCGACATCCTCTGTGCAGAAGATGTCCCAGAGGATTTATACTATAATGAGGGGAAATTATGGGGAGTGTGCCATAGGGATATTTATAAATGATCCAAAAAATAAAAAACTAAAAGATGGGTTTTGTTATGAATTTGGTGAAAAGTTAGAATTTTGTGATATACCTTACTCTAAAAAAAATAGCTTTATGATAGAATCAATTTACACAAAAAATGAAGTGATAAAAGAAGATATAATAGACAGGGATACCAGTCTTCTGGTAGGGGAAGTCCCTAAATGTGTCTACTGTGCTCCCCTTCTGATGGAGGAAGAGGTAATAGGAGGTTTTACATATCAGATATATGAGAGAATTATCTTTGAGAAAGAGGAACTTGATATATGTCGGGAATTGATTTCTTTTATGACCATTGCATTGAACAATACCCTAAAACATGAAAAGTTGAAGGAAACCAATAACCTGTTAAAAGAATATTCCGAAATGGACCATCTTACTGGTATTTGTAATAGAAGACATTTTTATGAAACCTTTGAAAAAAAGATAGAGAGGGCTAGAACAGATAATAAAAAAATATTCATATTTTTATTTGACCTGGATAATTTCAAAGGGATCAATGATAATTTTGGACATATCCAAGGAGATGCTGCACTTCAAAAAGTGGCTGAAATATTGAAGGAGGAGCTTAAGATGGGTTATATAGCCCGTTATGGAGGTGACGAATTTATTGGAGGAATGCAGGATTGTAATAAAGGTGATTCTAGGATAGCGGTTGAAAATATACAAAAAAGAGTAGAAAAACTAGGAATACCTACAAATAGAGCGGGAATTCCATTGACTATAAGTATAGGAGTTTTAGAGTTTATACCTAAAAATTCAATTGAATCTTATTTCGTAATGGTAGATGAAGCACTTTATTTGGCTAAAAAAACTGGAAAAAATAAGATGATCTTTAAAGAATATAAAAATTAGGTAAATAAAAAAATGAGCGGGAAACCACTCATTTTTTCTATCTTTTAAATATAATTTAATTTTGATCTTTAGAATTGAAAAAAGTAAAGAGATTAGCAAAAACATAGTATAGTCCCAATGGGAATAATGAATATTCTGCCGTACCTAAGATAGCTATTGCTACGAATAAGAGCATCTTTTTAGGTATAAAACTAAATACTTTTTGTGGAATCTTAAATGGAATTGTACTTACCATAAGAACTGCTGAACCTAAGGCAACTATAGCTAATATTTTTGGATCTACTCCTAATCCAGTAACTTCAGCAAATAAGAAATAAGATACTACTAAATTTGCACCGTTTGGAATAGGCATTCCACTAAAGTCGTCTTTACTGTCACTGGCAGTAGTGACTACATTAAATTTAACTAATCTAACTACTCCTGCAAGGGCATATATAAATGCAAGTGGTGTAATAAGTTCCTTGGGGAAATTATTTGCTGTATTTGATAAGACTGAAAAAATTAAGATACCAGGTGCAAGTCCAAAGGATACAGAGTCACAAAATGAATCAAATTCTTTACCAAATTCACTGAAGGCATTTAATTTTCTAGCTGTAAGACCATCTAAAGCATCGAAAACCATAGCTAACAAAATCAACCATGCAGCTAGCTGGTAATTTTCTTTGATGGACATGGTAATACTCAAGAAACCTAGAAACATATTAGTGGCTGTGATGGCGTTGGGCAGAATGTATTTTCTTTCAATTTTGTTCATAAAATCTCCTTTTCTATCTGTAATAATATAATATAAAATTTAATAACAATTGATTTTACCATACAAATAATATAAAATCAATTATACTAAAAAATACTTAAATGAAAACTACTGTTTTTTTTACAAAGAATTAATAGATTTATAATATTTAAATTTTGGATTTTTTTCTAAATTTTATAGTTTATTAGTTGATAATTTAAAGTGAGCATATGGAGGGAAAGATGGATAAGAAAAAATTTAAAAATTACTTTATAGATGAAGATGAAGGAATTATATCTAGTATCTACGATAAGATAGAACTCTCTAAAAAAATAGATGGAATCGTATATACAGATATATTTTTGCCACCTCAAATCTGGTCAAAATTAATTGAGATAGAGGCTGAATTAGGTGTGCTGGTAGAAGTGAAGGGTCTTTCTATGGAGAGTAAAAAGAAGATGACAGCCTTTAAAAGTTATTATTCTGAGGACAGAATAGATTTCCCTTCTAAATTGATAGTTGTAAAAACCAATTCTAAATTTGAAAACTTAGAACACAGACATTATCTGGCCGGGATCCTATCTACAGGTATAAAGAGGGAAAAATTAGGAGATCTGATAGTGGAAGATAAAACTTGTTATACGATTGTTTTTGATGGGTTATTTGAATTTTTAAAACTTAACCTTTTGAGTATTGGGAGATCCAAGGTGGAGATAGAAGAGATAGGAGACAAGGAGATTCCTCAGTATAAATTTGAAGTGAAAGAATATCTGATAAACTCCTACAGACTGGACGTAATTGTTTCGGCACTTATAAGTGGTTCTAGAAATGAAGCCCTAAAGATGATAAACTCCTCCCAGGTTATGGTAAACTATAGATTGAAAACAAATAAATCATTGACTGTTAAAGAGGGAGATGTTATTTCTATCAGAAGATATGGGAAACACATATTTACAGGGAGTGAAGGGGAAACAAAAAAAGGGAAAATTAAAGGAAAATTTAAAAAATATATTTAGAATAATAAAAAGTTAATAGTACAGAAAAAAGAACAAGGGGTAATTCATAAATTACTTGTATAGTTGCTTTGCCGTTGGCAAGAGGAGGAAGAATGAAAAGAATAAAAAAAATATTAGGGATAATAGTAGGAACTATAGTTTTAGTGGTATTAGGAGCCTATCTTTTTAGAAACACTCTCATAGAGTATTTTGGTGAGAAAATAGGGAGTCAAAAATACGGAGCTAAAATAGATATAGATGATGTAGATTTAGATTTATTTGGTGGTAATCTAAAAATTGGCAGAGTTCAAATTACCGATAAAAATAATACTATGAGAAATATAGGAGATATTCAAAAGGTTAATTTGGAGATAGAATATAAACCTCTCCTAAAAAAACTTATAATAATAGATGATGCAACTCTAGGGCTGGTTGAGATATTTACTCCCAGAACAGTTGACGGGGCTCTTATAAAAAAAGAATTGTCTTCTTCGACGGACCTTCCTAATACTGGTGGGACTAAAGAAAAAAAGAAAGGAAAATTAGATCTAGGTAGTTTAGACATAGATCTAAGCGGGGACAATTACAAGAAAATTTTAGATGATTTAAATATTAAAATAGTAAAGGAATATGAGGATGAGAAGGGAAAAGTAGAAAAGATTTACACTCATTGGGATAAAAAATTAAACGAAGAAACTTATAAAGCCAAATTAAAAAATATAGAGGCTAAATACAAGGTAGTGGAAGAAAGGATAAAAGATGAGAAAGATCCATTGAAACTGTTGAATGAACTGGATAAGTTAAACGATTTGATCGATGAGATAGATGAATTGGTAAAGGAAGCGGAAAATGATAAAAAGCAATTTGATAAAGATATAAAAGTTATTAAAGGTATACAGGATAAAGCTTTCGAATATATTAATAGCGAAGATCCTTTTAAGGACATAGTAGGATGGGATGAAAAACAGCTAAAATCAGAGATTAATCTTATTTTAAATAATTATCTAGAAGAATACATAGGGAAAAATATAGATTTTTTTAATGAGCTTAATAAGGAAGAGGAGGCTCCTAAGGGAGATAGCTATGACCTTTGGTTGAAAAATGCCAGTTTAACATTTAAACATCTAAACTATACTTTAAAAGGGAAAGTAAAAGATATAACTTCCAAGGCGGGAATTACTCCAAATCCCATTAAGTTTAATTTAGATGCAGATGATAAGACTATTAAAGGTGATATTCGTGGAGAGTTGAACAGGGAACCACAGACAGCACAGGTTAAATTAAATCTATCTGGATTAACAATAGATGATAAAATGATAGGTGGAAATAAAAATTTAATTATAATAGTTGGAAGTAAGATGGATTTAAGTTATAATATGAGTTACGAAAATAAAATACTAGACCTAGATGGCAGGGTGATTTTAGATAATTTAAAAATTAATCCTGATGAGTTGGAGATGGATCCGAAGATCAAAGAGGTACTAGGTGAAGGTTTACAAGGAATAGACCAACTTATTATCAACTATACCTATGATGGAGCAAAAGAACAATTAGACTTTGACACAAATATAGGGACTATTTTATCTGGCTTGATAAAGGAAGTTTTAGATGAGAATATAAAAAAATATAAGACAGAAGCAAAACTCATGATAGATAAGGAGATAAAAAAATATACAAAAGAATTGAATATAGAGGTAGAAAAGGTAGAAGGATTAAGAAAAATAATGGGTGAAAGTTCAAAGGAATTAAAGAGTTTAGAAAAAGAAACAAAATCAAATAAGGATTCTAAAAGTACAAGAAATCTAATCGATGGATTAGGAGACGGCCTTAAAAATCTTTTTAACTAAAAAGAAGGTGAAATTATGCAAAAAGAAAAAGAAATACAGCAATTGGTGGACAGCCTAGAGGGATATCTACATCAAAAAGTCAAGGCAGACTTACATTATTCAGATTTATCTAAAATTTTTAAGCGTATGAGAAGGCTGGATGAAGAGAGGTTCTCCGAGTATATCAAGAGGATGCCGACACATATCTTAGGGGATGTATTAGAAACATTTAACGAAAGGATGTTAAAGGAAAGTTTGCAAATTTTAAGTCTGAAAAAAATGATTGGAACAATTAAAAAGATGGATTCAGATGACGCAACAGACCTTATGCAGGATATAGAAGAACTGGATGAAGAATTGGCAGAGAGTATTCTAGCTGGATTAGACAATAAGGAACAGGAGGAGATTCAAAGGCTTAAAGGCTATGAGGAAGATGAAGCTGGAGCCTATATGCAAACTGAGTTTTTTGCAGCTAATCACAATGAAACAGTTAGGGAAACTATTGAAAATTTAAGGAAGTTAAAGTACAGTGAGGAACTAGAGAATGTAAGTAGTGTCTTTATTTTAGGAGATTATAACAATCTGGTAGCTACAGTACAATTAGAAGATATGCTGTTATTTGACTTTGATAAAAGTTTTAAAGAGATAATAAGTAAGCGTCCTGAAAAATATAAACCGAGATACGTAAATGATAAGGAAGATATCGAGAAGGTAGTAATGGATTTTAAGGAGTATGATCTGCAGGTTGTCCCTGTAATAGATAATGATAATTATCTAGTGGGTAGGATAACTGCTGATGATATCTACGATCTATTACAAGAGATGGCAACAGAACAGATCTATAATCTTGCCGGAGTAGATGATGATGCAGAAGGGGAAAAAAAGGCTATAGATATCTCTAGAAAAAGAGGGAAATGGCAGTTTTTAAATATGTGTACAGCTTTCTTTTCAGCTTCTGTTATTGCCAGATACCAAACTAGTATAGAAGCACTCCCAGCTCTAGCTGTTTTGATGCCTATAGTTGCTAGTATGGGAGGAAACACAGGTAATCAGGCTCTAACAGTAATGGTGAGACAGCTGGCTATGGGTGATGTAGATGATACAAACTGGGATCAGAGTTTCTTCAGAGAGATAATTGTAGCTATTCTAAACGGCCTGATATTTGCAACTCTTGTGGGCCTTGGATCGTATATGTGGTTTAAAAATACTAAAATTTCCCTGGTTATGTCCTTTGCTATATTTATGAACTTTACAATAGCGGGACTTTGTGGGACTTTGATACCATTACTATTAAAGAAATTGAAAACAGATCCGGCAGTTGGAAGTTCGATACTTTTAACGATGATTACAGATGCTTTAGGATTCCTAATCTTCCTTGGATTAGCTAATCTTTTCATTTTTTAGATGAAAAAGTTGAATCAAGGGGAGGACTCTAATAGTTCTTAAAAAGTTATAGATCCAGCAGTTGGAAGTTAGTTATCCTGATAGATTCTCTTATATTCTTAGGGTTAATAGAGATGTTTATACAAAACTAGGTTTTTATAATCTTACTTTTTTATGTTATAATGTGTATATTCGTTTATTAAAGATTTACATAACATTAAAAAGAAGGTGCTATTTTGAACAGAAAAGGACAAAATTTAAATGTATTTTTTAGAAAACTTTTAAAAGATTTTAGAGAACAAACAAACCTAACTCAAAGAGAAGTCGCTAATTTAATTGGTACGGGGCAAGCTAGTATTTGTAATTTTGAAAATGGAAAGAAAGGAATAACTTTAGATCTTGCGACCAAACTTTTGAATCTCTTTGAAAAAAGATTATTCGTGGTAGACTCTAAAAAAAGAGAGAATTCTAAAAGACCTCTTAGAGTTTTTTATGTTGAAAGTATTAAAAATAAATTTTCTTTTGAGAATTTTGATGAATTTAGAAAATGGTTGTTCAAGGAATTTTTAAGTGAACTGATTATACTTCAAGTAGATTCTGGAAAAGTTTTTGATGTTATTAAATTTTATGAGAGGGATTCTAATGGCGACATTTTTAATGTTGAGGAACCGACCCTCACAGAGGAAGGAGAAGATTTAGTTGTTCTTTCTCTCACTAAAAAGAAATTAAAATAAAAATTATATATATGAAAATACCGCCTATTAAAAAATAGACGGTATTTTATTTTCAGAAAAATTTAATTTATTTTTGTTTGAATCTTCCAGTAAAGAACCTTAAACAAGGTGGTTCATAAACCCACTCTAACCCTTTAATAGTCTCTCTTTTATTATATAGGTCTATAATAGTATCTGCTACATAATCTAAATGAGCATATGTATAAACTCTTCTCGGAATAGTTAATCTGACAGTTTCTAATTTCGGTTTATGATTTTTTCCAGTTAGAGAATCTCTTCCTGCTGAAATTATTCCCCTTTCCATTGAACGAACACCTGATTCTACATAGATAGCTGCTGCCAATGCTTGAGCTGGGAAATCTTCTTGATCTAAGTGAGATAAAAATTGCCTGGCGTCTAAGAAGATGGCGTGTCCTCCATATGGTTTTACCATAGGAACTCCTCCTGATGCAAGTTTTTCCCCTAAATACCTGATTTGATTTACTCTATGACTGATATAATCATAGTTCATAGCCTCTTTTATTCCTATAGCCATAGCTTCCATATCTCTTCCTGCTAATCCACCATAACTTGGCATCCCTTCGAATTGGACTACCATGGCGGTTGCTTGGAGGTATAGATCATCGTCGTTTACACAGAGAAATCCACCGATATTTGTAATACAATCTTTTTTTCCACTCATTGTACATCCGTCTCCATATGAAAACATCTCATGCACGATATCTTTGATGGAAACATCAGCATACCCTTCCTCTAAATCTTTTATAAAATAGGCATTTTCAACACACCTAGTTGCATCATACATAACAAGTATTCCATTTTTATGAGCTAATTCAGAAACTTCTTTGATATTCTGCATAGAAACTGGTTGACCGCCAGCTAGGTTTACAGTAACAGCCAGGCAGATATATGGAATATTATTTGCCCCTACTTCATCTATAAGATCCTGGAATTTCTTTAGATCTACATTTCCCTTAAAGAGCACATCTTCTCTATCAGGGTCATGTGCAGCATCACAAATTACATCTCTAAATTTTGCTCCATTTCTTTCCTGATGAAATCTAGTCGTCGTAAAATACATGTTCCCAGGAACCCAGTCACCATCTTTAATAGTCAGAGATGAGAGAATATTTTCCGCTCCCCTTCCCTGGTGGGTAGGAATTATATGTTTAAAACCAAAATATTCCCTTACTGTATCTTGAAGATGATAGAAGTTCTTACTGCCGGCATAAGCTTCATCCCCTACCATAAGACCTGCCCATTGCTTATCACTCATGGCGTTGGTTCCTGAATCCGTCAATAGATCCACATAACATTCATTAGATTTTAATAAAAAAGTATTGAATCCAGCTTCTTCAATAGCTTTTTTTCTCTCTTGTTCATTTGGCAGGGTCATAGTTTCCACAGATTTGATCTTAAATGGTTCTGGCATAAATCTTTTTTTCATAAAAAACCTCCTAAATATATTTTTAAAAACTTTATAACTTGATATTAAAAACGATATTTTTAAGATGATTTAATTCTTATTTATGTATTCCTGTCCTTTAATATTACCTTATTTTTTTTATTTGTCAATAGTTTATGATCTTTAATAGATAACAAAATAATGCTTTTTTTATTTAGAGTCGAATGTCTCCCTTATTGTAAAAAAAACAACTAAAAAAATGAGAATTTATTTTTAAAGAAAATTCTCATTTTTTAATGTGATTTATTAAATTTTATTTTTAAGGTTTGCACTTTTATCTACATCATCTCCTAATAATTAAAATTTTTGTAGGGTTAAATCGTTAAAAAATATCTCTTTGCATGAAATATTTTTTTAATAGATTAAAGAAATTTGAATTTGTTTTTTTCATTTTTATTACCTCCGAAAATAATTTTTTATTACTCTGTTTTACAAAATTATTATACCATAACATCACTTAAATGTATCTCTAAAATAGGACGATTTTTCATATAAGTTTTAAATAAAAAAACAAAGTATGATATATTCAATTCATGATTTAAGGGATAGAAAAATAGGATAAGGGAGGAGTATCTAATGTTAGAAAAAAATTAAATAAGATATTAAAAAAATATAGATAAAATAGAATAATCTTACTGTATAACAATTATCCAATGAAAATATAACGGTAATGTATAAAAAAATAACAACTTTGTTGGAAATAGGGTGGATTAGGGAAATTAATTTGCATTAATATAAAAACCATGATATACTCATTTTGTCGTACTAACTGGGGAGCTAGCGGTGCCTTGTAATCTACAATCCGCTTTAGTAGAGGTGAAGTCGACCTGAGGATCAATCTGTCATAGCAGGTCCTTTTAGAAGATGTTGAGAGTAAAGTCCTATACGGCGAAATGCCAGTGAACCGTGTCAGATCTGGAAGGAAGCAGCACTAAGTTGGTTATTTTGGGTGTTATAGGGTAGCTTTATTTGAGTTTTCTAATTGGGTGCCGTGTGGTTGGAATGTTTTCGAAGGTCGATGTACGGCCTTTTTTTTTACCCAAAAATATAAAGATTTTATTTACGTGAGATAAAATTGTTGTTTTTAATATAAAAACGCCATAGTTTTTCTTTGTACTCTTTTGCATATTCTATTCCAATTCTTCTGCACTCGACTATGAATTTTGGTTTATAGCCATCATCTTCTATCCATAAATTTTCCTGAGTCGTCAAGTCGCAGGCATTGTCGTTTATACTTATATTAAATGCCTGGCATAATTTCCTCGGTCCGTTTAAAAGTTCACGATTTGTTTTGGGATTTCTGTTTTCATACATGAATTCTATACCATCTAATGGTTCTAAAGCTCTGATTAAAACAGCATGTGGAATACCTTTATGGTTTGCAACGACATTAAAACAGGTATAGATGCCGTGGTAAACATAGGAATGTCCACCTTTCATAAACATGGCTTTTGTTCGTTTCGTTAATCTGTTGTTATATGCATGGGAGGCTCTGTCTTTAGGAGCAAGATATGTTTCTGTTTCTACAATTCTTCCCCTCATGATATTTTTTTCTGTCTTTTTGACGAGGATCTTTCCCAAAAGTTCCCTTGCCACTGAATGTCCATCCCAGATATAAAAATTTTTATTTAAAACCATAACTTTTTTCAATTTATTCACTCCTTTTTATTTTTACTTACTGCATAAAATCTTCTTTCCTTCTCCTGTGTTTTTTCTTTAATCTGTTTTGGTTATTTAAATAAAAGGATTTTTATTGTTATTTTGAAATATCTATTAGTAGATGTTGATTTTAGTATAGATCTTAAATTAAATAATAATCTTAAAGGAGGTTAGAATGATGCAAAGAGAAAAAAATAAAAATCCAGAGAATTCAAAAATATATCTTATAGGGAGTGGGATAGCATCGTTAGCAAGTGCAGTTTATTTAATAAAAGATGCTGAGGTACCCGGACAAAACATCCATATATTGGAGCAGAATAATATTTTAGGAGGTGCCCTTGATGGTATAGGAGATCCAGAAAAAGGATTTATTATTCGTGGCGGGAGGATGCATGAGGAGCATTTTGAATGTTATTGGGATCTTTTATCTAATATACCATCCTATGAAGACCCAAATATTTCTGTTAAAGATGAATCTTTTGAATTTAGTTCTAAATTTGTTTCAAATGCAAAAGCTCGCTTGCTTAAAAATGGAGAAAAAATGGATCTCACATCTTTCGGACTTTCATTAAAAGAAAAAATGGCTCTATTAAAGTTGACACTTACACCTGAAAAATTAATAGACAATAAACGAATTGAAGACTGGTTTGAAGATGAATTTTTTGAAACCAATTACTGGAAACTATGGACAACGATGTTTGCATTTCAAAAATGGAGTAGTTTAGCAGAGATGAGGCGTTACATGAGGCGTTTTATACATCTGGTGGATGGGCTGCCTAGACTTGGAGGCATTATGCGTACTAAATATAATCAATACCAATCGGATGTTATACCTCTTAAACGATATCTCCAAGAAAGAGGAGTTCAGTTTGAAATGGAAAAACAGGTCGTAGATATCGACTTTAATTTTTCTGCTGACGGAAAAAAAGCTCAGGTTTTACATGTTTTTGATAAAAATAGAAAAAAAGATGAGATTATCTTGAGGGAAAATGATTATGTATTTATAACCAATGGTTCTATCACAGAAAGCACAGACAATGGTTCTTGGACAAAACCTCCAGTTTTAAAAAATAAATCAACTTCAGGGTCGTGGATGCTTTGGGAAAAGATAGCAAAAAAAGACAAAGAATTTGGTAACCCGGGAGTTTTCAGTGATAATATCGATTTACAGAAATGGTATTCATTTACTGCCACACTGAAAGATAAAACATTTCACGATTATATGGAAAATTTTTCTGGTAACATAGACGGAACTGGCGGTTTGGTAACTATGACAGATTCTAACTGGCTGATGTCAATTGTAATTTCCCGTCAGCCGCATTTTTCCAATCAACCAGAAGGCATAAAGATTTTCTGGGGGTATGGTTTATATCCTGACAAAGTGGGCAATTATATAAAGAAAAAAATGTCTGAGTGTAACGGTGAGGAGATCCTTGAAGAATTATGGTATCATCTTAAAATTCAAGACTTAATGAAACCTATTGTAAATTCAGGATTAGTTAATTGTATTCCAGTAGCTATGCCGTTTATCGACAGTTTATTCATGCCCCGTGCAAGAGGGGATCGCCCTGAGGTGTTGCCGGAAGGAGCAATAAACTTTGCTTTTTTAGGACAGTTTGCGGAACTTCCAAAAGATTGTGTATTTACAGTTGAATACTCTGTCCGGTGTGCTCAAACCGCAGTTTACGGGCTCTTTGAAACTGGAAAAGAAGTATTACCTGTTTATGATTCAATTAATAAGCCACAGGTACTGATAAAAGCCATGAAAGCAATAAGCAGGTAGGAAAATTATAGAAAGTGATTTAAACTAACTCAGTTTTTAGATATTAAAATAAAAAGTCAATGGGAATCCATTGGCTTTTTAATATAAATTGGAGTAAATTTAAAATTTGTATTATAATACATTAACTAAAAACAACTCTATATGGAGGAGGGAAAATGTATAGAATATTAAAAGGAAAAACGTTAGAAAAATTTACAGAAAAATTGAAAGAATTGAATCCTGATATTATAATGAATTCAAACGATAGAGTATTTATAATTTTGTTTGAAGAAGAGATTATAGGGTATGCTGTGTTGGGGAAAGATAAAATTTTGAAGGATATATTTATAAAAGAGGAACGAAGATATAGTTCTTTTGGAACCAGGTTAATAGAATTTATTAAAAATTATCTCTCTGCTAAGGGAGTAGATGAGGTATATTTAGACAGATATTTAGAAAATGCCATATTTTTTAAAAAGGTGGGCTTCAAAGAGTGGTCTGGGAGCCTTTATAAGGTAGATGGTCTTACGGCCAGGGAAAAAAGAAAAAGGGATGGGGTAAGAAGTACTGTTTTATCTATTGGGATCAATATATTTTTAGCAGGTATAAAAATCTTTTTTGGAATGCTAGGGAAAAGTAAGGCGTTAGTAGCCGATGGATTCCATTCAGTTTCAGATATAGTAGGATCTGTGGTAGTTTTAGTAGGAATATATCTAGGAAATAAGCCGGCAGATGAGGAACATCCCTATGGGCATGGCAAACTAGAGAGTATAGCGGGAAATATAATTGGAGTAATACTTGTGATTACTGCATATAGTTTGATTGTAGAGAATGTGCTGGATTATTTTAGAGAGACAGAACGTTTGATTCCAGAAAATATTACCTTGGTTATTGTTCTTATTTCTATAGCTGTTAAGTATGTGTTGTATAGATATAAATATAATATAGGGATAAGGATAAAAAATGATGCTGTTTTAGCTGATGCTAGGGAACATAAGAGTGATGTATTGTCTTCTGTAGGAGTTTTAGTAGGAATATTGCTGTCGATCTATGTAAATCCAATATTTGACCTTCTGCTGAGTGTTGTGGTAGGTTTGATCATTGGAAAGGAAGGGCTGCATATAATTTTTCAGACTTCTAATAATTTAATGGATATACAGGATAGAAAATTAATAGAAGAGGTAGACAATTATGTCAGCTCATTTGGATATATAGAAAATGCTCATGATATAAGGATGAAAACATCGGGGAATATGGTATATCTTTCATTGCATATTAGATTAGACGGAAAGATGACCATCTATGAGGGGCATGAACTATCCGATGATATAAAGTACTCCATCTTAAATAAATTTGAAGACGTGGGAGATGTGACAATCCATATGGATTGTACCATATAATGTTTTGATTAAAATAAAGTAAATATAAGGTCTATTTCCCTATAAATTGAAATAGAAAAAGAGATATGATATACTTTAAAAGAGTGTAAAAAAGAGTGTAGGGTGTGAATTATGAGTATATTAAATGGATTAAATAACGAACAGAGAAAAGCAGCAGAAAAAATAGACGGACCGCTACTGATCTTAGCAGGAGCAGGAAGTGGAAAGACAAGAACAGTTACATACAGAATAGCCCATATGGTACTGGAAAAAAGTATCAGTCCATATAAGATTCTGGCTGTAACATTTACAAATAAGGCAGCTAAAGAGATGAGGGAAAGGGTAGAGAGCTTAATTGGATTAGAAGCTAAAAAAGTTATGGTATCTACATTTCATTCATTTGGAGTTAGACTGCTCAGAGTATATGCTACAAAGTTAGGTTATGATGCTAATTTTAATATCTATGATGCAGATGACCAGAAAAAATTAGTAGGGAGATTGATGAAGGAACTGGTAGTAACAAATAAGCAGTTAACACCAGCATCTGTAGTTTCGAAAATCTCTAAATATAAGGAAGACGGTGATGAACCAGCAGATATATCTAAGGATGTTTATAATGCAGACACAAGAGTTGTAGCAGCTGTATATGAAAAATATGCCGAAGAGCTTATAAAAAATAATGCTATGGACTTTGCTGATCTACTTATAAATACCAACAAATTATTGGATGATCCAGAAGTACTAGAAAAGATACAGGGTAGATATGAATATGTAATGGTAGACGAATATCAGGATACCAACAATATTCAGTATCAGATAATAACTAAGATAGCTAAAAAGCACAAAAATATATGTGTTGTTGGAGATGAAGACCAGAGTATATATGGATTTAGAGGAGCTAATATAAAAAATATTCTGGATTTTGAGAAGGAATATAAAGGTGCCATGGTAGTTAAATTGGAGCAGAATTATAGATCTACTCAGAATATATTGGGAGCAGCAAACAGTATTATTAAATTAAATACAACTTCCAGGGGTAAAAATCTTTGGACTGAGAAGGAAAAAGGTCACCTAATTGAGATATTTTCTGCATCAGATGGAAGAGCAGAGGCAGACTATATATTACAAGAAATTATAAAGGGTAAAAATAACGGCAGATCATATAAAGATTATACTATTTTATATAGGACTAATGCTCAGTCAAGGGTATTCGAGGAAGCTTTTCTAAGACATAGGATCAGTTATAAAATATTTGGCGGGATGCAATTCTATCAAAGGGTAGAAGTAAAGGATATCCTTTCGTATATGAGAGTAATAAACAATCCTAAAGATACTGTTAGTTTATTCAGGATAATCAATGTTCCTAAAAGAAAAATTGGAGCAAAAACTATTGAAAAAATCAGAGATTTTGCCGATGGAAATGAGATTATATTCTTTGAAGCCATGGGTAGGATAGAGGAAACTAAACTAGGATCAGCTATAAAAGTAACTGTACTTAGGTTGTATGAGATGTTAAAAAATATAATGGAAGAAAGTCAATTTTTAACAGCCTCGGAGATATATGATATGATCTTAGAGGGAACTAATTATATGAACTATTTAACTACCTACGATGACAAATTTGAAGCTAGAATGGATAATGTAAGGGAACTTCGAACTTCGATACAGGAGATGGAAGATTCAGAACAGTATGAAGGGTTCATAAGTGTAGGAGAATTTTTAGAGCAGACTGCATTAGTAGCAGCTACAGACGACTTAGAAGAGGACACAGACTATGTAAAACTGATGACTATTCATAACTCTAAAGGGTTAGAATTTCCAATAGTTTTCTTAGTGGGGATGGAGGACGAGTTATTCCCAAGTTCTAAAGCTGATTTTTCTGATGATGATCTAGAAGAAGAGAGAAGACTCTGCTACGTAGCTATAACTCGTGCTGAGGAAAAATTACATATATCCCATGCATCTGAAAGGATGGTATATGGAAGAATCTCATATATGAGAGATCCGTCTAGATTTTTAAAGGAAATAGATGACAGGTATGTGGATTATATAAATAAAGCAAAGGTTGCTCCTAAAAAGAAAGAAAGTAAATTAGGAGGATTAAATTTAATCACAAAAGCAGACTTTAAAGTGGATGAAAAATCACCGTTTAAAATTGGCGAAAAGGTAACTCATAAGAAGTTTGGTACTGGGATTATAAAGGACGTAGAAGCAGGGAAAAGACTTGTAATTAGATTTAGAGATGGAGATAAAAAACTTCCACTCGTTTTAGCTGAAAAGTTTTTAGTGAAAGAATAAAGAAATTACAATGAAAAATGCTGCAGGGAGAGAAAATATGAGAAGAAAAACCATTGCGAAAGAGATAACCTATGAGGGAATAGGTCTTCATAAGGGTGAATTGATAAAGATAAAATTAATACCGGTTACAGAAAAAACTGGAATCATATTTAAAAGAGTAGATCTAAAAGAGGGAGAGAATGAGGTAATAATGAACTTAGAAAATACCTTTGATCTGACTCGTGGAACAAATTTAAAAAATGAATATGAGGCTAAAGTTCATACTATTGAACATTTTTTATCGGCGTTAGCCATATTCGAAATAACAGATTTAATGGTAGAGATCGATGGTAATGAATTGCCCATTGGAGATGGAAGTGCCAAAATATTCGGAGAACTGATGAGGGATATAGGAACTTGTGATTTAGACTCTGAGATAGAGGAACTGGTAATAACAGAGCCGGTATATCTGACTAAAGGCGATAAACATATAGTAGCATTACCCCATGATGGATTTAAAATAACCTATACAATAAAATTTGATCATACATTTTTAAAAACACAGATGTTGGAGATAGACCTCAATCAAGATAATTATTTAAAGGAGATAGCACCAGCTAGAACCTTTGGATTTGATTATGAGATAGAGTATTTAAGAAAAAATAACCTGGCTCTAGGGGGAACTTTAGAGAATGCCATAGTAATTAATAAAGATGGTGTGGATAATCCTAGCGGTCTTAGGTTTGAAGATGAATTTGTAAGACATAAAATTTTGGATATAATAGGTGATTTAAAAGTAATCAATAGACCTATAAAAGGTCATATTATTGCTATAAAAGCAGGACATGCACTGGATATAGAATTTGCAAAATTATTAACTAAATAATTAATTAAAATAAATAGGAGTGATTAAAAAATGATGAATATAGCTGAGATAAAAAAGAGAATACCACATAGATACCCGTTTTTATTGGTAGATAGAGTTACAAAAATTGGAGAAACTACTTTGGAAGCCTACAAAAATGTAAGTGTAAATGAAGAATTTTTTAATGGACATTTTCCAGATTACCCAATTATGCCAGGAGTATTAATAGTAGAAGGAATGGCTCAAGCGCTTGGATTATTAGTAAATGCAGATGATGAACCTATTACACCTCTTTTTGCCTCAATTGAAAGTGCAAAATTTAAAAAACCTGTAGTACCTGGAGATAGATTAGTATATGAAGTGGAAGTTATAAAAGCTAGAAGATCTATAGTAAAAGGTAGAGGAGTAGCAAAAGTAGATGGAGAGGTAGTAGCCACAGCAGATCTAATGTTTGCTATTATGAAAAAGTAGGGAGGAAGTTCATGGCTAACATACATAAAACCGCAATCATTGGGGAGGGAGCTGTACTTGGTAAAGGTGTAGAAATAGGTCCCTACAGTATCATTGGTAGCGAAGTAGTAATAGGGGATAATACTATAGTTGAATCTCATGTTGTGATAGACGGAATTACTATAATAGGTAAAAACAATAAGATCTACTCATATGCCTCCATAGGAAAGGAATCACAAGACCTTAAATATAAAGGGGAACCTACTAAGACCATAATAGGTGACAACAATAAAATAAGGGAATTTGTAACTATCCATAGGGGAACAGATGATAAGTGGGAAACTGTAATAGGGAGTAATAATCTGCTTATGGTATACGTACATGTAGCCCATGATGTAATCATAGGGGATAACTGTATTTTGGCTAATAATGTAACTTTAGCAGGACATGTAACTGTGGGAGATTTTGCAATTATAGGTGGATTAACGCCGATACATCAATTTTGTAATATCGGGGCTCACAGTATGACTGGAGGGGGATCCCTTATCGTTCAAGATGTACCGCCGTATATTCTGGCAGAAGGATCTCGTGCAGTAGCTCGTGGATTAAATAGTGTAGGTCTTTCTAGAAGAGGATTTTCAAAGGAAGATATATCTACATTAAAAAAAGTATATAGATTAATATTTAGATCTAAGATGTTATTAAAGGATTCTTTAGCTGAGATAGAAGAAACATATGGTGAAAATGAGTATGTAAAAAACTTTTTAGAATTTGTTAGGAATAGTAGTAGGGGGATTATCAAATAATGGAGAAGATAGCTGTTATTGTAGGAAATGGAGAACTTCCAGTAAAATTTTTAGAATCTGCTAAAGAATATGGAATAGATCCATATCCAATAGGGCTATTTGATACAGTATCTGATAAGGTCAAGTCTCATTCTAATTATGTAGAGATGAATATAGGGGAGATGAAAAAAATTCTCCTATATTTATTGACTAATAATATTGAAAAGATGGTTATGCTAGGAAAGGTAGAAAAAAAATTATTATTTAATGACCTTAAGTTAGATGAAGTAGGAGAGGAACTTCTAAAGAAGATGCCTGATAAAAAAGATGAAACTTTATTATTTGGTGTAATCTCTCTATTTAGGTTAAATGGTATAAAAGTATTACCTCAAAACCACCTTATGAAGGATATGATGTTTTCTGAAGAGGTATATACAAAGACTATCCCTAGCGATGATGAAAATAAAACTATAAAAATAGGTATAGAGGGGGCGCGAGCTCTCTCTATTATAGATGCAGGCCAGTGTGTGGTATGTAAAGACGGTTCTATCATTACCCTAGAGGGGATAGAGGGAACCGATAAAACTATCGAAAGAGCCTATGAATATGCAGGAAATAATTGTATTCTGGTAAAGATGGCTAGACCACAGCAGGATATGAGGGTGGATATACCAGCAATTGGTTTAGATACCATAAAAAAAATAATATCTATCGGTGGAAAGGGTATAGTTGCAGAAGCTGACAGAATGTTATTTTTAGATAAAGAAGAGTGTATAAAATTAGCGAATGACAATAACATTTTCATTGTAGGAGTGAGGGTATAGAGGAGGGACAGTATGAAGTATTTTGTTTCGACAGGTGAGATCTCAGGGGATCTTCACCTATCATATCTTGTAAATGCAATGAATAAAATTGACAACAATGCCAGTTTTTTTGGAGTAGCAGGTAAACATTCCAAAGAAGCTGGTGTTACTGTTATACAGGATATAGATGAATTAGCTGTAATGGGTATTTGGGAAGCTCTAAAAAAATATAAATTTTTAAAGAATAAAGTCTATGAATATATAGAATTTATTAAAAAAGAGGAGATCAAAAAAGTAATCTTAGTAGATTATGGAGGATTTAATCTGAAATTTATGGAACTCCTGAAAAAACATATAGAGGATGTAGAAATATACTATTATATACCGCCTAAAGTTTGGGTTTGGGGAGAAAAACGTGTTGAAAAATTAAGACATTTAGATCATATAGTGGTTATATTTCCATGGGAAGTGGATTTTTATAAGAAACACGGAATAGATGTAATCTATTACGGGAATCCATTTTTAGATATCTATAAACGGATAGACAAAAGGGGAGAGAAGATCCTTCTACTCCCTGGCAGCAGAAAAAAAGAGGTACAGAAGCTCCTCCCAGTAATGTTAGAAGTTGTGGAAAAATCTATGGATGAAAATTTTATATTAAAATTAGCCAAGAGGGAACACCTAAATTGGGTGGATTTGGATATAAGCAGATATAAAAACTTAGAGGTTGTAGATAATTCATCACTTAAAGATGTAGTAAAACAATCTAAATATGCCATAGCAGCTTCAGGAACGGTAATATTGGAGCTAGCACTTTTGGGGTTACCGGGAGTTGTAATCTATAAGATCGACAGATTGAGTGGATTGATAGCAAAATATATATTAAAGTTAAAATATGTCTCTTTACCTAATCTAGCTTTGGATAGGGAAGTTTATAGAGAACTCCTCCAAGGAGATTGTAATAGAGATAATATCTTAGATGCTATACAGAATATAGAAAATAATAGGGAATATTTTGAGGAGCAGATAGGTGAAATAATAGAAAAATTAGGCGGGAATAATATAATAGAAAAATACGCTAAATTCTTTTTGAAGGGGAAGTAATATGGATAAAATAGAATTAAAAGTTCAAAAGACATCATTAAAAAAAATGGTTGATTATGGGATGAACTATAAATATAGATTTATGATTATAGTAGTATTATCTTTAATCGTAGGGTTAGCAAAGGCAGCACCGGCATACTTTTCTAAATACCTGATGGATAATGTACTTATAGATAAAGATGTAAAGATGCTGTTACTGGTGTCCGGTGGGTTAGTAATTGCAACTGTTATAAAGGGTTTTTCCATGTATTATAAGGAAATTTATTCTTCCTATACAACGAGGTTAGTAGTTAGGGATATCCAACAGGATATCTATAGACATCTTCATAAACTAAGTCATTCTTACTTTGATAAAACTCCCCAAGGGGAAATAATGGCAAGGATAAGTGGAGATGCAGGAAATCTAGGTAAAATTGGATTTATGATATTTCAGATCCTGCCGGAATTTTTGACTGTAGCAGTACTTCTCATAGGATTATTTAGGATTGATGTAATCTTAGCTCTAATGACCTTGGTATTGCTCCCTGCAATGATGATGATACTTAAGAAAATTTTGAAAAAAATAAAGAAAACCGCCAGAAAAAGGCAAGATCAGCGAGGAGAATTAAATTCTCTTATTCAGGAATCACTATCTGGAATCAGAGTAGTAAAAGCATTTGCTACTGAGCAGGATGAGATAAAAAAATATGAAGAAAAAAATATGGAAGTATTAAATACTGAATATAGAAATAAGAAGGTAGAGGCTAGAATTTCACCTATAAATGAAGTTATGACTACTACTATAGTAGTGGGAGTACTACTATATGGTGGAAATAAAGTTATTGTGGATGCTAACTTTACAGCTGGAGACCTTACTTCATTTGTAACTTCATTAGGGCTTATGTTTGAGCCACTAAAAAAAGTTATTAAAAGAGGTAGTGAACTAATGTCTATCATGCCATCAGCTGACAGGGTAATGGAGCTGTTGGAAGAAGTACCAGAAGTAGTGGAAAGAGAAAGTGCCGTAGACTATGGAAAACTTTCACCCAAAGTAAAATTTAAGGATTTAAAATTTAAATATGGGAAAGATTTAGACTATGCTATAGATAATATTAATTTTGAAGCAAATGCCGGAGAGATCGTAGCATTAGTTGGAAGAAGTGGAAGTGGAAAAACAACCTTAGTAAATTTAATTCCTAGATTTTATGAGATTGAAAATGGTTCTATAACTATAGACGGGATGGATATAAGAGATCTAAAAATGAAAGAATTAAGAGATCATATAGGAATAGTTCCCCAAGAGACATTCTTATTTAGTGGTACTATCTATTCTAATATCTTATATGGTGCAGGAAGAGAAGTGACAAAAGAGGATGTTATAAATGCTGCTAAGATGGCCAATGCTCATAACTTTATTATAGAGTTTGAAGATGGGTATGATCAAGAGGTAGGAGAGCGTGGAACATTACTATCAGGTGGTCAAAAACAAAGAATTGCCATAGCTCGTGCACTCCTAAAAAACCCAGAGATTATGATCTTGGATGAAGCTACATCTGCTCTAGATACAGAATCTGAAAGACTGGTTCAAGACGCTTTGGAAAAATTAATGGTTGGGAGAACAACCTTTGTAATAGCCCATAGATTGTCTACAATAGTCAATGCAGATAAGATTGTAGTTATGGATAAGGGGAAAATTGCAGAAGCTGGAAGTCATGAGGAGCTATTATCCCATGGAGGGATCTATAAAAAGCTGTATGAAACACAATTTGGAGAAGAGTAATCTTATACTTATTTTTTTCTGAAGTGGAAAGAGAAAGTAGATAATTTTGAATCTAAATTTAATAAAAAAAATAATAGAAAGATTATAAAATAATCTTTCTATTTTATAAAAGGAGAAATAAACAATGAGTATTTTAAGAGATGACAACAGAACTAATGAAGATTTAAGACAAGTAAACTTAATAACAGGATTCACTATTCATGCTGAAGGATCTGTATTGATAGAGATGGGAAATACAAAGGTAATTTGTACTGCTTCTGTAAGTGAAAGTGTACCTAGATTTTTAAAAAAATCAGGAAAAGGATGGCTTACAGCAGAATATTCTATGTTACCAAGAGCCACTGAAGATAGAAATAGAAGAGAAGCTTCGATGGGTAAATTAGGTGGAAGAACTATGGAGATCCAAAGATTGATTGGGAGATCTTTGAGAGCATGTTTAGATATGGGTAAATTAGGTGAAAGAAGTATAACTATCGACTGTGATGTTATTCAAGCTGATGGAGGAACAAGAACAGCTTCTATAACTGGTGGATATGTAGCTCTTGCTATAGCAATAAAAAAATTAATTGCAGATGGTAAGTTAGAAGAATCTCCATTAATCTCAAATGTAGCTGCTATCAGTGTAGGAGTAGTTGGTGGAGTTCCTATGTTAGACTTAAAATATACTGAGGATGCTAATGCCGATGTAGACATGAATGTAATAATGAACTCTGAGATGGAATTTGTAGAAGTACAGGGAACAGGAGAGGAAACTACATTTACAAGAAAAGAATTAAATGGCCTTTTAGATCTAGCTGAAAAAGGGATCAAAGAACTATTTGAAATGCAGAATGAGGCAATAGAGAAAGCATAGAACTCTCATTTCTTGTTATAGATTTTACCCTAATAAGGTGAAATCTATAGTTAAAGGTGAAAGTAAAAAATCTTCTACATAGATTTGTAGGAGATTTTTTTTTTAATAAACCCTTGATGTGTTATAATTAAGATATAGTTTCAATGATAAATATTGAATTAGATTTTAATAAAAAAATAGATTAACAGCTAGAGAGGTGACAATTATATTTAATACTAGAGAAATAGCTATATTATTTTGGTTTGGGGTGCTTTTTATTTGGTGTATCATAAATGCCAATAAAGAAGACTAAAATGTAAATAAGGAGAAAAAATATGAAAAAATTATTTTTAGCCACAGGAAATAAGAAAAAAATAAAAGAAATATCTGAGATCTTAAAGGGGTATGAGATACTTTCAATAAACGATGGATACACAATTCCAGATGTGGTAGAGGATAGAGATACCTTTGAGGGAAATAGCCAGAAGAAGGCCTTAGAGATAGCTAAAGCTGTAGGTATGCCTGTTATCGCAGATGACAGTGGGTTGTGTGTAGAGGCTCTAGGAGGAGCTCCTGGGATATATTCAGCTAGATATTCAGGAGAAAATGCTACAGATGAGAAGAATAATAATAAATTGATCCAGGAACTAAAGGGAAAAGAGGATAAGAGTGCTAAATTCGTATGTGTGATAACTCTTGCGAAACCAAATGGTGAATACCATAGTTTCAGAGGAGAGGTAGAAGGGGTAATAGTAGAAGAGCCAGGTGGAACAGATGGTTTTGGATATGATCCTCATTTCTATATTGAAAAATACAAAAAGACTTTTGCTGAGATTCCAGAGATAAAGAAAGAAATTAGTCATAGAGCTAATGCATTGAAAAAATTACAGGCAGAGATTGATAGATATTTATAACTATTAGAAGAGAGCTATTGAAGGCTCTCTTTTTTATTTATTTTTAAACTTTCCCATACTCTTTTTCTAGTGCTTATTTTGTAAAACCCATTAATTTTTTAATATTGTCTTTATTTTCTTTTGAAGTAAGAAGCTCTAATAGAGTAAAAGCAACATCAAATGCAGTAGATGGATTATATGACGTAATTATATTCTTATCAATAACTATAGGCTGATCTGGTATTACATTTACTCCAAAATCAGATAATTGCTTCTGACGTTTTTTATTATTTAGGTTATAAGTAGTTGCATTTCTTTCATTAAGAACACCACTTTTTCCAATAGGAAGTGCAGCAACACAAATGGAAGCTATAATTTTACCTTGTTTATCAAACTTTTTAATAATATTTAAAAACTCTTCACTAAAAGCATCTTTGTAGAATCCTGCCTCTTCAAAACCACCAGGAATTGCCAGTGCATCAAATTCATCAACATTTATATCTCTGATATGCATTTCTGGTGTAACTGTAAAATTCCACGTACATTTCAATGTGTCTTTCGTACCTACTGTAATTAACTCTGTATTACCATTTCCTTCAAGTTGATTCCAACCCATTACATCTGTAAAAACAGCTGCTTCAACTGCTTCAAATCCATCAGCAAGTAATAAACAAATTTTCTTCATAATATCATCTCCTTTTATTAAAAAACATTTACAAATAAAGTAATTTATATTAGCATGATAACATAAGCTATTAGTTCGGTAAAATCAAAATAATAGAAATTAATGTTCGTGAAAAGCGAACTTACTAAATGAAAGGAGATGGATATATGGAAATTCGTAAATTTAAAACATTTAAAAAAATAGTTGAACTTAAAAGTTTTTCCAAAGCAGCAGAGAGTTTATATTATGGAAAATCCACTGTTAGTGAGCACATACAATCCCTTGAAAGAGAGGTGGGAGCACCTCTTTTTGATCGTCTTGGGAAAACAATAAGTGTAACAGATACAGGAAATGAACTATACAAGTATGTAGTTGAGTTACTAAATACTTATGATATGATTAAGAATATTTCAGTAGATAAAATAGATACAAAAGGAGAGTTAAATATTGGTATTTCGGAGTCATTGGTCATATATCGTTTAAATTCAGGATTGTCTCAATTTAATCATGTCTATCCCAATGTTAATTTGAAAATTATAAGTGATAATTGTTCTAAGCTTAGAGAAAGATTATACACTGGTGAACTTGACCTTATCATTACGTTGGAACCTAAAATGGATTTTGAAGATTTAATAACTCATAAAATTAGTGAAGAAAATCTTATATTTATTAGTGGTAAAGAGTTTGATGTTAAAGACATCAATAGAGAAAATAAAAGTGAAATAGAGAAAAAATGTTTTATTTTTACAGAAAAAGAATGCTCTTTAAGGCAATTCTTTCAAAATTATCTCTATAATATAGATGTTTTACCATTAAGAATATTAGAATTTTCGAGTATTGAAGCCGTAAAACAATGTGTAGTAAGTAACCTTGGAGTAAGCTTACTGCCTAAATTTTGTGTAGAAGATTTGATAGAAGCTAAAAAAATTAGAGTTATTAAGGGAAATGGGGATGAAATTAAATTTTCAACACAGATATCATATCATAAAAATAAATGGTTATCACCACTGCTAAATGAATTCATGAAGTATATTATTAAAACGAGCTAAATATATGTATATAACCTATGGAGTAGATATTAAAAAGAGGAGATTCTAACTAGAACCTCCTCTCTTTTTTAGACCTTTAATTAATAGATCTGTGTTTTAGATAAACTTTTCTTCCCATGAAACTTCCCTCATAGCTTTGGCAATTTTCATAAGATCCATATCAGGATGGATGGTACCTTCGTAGGAGATGGTAATTATAGACATTGTCATAGAAAATTTTACAATTTCCTCTATATCCATATCATTCATATATCCGAATCCCAGACCAGCTACAAACGAATCTCCTGCCCCTGTTACGTTTTTAACTACTACGTCACAGGCTTTGACCTTTCCACTAGCTATTCCATCGGTATAGTATACACCTTCAGAATCTAAACTTATAAATACTTTTTCCACACCTAAGTTTAAAAAATATTGTCCAGCTTTCTTTAAATCTTCATCTGTATCTATAGGAAATCCAGTTAAGATCTCAGCTTCATTTTTATTTGGTTTGATTGTGTGAAAATAACCGATTAGGTGTTTTATCTTATCAGCCTTTTCAGAGGATACTGGGTCTAAGATAAATTTAGTTTTACCAGTAAACTTTTTTAACAGATACTCTAAATTTTCGGGGTCATCGGCATCTAAAAATGTGTATTCAGCATTTTCAATTAAATCAGATTTAGAATCAATAAAATCTGTATTCATAGCACTGATACTTTCCATATCAGCTACTGCTGAAACCATCTCTCCAAATTGATCTAATATAGCTAGATAACTCGGTGTTCTCCCCCCTTCTAAGATAAGAGAATCTTCCATATCATATCCTATTAATTCTGAATGATCCAACATAGCACGACCTTTTTCATCGTCTCCTAAGATAGAAATAAACTTGGTATTTAGACCAATTCTAGCCATATTTTCTGCAATGTTTCTAGAGACACCACCAAAGGCCATCCTTACTTTACCAGGATTAGAGTCTTTCACTCTATATTTTACTCCAACATTACAAATACCAAATATGTCTACAACTGATGCTCCAAATACCAAGATATATGGCTTTTTTTTCTTATACATAAACTACTCCCTATTTCTTTATTTTAAAAAATACTCTATATTTTATCATGTTTTCAAAATAATTTAAAGACGTATAATATGCTGAAGACCTGTTGTAAAAAACAGGTCTTCAGCATATTATATTACTCATTATTAGTTTTTTTAAAAAACAGGTTTTATTTCTTCCTCTTCATCATATCTTAGATCCACTAAATTCATTTTATTTTTATTTTCTCCACCCTCTTCACCCCATGAAAATGAAGTTTCCTTTGGTATAGAAAGATAGATGTTTTCTGCTGGATTCAATAATTTTGCATCCTTTAAATAGACTGCTCCGCTTATAAAATCTAAGACTCTTTGGTACATTTTTTTATCTGATGAAGTTAAATTGATATGTAAAATTTTATCTTCTACAATATAATTTACTATTCTTTTAGAATCTTCAAAACTTTTAGGCTTTATAAAAATAATATCGCTCATATTGTCACTTCCTCTTTAATTTAATATTGGAATAATTTCTTCCAACACCTCGGTTTTTTCCTTCTCCTCTATATACATCTCATCGGTGACTATAGATTCTTTATTACTAATTTTTTCCCGGAGATATTTTATCTCATTTTCACTTTGTTTTACATAAGCTGAATCAGCCCGGCTTCCCTTTGGAATGACACTGGATAACTTTTTACTTACCAAAGCCATCTCAGGGGCTAACTCATGGTCAAATCCAGCAATAGTAGCAAATTTTATACCTTGATGGACGGCTATATCTATCCCTGCTTGAGTCATTCCATCATTTAATTGGTCGGAGTCCCCATTGACTGCTCCACTTATAGTATCCAGTGCCGAGCTGACTCCAAAATATTTGATAGCGACTCTGATTGGCTTTACCCATATTAATTTTTCAAAATTATAGAGGAGAAAAGTTCCTTTGACAGACCGAGTATGATAGTAGGGATAGGTCATAAAATCTAACTCATCCAAGTCTATATACAGGAGACCGTCTACTCCTAAGATTTCAGCTAATTCGATGGGTCTTAAAAATTTTAATTGTCCACCGTCTGTTATACCTGCTTCATTGAGGAGTTCATCGGTTTTTTTTATATCCTGGATATCATATCCACGATTGTTCTGTTCAAAATTATTATAAACTACTCCCCGGAAGATAAATCCTCCAGCTACATCATTTGTGTTGTTATTGATAGGTAAAATAGCCAATTTAGCTGGTGATATTGAGGGAGTAGCTTTTAATACAAAATCTTGCTTTGGTGTACAACCTATAAATATTAAGAGAATAAATAATAAAAATAACTTATACCTCTTCATACTACTTCATCAACTTTACTACACCAGGAATACTGAAAGCTTCACCTTTATATTCTAAGATAGCAGCATCTTCACCTAGATAATCCACTACCTTTGCTTCTCCTACTTTATTCTCTTCAAATCCTAAGAATTTACCATTGAATTCAATCTTCTCTCCCTGTTTGTAGACGCCTAATTTTGTACCTATTTCCACATTACTTTTTTGACCTGCATTGATATAAAGTTTATTTCCAGATATCTTAGCTACATTTGCCATCCAAGGTGTTTTATCCACAGTTTTTATAATGTTGTCCATAACGTTTATAGCTGCTGCTCTAAAGGCTTCTTGCTCTAGACCTTCATCATATCCACCTGTACTTCCAATACCTAGAGTAGTGCCATATTCAACGTCTGAGACACCTTCTCCTTGATCAGAGAGAACTACTTCTCCAGTTCTTACATTTATCATTTTCATGTCAAATGAGATCTCAGCTCTTTGAGTTTTACTACTAGAGACAAGTCCCTTATTTCCAGTTGTATTTACAGAATATTTAGTAATTGCACCTGTTATAACGTAATCTGCATCCTGGAATTTTCTTTCAGATGCTAACTGCCCCTGCCCTAGAGTATTAGAAAAGTTAATTTCCTGCATTACTTTAGATAGATCTTCCCTCTCTAAAACAATAAATCTATTACTCTTTACAAGTTCTGTAGTGATAACATCAGTTAAGCTGCTTCCCAATCTTCTGCTTCCAAATCTAGTTTGATTCTTAAATTCAGCTATGACAACTTTTCTCTTAGGAGATACTACCCCTTGTACAGAATCGTAATCTCTCATACTTTGGATCTTATCATCTTTCCTTACGTTAGATACACCGTCGTTTGAACAAGCACCCAGTGTCAACGCTAATAGAGCAACTATTAATAGTTTTTTCTTCATTATTTGCCTCCTAAACTCATATTTTTAATTATTATGTCCAATATTTCATGGGAATTTTTGTCAGTTTTAAATCCAGCAGCCTTAATATGACCACCGCCTCCAAAAAGTCCTGCCAAGGCATTTACATCTACAGCATATTTAGATCTGAAACTTCCTTTGATATGCCCCTTATCCTCTTTGAGAAAGAGGGATACACTTGCATCTTCATATGAAAGGAGAAGTTCCCCTAAACCACTGGTATCATCTTTACCAGCCCCTAACTCAGCTAGTTCTTCCTCACTTATATAATAATACACCAACTTCAGACTATCTACAAATTTAAAATCAGACAGAACTTTCCCTGTTAACTTTAATTTTGCCATAGATTTAGTGTTGAAAAAATTCTTTATAACTTCGTTTGGTTCCACTCCATACTCCACTAATTCAGAAGCTGTCTTAAAGACCTTTTTAGTAGTGTTTGAATGTTTAAAATTACCGGTATCATTGACTATACCTGTGTAGAGAGATTCTGCTATTCCATGATCTAATTCAATACCTGCTTCTTTAATAAAATCGAATAAAATTTCTGAAGTAGATGAAATATCTCCTACGTAATTATAGTCTCCGAACCTATCATTGCTGATATGGTGATCGATATTTATAACTTTAGTATCTTCACCTTTTAATTCTCCTACCCTTCCAACCCTGTCAAAATTACCGCTGTCAAGACAGATCATGAGATCAAAATCATATTTAGAATTATAGTTTTCAAATTCTTCGATTAGGATAGAGTGAGTTAAAAACTTTAAATTTTTAGGAGTTTTATCATCTAAAATAAACCTTAAAGTTTTATCTAAGTAGATCTCCCCCCTACTTTCAGTTTCTTTTCTTAAAGCTTCATTTAATTTATTGAGGGCTAAAAGAAGAGCTAAACCACTCCCTATGGCATCTCCATCAGGGCTGGTATGTCCTGTAATTAATATTCTGTTGCTTTTTTTAATAACTTCTAATATCTCACTAAACTTATTGTTCATCCTTGTTCACCTCGATTATGTCTATTCCTTTCAGCAGGAGTTTATCTGCTGTTATTCCATTTCCAGGAATGATATTATGATTGAAAGTGCCATCATATATAGTATCTATTCCACAAGATGGACTTTTTCCTTTTAATAGTGCAAGTTTTATATTATTTTTTAAGGCTTTTTCCAGAGCTTTTTCTGCCCCTGCCTCAAATTCATCGGTGACATCTATACCCTCATTATTGATTACCTTATTAGCGTTTCTTTCAGCTGGCAGACGGGGGATACTAAGTCCTCCCTCTACTTCAGGACAAGTTTCTATAAATTCAAATCTATCCTTTAGAAGTTCAGCTACGATATAATTATAATTAGCGGTGCCTTTATATGAAGTTTTTTTCCCAACAAGACAACTGCTGATTAGGAGCTTTTCTTTTTTCTGAACCCTTACACTTTTATCGCTATAATCTATGATAGAACTGATATAGCTTTTATCTCTAATAACGTCTAAAAGAGGGATCAGAACAAAATTTCTCTCCTTATATCTAGGGTGAGGTATAACTAAATCCTTATTATTCAGCTTAAAATTTCCATAGGATATAATATCTATATCTAAAGTTCTAGGACCCCATCTGAATTTTCGTACCCTCTTTAACTTTAACTCTATCCTTTGAAGTTCTCTTAGAAGTTCATAGGGGAGCAGCTGGGTTTTTATCTCAATTGTACAATTTAAAAATTCATCCTGATCTAAGTATCCTACTGGATCTGTTGAATAAAATTTTGAAACAGCAGTGACTTTAGTTTTTTTTAGTTGAGATATGGCAAAAATACCTCCTAGAAGATAGTAATATTTATTCCCTATATTAGATCCCATACTGAGATAAACTCTAGTCCATCTCATAATCTTTAGCCTCTCTAGTTATTGCTACTCCTACATAGTCAAAACTTCCATTTATAGGAGCACCGGGTTTTCTAATCTCTACTTCTACCTTTTCTATACTGTATTTTACCAATAAAGTATGAGCAATCATCTCAGCCAAAGCTTCTATCAATTTAAATTTTTTATTCTTTATGATATCTTCAACATCATAATATACATCTACATAGCTGATACTTTTATTGAGGTCATCTGTAAGACCTGCCCTTTGTAATGGTTTATATAGGGTTACATCGGCATAAAAGTTTTGTCCCAGTATATTTTCTTCAGTTAAAGCACCGTGATATCCGTATGCTTTTATATTTTTTACGATAATTTTATCCATTGTTCTCCTCCAAGAGTTTTTATTATTATTTGGAAAATTAAAACCTCTTTCAATAAATTAAAACATTACAATGTTTTAATTTATGCTTAACTGGATGCAACGTCACGTTGCTAATCCAGTGATTTAAAACCTTCACCTAATACTTCATAAACCTCTGATATAATTATAAATGCACTTGGGTCCACTTGTTTTATAAGAGCCTGAAGATCTCTGATTTCCTTATTTTTTAAGACAGTCATAATCATTGATTTACTCTCATCTGTATAGAGTCCCTTAGCTGATAAAGCAGTTCCACCTTTTTTAATATCTTTTAATATTATTTCTCTTATAAGTTCGTATTTATCACTTATAATATAGACCATCTTAGTGTATCCGACACCTTCAAAGATCTTATTGATAACTACGTTAGTTGTAAACATTGCGATGATTGCATAGAGTCCTTTTTCAATTCCAAAGATAGCAATTCCACTGACAATGATAATCGTATCATTGATCATCATACAGTAACCTACTGGTATCTTAGTAATTTTATTGACCATTTGAGCTACAATATCGGTTCCGCCTGTGCTGCCACCAAATTTTAAAACTAGTCCCAAACCTACTCCTAGTAAAATACCTCCAAAGAGTGGTGCCAATAAAAAATTACTTCCTTTTGTAAAATCTATTACGTTATCTATTCCTACAAGTTTCCTGAAAAGATCTATATAAAATGATAACATTATGATTCCAAACAATGTCTTTGCACCATACTCCTTACCAAAAGTTTTAACCCCTACTAAAAATAGCGGGATATTGATAAACAGCATACTGGTTCCAACAGATAGATTAAATGTATAGTATAGGATAGTTGCTATTCCTGTTACCCCCCCACTAACTATCTTTGCAGGTACGATAAATAATCCTATTCCTATTGCAGCTATAATAAGCCCTAAATTAATTACAAAATAATCTATTGCCAACGTTTTTACCTTTCTTTTCATTCCCTTTTTGCCCCCCTAGTGTATCTTATATAAATTCTTGATGTCTTACTTTACCCTTATATGCCTTCTCAGGATCATAACCATATTTGATAGCTATTAAGTTCATAATAGTAGTCTCTACCATGGTAGCAGCATTCCTTCCAGAACTTATATATAGTTCTGCATGGTCTACAGGATGACCTAAAACTTCGACTTCGATACTCTTAGAGGTAGAAGTTTTAGTCAGGTAATCATCACTTTTCAATTCCTTTAGTTCTATGATTGCATCTAATCTTTTTTCTTTTCTTACAGACCCTAATCCATAAAGAGCTTTGATATCTATGATACCGAGACCTCTAAGTTCCATGAAATAAGGGATTTTATCCGCTTTTCCTATCACCATTCCACTGGGATGTTCATGAAAAGTTACTTTATCATCCGTAATCAATCTATGTCCTCTATGAATTAACTCTAGAGCGGTTTCACTCTTACCAATTCCACTTTTACCAGTAAGAAGCACACCAAATCCAAACATCTCAACAAAAACTCCATGCATGGTGATTTTAGGAGCAAACTTTTTTTCTAAAAATTGGTTTAAGTCTGCTGTTAGTTGAGTAGAAGTTTTATCGGAAAATAACATGATCTTCTTTTTTTCCCTAGATAGATCGATAAAACATTGCTCAATCTCATCTGCATCTGCTATTATCATAGCAGGGAAGTCAAAGTCAAAAAAATTGTTTAAATTTCTATATTTAACATCATCATCCAGGCTCTTTAAAAAATTTAATTCTCCCTGGGAAAATAGTTGTAAACTCTTAGAACCATTTTGATAAAATACTTCATAAAATCCAGAAAGTGCCAAGGCAGGGTTGTGAAGTGCAGTCTTAGTTATATAAGTTGTTTCTAAAAACTCCTCTCCCGTAATAACTTTTAGACCAAATTCATCGACTATTTTCTTTACTGTCAAAATATTTTTATTCATCTTATCACCTTTCTTATTCTCTTTGTTAAAAGCGATCATTTTTTTAGTTTCCTCTAAAAAATATTCAGAAGAATTCATTCCAATTTGCTTCAACCTTTCATTTATAGCTGCCGTTTCAATTATTACAGCTAGATTTCTTCCCCTTCGTACAGGAAGACTTAGCTTAGGAATTTGAACTCCCAGGATCTCTTCGAATTGTTTATCTATTCCCAACCTGTCATAGAACTTTCTTTTATCCCATTTTTCCAGATTGATATATAGGTTTATCTCCTTAGTTCTCCGAGTTGCAATAATCCCATAGTTATTGGTAATATCTATATTCTCACTGCCTGTTCCCAAATAAAAATGTGTTTTGACGTTACTCTTATCAAAACCATTTTCTCCTAAGAGGATATCGGGTCCGATTTTTTTAATAATTAAATTTTCATCTGTAATATATTTGTGGCCTCTTTCGATTAATTCTAGGGTAGATCCAATCTTTGCATCCTCATAACCACCTATCAAAACACCTATTCCTAGGATTTCGATTAAAACATGATCCTCTACCCTTATTTCAGGTGCTAATTTTCTTTGGAGATAATATTTTAATTTCCTTATGATAACTGCAGTTTTATTTTTAGTGGTCAAAAGAGGTTTATTATGTTTTTTAGCATATTCTATAAAATCAGGATGGATATCCTTATCACAGGCTACAATGATACAAGGAAAATTATAGGAAAAGTATTTTTTCAATCTGTCTTTTCTCACTTCCGAGGAAAGGGAATCGATATACCTCATCTCCTCTGTCCCTAAAACGTGTAGCTGCTTATTGAGTTCATCTCCTTCTACCAAAAATCCAGTTAATTCAGCTCCTACTCTATGCACTGTAGGGAGTAAGATCTTTCTTTCTAGATTATCTAATCCCCCATAGATTACAGTGAATTCAAAAGCTTTCACTAGTTTTGATAACCTTACAAATTTTTTAATCATAAGCCCCCCTATTATTTATCGGTGTTATTTCATAGTTAGTTTTTCTTTTTTTTATAAAAATCATCTGGTCTGATACTTAACTCTACCTCTTTTTCAACTGTTTTTTCATCATTTTTATTGATATCGATATCTTTTGCTGTTTTTTTAACCTCTACTACCTGATCTATACTTTTATTTTTATTACCTGAGATCTTTTGAGTTATAAAATATCCACCTGAAATAACAACCAAAATTAAGGTGAATCTCCAGAATAAAACTTGTTTTTTTGTCATAATTCTACCTCATTTGAATAGATTTTTTAAATTTAGATAACAAATAAAATGAGCCGCAGATAACGATAACTTTCTTTGTTTTTTTAGCCAATTCAAAAGCTTTTATGAGGTTATCCTCTACTATTTGATCTTTAAAGTCAGACACTAGATCCAGCAATTGACTTCCAGAAGTCCCCCGGTGAAAATCTTCTAATGATGTAAATATTATCTCATCACTAAACTTTGAAATTTCCTCTAGGATTCCATCTCTGTCTTTATCTTCTAAGATGGAGACCAAAGTAACAACACCGTTCTTTCTATATTTAGAAAGGATATTTTCCTTTAATCTAGATGCAGCATCTACATTGTGAGCACCGTCTAGTATTACGATTGGATCCTCTTTGGAGTAAATCTCAAATCTACCAGGCCAAAAAACTTTGGAGACTGCATCCTGTATATTTTTATTTGATATTCCTATTTTTTTCAGGGCTTCATATGCTCCTAAAAAATTATTTATTTGATACTCTCCATAAAGAGAAAGGTTAAACTCCATATTATCTATATAAATTGTAGTTCCAAAATCTTCGGTTAGTTCAAATTTTACATTTCTATATTTTTTTAGCACATCGACATAGTCTTTAGTTTTTTTCTCAACAGCAGTTATCAATTCTGGTTTAGAATCAGCAATTACAACAGGACTGTCTTTGATAATACCGCATTTTTCACGGGCTATATCGGTCAGATTATCTCCTAAGATATTTATATGATCCATAGATATATTAGTGATTATAGAAATTTCAGGATGACACACATTAGTTGCATCAAAACGTCCCCCTAAGCCGGTCTCTAGAACTACGTATTCACAGCCGCAATCTTTGAAGTAATCAAACATCATTGCAGTGGTGATCTCAAAGAAGGTTGGGTGTAAATCATTGACTTCAATTAAGGTTCGAATTTTTTTGTAGTAGGAGCATATCCTTTCATCTGATATCTGCTCCCTGTTTACCACAATTCTTTCATTAAATTTTTCAATATGAGGTGAGGTATACTTACCTACCTTATAACCTGCTTCTAATAAACTGGCTTCTAAAATAGTTGCTGTAGAGCCCTTACCGTTGGTTCCTGCAATGTGCAGGATCTTATAGTTATCCTGGGGGTTCCCCATTAATTTTAAGATGTTTTTTATGTTGTCTAGGCCTAATTTTATTCCCATATTAGTAAGGGAATAAAGTTCTTCCAAAGTTTTATCTATATTCATAATTTGACTTCCTTTTTTAATTATAAATTAAATTTCTTTATTCTTATACTCTTTTCATCATTTCTACAATTAAGTTTTTAGAGTTCTTAGCTGCTAATTTTACAAATTCTTGGAAATCTGTTTTAGCGTCGTCATTTGCCTTATCTGAGATAGATCTTATAATCACAAATGGTATTTTGAATAAGTGGCAGACATGAGCTACTGCTGCTCCTTCCATCTCTGTACACTCACTATTAAAAGTTTCTCTTAACCAATTTATTTTTGCAGGTTCAGCTACAAAGACATCTCCACTTACTATTCTTCCTGTATAGATATTTTTTTGGTCAAATAATTCTAAAGCACTTTTCTCAGCTATTTTAATCAATTTTTTATCGGCTTTAAAGATAGAAGTATCCATTCTAGGGATCTCTCCATGTTTCATTCCAAAAGCTGTACAGTCAAAGTCATGCTCTATAAGTTCGTTTGATATAACGATATCTCCTACCTCTATACTAGGATTAGTTCCACCTGCTACTCCTGTAAATATAAGTTGATCTACTTTGAATCTATCGATTAATAAAGTAGTACATACAGATGAATTTACTTTACCTATTCCTCCCTCTACTAATACGATATCTTTACCTTCTAAAGTTCCTTTAAAGAAGGTAATATCTAGTATTTTCTCCTCCTCTAAATTTGAAATCATATTTTTTAATTCTATTATTTCCTCGTGCATAGCACCAATTATTCCTATCATTTTTATATATCCTCCTAAATTATTTATTCTATAAAATTATATCAAATTAAATTGAAATAACACAATTTTTTTTAATTTTAATAGGATTTTTTTTAAAATATATGTATAATGAAGTTAAATATAATATAAATTAGGAGGGCATCATTATGAATATAAAAAAATCTATTTTAATTTTAACTATTTTAACTGCTACAGCATTTGGCGGATGTAGTGCCAAGGAGACAAAACCAGAGTTAGGAACTAACGTGAACTATGAAAAGATGAAGGAATATCCTAGATGGGTAATTCAGCCTACTTATGATAAGGGAATTGCCGGAGTGGGGTCAGCTAAAATGACAGACCTTGGGTTTGATTTTGCAAGAAAGGAAGCTATGGCCAGTGCAAGACTTGACCTGGGAGGACAGATTAAGACTAAAGTTGATGGTTTATTTAAATCGTATACCAGTAAAATAGGAGTAGGAGATTCTACTAGTGTAGACGCTCTTTCAGAAAATATAGTAAAAGAATTGGTTAGTGTAGACCTAAAGGGGGCTTCACTAAAGGAAACTTGGATATCTCCTCAAGATGAATTGTTTGTTTTAATGACTGTAGATAATGAAAGATTGATCGAGACTACAACAAAGGCTATAAACAATCCAAACAATTACACCGATGAAAATTTAAAGTTAAAAATAAAAGCTGAATCTTCACAAGCTGAACTAGAGAAGGAATTAAATACTTATTTTGGCAGTTCTAATGATGAAGATTTTCCTGGTGTAGATAAAGAAGTAAAAGAAGTTGAAGAAACTCAGGATGAAACTATAGAAACAAATTAGGAGGATAAAGTATGAAAAAATTAATGATATTATTTTTAGGTGTTCTTATGACCATCACAAGTTTTTCTAAAACTTTGGAAGGGGTAGGGATGGGAAATAGTGAAGTTACGGCAAAAAAAGAAGCCTTGGCAGATCTTTCTAATCAAATACAGGTTACTATCAAGAGCAATTTTACCAGTAATAAAAGCCTTACTAACGGGCAGTCGAATAGAGAGGTTTCATCTGGAATATCTACTATTTCAGAAACTAATCTTTTAGGTGTAGACTTCAAAGTTAAGAAAAAATGGTTTAGATCGAAATATACTGCTACAGCTACTTTAGATGACACGAAGATATCTCTATATGAGAAAAAAGCCAATGAGCTTAGAGGTCTGATTAACAGTAACTATACTCAGTTTTCTCAGACAGAAGATTTAAATCTTAAAAAGAACTACTTAACCAGTGCCTTAAAAAGCTATGATGAGTTCGACTCATATAGAAATGTAGCTATTATATTAGGAAGTACTAAAATTTATAACCTTCCATATACAAAGACTCAAATAAAAAATGATCTTCAATCAGTGGAGAAAAAAATTAATAGTGACAGCCTTTATAATGGGGTAAATATTCTATATGTTAAGAGCAGTGGGAAATTTAATGATGGTTCTAAGGAATATTTTGATAATTATTTCTACTCTATGTTAGCATCTATCTCACGTGAAAACGATGATAAGGTAGCTGTGAGCAGTGACAATGATTCTACAGTAAACACCCTGGTGAAAGTGGTATTGAACAGTATTCATACATCTACTAAACCAGCAGTTTATTACAATAAAAAGATGATTACCCCTGAATCTTTTGTAACAACATTAAATATTACAGTGGAATTATATAATAAGAAAAAAGTAGAAAATTTACTTACCATCACTGCTACTGGAGAAGGAGACGACGAAAATTCAAAGGAAGCTGCCTATGAAAAAGCAGTAAAAAATGGATTTGAGCAGATGAAAGAAAAATTAAAGAAATCATTAATAAAGTAGATCATAACTAAAAAAACCTAGGAAATTTTCCTAGGTTTTTTTTAATATTTATTCCATTGAAGACCTTCAGTGCTATATTTTTCTATATTATTATGTGTATACTCAGAAAAAGGCTCGAGAGTGATTATTTCATCAATAGGCTGAGGCTGACTTTCATAAAAAATATTTTTGGTATCATGAGCACTACCTGACATCAGATGAATTGTACCGCTATATCTTAATTCAGAAGTTAGATTTTTTTTAGAACCACCTACTCTTAAAAATCCCCATATATGATCGATAAGTGGAGAAGCCTTTGAGTCTAGTTTATCCAAGATTTCGCTTAATTTAACTGTTGGAACTACAGAATCATCTGAATTATTAATCATTTTTTCCATAGATAAAACCTGATATCCGGTTCTTGACGCTCCCAGAAAACTAACAACTTTTGCATCTTTTGCTTTGGCTAATTGTGCCCTTAATTTTGGAGCTAACGTTGTTGCTAAAATGCCAATGATAGCTATAACAATTAATAATTCAATTAATGTAAATCCATATTTATTGTTTTTCATAAAAATTTCCTCCATATATATATATTTCTTATATAAAGTTTATCATATGAAAATATAAAAAGTCATTTTAATTTAATTTTTAACACTCTTTAATCTTCTTTCCTATTAGCTTTATGGTGCTGACAGCTAATATTTTTGTAGGGTCAAGAAATTCTCCTTCTATCTCCAGTCTTCTAAAGGCTACAGGAAGTTCTGTACATCCTAAGATGATCTTGTCTATTCCTAAACTAGAAAAATAATCTAATACCTGGTCTATAGGAACTTGATCTATATCATCCTTACCTTCTTTTACCCTGTAGATAAGGTCGGTTACAATTTCCTGCATATCTATAGGAGGTATTTTTACATCTATTCCGTATCTGTTGAATATATTCTCGTAGATATGCCCTTTATAGGTTCCCTTTGTTGCCAAAAGGCCTACTTTTTTAATATCATTCAATTCTTTGGCTACCTCATCTATCATATTTATAAAGGGTATCTTTACTGCACCACAGACTTTTTCATAAAAATAATGAGCAGTATTACATGGCATAACTATAAAACTAGCACCCATAGCTTCTAATTTTAAGGCTGAGTCTATGAGGTGTTGTTCAGGATTTTCTCCCTGCCCTAAAATATAGGCAGTCCTGTCGGGAATCTCTGTATAATTGTCCACTAAGGTATGGATATGATCACTATCTTTTTTTGCATCGGTATATTTTACTATTTTATTTAATAGGTCAATTGTGGCAATGGGTCCCATACCACCTAAAACTCCTGCTATCTTCATGATTTGACCTCCCCTGTTCATTCGGTTAATTATTTGTTATAATTATACTAAAAATGTATAAAAAATAAAAAGATATTAAAGATATCATATTAATATGATATAGATATAAATAAAAAATTCGCAGAAGGGAGAACTAATATGGATATCAGACAATTAAAATATTTTTTAGCCATTGCAGAGGCAAAAAATATAACTAAGGCAGCAAAAAAGCTATATATTTCCCAGCCACCATTAAGTCAGCAGCTAAAACTGTTGGAGGAAGAATTAGGAGTAACTCTGTTAGAGAGAAGTACTCGGAAAATGAAACTTACTGAAGCCGGTAAACTATTACAGCATCGAGCTAAGCAGATTATTGAACTTATGGAAACTTCTGCAAAGGAGATTAAAAATTTGAATTTAGGAGTTAAGGGAATTCTTTCCATTGGATTTGTTTCCTCAGCAGGAGCAATGCTTCTACCAGAACAAATTCATAATTTCTATAAGGAATATCCTGAGATTAATTTTCAAATGAAGGAGGGGAATACATATAAGATTTTAGATCTTTTAAACAATGGGATGATTGAGATTGGAATAGTGAGAACACCATTTAATACAGAAAATTTTAATCTTATATATATGCCTAAGGAACCTATGGTTGCAGTGGCTAGAGAGGACCTGTTTTTTCCTAGTTCTTTAAAGTCTATATCTTTAGAGGAACTAAAAGATAAACCCATAATACTAGATAAAAGATTTGAAAATTTAATTACTTCTAGTTGTCACCAGGTAGGGTTCCAGCCTAATATTATATGTGAGGGAGAAGACAGTAAATCTATCCTTTTATGGACATATACTGGTATGGGAATAGGGATAGTGCCTAAAAGTGCGGCTAAACTTATGCCTAATAAGAATTTGAGATCGATAATAATAGAGGAGAGTGAATTAGAGACTCAAACTGTTATTGTCTGGGTAAAAAATCGTCCTCTATCTCAAGTAGCAGAAACATTTTTATTAAACTTTAAAGAATAATTAATAGAATACTGGATTTTTGATCTATAATAAAAAATTAGTTGAGTTCTATAAAAAAGAGGCTTTATCCTTTTGTGGGGAAAGCCTCTTTTAATAGTATTATACTGCTGCTACGATAGAAATTTCTACTAATAATTCTTCTCTAGCCATTTTTGCTTCTACACACGCTCTGGCAGGAGCAAATCCTTCATTTGTCCAGCTATCCCAAATTTCATTCATATCTTGAAATAATGACATATCTTTAACATAGATTGTAGCAGATAGGACTTTATCTTTATTTGACCCTACACTGGCTAATAATTCGTCTATTTTTTCAAGGGTTGTAACTGTTTGATCTTTGATTCCTTTAGTAGCGTCTTTTGCTACTTGTCCACATAGGTACACTGTATTGTTGTGTATTACTACTTTGCTTGTTCTTTTGTTAGTTTCATATCTTTTGATTTCCATATTATTTCTCCACCTTTTTATTTATTTTTATCTTTAATCTGCTTATACAGCTTAAAGTTGTTTCTCTATTTTTATATTTTGTACAGTATTTAAAAAAATATAAAAATCTAAATTGTGCTTTTCTGGATACAACGTCACGTGACTTTATTTACCAAAACTACAATTTGGGTATCTGCATATATCGCAGTCTTGACAAAGGCCACCATGACCATACCTCATGATATCTTCCACACTCAATTTTTCTCCACTGAGAACCCTAGGTAAGACCAGATCAAATACAGTTTTTTTACAATACATCACACAGCCGGGAAGTCCCATAATTGGAATCCCATCCAAATATGAAAGCAGAAACATAGACCCAGGAAGTACTGGGGATCCATAACTTACTAACTCTCCTCCCAGTTCGATTATAGAACTAGGTGTGAGGTCATCTGGATCTACAGACATACCACCTGTACATATTACCATATTTGCTCCATTATTTATATGGGTTTTAATAGCATCCTTTATCATATCTTTATCATCAGTTACTACAATTTGACCGATTACATTACAATCATATTCAGTCACTTTTTTTTCAACTACAGGTCCAAACTTATCTACTATCCTTTTATGAAAAATCTCGCTCCCTGTAGTTACTATACCAATATCCATCTTTTTAAATTCTTTTACATCTATTAGTTTATAGGGAGTTATTTGTTTAGCTGACTCCATTTTATCTTTTTTTATAATAAGGGGGATTACCCTGGCTCCGGCTATCTTATCTCCTTTTTTTACAGGAATATTTTCAGGAAGTGTAGCAAAGGAGATCTGGCCTAGCATATTTAATTCAAAAAGTTTCTCCTTGTTTATTTTGAGGAGTCCGTCAACTTTTGCATAGAATTCTATCTTTCCCTCTTTAATATCTTCACTTAAATAGATATTTTCTCCACAGCCAATCTCGCCTAAAATTAATGCGGCATCATTTTCATGAAGTTCGTCTTCCCCAATTTCAAAGATATAGATGTGTTCCTTTCCTAATTTTAGGAGTTTTTCTATATCTTCTTCTTTTATTATATGCCCCTTCTTAAAGGCTCTTCCTTTAAATTTTCCTGGGATTATCTCTGTTATGTCATGGGAAATAACATGGCCGACTGCATCTTTTGTATCTATCCTTTTCATAACTCAACTCCTATAAATTTATGGTTTTCACTTCTCTCATATGTTTTCCTGTCCCATTATTTTTTACTTTTAATATCTCTGCCATTATTCCTAGAGCAATTTCAGCAGGCTCACCACTTGATATATCCAATCCCACAGGAGAATAGATCTCTAAGAGATCGCTTTTTTGTATCCCTTCATCCATAAGATCTCTATAACTTTCAACAACTTTTTTTCGACTTCCAATCATACCTACATAGGCTGTTTTTCTTCCTACAACAGCTTTTACTGCACTTTTATCACCAAGATGTCCACGGGTTACTATAACGAGATAGGAACTGTCATCTAATGGGTAATCTTTTAAGATTTCTCCTATGTCTCCCCAGAGAAGTTCGTCGGCTTCAGGAAATCTCTCCTTAGTTACGTATTCCTCTCTATCGTCTATTATTACAGTATACATATTGAGGTATTTTCCCAGTTTATAAAGGTCTATTCCAAGGTGTCCCCCTCCAGCAATAATCAGTTTTTTTCTCCTTTGAAAGACCTTGATATACCCCTTGACCTTTCCACCACAGATCATATCCAGACTGCCATCTGCTGCCAATGTAAGTTCAAACTCTCTATTTTCACCGATTTTCATAGCTTCTATGGCAGAGTTAATTACTTGAAATTCTAAGTTTCCACCACCTATTGTACCGATGGTTGTTCTATCAAAAAAAACTCCCATGATACTCCCAGATTTCCCAGGACTGGACCCATTTACACTCATAAGAGTTACTAGAGCGACTTTTTCACCGCTGTCTATTCTTTTGGCTATTTCCTGCATGATTTTCCCTTCCATAATTTTCCTCCTGTATTACTTTATCTGACGTCTATTTGATTCATATTAAATATTTTGTCTAAATTCCACTTTATTTTGAATAGAATTTATCTTCTATTATAGTTTGGCAGAAGAAGTTAAGAACGATCTCTCTGCTTGGGATTATTATTTAACCAATAGTGATTATAGCACCACATAACAGTAAAACTAATACAGGTTACTATAATTAAGAGAATATTAGCTGAATGATTATCTCCTCTTTCTACAGCATAATAGATAGCCATAGGTATGGTTTGGGTTTTCCCTGGGATATTCCCAGCAATCATAAGGGTAGCCCCAAATTCTCCAAAAGATCTGCCGAAGGAAAGAACTACACCAGCGCCAATATTTTTTCTGATCAATGGGAAGAAGACGTACCTGCACATCTCTAGCTTAGTAGCTCCCATTTCAAAGGCTGCTTCTATATGCTCACGATCTATCTCTAAAAACCCTGCTTTAATACATTGATATGCCATAGGAAGAGATACAAGTACACAGGCAATGACTCCTGCCTTCCAAGTAAATATTATCTCTATTCCGTAGATAGCTAAAATTCTGCCTAGAATTCCATTTTTCCCTAGGAGGATAAGGAGTATGTATCCCAAAACCGAAGGGGGGAAAAACAGTGGGAAACTTATAAACCCTTCAATTAGTTTATCTCTTTTTCTATTACCTTTGGAGATAAAAAGTGCAAGGATAAAACTTAAAATAATAGTTATAAGTGTAGATATAAGAGCGATCTTTAAAGATAACTTACTTGCTTCTAATATCATCTATCTCACCTTAAATCCATATTTTTTAAAGAGTTCTATATTTTTAGTCAGGTAATTGCTGAATTTCTTTCCTGGAATACTTCCTACTTTTACTCCTGATCCATATACTATTGGGGAGTGAAGGGAAGTGTCAATATAATAGATCTCTTTGTCCTTTAGGAGGAAGGCATCGGTTTTATAAACTATAGAATAATCTACCTCACTTATCTTTACATAAAAAAGTGCCGACCTGACATCTTTGGTAAAGAGGATATTGTCGTTAAAACTTTTCCATAATTTTAACTTTACAAGTGCTTCACGAGCATATCTGCCTGCTGGGACAAAATCAGGATCTCCCACGGCTAGTGGTTTTTCTGTATTTGTTAAAATATCTTTGAGATTATTTATTTTTTTGTTTCCTATAACCACCAGACTGTTTTTCAGGAGATATTTACTCTCATCAATTATTTTCTTCTCTGCAAGCTGGTCTATATGATCTTTAGAAGCTAAGAATATAAAATCTACCGGGGCTCCTTCTTCCATTTGCTTTCTGAGGGAACCAGATCCACCTAGATTTATTCTAACTTCTATACCTGTATCTCTTGTATAGTTTTTTGCAATTTCTTCGATACCATCGGTGAGACTGGCTGCTATACTTATAGTAACAGTTTCCTTTTCTTTCTTGCCTTTATTACAGCCTATCAAAGATGAGATTACAATAAGCACAAGGAGTATTTTTTTTATCATTTAAATCTTTCTCCTTAGATATAACACTGCTTCTAAAGCTGATCCACCAATACTTCTGGCTTTGTCTGATATGGTATAGCAATTTTGCTGTTGATCTATACGGGGATCCACATCTCCTATCTTAAATCCATTGGGAACTTGATATCCACCTCTTATAAGTCCCCTTAAAACTCCACTCAGAGGGGCCTTTACCTCTGTATTACCTATGAGGGCAATTACTTCATTTTTTTCCACAAGATCTCCGATCTCTTTGATATTTTTAATAATCCCATCAACTTCACTGTAGATAACCCTTTCCCTTCCATAACCCTTTATAACTCCCGGAATACCAGTGTTCTTCTTGGCTTTTCCAGAAAAAATTAAGCGTCCAAGATTGTGACCCCTCATTGTTTCTATGACAATATTTACATCTTGTCCTGCACTAAATCCTGGGCCAATACCTATAGTGATAGGAGCCATTTGGATATTTGTTCCCAAGTTTTTTTTAGCCAGGATAGCATCCACTACAGCCAAAGGCTTCAATTTTTTTATTGTATCGCCAGAAGGGTCCACAATTACAGCTATATTTCCGCCATCTAATATTTTATCGACCTCATCTATTTTGTGAGCCAGTATAGCTTTACTCTCCTCTAAGATTATTTCTTTTTCATATACGGCCTCACCGTAACAGACTGCTCTTCTTATAAAAGAAGGCTTTTCTGTCTCTAAGACTAAGACTCTAAATCCACTTCTATGAAATTTTTGTATCACACCAGAAGCGAGATCTCCTCCACCTCTTACTATAACTAATTCAGACATTTTTAGTGATTCCTCCCTCTATTTATGCTCTTATGATTCTATCCAATAATTTTTGACGGCATTTTAATTTTAAAATAATCTTAAAAAATAAACTCCTACTTAAATAATAGGAGTCTTCTTTTTGATATTTTGATAAATTATAAAAAAATTATAATTTCATAGGATTCATAGATTGTTTTTTATACCTGATCTCATAGTGCAGGTGGGGACCAGTAACTCTACCTGTCTTTCCAGATTTAGCTATAACTTTTCCCTTAGTGACTCTCTGCCCTTTTTTTATCAAAATTCTATTTAAGTGTGCAAATCTTGTTTCATAATTATTTCCATTATCTATAATAATGATCTTCCCATATCCGTTCATCCAGCCTGCATAGGTAACTACTCCACTATAGGGTGAATAGACAGGAGTATTCATAGAAGCTTTTAGATCGACTCCTGTATGTAATATTTTTCTACCTAAAACAGGATGATCCCTGTATCCATAGGGACTGTTCACTGACATGGTCTTTAATGGTTGTCCAAAGTTTTTTAAGGTAGAACTTTTGGAATTGTTTTTATATGTTGTGGAAGAACTAGAGCTGTAGTTTAGATCTCCCTTACTTACCATCTTACCTAGGTATATCTTGTTGCCTCTATAGAGTGTATTGCTTTTCAAATTATTTATCTTTTTTAAACTGTTAACTTTTACATCGTATTTTTTTGAGATACTATAAAGGGTGTCTCCAGATTTTACTATATGATAGCTGCCTTTATAATTTTTAGAAGGCTTAAGGTATATCTTCTGACCGGAGTATAATAAGTTGCTCTCTAAATTATTTATTCCCTTTAATTCTGAAACTGAAACATCTCTTTTTTGGGAAATTGAATACAGTGTATCTCCTTTTTTTACTGTATAATATTTACTGTTAGAACATGATATTAAGATAACCGAAGTTATTATTATAAAAAGTAACTTTTGTATGGGTCTCATAAACTCTCCTAAAATCTAAGTTTTCTATTAAATATAAAAATAATAGTTATTAAAATTATACTCTATTTCACTTGTTTCTGTAAACCGATGAAGGGAAGAATGTTAAATTTTTTTAACGAATATAATATCTTTAATCAAAATTAAAGCTAATTTTAACTAGAGAGGGCATTTATTCTAAAAAATTGCTTTTTCTAAAGAAGTGTTGTATAAATGGGGTAGGTTGAAATAACGGTTTTTTAAGGGGGCTTCAAAATGAACGAGATTCAAAAAAAAGGGTTTGGAACAAAAGCGATACATGGAGGAGCAGAAAAAAATCCATTTGGGACATTAACTACACCAATATACCAAAGTTCTACATTTGTATTTGACAGTGCAGAGCAGGGTGGAAGAAGATTTGCTATGGAGGAGCCAGGATATATCTATTCAAGATTAGGTAATCCGACATCAAGTGTTGTAGAGAAAAAGTTAGCTTTATTAGAAGGAGCAGAAGGAGCATTGGCTACGAGTTCTGGAATGGGAGCTATATCTTCAACTATGTGGACATTATTGAAATCTGGGGATCATCTATTGGCAGATAAAACTTTATATGGGTGTACTTATGCTTATTTCAGTCATGGATTAACTAAATTTGGAATCGATGTAGAATTTGTAGATACCTCTGATTTGGAAGCGGTAAAAAAAGCTATGAGATCGAATACGAAGATAGTTTATTTAGAAACACCGGCAAATCCAAATTTAAAAATTGTAGACATTAAGGCAGTTTGTGAAATAGCACATAAAAATGAAGGGACTAGAGTAGTTGTAGACAATACATTTGCAACACCATATCTTCAAAGACCACTGGAGTTTGGAGCCGATCTGGTAGTTCATTCAGCAACTAAATATTTAAATGGTCATGGAGATGTAGTGGCAGGATTTGTAGCAGGAGATTTAGAGACAGTAACCCAGATAAGACTAATAGGTGTAAAGGATATGACTGGTTCAGTTCTGAGTCCGCAAGATGCTTTTCTTATGATTAGAGGGATGAAAACTTTGGAGCTTAGGATGGGAAGACACTGCAGTAATGCATATAAGGTAGCAAAATTCCTGGATGCTAATTCTATGGTGGAGAAAGTATATTATCCGGGCCTTGTATCTCATGAGGGACACGAAATAGCAAAGGAACAGATGGATGGATATGGTGGAATAATTGCCTTTGATGTAAAGGGTGGATTAGAAGCAGGGAAGAAATTATTAAATAGTTTGGAGTTGTGTACTCTGGCAGTAAGTTTAGGAGATACAGAAACTTTAATTCAGCATCCGGCATCTATGACCCATTCCCCTTATACAGTGGAAGAAAGAGCGGCAGCAGGAATAACTGAGGGATTGGTTAGAATGTCTGTAGGTTTAGAAGATGCAGATGATATTATAGCTGATCTGGAGCAGGGGTTGGCAAAATTATAAAATTATTCAAAGGCGGTGGGGGAAACTCTACTGCCTTTTTTTATAAATATTAAAATTTTAAGCAAGACATCAATAGGGAGGGAATATTATGTTAAACAGAGAGGTTGTTGCAAAAATATTTAAAACGGCTTTGGTCAGTGGTGACTTTGCAGAGATATTTTTTGAAGAGAAAGACACATTTTCACTTAATCTATCATCACAAAAGATAGAAAAAGTTCTATCTGGAAATGATTTTGGAGTTGGAATTAGGATTTTAGACGGATCAAATGTAGTCTATGGGTATACAAATAATTTAAATGATGAGAACTTACTTTTGATCACAAAAAAATTAGCTGATTCATTGGAGAAAAAAGAGGATTTGGTAGAAGGGAGAATAGGTGAAGCTACAACTGAAATAAATCAGCATGAGATCAAAAGGATGCCGGATACAGTACCTGTAGAAGAAAAGGTTGCATTGTTGAAAAAAATAGATAAGGCAGCCAGAGAATATGATGAAAAAATCACACAGGTAGAAGTATCGTACTTTGATACTGTACAAAATATTAAAATAATCAATTCAGAAGGGTTAAATACAAGTGATACCAGAGTTCATACTAGAATAAGTACAAGCTGTATTGCAAAGGATGGAGAAAATGTACAAACTGGTTCATCTGCTCCAGGAGGACAGAAAGGATTTGAATTTTATAGTGAGGATGTGGATGTAGTAGAAGTTGCAAAGGAAGCAGCCAGGCAGGCTATAACACTTTTATCCGCTGATGATGCTCCCAGCAGAGAGATGATAGTTATTATGGAAAATGGATTTGGTGGAGTAATATTCCATGAGGCTTGTGGACATGGACTAGAAGCTACATCTGTAGCTAAAAAATTGTCTGTATTTACAGATAAGATTGGGGAGAAGGTAGCCAGCAGCTGTGTGACTGCCATCGATAATGGGACTATCGCCAATGGATGGGGATCTATGAATATCGACGATGAAGGTAATAGGGGTCAAAAAAATATCCTGATAAAAGATGGAATACTCCAGGGGTATATGATAGATAGATTAGGAGCTAGAAGGATGGAAGGAGAGTCATCTGGTTCTGGAAGAAGACAATCGTATAAATTCGCTCCTACTTCTAGGATGACAAATACATTTATTGCACCTGGAACTTCTACTTTAGAGGATATGTTAAAAGGCGTAGAGTTCGGATTATATGCAAAATCAATGGGTGGAGGAAGTGTAGACACTACAACTGGAGATTTTAATTTCTCAGTAAGGGAAGGTTATTTGATAGAAAATGGAAAGATTACAACTCCTGTAAAGGGTGCTACATTAATTGGAAGCGGTCCTAAAATTTTACATAAGATCGATATGGTAGGAGATAACCTGTCTTGTGCTCAAGGGATGTGCGGATCAGTAAGTGGAACTATCCCAGCTGATGTAGGTCAGCCTAGAATAAGAGTTTCATCTATCACAGTAGGAGGGAAAAAATAATTATGAATTACACTAATTTATTTAATATAGCTAAGGAAAAAAAAATAGAGGAGTTGGAAGTTTATTTTTCTAGAAGCGGTTCTACTTCAATTAAATTATTTGATTCCGCAGTAGAAGAATATAAAGTTTCGGATGTTTCAGGAATTTCATTAAAGGGAAAATATAATGGGAAAGCAGGTTCTGTGTATACTGAAGAGATATCGGAAGAAAAAGCAGTAAAGTTATTAGATCAATTAATATTAAATGCTTCGGTTATAGAAACAAATGAGGAGTTTTCTCTCTTTGAAGGAAGTGAAGAATACCCAGAAGTAAGAACATTTAATGGAGATATAAAAAACATAGAAACTGCCGCTAAGATTGAATTGTTAAAAAAAATAGATGAAAAAGTAAGGAGTTATAAAAATATAGATACTATTCAGGCGTTGGTTTTCGTTGAGAGTGAAACAGAAACTGTGATAGTTAACTCTAAGAATTTAAATTTAGATAAAAAAGATAATTCTATTTTGGTCTATTGTTATGCTGCTACTAAAAAAGGTGATGAAGTCACAACAGGTGGAGATTTCATCTTAACAAATGATATTAACAGTATTGACGTAGAAAAATTTGCTGAAAAGGTAGCTTTAAATGCAACAAATAAATTAGGTGCAGAGAAAGCTGATTCTGGCAAGTATAAAACTATCCTTTCGAATGAAGTTGCGGCTGATCTATTGGAGGTAATGAGTTCTAGTTTTTCAGCTGAAAATGTCCAAAAAGGATTGTCTATGTTAGAGGGAAAGGTGGAAAGCAATATTTTTTCTAAAAACATTACTATAGTTGATAAACCGCTAGTGGATTTTGGTCCTAATTCAACGGCATTTGATGACGAGGGAGTAGCTTCATCCAATAAAATTGTCGTAGAAGATGGGGTATTAAAGACGTTCCTACACAATAGAAAAACAGCTGAAAAAGATGGTGTAGAGAGTACAGGGAATGGATTTAAAGGAGGGTTTAAAGGATTGGTGGCAGTTAAACCAACTAATTTTTCAATTGAAAACGGAGAACTATCCTTGGAGGAGTTGACTGCCAAGGTAGAAGATGGGATCTATATAGATGATCTATCGGGAATTCATGCAGGATTAAACCCGGTTACCGGGGACTTTTCCTTACAGGCAGGTGGATTTTTAATTAAAGGTGGGAAGTTAGACCGACCTGTTAATCTAATAACCGTTGCAGGAAACTTCTTTGAGTTGTTAAAGGATGTAAATGACCTTGGGGATGATTTTAAGTATGGAGGCTCTGGAGTAGGTTCACCATCACTATTTATAAATGAATTGAGTATATCGGGGAAATAAAAATATCTACGTGATTTTAAAATTAAAGGGAGAAATAGGTGAAAAGTGAATTTAGACAGATATAAATGATTGAGAGCAAGGAATAAAAGAATTATAGGGTATATAAAAGATAGTAGGGAGAGATCTCTACTATTTTTTTATGGAAAAAATTATTGAGACAATCGACAGATTGCCATCTAAGTTTGAGAAAAAATATAGGAGGAGAGGATGAGAAATTTATTTATAATTGCCTTTATATTTGGTATAGTAATAATGTTTTGGCTGAGACCTAAAAAGTATAGCTATATAATTCCTGCATATATACCGTTAGGAGAGAAATTTGATATTGGTTTTGATGGGATAGCTGAATTTTCAAAGAAAAACAAGGTGATAACAATAGTTAACCCAAATAATGGGCCTATAAGCAGGGAGGAGAATGAATATTATTTTGAAAAGTTAGAGGAGAAAATAAAACGGATACAAGATAATGGTGGGAAAGTGATTGGGTATGTGTCTACGGGTTATGGAGAAAGGGGACAAAGGGAAGTAAGGAAAGATATAGACCTTTGGAGGGATAAATGGAATATAGACGGGATATTTTTAGATGAAGGGATGGGGAGCTGCAGTGGCAACTGTGAAAGGCTGATAAAAAAATATCAGGATTACTATGAGTATATAGAAGACCAAATTATCGTGACCAATGCAGGATATATAGATGAAGATTATGAAAAATTCTTAAAAGACGGGGTGATTATGATAATTTTTGAGAATACCTATGAAAAATTTATATCTCCTACTAACTACCTTAATAATATGAATCTAAGTAAGGGGAAAAAAGGAATCTTACTCCATACAGCTCCTAAAGATATAGATGGAAAAGAAATAAAAAAATTATATAAAAAATATGATTTGAATTATATATACTTAACTTCTGAAAATTGGGATACCATATCATTGAAACTTTTGAAGGACTTATAGTATACTGTAAGAAATAATGGAGGACGAATAATGAATGATATTTTAAAAATAATTAAAGACAGAAGAACCACCAGATCCTATAAAAAAGAGATGATCACAGAGGAGGAGTTAAATAAAATAATTGAATCTGGTATGTGGGCTCCTAGTGGACACAATAGACAACCTTGGCATTTTACGATAGTAGAAAATAAAGAGATAATGAAAAAGATAAACTTTGAAACAAAGGAAGTCTGTAAAAATATAGAAGATCCGCTTTATTTTGGCTGGGCCAATAACGATAAATATGATGCGTTTTATGATGCTCCAGTTTTAATATTACTTTCCTATAGTGATAATGGATTTTCACCAATTGATGATCTAGGAGCTGTAAGTCAAAATATGGGATTAGCAGCAGAAAGTATCGGTATCGGGAGCTGCTGGATTGGATTTATCAATAAACTATTTGAGAGTAGTGGTGAAAAACATGAAGAGTACGCAAAATTGCTGAAGATACCGAATGGTTATACTCTGCATCATGGGATAGTGCTTGGGTATCCAGCTAAGGAAAAATTGAAATCACAACCAAGAAAGGGCAGCTATAATAGGATAAAATAAAAGCAGCGTGACGTTGTATCCTGATAATAAAAAAATGGAGGTTAAATTATGAAGCATAAATTAAATAAAAAAGCTATAAGGATAATAATTTTAATATCGGTAATATTTTTAATGTTTAATGTAATAAACTCAAAGCAACCAAAGGAAGTAGGGGTAAGGGATTATATGCCGGATAAACCTATGGTTAAGATCTTTGATGGAGGATTTGAAGGAGCTGGAAGTGTAGAAATAATAGATAAGATAAAGGGTGAATTTTATCAGAAAAAAACTATGGATACTGCTACTATGGGAGCTGCTGTTTATCGTGTAAATAAAGATGGCTACATGTTGGTATATAGAGAAGGGGAAACGGATCAATTAAAAGATAATTATATAGATGAGAAATCAAACAATAATTTGATCTTACTCAGATCACCTATAAAAAAAGGTATTTCTTGGATAAACGATGACAAATCTACATATAAGATCTTATCTGTAGATGAAAAGATAGAATTGATGGGGAAAGAGATAGAGGCAGTGAAATTAAGATATAGAAAAGATGGATCTGAATATTATATCTATTTTGCTCGTGGACTGGGGATCGTTGGGATAGAGTCTGAAATGGGGAACAGTAGATTGACAGAGGTAAAGTATGATGTGGAGGAATACCTTTCAAAGTTAAAATTAAACCAAGAATAACGCCGAGGAACAGAATTAATAGAATAAAAAAGTAGAGCGCGGATACTGAAGCATATATGGATGAAAAACAAGTTAAATAGAATTTAAAAATAAAAATAGTTCTGTTTGTTAGGAGTGGTGTAATTCATGATAGAGAGGTTTTGACTTTGATTTGAGATAATTAGTTACATTAGTTGTTTAAAAAAGGCAGAAGGTTAGTGGTAAATAAGAATTTCTCAGATTGTTTAAGGCCAGTAAATATGATATACTGTTATGAAAATAAATAATATAGGGTGAATAAAATTGAATGGATTAATTAATGTAGATAAACCCAAAGGATATACTTCCTTTGATGTGATTAGAAAACTAAAAAGAATATTAAATATGAAAAAAATAGGACATACTGGGACTTTAGATCCACTGGCAACAGGGGTACTTGTAATTTGTCTTGGAAGGGCTACTAAACTGGCTAATGTAATAGAAGCTAAGGAAAAGACCTATATAGCTGACTTTATTTTAGGGTCAAAAACAGATACCTATGATACTGAAGGGGAAGTTATAGATAGAAGTGATGTTAAAGTAACAAGTGAAGATGTAAAGAATATATTATCTAAATTTAGAGGAGAGATAAAACAAGTTCCTCCTATGTATTCGGCACTTAAAGTAAATGGAAAAAGACTCTATGAACTAGCTCGTGAAGGGGTAGTGATTGAAAGAAAAAGCAGAGATGTGGTAATATCAAAGTTAGAGTTGATGGAATTTGATGAGGAAACACAGACAGGGAAACTTTACTGTGAAGTATCTAAGGGAACTTATATCAGATCATTAATATTTGATATGGGAGAAGAACTTCAAACCTATGCACATATGAATGGACTGAGAAGAACTCAAGTGGGAGAATACCTGGTAGAAGATGGATTTACCATTGAGCAGATGGAAGAGATGGGAGAAAATGAAGACTTTTCTTTTGTAACCAGTGTAGAGGACAGTTTTAATTTTGAAAAAGTAGAGTTAAAAGATGAAAAACAAATAAAATTATTTTTAAATGGAAATACAGTAGTATGCCAAAAACCAAATGACAGATATAGAATTTATGTAGATAAAGAATTTGTTGGTTTAGGAGAAGTTATTGATAATAGATTAAAAGGCTGGAAAGTATTTTAGACAAAATTTGTGAGGTGAAAGAATGAAATTGATAAAAGCAATGAGAGGAACTAGAGATATCTATGATGTAGAAGCTCTAAAATTTAACTTTATAGAAGATACAGCAAAAGAGTTATTGGAAAATTACGGTTTTGGTAGAATGATAACTCCTACATTTGAATCTACAGACTTATTCAAAAGAGGAATAGGAGAGGGAACAGATATCGTAGACAAGGAGATGTACACATTTTCTGACCGTGGAGATAGAAGTATCACTCTAAGACCGGAAGGAACAGCTCCAGTAGTAAGATCGTATTTAGAAAATAAGACCTATGGAAAGGAAGATCTGACTAAATATTATTATATCAATAATATGTTCAGATATGAGAGACCACAGGCAGGAAGATATAGAGAGTTTTATCAAGTAGGTGTAGAAATCTTAGGAAATGCATCACCAATGGCAGATGCTGAAGTGATATCTATGGGATATAGACTGATGGAAAAATTAGGGATAGAAGATCTAAAAGTTAACATAAACTCTGTAGGAGGAAATGAAACAAGAGCAAAATATAGAGATATTTTAGTAAATTATCTTACTCCTAAAAAAGACGGACTATGTGCTGACTGTCAGACTAGATATGAAGCTAACCCTCTTAGAGTTTTAGACTGTAAAAATAAAGGGTGTCAAGAACTAACAATAGACGCTCCAATGTTACCTGATAACTTGAACGCTGAAGAGAAGACGCATTATGACACTGTAAAAGAATACTTAGACATGTTTGGTGTAGAATATATAGAGAACCCAAGATTAGTTAGAGGATTAGATTACTACTCAAGTACAGTATTTGAAATTATAACTGAAAAATTAGGATCTCAAGGAACTGTCCTAGGTGGCGGAAGATATGATAACTTAATCAAGCAATTAGGAGATAAGGAAGTTCCAGCAGTAGGATTTGGATCGGGCCTAGATAGATTGATGATGTTGTTAGGAGAAGATAAGATCATAAATACTCCTGATGTATATGTAAGCTGGATGGGAGAAGAAAATATAGATTATGCTTTCTTAGTAGCTAATAAATTAAGAGATAATGGAGTAAAAGTTTATATTGAATATGCACCAAAATCTGCCAATGCTCATAGAAAAAAAGCATTTAAATTAGGAGCTAAAAGGGAACTAATTATAGATGTTGATTCAAAAGCTAATAAAACATTAGGATTGAAAGAATTAAGTAGCAGAGATGTAGAAGTAGTAAAGTTTGAAGAGTTGTTAGAAAAAGTGAATAACAAAAATAATGAAGTAAAGAAAGACTTTATTAATCTATAGAAAAAGCGACATTATAAAAATTATGTAAAGTGAAATATGAAAATAAAATTTATAAAAATATTCGATGACTTACAAGAGTATGTACAATCAATTCGATTTTTTATAATTTTATTGAGTATGGAATAATAATTTTTATATAGTCTTGAACTTTGGTTACTTTTTTTCAAGAGAAAGTAACCAAGGGAATTAAATTGTGAAAAAAGTTCTAAAGATTCCATCTTTAATACGGGTCTCTTTTCTCTTGAAAGAAAACGAGACATAAAAGTTCAAGAAGATTTATAATTGTCTTAGTTTAGTAAAACACGATTGTCATTGTAGAAAAAGTACTGCTGAAGTAGAACGACTATAAACTTCGTTTTAAACCAAGAAAAAAACTTCTGTGCGGAACAGTAGGATCTTATAGATTAGTTAAAATCAGTGTAAATTAGTGGCAAAAAAAGATTTAACTCTGCGAACCTCGGAGACCACTGTGTCTCTGCGTTGAGAGAGTTTATTAATTCGTGACAAAAAAAGTTTTAAAGTTAGACATGTAGTGTGTGTCAATAAATAAAAATATTTTATATAAATAGAGGTGTAAAGATGAATATGTATAGAACCCATAAATTGGGAGAATTAAGAGCAGAAAATATCGGTGAAGTAGTAACTTTATCTGGTTGGGTAGCAACTAAGAGAGACTTAGGAGGATTAACTTTTATCGACCTTAGAGATAGAGAGGGAGTAACTCAAATAGTAGTTCCTCAAGATGCTACTGAAGAGATGAAAGAAATAATATCTAAAGTTAGAAGTGAATATGTAATCAAAGTAACTGGAGAAGTAAAGGAAAGATTTTCTAAAAATGACAAGATGGCTACTGGAGATGTAGAAGTATTCATCACGAACATAGAAGTATTAAACTCAGCAGAAGTATTACCATTTGAAATATCAGATGATGCTAATGTAAACGAAAATTTAAGATTAAAATATAGATATTTAGATATAAGAAGACCTGCTATGATGAATAATATCAGAAAAAGACATGATATGATGATGGCTATTAGAAGATTTATGGATGACAGTGAATTTATCGAAGTAGATACTCCTCTATTAACTAAATCAACTCCTGAAGGAGCTAGAGATTTCTTGGTACCAAGTAGAATGAACAAAGGTAAATTCCATGCATTACCTCAATCACCACAATTATTCAAGCAATTATTAATGATTGGTGGAGTAGAAAAGTATTTCCAAATTGCTAAATGTTTCAGAGATGAAGATTTAAGAGCAGACAGACAATTAGAATTCTTACAATTAGACATGGAAATGTCATTTGTAACAATGGATGAAGTAATGGAATATGTAGAAGGATTATGTAAGAAAGTATTCACTAGAGTAACTGGTGAAGAGGCTAACTATTCATTCGAAAAAATGCCATACCATGAGGCTATGAGCAGATTTGGTTCTGACAAACCTGATGTTAGATTTGGAGTAGAGTTAAAAGACTTAACTTCTATAATGAAAGAGTGTGGGTTTAAAGCGTTCTCTGGAACTGCCAACTCAGGTGGAATAGTAAATGCTATCGTAGCACCAGGACAAGCGACTAACTTCTCTAGAAAAGTTTTAGGAGATTTAGAAACTTATGCAAAAACTTATTTCGGAGCTAAAGGTTTAGCTTGGATCAAAGTAACTGAAGAGGGAGTAAACTCTCCAATCGCTAAATTCTTCTCAGAAGAAGAGATGGCACAAATCTTAGAAACTACAGGAGCAAAAGTAGGAGATGTAATATTAATCTTAGCTGATAAAGCAAAAGTAGTTTACGGAGGATTAGGAGCACTTAGATTAAAATTAGGAAATGAATTAGGGTTAATCAATAAAGATAGTCATAAATTCCTATGGGTAGTAGACTTCCCTATGTTTGAGTGGAGTGAAGAGGAAGAAAGATATAAGGCTCAGCATCACCCATTCACATCTATCAAAGAAGAAGATATGGAGATGTTCTTGGCTGGAGATCAAATGGATAAAGTAAGAACTAACTCTTACGATATCATCTTAAATGGTTTCGAAATTGGTGGAGGAAGTATCAGAATCCATGATAGAGAAGTACAAAAAGTTGTATTTGAACAACTAGGATTAACTGAAGCTGAAATCAATGAAAAATTTGGTTTCTTCGTAGAAGCATTTAAATATGGTGCTCCTCCTCATGGCGGATTAGCATTTGGTGTGGACAGATGGTTAATGGCAATGTTAAAGCAAGACTCTATAAGAGACGTAATTCCATTCCCAGTAACTAACAAAGGTCAATGTCTATTGACTGAAGCTCCTGGAAATGTAGATATAGATCAATTAGAAGAATTATCGCTAACTAGTACTTACGAAGAAGCGACTAAGTAATAAACATATGAGGAGTGGTGAAAACTGCTCCTTTTTTATATATAGATATCAGACATCACCTTACTTAAGAAAAAATCATAAAAGGAAGTTCTAAAGGTTTCTCACACCTACTTAATTATGTTTTCCCCTAAATGGGGAAGACGAAGCAATAACCTCTGTCACAATCGTAATCGTAGGAACAGTGGGCTGAAGCATAACGACTATAAACTTCGCTTTTAAACCAAGAAAAAAATCTTAGTATACTTACTGGTTTTGCTTCTAAAAATGTGTGTAATCTGTGGCAAAAAAATCTTTGTGGAACTCTAATCTAGATCTCTGTGAAGCTCTGTGTCTCTGCATTAGAAGGTTTTTAATTAGTGGTGAAGAAGGTTCAGAATTCTTCTTTTTTTGGAGCTCCTTTATATGCTATAATTATCTAGAAGAATTTTAAAAAATCAGGAGGAAGATATGTGGAGAGGTTTGATAACGGTGATACTTGGAATTTTAATGGGTGTCTCTGCCATGGCAGTCAATATAGCAGGAGTAGATGTAAAAGAAGACTTTATTGCTGTAGATAAAAAAATGGTATTAAATGGTGCAGGGATAAGGAAAAAGTTATTTTTTAAACTCTATGTGGGGTCATTGTATTTACCGGAAAAAACAATGGATGCTGTGGCTATTGTAGAAGGGGATAAAAATATGACCATTGAATTAAATATCATATCTAAATTGATTACCAGTTCTAAGTTAAAGGAAGCGCTAGAAGAGGGATTTTCTACTGTAGAACCTAAAAAGATGGAGCAGATCAAGGATAGACTTAAAATTTTTACCGGTATATTTGAAGGTGGAAAGGTTAAAAGCGGAGATGTATTCACTTTTAATTATATAGATGGAAAAGTGGAAACATATAAAAATGGAAAACATATTTTGACTACAGAGGGGCAGGATTTTAAAGAAGCTTTATTCGGTATTTGGCTAGGAGACAGAGCCATAGATAAAGGTTTAAAGGCAGAGATGCTGGGGAAATCTTAGATCAAAGAATGCTGATTCTATAAAGTCTTAAGTTTATTGGAGAAATAGGAGGAAAAATGAAAAAGATAAATTTTGGAATAATTGGGACTGGAAGAATAGCCCAGCAGTTTCTGGATGAAGTACAAAAGAATGAAAAAATAGATGTAGTTGGGATATGTGCTAGAAATTTTGAGAAAACGGCAGAGATAGCCAAGAAATACAATATAGAAAAACCTTATGAAAGCAGTGGTGAGATGTTAAAGGATGAAGATATAGATGCTGTTTATATTGCTACTATGCACCCGACCCACTTTGCTTATACTATGAAAACTCTAAATGCGGGAAAGCATGTATTGTGTGAAAAGCCGGCAGTATTAAAGAAGGAGGAGTTGGAAGAGGTAATAAAATTAGCAGAAGAAAAAAATCTTTTGTTTATGGAAGCTATGGTAGTAGGGTTTAATCCCCTTTATAAAAAAATGAAAGATCTAATAGAAAATGGTCAAATAGGGAATGTAGTACATGTAGAGTCATCTTTTGGGAGTAAGAGTACCAAAGTGCATAAGCATAACTCTAAACAGGCTGGAGGGGCTCTCTATGATATAGGAATCTATAATATATTTTTATTGACTGATCTATTGGGAATCCCTGCTGAGATAGATGTGAAAACAAGGAAGAATGAGTGGGGAGTAGAGGGAAGTGTTACCGGACTCTTGGAATACAAAGGAGGAGTTAGTGGTAGTTTTTATGCTACTATGGATTCTATCTCTGGGAACAGTGCCAAGATAATAGGCACAGATGGCATGATAGAGATACCTGATACCTGGACTGTAGCTGAAAAATTTGTTTTGAAGAGATTGGGAGAAGAAGATAGAAGTTTTGAGTTGAAGGAAGATAAGTGGCTAGGTTATGAAATGGAGTCCTTTGTGGACACTCTCCTAAAAGGAAAGAGACAAAATGAAATTATGACCTATGAAAAATCTCTAAATCTCCATGTGACTATAGATATGGTTAAGGAGAAATTAGGGTTTAAATATGATAATTTAGAAATAGAAGTGAATTAGGAGGAGAGATGGCAGGAATAAAATTTGAGATAGAAGAAAAATTAGGAGTACTAAGTGAAAGAAAGGGATGGACTAAGGAGCTGAATCTGGTTTCGTGGAATAATAGAAAAGCTAAAGCTGATATTAGGGAATGGGATGAAACCCATGAAAAGATGGGGAAGGGGATAACCCTCTCATGGGAAGAATTGGTAGAATTAAAGAAAATATTAAATGATATGGATCTATAAAAGATAGAATTAGTGTAGGATAGAAAGGACGATATTTTATCGTTCTTTTTTATTATCTAGGAAAGTGTTCCTGCAAGAGGTGTCATTAAAATGCAAATTGTGCCTATCTGGATGCAACGTCACGTTGCTTTTTATTAGAATCTAAAGGTTGTGTTATAATTAAGAGAAATAAAATAAAATTTGGGGTGGGAAATGTTTTTTAAATATCTTTGTGCTGAGGTTATTGGAGGAGTTATTGGTTTAATAATAGGTGTTTTAGGTCTTTTGATAGGTGGAAGAGAGATCTTTTGGAATAAATATTTTTTGAGTATAGTATTTGTAGTGGCTGTAGGAGCGGGGTTAGTTGTTTTTAATTTGATAATCTAATTGGAGGGTGGAGTGGATAAGGTATAGAACCTCTGCTCTAGATTTTATATTGGATTCGTGATAAAATTATTCTAAATGTCTGAGAATGTTTTAGTGCGTAATATAGAGAAAATTAATATATAGGAGATAAAATTTTATGAGTATTTTAGATGTAAGCAGGGTAAGCCACGGATATGGGGCTAGAACAATTTTAGAGGATGCTTCCTTTAGATTGTTGAAGGGAGAACATGTCGGTTTAGTAGGAGCCAATGGAGAGGGGAAATCAACTTTCCTAAATATAATAACGGGGAAACTTATGCCTGATGAAGGAAGGGTAGAGTGGTGTAATCATATTACCACAGGATATTTGGATCAGTACAGTAGTCTGGAGGCGGGTAAATCTATCAGAGATGTCTTGAAGTCAGCCTTTGCTCCTATGTTTAAATTAGAACAAGAAATTATGGAACTCTATGAAAAGATGGCTACATGCAACGAAGTTGAGATGGAGATGATCTTAGAAGAGGTAGGAGAGATTCAAAGTATTTTAGATGGATCAGAATTTTATAACTTAGATTCAAAAATAGAATCCTATGCAGCCGGATTGGGATTGATGGATATAGGGCTGGAAAAAGATGTAGCAGAGTTATCTGGTGGTCAGAGAGCTAAGATTTTACTTGCTAAAGTTTTACTTGAAAATCCTATGATCTTGATCTTGGATGAGCCTACTAACTTTTTGGATGAGAATCATATTATCTGGTTGAAGAATTTTTTACAAAATTATGAAAATGCATTTATCTTGGTATCTCATGATATTCCATTTTTAAATGACGTAACCAATGTAATCTATCATATTGAGAAAGCAGAACTGACTAGATATACAGGTGGTTATCATCAATTTTTAGAGATGTATGAATTGAAAAAACGTCAAATAGAGCAGGCTTATAAAAAGCAACAAAAGGAAATAGCGCATTTAGAAGATTTTGTGGCACGTAATAAAGCCCGTATAGCAACTACTAACATGGCTAAGAGTAGACAAAAAAAATTAGATAAAATGGATGTAATAACTCTAGAGCGGGATAAACCAAAACCGCAATTTTATTTTAAAACTGCAAGAACTCCATCAAGAGAAGTTATTACGGTAAAAGATCTGGTGATAGGGTATAATGACCCATTAACTAGAAAGTTGAATTTTACTATAGAAAGAAATGAAAAAATTGCAATCAAAGGGGTAAATGGATTAGGAAAATCTACTTTGATAAATACTATATTGAGAAAGATTAAGCCTATTTCTGGTGAGATAGAGCATGGTCAGTTCTTAGAAGTGGGATATTTTAAGCAAGAGGAAGACAGTAGTGGAAAGACTGCTTTAGATGAATTTTGGGATGAGTTCCCATCATTAACTAATGGAGAGGTAAGGTCTGCTTTAGCTAAATGTGGTTTGACTAAAGATCATATCGGGACAAAGATGAGAGCTCTGTCTGGAGGAGAAAATGCAAAGGTAAGATTAGGTAAGATTATGAATCATGAGATTAACTTTTTAGTATTGGATGAGCCAACAAATCATTTGGATGTAGATGCTAAGGAAGAATTGAAAAGAGCCATAAAAGAGTTTAAAGGAACTGTATTTATAGTAAGTCATGAACCTGAATTTTATATGGATATAGTAACAGATGTTTGGAACGTTGAAGATTGGACAACAAAAATTATATAAATTTTACTATAGAAAGAAATAAAAAAAGGAAATCCAATTGGATTTCCTTTTTTTATTTTTTATCTTTCATTGCTATTTTTAAGCAAACTGCGAAACCGCCCCAGAGGAGAGTTATGCTGCAAACAGCAACGATGATAGCACTACTACTCATATAAATGACCTCCTAATTATTGTTTAAATAATAACTTTATTATTCTAATTCTAACTCAAGTTCGTTGTTTAGAGGTTCATTGTATATTTTATCTTCAAATTCTTGAGAACCTTTTTTCTTTGTCAGAATAAATGCTCCAATTGTCATAATTATCATAACACCCAGACCATAAACTCCCAATGCAGTTAAAGAATAACCACCATATGGGCTGATAATCTCGCCTTTAATCTTAAGTGCCAGCATAACAACTAAAATAAATGAAGTTCCTTTAATTGCCCAAACCCACCATTTTCCAACTGTGAAATCAGACAATTCATTGACATAAACTCTAACGCTCTCAAGGTTGAAAATCCAACCTAAGATAACTAATTCTAAGATACCTGCAATAACTATTCCGTATTGGTTGGTAGCATAGTCTACGATATCTAATACATATAGTCCGCCGTTAGTGGCAACCAATAGTGATAAGGTCCCCGAAGCAAGTGTAAATCTATTTAAGGCCTGAACCCTGGTTAATTTAAACTTATCCGAGATAGCAGCTACAACTGCTTCCATGATAGACATAGATGATGATAATCCTGCAAAGATAAGTGTAGAAAAGAAGATTCCACCAATTAATCCATTCATTCCTGGTAACTGATTGATGGCTTCAGGGAATACGATAAATGCTAATCCTACACCGGCAGTAGAAACTTCAGCTACACTGACACCTTGAGCTTGAGCCATAAATCCTAAGATAGAAAATACTCCGATACCAGAGATTAAACTGAAACTACAGTTTCCTAAACCAGTCATGAAAGCGTTGTTAACGATGTCTGATTTTCTAGGCAGGTAACTTGCATAAGCAATAATGATAGAAAAACAAATGCTAAGTGAGTAAAAGATCTGTCCATATGCAGCTAACCATACCTTTGGGTCAGTTAATTTAGAAAAATCAGGAGTAAAGAAATAATCTAATCCAGCCATAGCACCAGGAAGAGTAACTCCTCTAACAACTATAATTAATAATGCAACAACTAAAAGGGGCATAAAAATCTTATTGGCTTTTTCCAATCCATTTTTTATACCTAATCTAAGAACACCATAGTTGATTCCCCACACTAATAGTACTGGAGCTGCGACTTTAAGGTTTAATCCGCCTAGATTCATAGGAGAATCAGTTAATTGTAAATAGTCACCGAATAAAAACGCCTTTGTATCTGTACCCCATGCACCTGTAAAAGCGAAGAATAGGTAACTGAATGACCATCCGATAATAACCACATAATATGTAGCTATAAAAAATGAAATAAGTGTTTGGAACCATCCGAGAGCTTCATATTTTCTATTCAACTTTGCAAAAACTCCAGGAACACTAGAACGAATCTTATGTCCCATAGCAAATTCTAAAATCAATAATGGTATACCTGCTGTAAATAGTGCAATTAAATAAGGGATTAAAAATGCTCCTCCACCATTGCTTGCAGCTACATATGGAAATCTCCAGATATTACCTAATCCAATTGCTGAACCTATAGCGGCTAGGATAAACCCTGAACGAGAACCCCACTGGCCTCTATTTTCTTCTTTACTCATAAATATCACATCCTTAAATTTTTAATAATAAAGTAAAAATTTACTAAATTATTGTTATATTATATACTATTTTTTTAATAAGTCAATACTGATTTTTAAATACGACCATAAAAACAGTAAAAATGTATAATTTTATTGGTATGAACTCATGTAGTTTTTGTATAAAGACTATTTTTTTAGCAAGTAAATGCTTAAAAAATAGTTTATCCTTAAAAAATGATTGTAGTAATGAAAGTGAAAATTGTTGAGGAAAAATCAAAGATCCTAAAAATAAAAAAAATCTGTAAAATTTGACACTTTTTTAATGTCTAATTTACAGATTTTTTGTTCTTATGTGATTTTATTTATTTTCTTTTTTCATTGCTATTTTTAAACAAACAGCGAACCCACCCCAAAATAGGGTTATGCTGCAAACAGCAACAATGATAGACTGGTACTCATATAAATACCTCCTAATTAATTATCTAAACAATACTTTATTTATCTTTCATCTTCATCGGCGTGTTCAAGGTGACTACCGATAGGATCGTGATATATTTTGTTTTCAAATTCTTTAGAAGCTTTTCTCTTTGTCATAATAAATGATCCAACTGTGATGATGGTCATAACTCCTAGGCCGTAAACTCCTAGTGCAGTCCAAGAATAACCTTCATATGGGCTAGCAATCTCACCTTTAACTTTAAGTAACAGGATAATAATCAAAATAACTGAGGTCCCTTTGATTGCCCAAAACCACCATCTTCCAACTCTGAAATCAGATATTTCATTGACATAAATTCTAACACTCTCAAGGTTGAAGAACCATCCTAGGATGATTAATTCTAATATACCAGCAATAACTATTCCATATTGATTGGTAGCGTAGTCTACTATATCTAATACATATAACCCGCCATTAGTTGCAACCAATAGTGATAAGATTCCAGAAGTGATTGCGAATCTATTTAAAGCTTGTACTCTAGTTAGATCAAACTTATCTGATATGGCAGCTACTACCGCTTCCATGATAGACATAGATGATGATAACCCGGCGAAGATAAGTGTAACAAAGAAGATTGCGCCAATCAAGCCATTCATTCCAGGTAATTGGTTGATCGCTTCCGGGAATACGATAAACGCTAAGCCTACACCGGCAGTTGAGACTTCAGCTACACTAACACCTTGAGTATGAGCCATAAATCCTAAGATGGAGAATACTCCGATACCAGAGATCAAGCTGAAACTACAGTTTCCTAGTCCGGTCATGAAGGCATTGTTAACAATATCTGACTTCTTAGGCAGATAACTTGCGTAAGCGTACATGATAGCGAAACAAATACTAAGAGAGAAAAAGATTTGTCCGTATGCAGCTAACCATACTTTCGGATCGGTTAATTTAGAAAAATCAGGGCTGAAAAAATAATCCAGACCATCCATAGCACCAGGAAGGGTAACTCCTCTGATTACGATAACGAATAAAGCCATAATTAAAAGTGGCATAAAGATCTTATTTGCTTTTTCTAATCCATCTTTTACACCCATTCTAAGAACACCATAGTTGATACCCCATACCAGTAGTAGTGGAGTTGCGACTTTGAGATTTAGCCCACCTAAACTTGAACCTAAGTTACTAAAAGTACTAGGAGCGTCTCCTAATTTCAAATATTCACCAAATAAAAATGCCTTTGGATCTGTACCCCATGCCCCGGTAAAAGCATAAAAAAGATAACTGAATGACCAGGCGATGATAACAACATAATATGTAGTTATAAAAAATGCAATAAGTGTTTGAAACCATCCAATAGCCTCATATTTTTTGTTCAATTTTGCAAAAACTCCAGGAGCACTAGAACGTATCTTGTGTCCCATGGCAAATTCTAAGATCAATAGCGGGATACCTGCTGTAAATAGTGCAATTAGATAAGGTATTAAAAATGCACCTCCACCATTACTAGCAGCTACATATGGAAATCTCCAGATATTACCTAATCCGATAGCTGAACCGATAGCGGCTAGGATAAACCCTGAACGGGATCCCCATTCACCTCTGTTTTCTTCCTTACTCATAAATATCACATCCTTTTTTTAATATAAAATATAATAGAAGTTCTCATGCCAAGGATTTTCTATGTTTTTTTTGTTACAACTAATTATACAATATAGGCGTAAAAATTCCTTTTGAGGAGATGAAAAAAGGTGGGGATAGTTCGGTAAAAAATTAATTTATTTAATTTTTATTTTCAGTATAGAAAAAACCTGTAAACTTTGACACTAATGTCTAATTTACAGGTTTTAATTCATTTTATTCTGTTTTTACTTACTTTTATTTATTTTCGTCTCTCATTGCTATTCTTAAACAAGTAGCAAATCCACCCCAAAGAAGAGTTATGCTGCAAACAGCAACGATGATAGCTCCAGTACTCATATAAATACCTCCTAATTATTATTTAAATAATGTTCCTATTAGTCTAAATCTAGATCCAACTCAAGCTCGTTGTTCATAGGCTCATTGTATATTTTATCTTCAAATTCCTGAGAACCTTTTCTCTTTGCCAGGATAAATGATCCAGCTGTTATGATAAGCATAACTCCTAATCCGTATACTCCCAATGCAGTCCAAGAATAACCTTCGTATGGAGCGGCAATTTCACCTTTTATCTTAAGAGCTAAGATAATTACTAGAAGAACAGAAGTTCCTTTGATTGCCCAAATCCACCATTTTCCAACTCTGAAATCAGATAATTCATTTACATAAGTTCTAACACTCTCAAGGTTGAAGAACCAACCTAAGATAACTAATTCTAATATACCAGCAATAACAATTCCATATTGATTAGTTGCATAGTCTACGATATCTAATACATATAATCCACCATTAGTCGCAACTAATAGTGATAAGATTCCAGAAGTAAGTGCAAATCTATTTAAAGCTTGTACTCTAGTTAATTTAAACTTATCAGAGATAGCGGCTACTACAGCTTCCATGATAGACATAGATGATGATAATCCTGCAAAGATAAGTGTAACGAAGAAGATTCCACCGATTAATCCATTCATCCCTGGTAATTGATTTATAGCTTCTGGGAATACAATAAATGCTAGTCCTACACCAGCAGTTGAAACTTCAGCTACGCTGACACCTTGAGTATGAGCCATAAATCCTAAGATAGAGAATACTCCGATACCAGAGATTAAACTGAAACTACAGTTTCCTAATCCAGTCATAAATGCATTGTTAACAATATCTGATTTCTTAGGTAAATAACTCGCATAAGCATACATGATAGCAAAACAAATACTAAGTGAGAAAAAGATTTGTCCGTATGCAGCTAACCATACTTGTGGGTCAGTTAATTTAGAAAAATCAGGGCTGAAGAAATAATCCAGACCATCCATAGCACCAGGGAGAGTAACTCCTCTGATTACGATAACGAATAACGCCATAATTAAAAGTGGCATAAAGATCTTATTTGCTTTTTCCAATCCATTTTTTACACCCATTCTAAGAACACTGTAGTTTACTCCCCATACTAGTAATAGTGGGAGTGCAACCTTAAGATTTAATCCTCCTAAACTGGCACCTAAGTTACCTAAAGTACTAGGGGCATCTCCTAATTTTAAATACTCACCGAATAAAAATGCTTTTGGATCTGTTCCCCATGCTCCTGTAAAAGCGAAGAAAAGGTAACTGAATGACCAAGCGATAATAACAACATAATATGTAGTTATAAAAAATGCAATAAGTGTTTGAAACCATCCAATAGCTTCATATTTTTTGTTTAACTTTGCAAATACTCCAGGAGCACTAGAACGTATCTTGTGTCCCATGGCAAATTCTAATATTAATAATGGTATACCTGCTGTAAATAGTGCAACCAGGTAAGGGATTAAAAATGCTCCTCCACCATTACTTGCAGCGACATATGGAAATCTCCAGATGTTTCCTAAACCGATTGCCGAACCTATAGCGGCAAGAATAAACCCTGAACGAGAACCCCACTGGCCTCTGTTTTCTTCCTTACTCATAAATATCACATCCTTAATTTTTTTAAATGATAAAATAAAATTTATTGAAATTATCATTATATTATATACTATTTTTATAATATGTCAATACTAAAATTTGAGACACACCTTTTAGAATAGTAAAATAAACAACTTTCTTATTAGAAGTATATACTATAATTTTAATATGTCAATACTAAAAAACTAATTCATTTTTTCACATAATGCAGAAAGGGTAGAAAAAGTCTGTAAAAAGCACACTATATTAAAAAAGTTAAAAAACGCTAAAAATAGAGTGAAAATTAAATTAAAATGAAAAAAAATAAAGAATTTTGTGCGTTTTTTATGCCTGTTTGTCCCTAGAAAAAGAATAAGAAATCTTGCTATTTTGTGTTATTTATGTTAAAATCTAGGAAAGAATTAAAATAAATAATAAAGGAGGGAGAGAGCTGAGAGGTTCTCTCCCTATTTGTTACAAAAGAGAGGTGAAAAATATGGCAAAAAAAGTGGATGAAAAACTATTGGAAAGAGTAGAAAAATTACTAATTCCAGTATTAAAACCCATAGAATTAGAATTGGTTGATATGGAATATGTTCAAGATGGAGCTTATTGGTTTTTAAGAATATATCTTGAAAAAATTGATGGTGAAATTACTTTAGATGAATGTGCTAAGGTGAGCAATAGTATTTCAGAAGATGTAGATAAGATGATAGAGGATAAATTTTTCTTAGAGGTGTCTTCGCCAGGTTTAGAGAGACCACTCAAAAAAGAGAAGGATTTTGTAAGATTTGCTGGGGAAAAAATCAAAGTTATACTAAAGCATAAACTTGAAGATTCAAGAAACTGGACTGGGGAATTGGAAAAAATAGAAGGATCTGTAGTTTATTTAAATACTGAGGAAAAAACTTTAGAAATTCCTTTTGAGGAAATAAAAAAAGCTAATATAGTTTTTGAATTTAAAGATAAATAGAGATAAGTAGGAGGTCAAAAGTGACAAAAAAAGATTTTAAAATTTTCTTAGAAGCTTTAGATGAGTTAGAAAAAGAAAAAGGAATTAGTAAGGAAGAATTAATAGAGACAATAGAGCAAGCTATCCTTGCAGCATATAAGAAAAATTATGGTGAATACGATAATTTATCAGTAAGAATAGATGAAAAGAAAGCAAAAATAATTATTTTTGTTCCTAAAACAGTAGTAGCAAGTGTTCAAGATGATGAGTTAGAGATAGAGTTATCTGAAGCTCAAATGATACCTGGAAAGAAAAGATCAAAAATCGGTGACGTAGTAGAAATCGAAGAAAATTGTGAAGAGTTCAAGAGAAATGCTATCCAAAATGGAAAACAGATTGTTATCCAAAAAGTAAGGGAAGCAGAAAGACAACATCTATATGATAACTTTAAAGAAAATGAGCATGAGATGTTAAATGGTATTATCAGAAGAATAGATGAAAGAAGAAACATCCATATTGAATTCGATATGAAAGAAGCGGTATTAACTATACAAGAACAATCACCGGCTGATTTATATAGAGTTGGAGATAGACTTAAGGTATATGTATCTGAAGTTGAAAAGACAAATAAATATCCTAAGATAATAATTTCTAGAAAACATGATGATTTCTTAAGAAAATTATTTGAATTAGAAGTTCCTGAGATAGAAGAGGGAATAATAGAATTAAAATCAGTAGTAAGAGAAGCAGGATCTAGAGCTAAAGTAGCAGTATACTCAGATAATGAAGATATTGACACTGTAGGAGCTTGTATCGGTCAAAGAGGACTTAGAATCAAGAATATAGTTACTGAACTTAATGGTGAGAAGATAGATATCATCGAATGGAAAAAGGATAAAAAAGAATTCGTTAAAGCTGCTCTTAGCCCGGCTAAAGTAGAATCTGTAGAGATCTTAGACGATGAAGAAACAGCAAGAGTAATAGTAGAAAAGAGTCAACTGTCTCTTGCAATCGGTAAAGCAGGTCAAAATGCAAGGTTAGCAGCAAAATTAACAGGAATGAGAGTAGATATTAAAACTCTTGAAGATGTAATGGCTGCTGAAGAAGAAGTAAAATTATCTAAAGAGCTTTCTTTAGAAGATAACAAGATAGAGGAAACAGTTGAGGGAGAAAATGAATAATACTCCTACTAGAACATGTCTTGTATGCAGAGAAAAAAAAGATAAAAGCGAACTTTTTAGGATTGTAGAGATAGATGGTCAATATATATTCGATGAAAATCAAAATATGCAGGCAAGGGGTACATATGTATGTAAAACCCATGAGTGCATAAAAAGATTGTCTAAGAATAGAAAAATAAACCTGTCTAACGAAGACTTATACAAGATGGCTATAACAGTAAAAAGAGCTCAGAAAGATTATTTGAGTTTATTAGAAACTATGAAACGTTCTGAATTTTTAAGTTTTGGAATTAACATGGTTACAGAGGACATAAAAAGAATACATTTTTTAATAATTGCTGAAGATATCAGTGAAAAAAATGATAAAAGAATTATGAGATTAGCACGAGAAAACAATATAAAATTCATTCATTACGGATCGAAGGCACAGTTAGGTGCTATTTTTGATAAACCTGAAGTAAATCTGATAGGTATCAAAAGTAAAAAGGTGGCTCGTGGTATGACGGAATAGATACTAGGAGGAATATATGAGAGTACATGAAATAGCAAAAAAATATGATAAAACAAGTAAAGAATTCTTAGAGATATTAAACGAATTAGGTATAGAGGGAAAAAAGAGCGTTTCTGGATTAAATGAAGACGAAGTAATTAAGGTAGAGGCTTACTTCAATTCAAATGAAGGAACTGCAGAAGAAACAGATAAAAAAAGTAAGAAGAAAAAAAAGAAAACAACTAAGGTAAAAGAAAAGAAAGAAAAAGTAGTAAAAGAAAAGAAGGAAAAAAAGAAAAAAGGTAAAAGAAACGAATTTACTATGAATAAAGCAGAAGAAGTAGAAGATGAAGTTATCGAAGAAGATGGAGTAAAATTAATAAAGATAAGAGGTGAAATTACATTAGGTAACTTCGCTGAGAAATTAGGAATAAATGTTTCTGAACTTATCAAAAAGTTATTCTTAAAAGGACAAATGTTAACTATCAACAGTGTTATAGATATGGATTTAGCTGAAGAATTAGCTGATGATTATGATGCTATGGTAGAGCAAGAAGAAGTAGAAGAGATGGCATTTGGAGATAAATTTAACTTAGAAGTTGGAGATAAAGAAACTGACCTTGTAGAAAGAGCTCCAATCATAACTATCATGGGACATGTTGACCATGGAAAAACTTCATTATTAGACGCTATCAGAGAAGCTAATGTAGCAGATGGAGAAGCTGGTGGAATCACTCAAAAGATCGGTGCTTACCAAATAGTAAAAGACGGTAAAAAAATATCTTTCGTAGATACTCCAGGACATGAGGCGTTTACAGAAATGAGAGCAAGAGGAGCACAAGTTACAGATATAGCTATCTTAGTAGTAGCAGCAGACGATGGTGTAATGCCTCAAACTGTAGAAGCTGTAGCCCATGCAAAATCAGCTAATGTACCTATCATAATTGCAGTAAATAAGATAGATAAAGACGGAGCAGATCCATCTAGAGTTAAAAATGAATTAATGGAACATGGATTAGTACCAGTTGAGTGGGGTGGAGATGTAGAATTCATCGAAATTTCTGCTAAATTCAAACAAAACCTAGAAGGAATCTTAGATACTATATTAATTACAGCAGAGATGTTAGAATTAAAAGGTAATCCAAAGAAAAGAGCAAAAGGTGTAGTTATGGAATCTAGATTAGATCCAAAAGTAGGACCAATTGCTGACGTTTTAGTACAGGAAGGAACTCTTAAAGTTGGAGATATAATCGTAGCGGGAGAATCTTATGGAAAAGTAAGAGCATTACTTAACGATAAAGGTGAAAAAACAGAAGTTGCTTCACTTTCTCAACCAGCTGAAGTTATAGGATTCAATACAGTTCCAGAAGCTGGAGATGTAATGTATGTAGTTCAAAATGAACAACATGCTAGAAGAATCGTAGAAGAAGTAGAAAAAGATAGAAAATTAAACGACCAAAACAAGAAAAAACATATCTCTTTAGAAGTTTTATCTCAACATATGGATGATATTAACTTAAAAGAATTAAACCTTATTATAAGAGCAGACTCAAAAGGTTCTGTACAAGCTCTTAAGGAATCATTAAATAAATTATCTACATCAGAAGTAGCAGTAAATATCATCCAAGCTACATCTGGAGCAATATCTGAAAGTGACATTAGACTAGCAGAAGCATCTAATGCAATCATCTTAGGATTTAACGTAAGACCAACTACAAAAGCTATGAGAGATGCAGAAAAAGCTGGTGTAGAGATCAGAACTTCTAGTATCATCTATCAAATTGTAGAAGATATAGAGCAAGCTTTATCAGGAATGTTAGACCCTGAATATAAAGAAGTTTACTTAGGAAGAATCGAGATCAAAAAAGTATTTAAAGTATCTAAAATTGGAAACATAGCTGGTTGTTATGTAGAAGATGGAAAGATCTATGCTGATTCAAAGATCAGAATTCTTAGAAATGGTGTAATGGTATACGATGGAGAATTAGCTTCATTAAAGAGATATCAAGACGATGCTAAAGAAGTTATCGTAGGTCAAGAATGTGGATTAAATATCAAGAACTTTAATGATATTAAAGAGGGAGATACTGTAGAAGCATACAAGATCGATGAAATCCAAAGAACACTAAAAGATGTGAAATAATTATGAGAAAACAAAGATTATTAGGCATCGAAAAACAAATGACAAGAATAATATCTACAGCTTTATTCATGGAAGTTAAAAATCCAAAAATTCAAGGGATGGTATCGGTAACTAAGATAGAAGTTACTCAAGACCTAAGATATGCAGATGCATATTTTAGTGTTTTATCTGTTGGAGATAATAAAGTAGATGAACTTATGGTTTTAGAAGGGTTAAATGAGATCAGAAAATACTTAAGAAAAAGAGTATCGGAAGAAACTAACCTTAGATATGTACCTGAAATCAGAGTATTTTTAGATGATACAGTGGCTAGAGCGATAAAAATATCTAACTTAATTGATAAAGTTAACAATTAGGAGGATATGGTATGTATTGGGAATATAATACATATGATGAGTCCCAGGTGAAAGACAAAGTTGAGAAGCATAATTTATCCACAGAAGTGGTAAAACTCCTGCTATCACGGGGGATTGATTCCGATGACGATATCCAGAAATTTTTAAATGCAGGTGTAGAAGATCTAGAAGATCCATTTGATTTTGAAAGGATGGAGGAGGTCGTAGAAAAGGTAATCAGGGCTAAAGATAGTAAAAGTAAGGTATTTATCTATGGCGATTATGATGTAGATGGTATAACAGCCTCTGTTTATCTGACTATTGTTTTTAATCTTATCGGGATAGAAACCTCATATTATATTCCAAATCGTATGGATGAGGGGTATGGTCTGAATAGGCAGGCAATAGATTATGTCAATGAAAGAAGTGGAAAGGTAATCATAACGGTAGATACAGGAATTAATTCAGTAGAAGATTTTGAATATGCAAAATCTCTAGGTATCGATGTTATAATTACCGATCATCATAAAATAATAAAAGATAAAAAAGAAAAACTTTTAGTAATTAACCCCAAATTAAGTAAAAATTACAGATTTAAATATCTATCTGGTGCTGGAGTAGCTTTTAAAGTAGCTTGTGCTGTATATAAAAAACTAGGTATGGATCCAAAAGCTCTATATGAACATTTGGACATAGTGATGATAGGAACTATAGCAGACGTAATGCCTTTAACGGATGAAAACAGAGTTATAGTGAAAAATGGGTTGATAGCTTTAAAAAATACTAAGATAAAGGGACTCAGGTCCCTGCTTAGATATTTGAAATTATCACCTAAAGATATAAGCACAACAGATATCAGCTTTTTTGTATCACCGTTATTAAATGCCTTGGGAAGGATTGGAAAATCAAGAACGGGAGCAGACTTCTTTTTAGAAGGGAATGACAGTGAACTTTATTCTATTATTGAGGATATGAAAAAATCCAACAATAAAAGACGTATTTTAGAGAGAAAAATTTTTAATGAGATTAACGATGAAGTGGAGAAGATAGAGGATAAAGATAGTTTGAAATATCTATTTTTAAAATCCCATGATTGGCATCCAGGTGTTATTGGAGTTGTAGCCAGCAGACTTTCTGTCAGGTACAACATTCCAGTTATCCTTATCTCGTTACAAAATAACTTTGGAAAGGCGTCTTGTAGAAGTGTAGCAGGGATAAATATATTTAATATATTAAATAATATGTCTGATACCTTGATTAGATTTGGAGGGCATGATTTAGCTGCTGGATTCATAGTAGCTAAAGATAAACTGGAAACAGTTGAAAAAGCTATTGCCAAAGGTATTGGAGAATCTACAAAAAAGTACAAAAAAGATATTATAAAGATAGATTATAACTATCCATTAGAGATGGTAGATGATAACTTTATAGGTGAACTTGCTAAGATTTCACCCTTTGGAGCAGCTAATCCATATCCACTATTTATAGACAGAGATCTAAAATTTGTCAGAGTGAAAAAATTTGGAGTTGAAGATAAACATTTTAAAACTTTTTTAGAAAAAAATGGGAAACTTTACTCTGCTGTAGGATTCAATCTGGCTCATAAGATCGATGAAGATAATTATATGGATAAAATCTATGAAATAGCATACTATCCAGAAAAAATTTGTTATAATAATAATAAAATTATTCAAATTAAAATAAAAGATATAAAAATAAAAGTGTAATAAGTAAAGATGATTTATGAATTACCCACACAAAGTAATAAGTGCTTAGAGCATTTAAATATATATAATCACATACAAGGAGGAACAAAGAACATGAATTATGAAGTAAAAAAATTAGATAACTCAGTAGTTGAAATCACATTAAAGGTAGAAGGTGCAGAAGTATCTACTGCTAAGAAAGACGCTGTAAAAAAAATAGCTAAGGATGCTGAAATTCCAGGATTCAGAAAAGGACATGCACCTGAATCAGCTATCGAATCTCATTATGAAGGTGTAATCAAAGAAGAGATTACTGACGCTATCTTAAAATCTCATTATGAAGCTATCTTAAAGGATGGACAAATCAATCCTGTAGATTACATAAAGACAACTAAAGTAGACTTAGATGGAGAAAAATTTGCTGTTACATTTATGGTAGATGTATTCCCTGAGATCAAATTAGGAGAATATAAAGGATTAGAAGCTACAAAAGAAGCATTCGAAATGAATGATGAAATTGTAAACAAAGAGATCGAAATGATGGTATCTGCTAAGGCTAACTTAGAAGATGCTGCTGAAGGTCACAAAGCTGAAATCAACGACACTTTAGATCTTGCATTTGAAGGATTTGTTGATGGAGTAGCTTTCGAAGGTGGAAAGTCTGAATCACACATGTTAAAATTAGGAACTAAATCTTTCATAGATACATTTGAAGAGCAATTAGTAGGATATGAAAAAGGTCAAGAGGGAGAAATAGTAGTAACTTTCCCAACTGAATATAATGCAGAACACTTAGCTGGAAAGGAAGCAACTTTCAAAGTTAAAATAAACGCAATAAAAGTAACTGCTACACCTGAATTAAATGAAGAATTCGCAAAGGAAGCAGGATTTGAATCTGTAGAAGATTTAAAAACTAAGAAAACTGAAGAGATCAAAAACAGAGAAGAAGCTAGAGTAGAGGGAGAATATAGACAAACTTTATTAAACCAAGTTTTAGCTAACACTGAAATGACTTTACCTTTATCTATGGTAGCTAGAGAGATCAAAGGAAGAATTTCTGAGATGGAAAACCAATTAAAATCTCAAGGAATGAACTTAGAGATGTACTTACAAATGTCAGGATCTACAATGGAGCAATTAAACGAGCAAGTTAGACCTATGGCAATTGAAAAGATCAAATTAGACCTTATCTTAGATGAGATCGCAAAGATCGAAAAGATCGAATTAACTGAAGAAGAGTTAGAAGCTAAATTAGTTGAAGTTGCTTCTATGTACAAGATGGATGCAGACAAGTTAAAGGAAGAATTAACTAAAGCAAACAACTTAGAGAACTTCACAATGAACTTAAAAGTAGATGCTACTATGCAAAAAACTGTTGAATTCATTCAAGCACAAGCTAAATAATTAAATTAAGTGTATAGACTTTTGGGACAAATTTTATTTGTCCCTTAAGCTATATATATAGACCACCATTTTTATAAGTTATATAAATTTAAAGGGAGTGGGTTTATTGTATAAATTATTAAATGTTATTTGATAATTTATATGATAAATAAAAAAACATTTGGAGGTAAAAATTTATGTATAATCCAACAGTTATTGAAAATAACGGAAAAGGTGAAAGAGCCTACGACATATATTCGAGATTATTAAAGGATAGAATAATCTTTTTAGGAACAGAGATAAACGATCTAGTAGCTAACTCAATAGTGGCACAATTATTATTTTTAGAGGCAGATGCCCCGGAAAAAGATATAATTATGTACATTAACAGCCCAGGAGGAGTTATAACTTCAGGAATGGCAATATACGATACTATGAAGTATATCAGACCAGATGTACAAACTGTGTGTATAGGTCAAGCTGCATCTATGGGAGCACTTTTACTAACAGCAGGAGCAAAAGGTAAAAGATTTGCACTGCCAAATGCTAGAGTAATGATCCATCAACCATTAGGAGGAGCTCAAGGTCAAGCTACTGATATCCAAATTCAAGCTAAAGAAATTCAAAGAATGAAAGAATTAACTTCTAAAATAATATCTGAAACGACAGGAAAAAGTATAGAGCAAGTAAAAAAAGACACTGAAAGAGATAATTTTATGACAGCTGAGGAAGCTATGGAATATGGATTGGTTGACAGAGTATTCGCAGAAGGGGAGAGATAGAATGAAAAGAGAAATACAAAAATGTTCATTTTGTGGAAAATCAGAAAATGAAGTAGCGAAATTAATAACAGGTCCAGATGCAAATATATGTGATGAGTGTATAGAAGCTTGTGGGATGCTTATAGAAGATATGCAAATAGAGATGGGAGAATCTGTAGAAGATAACAGCTTTGATGATGTTACTCTGATGACTCCTAAAGAGATAAAGGCAAAATTAGATGACTATGTAATAGGTCAGGAAGCTGCAAAGAAAGTATTGGCAGTATCGGTATATAATCACTATAAAAGAATCAGACATAAAGGAAAAACTGGAGATGTAGAATTACAGAAATCAAATGTTTTACTTATTGGTCCTACAGGAACAGGTAAGACTCTTTTAGCTGAAACTTTGGCTAAAACTCTTCATGTACCATTTGCTATAGCAGATGCAACTACCCTTACAGAAGCAGGGTATGTAGGAGATGACGTAGAGAATGTATTGGTAAGATTGTTACAGGCAGCTGACTATGATGTAGAAGCGGCCGAGAGAGGAATAATCTATATAGATGAGCTAGATAAAGTAGCTAGAAAATCAGAAAATACCTCTATAACTCGTGATGTATCAGGAGAAGGAGTACAGCAGGCACTTCTTAAAATCGTAGAGGGAACTGAAGCACAGGTACCTCCTCAAGGTGGAAGAAAGCATCCAAACCAAGAATTAGTAAAGATAAATACAAAGAACATCCTATTTATTGTAGGAGGAGCTTTTGAAGGTCTAGAGAAGGTAATCAAATCTAGATCAAATAAAAAAGTTATGGGATTTGGAGCTACTGTAATAAATGAAAAGAATGAATCTGAAGGAGAAGCTTTCATGAGGGTTTTACCAGAAGATCTAGTAAGACAAGGTATAATTCCTGAACTTATAGGTAGATTCCCAGTAATTACTACTCTAGCTAACTTAGATGAAGAAGCTTTGATGAAAATATTGACTGAACCTAAGAATGCATTGGTAAAACAATATAAAACATTCTTTGAATTAGAAAATGTAGAATTAGAATTTGAAGAAAGTGCCCTTAGAAAAATGGCAGAGTTAGCTCTAAAAAGAAAGATAGGAGCCAGAGGACTACGTGCACTTATGGAAAGTGCAATGTTAGATCTAATGTATGAGATCCCGTCTAATCCTGCTGTAGAAAAAGTAAGAATAACAGAGGAATCAGTGATGGATAATAGCAAAGCACTGATAATAGAAAAAACTAAAAAATTAAAATAATGATCGGGAGGGAAAACGATGACAAAGATTACATTTATACCTACTAGAGATCTAGTGGTTTTTCCGGGAGCTATAATGCCTCTTTATATAGGAAGAGAAAAAAGTGTTAATACATTGGAAAAATCACTGGCTGAGGACAGTAAACTAATCCTGTGTATGCAAAAAGACTTTTTAGTGGAAGAACCAAATTACACAGATGATATACATAAAATAGGGGTAGAAGCTACTATTCTACAGACAGTAAAGATGCCGAATAATACGGTAAAAGTATTGGTAGAAGCTTCTCATAGAATTATTTTAGGTGATATAGAGGAAACTGATGGAGTAATCTACGCTGAATCTACAGCTGTTGAGACAGAGGAATTATCCGAAAATGTAGGAGAAGCTATAGTTAGAAGGGTATTAAAATCATTTGAAAGATATGCTAAATTAAGTGGTAAGATCCTACCAGATCTTTTAGTTAGTATAAAATCTATGAAAGATACAGACAAAAAGTTTGACCTAATAAGTGGAAATTTAAATATTACATCTGAAGAAAAACAAAAACTTTTAGAGATATTTAATTTAGAGGAAAGAGGTTATAAACTAATAGAGATCTTAAAGAAAGAATTAGAGATCTTAAACTTAGAGAAAAAAATAGAAAATAAAGTAAAAGAAAAGATGAATTCAGCTCAAAGAGCGTATTTCTTGAAGGAAAAATTAAGTGCTATAAAGGAAGAACTAGGAGAAGATCAGTCTGATGACGATGATATCTTAGAATTAAAAAAATTAATAAAGAGCAAGAAACTTCCAAAAGAAGTAAAGAAAAAAGTAGAAAAAGAGATCTCTAAATTATCTAAGATGCCGGCATTTTCAGCTGAAGCTAGTGTAGTACGTAACTATGTAGAAACAGTATTAGACCTGCCTTGGAGCAAGAAAACAAAGGATATCTTAGATATAAAAAAAGCTCATGATAAGTTAGAAGAAGATCACTATGGGTTAAAAGAGATAAAAGAAAGGATCTTAGAGTATTTAGCAGTTAAAAAATTAAATCCAAATATGAAGGGTACAATCCTTTGTTTAGTGGGACCTCCAGGTGTAGGTAAAACTTCACTGGCTAAATCTGTAGCAGATGCTATGGGAAGAAATTTTTCAAGAATTTCTTTAGGTGGAGTAAGAGATGAATCAGAGATTAGAGGACATAGAAGAACTTATATTGGTTCTATGCCAGGGAAATTAATAAAAGCTATGAAACAGGCTAAAACTAAAAACCCACTTATATTATTAGATGAGATTGATAAGATGTCTAGCGATGCTAAGGGAGATCCTAGTTCTGCAATGTTAGAGGTTCTTGACCCGGAACAAAACAAGAACTTTGAAGATCACTATCTAGACATACCATTTGATCTTTCCAATGTATTCTTTATAGCTACAGCAAATGATTTGAGAGGTATCCCAGGACCCCTTAGAGACAGAATGGAGATTATCGGTTTAAATTCATACACTGAATTTGAAAAGATGCATATAGCTAAAAAATATCTATTAGATGAAGCTAAGGTAGATAATGGATTATCTGAAATAGATGTTAAAGTATCTGATGAAGCACTCCTAAGAATTATAAATGAATATACTAGGGAAGCTGGTGTAAGAAATTTAAAGAGAGAGATACACAGCCTATATAGAAAATTAGCTAAGTTAGTCTTAGAAAAAAATAGGAAAAAAATAACTGTAACAGTAAAAAATCTGGAAACATATCTTGGAAAGGTGAAATACAGACCTGATAAGATCAAGGAAAAAGAGCCTAAATTAGGTGTAGTAACTGGATTGGCATGGACAAGTGTCGGAGGAACTACACTAGAGGTACAATCAGTTTCTATGAAAGGTAAGGGTAAGATCTTATTAACTGGAAAATTAGGAGATGTAATGAAGGAGTCAGCACATGTGGCTTATTCTTATGTTAGATCGGTTGCTGAAGAATTAAAAATAGATGAAAAATTCAATGAAAATACAGATGTACATCTTCACTTTCCAGAGGGTGCTGTACCAAAAGATGGTCCATCTGCAGGTGTGACTATTACTACAGCTTTAATCTCAGTATTGACAAAGAAAAAGATAAGACAGGATATTGCCATGACCGGAGAGATTACAATTACTGGAGAGGTATTACCAGTAGGAGGAATCAAGGAAAAGGTAATCGGAGCACATAGAATTGGAATTCACGAGGTAATATTACCATTAGACAATGAGTCTGATGTAGATGAATTGCCTAGAGAAGTGAAAAAAGATATGACTATTCATTTTGCAAAAACTTATGAAGATGTCAAAAAAATAGCATTTGAAAGATAAAAAGGAGAAATATGAACACAGTATTAGAAAATATAAAAAAACGTAGGTCTATTAGAAAATATAAGGAGATGCAGATAGAGCAGGAAAAAATTGAAGCAATTATCGAAGCAGGGCTTTATGCTCCTAGTGGACACAATGCTCAACCATGGCATTTTACTGTATTACAAAATAAAGAGACAATAGATCAAATAAGTGTAGGAACAAAGGAAGCATTAAAAGATTGTGAAACACCACTATTTAGAAGAATGGCAAGAAATGAAAGTTTTCATATCTTATACGAAGCTCCTACAGTAATAGTAGTAGCTGGAAAAAAAGAGGGAGCTTATTCTATGAAGGCAGACTTAGGTGCTGCTACACAAAATATGCTTTTAGCTGCTGAATCATTGGGAGTTTCAACTTGTTGGATAGGATTGGTAGTTGAATATTTCAAAGGTGAAGAGAAAGAAAAAAGAAATGAAGAAATGGGAATTCCTGAAGGGTACGAAGTTCAATATGCGGTAACTTTAGGTTATTCGTCGTTAGAAGGAACTCCAAAGCCCCATGCAAGAAAAGAAAATACAGTAAATTATATTAAATAATTGAAAATTAGGATTGAAGAATTCAATATTGGTTAGATCTATAAAAAGTTTGATTTTTATAGTTTCAACCAAATTGGATAGAGGAGAATAAAAAATGGAAATAAAAAAATCTGATTTTGTAAAATCGGCAGTATTTGAAGCTGATTATCCAGAACCAATAAATAATTTAGAGTTTGCCTTTGTAGGTAGATCAAATGTAGGGAAATCATCTCTAATAAACAGTTTAACAAATAGAAAAAAAATGGCTAGAACATCAAAAACACCAGGAAGAACTCAACTGATAAACTACTTCATCATAAATGATGAAACTTATTTAGTAGACCTCCCTGGATATGGATTTGCCAAAGTTCCAAAAGCTATAAAAGAAGCTTGGGGAAATACTATGGAGAGATACCTAGCTTCTAAAAGAAATAAATTAGTATTTGTATTACTAGATATTAGAAGAGTTCCAAGTGGAGAAGACCTTGATATGTTAGAATGGTTAGATTATTATAACGTACCATATAAGATCATCTTTACTAAAGTAGATAAGATGTCTAATAATGAAAAATTTAAGCAGTTAAAAGATATTAAAAAGAAGATAGAATTTAAAAATAGTGATGTATTGTTCTATTCTGCACTTTCTCATAAAGGGAGAGAGGAATTAGCTGAATATTTAGATGAGGCTTTAGAAGAATATAAAAATCATGTTGCTCCTGTAATTGATCAGGAAGATGAAAATACAGAAGATTAAAAAAAAAGCTAACTATGGAATTTCCATGGTTAGCTTTTTTTAGTGTTACAAATTTTTAATGAATAAGAACTCTAATTCTATTTTATTAACTGGATGCAACGTCACGCTGCTTTTTTCTCAAAAATTCCCACTTGGTTTCAGCAGTGATAATAGCCATAAAGATAGCAGCTCCTCCTATAATCATCTTAAATGTAAGAATTTCTCCTAGAAGCATTATGGAAAAAAGTGTCCCAAAGAGTGCCTCTGTAGATAAGATAATAGCAGTTCTAGAAGCAGTGGTATGTTTTTGTGCTGTAGTCTGAAGGAAAAAAGCAATCATAGTACTAAAAATCCCAAGATAAACTACAGCTAAAATACCCGTAGACCCAACCTCTGTAGGAAGAGTTTCAAAGAAGAAACCAGACACAAAGGATAGGATAGCAGCGACAGCCATCTGTATAAGTGTGAGTAATGTTGTATCTACTTTTTTGCTGTAATACCCAGTCAAACTGATATGGCAGGCAAAACCAACGGCACAGATAAGAGACAAAGTGTCTCCAAACCCAAGGGCGAAGTTTCCATCAAAAGATAGGAATCCTATACCTAAGAAACACATTACAGCTGCAAGGAGTGACCACATATCGGGTTTTATTTTTGTTATTCCCCAAAAGATAAATGGAACCATAACGACATTGGTACCTGTTAAAAATGCATTTTTAGAAGCTGTTGTAAACTGCAGTCCCACTGTTTGGGTGGCAAAAGCAAAGAAGAGGAAAAAACCAACAATAGATCCCGCTATAAGATCTTTTTTTTCAATGTTCTTTATCCTTTTATAGAAAACAATCCCCATAATAACTGCTGCAATCAAGAATCTGAATGCCATCATATAAAATGGTCCCAGTCCGCTGTCCAGTGCCATCTTAGAAGCAGTAAATCCTGAACCCCATATGATAGCTACAATAACAAGGGTAAGGTCTGCTATTATATGTTTTTTGTTTTTTTCCATTATCTTTCCTCCTTTTGAAAGTTATTTTGGATCTTTATTTTATAATAGAGTATACCCTATTATAAGTTTATTGTGATATTGATATAAGTAAATTAAACTCCAAAATCTTTCTATTCCTTTTATTTTACCTTTATATCTATGAAAAGATACTTAGTTTCCTTGGCGGCAGCGACATCAAGGGTTCCTTGATCAATTTTTTCTGAGAATTCATTTAATCTATTCATAGATAGGCATTCCTTATTTGTTTTTGTACAAACCTAGTTATATATTTAATGGTTTAGCTTTACCTTCTTTTTCTAACTGTTCTAACTTCTTATTAAATGAGAACAGTATTCCTGCAATAACTAATAGATATATTACTATAGAAATAAATGCCTCTAATGCCCCCATTTTTTCAACGAATAATTGAACATATCCACTTAACTTACTCGCGACCATTACTGATAAGAAAAACACAGACATCATCAATCCTTTAAGTCTAGACGGAGCTAATTTGTCTACCATAGAATACGCTATTGGTGAGAATGATAATTCACCCATTGTCATTAATACTATAAATCCGATCAACCATAATATAGAAGCTTTTCCTCCTCCAATAGTTTGAAGCATGGATACAGCCATCAATGCGAATGCTGAAGCTAATAATACGAAACCTATAGTTATCTTAGTAGCCATATTAAAATCTCCATTCTTGGTAGTTGCCTTCCATTGCCAAAACTTAGCAAATACTCCAGCTAATACTACACATAATATCGCATTTAATGTATCCATCCATGTAAGGGGGATTTCAAAGCCGCCATATGTTAACTGTATGTGATTTCTAGCATATAATACTACTGATAATGCATTTTGATAATATGCAATCCAAAAGAAACTAGCTACAAATGATACGATACATATAACTAATACATTTTTCTTCTCTGCTTCGGTAAGTGGTTCTTTGACACCATTCTTTTTCTTCGCTGCTAATGGTTTAATCCCCTTTCCATTAAGGCACGAGTTCTGTAATGTCGATAATAATATAGTAGCTAATAATAGAACCATTGATGTAGTTAAGAATACATATTTATAACCATATATCGCTACCGATCCGTCAGTATTAAATGTAGCCATCCATTTAGTAGCTATAAGACCACATACTAAAGTTCCTATGAATATACCTACATTAATATATGAGTATACTATAGAGAATCCTGCATCTTTCAGACTTTCTTCATCTTCATCATACATGAGTCCAAGAAGGTTTAATAAATTTCCTTTGTATAGTCCAGCTCCTAATGCTACTAATCCTGTCATTATATAAATACCATTAATACTATTATATACAAATCCTGTGAAATATCCTATGGTACACAATATAAATCCTATCAATGTAGTCTTTCTAAATCCTAGAACATTATCTGCTAACCACCCACCTAACATAGGTGTAAGATATGCAAGAGCCATATATGTTGCTAAAATAGAAGCCCCCTGTGCGTTCATGAGTCCCAATCCACCATGTTCAATTCCTGCTACCATAAATAATAACATTACTATTCTACTTCCATAATACCCAAAATTAGAACACATCATTAATGATCCTAATAAGTATAAACCTTTCGGTTGTTTTTTCTTATCCATTTTCTCTCCCCCATTTAATTTTTTAAATATTATGTTCAACTTCTCGTTATTCTTTTAATGCTCCACCTAATATCCCAGATATAAATTGTTTTTGAAGGATCAAAAATATTGCAATAACAGGGAGAGTAGATAAACTAGCTCCTAAAAGTACTTGTCCATAATCAACTCTAGAGAGACCAACAAGAGATGAAAGAGCTACTGGTAAAGTCTTCATACTAGAATCATTGAGAACGATAAGTTGCCACATGAAGTTACCCCATTGAGCCATAAACATATATATTCCAAGTGCTGCAATAGATGGTCTCATAGTAGGAAGAACTATCTTATAGAAAATAGCAAACTCTCCACAACCGTCTATTCTAGCTGCTTCAATAAGTGAATCAGGCACTTTTAACATATTCTGACGCATTAAAAATATACCGAAGGCACTGGCAATTCCAGGAATAATAACAGCTTTATATGAATTTAACCATCCAAAAGCTTTCATAATATCAAAAAGAGGTATCATAGTAGCCTGTCCCGGGAGCATCATAGTTAAAAGGATAGCTCCAAATAAATAATTTCTGCCTTTAAATTCAAATTTTGCAAAGGCATAACCAGTAATACTACTAAGGGCCAGGGTAAATATAGTGTATGTTATAGCTACAAAGAATGAATTAAAGATAACTCTTTGGAGATCAATTTGTTCATTTAAGGCAGTTAGGTTTTTCATAAAACTTTTCCCAGGAACCATCTTAGGCGGGAATGAAAATATATCTGCTGAGGAGTTAGTTGCACCTATAAACATCCAATAGAATGGGAAAAGTGAAACAATAACTCCTATTATAATTATACTGTAACTTAATATTGTTTTTATTTTATTTTTAGAGTCCACCATTATCTTTTCCTCCTGCTTTCATTTGTATAAAGGACATGATAGCTGTGATTATTAAAAGTACAACTGAGATTGCTGATGCATATCCAAAATTTAAATTCATAAATCCTTGATTATACAGGTAAAGTCCTAAAGATATAGTTGAGTTACTAGGACCACCCTTAGTAAGGATAAATGGTTCGCTGAATAGGTTAATAGTACCTATTGTAGACATGAGCATAGAAAATAAGATGATTGGCTTCATTTGAGGGACCGTTATATGGAGAAATTGTTGAAATTTTGAAGCACCGTCAATTTCTGCAGCTTCATATAATGTATCTGAAATCCCCTGTAAACCAGCAAGCATGATGATCATATTATACCCAGTCCATCTCCAAGTAAGAGCCACCATGATGGATACTTTGGCCCAAAAAGGATGAATCAACCAAGGGATAGACTCTATTCCTAATATAGATAAAAGATAGTTTAATAGCCCTTTATCGCTTAAAAAAAGTGAAAATATTATGGAATATGCAATCATCTCTGTTACAGAGGGCAGAAAAAATGCAATCCTGAATTGAGATTTCCATTTAATAATCTTTGAGTTTAAAGCAACTGCTAAAATCAAAGATAACGTAGACATAAGGGGAACCTGTATCAGAAGGTATGTAAAGGTATTTGAAAGAGCCTTAAAGAAAATAGCGTCTGAAAAAAGCCTTTGATAATTTGAAATACCAGAAAAAACATAACTGCCTCTTTGATAGCTATAAAAACTCAATAAGATTGTCCTAAAAAAAGGATACAGGGTAAATAATAGAAAGAGTGCTACTGCTGGAGCTATAAAATAATAGGGAGCAGTTCTCTTATTTAGTTTGAATTTAGAGAGAAGGTTAGTCCTTCTCTCCTTTTCTCTTATGATACTTATATCCATGAAATCCTCCTAATTAGCAATAGATCTACCAGTTGCAGTTTTTATAGCTTCTGCTGCACCTTTTAATACTTTATCAACGTCAGCATTTCCAGTGAGTACAGCTGCTTGAGCATCCAATAAATAGTCACTGGCTTCAGAATCATCTTCAGTACCATATTTTTTATTGATCAAAGGAACCATGTCAGCGAAAAGCTCAGATACTTTTTGACCTGCAAAATATGGATCCCCTTTTTTAAAATACTCATCTTCAAAAGCTGGTAAATATGAAGGAAAAAGATCATACTTTTTATACATCATAACTTGATTTTCCTTCGTAGCGACAGCATTCTTAATGAATTCCCATGCTAATTCACCATTTTTAGATTGAGAAGGGATAGCTAAAGACGCTCCACCTGCATAACTTACTCTTTTACCACCCTTTTCAAAATTAGGGATGGGAATAATTCCCCATTTACCATTTTGTTCTGGCATCTGGTCTTTTAGAGTTCCCCCCCACCATCCACCATATAAGACAGTAGCTACTTCGTTATTTTTAGTAGCGATAACTAAAGTATTCCAAGAGTCAGCATTATATGAAATACCTTCATCGATAAATTTTTTCTGCATTTTTAAAGCTTTTATATTACTTTTATCTGCCACAGTGATCTGTCCCTCGTTGTTAAAACTTCCAGATCCAAGAGAATTGACCATCATAGAATGGATAGCGGTTCCCTTAGCATAGTTGATAGGGATCATCTTAACCCCTGGATTAGCAGCTTGTACTTTTTTACCAGCTTCTATAAAATCATCCCAAGTTTTTATATTATTTGGGTCTATTCCTGCATTTTCAAAAAAATCTCTTCTGTAGAATATACCGGCAGGAGCTGAGTCCCATGGAAGCGCATAGAGTTTGTTTTCATACATACCCAGCTGCCACTTACTTGGATCGAAGTCATTTTTAAAATCAGTAGTAACCTTTGTAAGATCGTAAAATCCATTTGGGAAATTAGGTGGATACTTTATAAAAGCATCAGTTTCAATAGTCATAATATCGGGTAAACCTGTGTTAGAATTTAAACCGATAGTTAATTTTTGATATGTGTCGCCAGTCCCTACTTCCTCTACAGTAACTTTTACATTAGGATACTTTTCATTAAAACTAGGGATGGTATCCTTAAGTCCTAGTGCTGCTACGTCCCATGACCAAATTTTTAGTTCAGCTTTTATGTCGCTCTTGATCACTTCCCCTGTTATTTCTGAATTTTCTACAGGCTTAGAGCCACCGCAACCAGTTAAAAATACAACAAGTAATCCTACAATTAAATAAAATATTTTTTTCATTTTGTTTCTCCCCCTTTTTATTTTAGTAAAAAAATTAGTATAATTTTACCTATATTTCGATTATAGTTCTTATTAACTTCAATGTCAATAACTTTATAAAAATTATTACAATCCCTTTAAATAGTGCTCACTAATTGGAGATTTAAGATTTTTTGTTTATTTTTAACAGGAATTAAAATAATTTTTTAAACTACTATTTAAATATATAACTTGACAATGAAGGAAACATAAAATACAATAATGTAAAATATTTACTAAAATTTTTACTTGAGGAGGGGGATATATGTTAGATTGGGAAAATCAAAATCTTTTGCATAAAAATAGGATGGAGGCTCGAGCTGATTTTTATACTTATGGAAATAGAGAGGCTGCACTTAGATCTATGAGGGGCAGATCAGAGGGGTTTAAATTATTAAATGGTATATGGAAATTTTCATATTATGAAAATCCAAAATTCGTACCTTCAAATTTTTATACAGAGGAATTTGATAGTAGTAAATTAGATGATATAGAAGTTCCTAGCTGCTGGCAATTAAAAGGTTATGGTCAGATGCAATATACAGATGAGGGTTATCCCTTTACTGTAAATGCTCCCTATGTACCTAGTGAAAATCCAACAGGGATCTATATAAGAGAATTTTATCTGAGTAAAGATGAGGTAGAAAAACAAAATATTATTAGATTTGATGGAGTAGATTCTATTTTTTATCTATATATAAATGGTAAAGAAGTAGGAATGAGCAAGGGAAGCAGGCTGACTGCTGAATTTGATATTACAGATTACGTTAGAGAGGGAATGAATAAAATTGTTGTTAAAGTTTTACAGTGGTCAGATGCTTCCTATATAGAGGATCAGGATATGTGGTGGCTATCAGGAATATTTAGAGATATTTTTATTGTATCTAGAGATAAAATCTCTATCCATGATCTCTTTGTCAAAACTCATTTAGATTCAAAATATGAGGATGCTAAATTAGAAATAAATTTAGAATTAAAAAACCTAATGGAAGCTGTAGAAGTAGAAATAGAATATACATTGTTAGATGAAAAAAATAAAGTTATAGCAGCAGATAAAAAAACTACGATGTTAGGTAAAGAGGGATCATTAAAAAATCTAATGGACATAAAAAAACCATTAAAATGGACAGCTGAAACTCCTAATTTATATAATTTATTAATAACTCTTAGATTTGAGGGGACAGAAAAAGTTGTACCCCAAAGAGTCGGTTTTAGAAAAATTGAATTAAAAGATGGAAATTTTTATTTAAATGGTGAATATTTCATGTTAAAAGGTGTAAACAGACATGATCATGATCCTAAAACTGGAAGGACAGTATCTAGAGAGAGGATAAAAAAAGATCTCCTTCTCATGAAACAGCATAATATAAATGCAGTTAGAACTGCCCACTATCCAAATGATCCATATTTTTACGACCTCTGTGATGAATTAGGTCTATATGTAATGGCTGAAACAGACTTGGAATCTCATGGATTTATGTGGGTAAAAGATCTATCGAGATTAACTACAGATCCTACTTGGAAAGATGCATACGTTGAAAGGATCGAAAGGGCGTTTCACAGGGAAAAAAATCATGCGTCTATAATATTTTGGTCTATGGGAAATGAATCAGGATTTGGAGACAATATGAAAGCTATGGTGGCAAGGTGCAGGGAGTTAGATGACACGAGACTCATTCATTATGAGGAAGATAGGGAAGGAGAGGTAGTGGATATAATTTCTACCATGTATTCTAGAGTTCATAAGATGGATGAATATGGGAAAGATCCACATCCAAAGCCTAGAGTTATCTGTGAGTATGCTCATGCTATGGGAAATGGTCCTGGAGGTCTAAAAGAATATCAGGATATATTTTATAAGTATAAATCAATTCAAGGTGGATTTGTCTGGGAATGGATAGATCATGGAATAGAAGCGGTAGATGAAAATGGAGATACTTACTATCTATATGGAGGAGATTATGGAGATTATCCAAATAACTCAAATTTTTGTATAGACGGCCTTGTATTTCCAAACCAAAAACCTTCTCCAGGTTTAATTGAATATAAAAAAGTTATAGAACCTGTAAAAATAAGTGAGGAAAACTTAGAACTAGGAGAGGTAAAAGTAAGGAATATGTATGACTTTATATCGTTGGATCACTTAGAATTAAAGTGGGAAGTGGTAGCCGGTGAAACTCTTTTAAAGAGTGGAGTAGCAGATATAGATGGCATCTCTCCGGGGATGGAGGGGATAGTAAAGGTTCCTATTACATATATAGATATAAATTTAGTCAATACAGACTATTATCTAAATTTTTCTATAGTGACTAAAAAAACTTCTTCTTGGGCTGTAGGTGGGCATGAATTGACAAGGGAACAGTTACTGTTACCTTTTAAATTAGAAGGAGAATATTCAAAAAAAACAAAGAAAGATATCAGATTTGAAATTACTGAAAATGAGTTTGAACTTTTAGTTCAAGGGGAAGACTTTCAAGCTAAATTTTGTAAGGTAAGGGGAAAACTTCTAAATTATAAATTAAAGGGGAGAGAAGTCATAGAAAAAGCGCCATTTTTCAATATGTGGAGAGCCCCTATAGACAACGATATGTATATCAAGGAAATTTGGACAAAGAATTACTTCAAACAGATGCAGGAATCAGTTAGGAGTATAGAGACAGAAGTTAGGAATGAATATATAGAATTAAGGATGACAGCTAGGGTAGCGCCTCCAGTATTTGAATATGGATATGATATTAATTATAGATACAGGATATATAATACAGGTATTTTGGAGATAGGTCTTGACGGAATACCTAAAAATGAATTCCCAACAATGATTCCTAAGTTAGGATTACAGTTAGGTATAAATAAAAGTTATGAGAATGTATCTTGGTATGGAAGGGGAGAGGGAGAGTCATATAGTGATTCTAAACTTGCCAATCAATTTGGGGTATATAGAAAAACTGTAGACGAATTGTTTACTAACTACGTATATCCTCAAGAAAATGGAAACAGGACAGATACAAATTGGGCTGCCTTTACCACTCAAAAGGGAGATGGATTTTTTGTTAAATCAGATAGGAGTATAGATTTTTCAGCACATTTTTATACAATGGAAGATTTAGAGAGTGCAACTCATTCAAATAAGTTGAAAAAAAGGGATTTTATAACTCTCAACTTAGACTATGCTCAAAATGGTTTAGGAAGTAACAGTTGTGGGCAGGAGCAGCTTCCAATTCATAGATTAGATGCAAAAGAATTTAAATACAATATGATTTTTGTACCGTTCTCTAAAGATGAAATAGATGAAGGGGAGTTAGATAGAAGATATAGAGTGTAAATAAAAAACCAGACTTTGTAGATACAGAGTCTGGTTTTTATTATGATCTAGAAAATTATACCCGCAAAGGGCATTACTAAAATCTAGATTGTGTCTGTCTAGATGTAACGTCACGTTACTGATTTATTTAGAGCTGTTTCTTAAAATTAATTTAGTCGGAACTAATATTTTTAAAGGAATCTCTCTATTCATCTCTAATTTTTGAAACATAAGTTCTACAGCTTCAATCCCCATAAATTCAGAATGAATTCTGACAGTTGAAAGGGAAGGGAAAGTAAATTTAGCATTTGGAATATCGTTTACACTGATAATAGACAGATCATTTGGAATATTGATGGCATTTTCATTGAAAGCTTTTAATGCTCCAATTGCCATAGAATCATTTGCGATAAACAAAGCTTCAGGAATATTTTTTTCTTGGATAATCTTAGATGCCAAATTATACCCATCAAGAGTAGTAAAACTTCCAATATATATATCTTTTTCAGAGATTACACCTTTAAACTTTCCATATTCTCTAAAAGTACTTTCCCTAGAGTCCATATTAATGGTGCCATCATAGGCTGTATCTTGTCCCCCAATAAATCCAATCCTATTATATCCAATTTTAATAAAATAATTTATTACATTTTCTACAATTTTACGCAAATCCACTACTACTGAATCAAACTTCTCTTCATCAGGACAAGAATCGACAAATATAATATTTTTTGAAATTAAATTTAATTCTTTGATCTCTGCTGGGGTAAACCATCCAACTGCAATAATTCCATCTACTCTGTGCAATTTTTTAGTGGTGGAATCATCTATATCAGGGTAGTATGATTTCACTATATCAAACCCTCTTTTTTTACACTGATTTTCAATTCCAAATTTAATGGAACGGTAGTAGGAGTCTTCT